>JAGBKI010000006.1 GCA_017933995.1 Bacteroidaceae bacterium | reverse complement strand
TAAACATAAACTGCATTCTACAAAAAGGGTAGCTTTTGGCGGCGACGCGCTTTGGGCGTGCGCGGGTTCTGTTTCTCGGTAACGCAATCACACACAACTCATAAATTCATTAACCCAATTCATTCATTCACACACATGAGAAAGATTACCTCTCTCTTGACGCTGCTCCTGCTCTTCGTGGCAGGGACAGCGGTGGCTCAGATTTCTGACGTCAGTGAGCTGAGCAACAACAAGCAGTACTTGTTGTCTACCGTCCGCGGTTCTCTGGGTGTACGCTCCGACAACACGTTGGGAAGTAGCAACACCGCTGCTGCCGACCCCTGTACGGCAAGCAATTTTGCCATCATTCAGTTTGCAGGCAACTACTACCTGTACAGCGTTGAAGCCAAGAAGTACATTACCAATTCGGGTGGTGAGATTGACGACCCGGGTATTGACAACACACATGCGTTGAGCATCAAGAAGAACAACGACAACTTTGTTCTTGACTTTGCCTCAACGGGTAAAACCATCAATATCAATAACTCCACGAAGGGTATTGATATTAGCGATTGGGGTACAACCTATGTTTCGTGGGGCTATTCATCTTGCTATGACGACGGCAACCAATTCACGATAACTGAGGTTGACGACTTCGATCCGACGGAGGCTATGTCCGTTTTCCCCATCGTCGTGGAAGTTACCTATGAACTGTACGAATCCGACGGTACGACATTCGTAACGCGTGAAACCGTTTCGCAGGAGCAGAACTCTGAGGTTAGCATTCCTGCATCTATGAGCAGCAACTATTATGATTTTGTAACGGAAGGCACCATCGGTTCCTCTGCCGTGACAATCAAGGTTACGCGCACGCTCAAAAGCGGCATCGTATACCCTTACACCAACGTAAGCAACGACAAGGCATATACCATCACCTGCGGTCGCGGTTCGCTTGGCACATATAATGGTGAGCATCTGAGTTCAACAAATCCGAGCGGCGGTGACAATAAGGTTACAGAGGCAGGCCAATTTGCCATCATCAGCTATGAGGGCAACTACTATCTTTACAGCGTAGATGCATCGAAATTCGTGACGAACCTGAACAATGGTGATTACAGCGACACGCCCAGTGCTGACTATGCACTTACTTTCGGTGAGACAACGGCACCGCTGTATCAGATTTCGATTGGTTCAAGCATGTACATCAACGTTAACAATAACCTCTACGGTTTGCAGGTTGTGAACTATACCAATCGTGATGACGGAAACCAACTTTATATCTCCGAGGCCGGTTCTTTCGATCCGACCGCAGCTTTGGCCGCGCTTGAGGAGTATTTCCACCCCAGCTACACCGTAACCTATGTGGTTAAGGACACCGAAAACAACACGCTCTATACTTCCGAACCTGTAGGCACTACGCTTGGTGCAAGCATCACCACGCTGCCCGACGAGTACAAGCGCGCTGACTTCTATACTTACAACACGATTGACCTCACCGTAAGCGAAACGAGCACCACTGCCGAGTTCACCGCTACGCTCAAGGCACAAGAGGAATGGCCCGTTATCTACACCGAGGACGCTACCAGCCCCTACTACTACAACCTGAAGATTCGTGGTAAGTACATTGTGCGCCAGGAAGACAACACCGTAATAAACCAAACTGCAAGCGAGCCTTTCAACCCCGCTGCCGCTTGGGCTTTCATCGGCAATCCCTATGACGGTTTCCGCGTTATCAACCAGCAGGCTGGTACGAACTACTTCCTGATGTACGACGAAATCCGCATTGCACGTCACGGCGTTGAGTGCACTACACTCCGTGAGAATGACACGCGCACTTGGTACATCGAGACCAACAACAACACATCGTATCCCGGCGGTTTCGTACTCCGTGCCGCCGAGAATACGGAAGTATACCTCCACCAGCGCACTGACAACGGTCTTTCGACTTGCTCTGTAACCGAGTGGAGTGCTGTTCACAACGATGACGGTTCCACCATCGTGGCCAGCACGGACGAGGATGTACTCCAGCAGGTTTACGATGCATTGAAGGCAGTACCCTTCGGTGACGGCCTGAACCAGTACACCGCTACAGGCAAGACTACCTCTGAAATCAACACGGCTCTTGACGAAGCAAACACGGCGCTTACGACCAAGAACACATCGGCATATGCTGAAATTTATGCAAACTTGCTCGAAGTTGGTGCCGCTATCACGCTCAACATGCCCGAGACCGGCAAGTTCTATCGCATCAAGTCCAGCGCACAGAACGCTTATGTAAGTTCTGTCACTGGCGTAGAAGTTGATCCGTCCATCGCCGATGGTTATAAGACTTTCTTCACGACGTCTGGCACGTCCGACGAGGCTGCCACCGTTTGGTTCTGGACTGCCGATGGCAAACTTGTGAACTTCGCCACGGGCCTCAATTCTAACAACTTCGCCGCTGCCGGTGTAGGCGAGGCAGGCGTTACCTTTGATTTCCAGGAAGCCTCGAACGGTGTTGGCCAGTACTGGGTACACACCAGCGAAAGCAAGTATTGGTATGGCGGCGTTCCCACGCTCGACAACTACAGCGACGTCTCTGGTACGGCCAACACGCTCTTCACCCTTGAAGAGGTTACCGTTCTTCCCGTTGAGATCAGTGCCGCCGGCCAGCGCACGTTCAGCCTGCCCGTGGCCTGGGAGGTTCCCGCAGGCGTGACGGTACGCTACGCCACCCGCGCACACGACAACCTCCTCACCCTTGAGGATGCCGCCGTATCCGCCGTGGCCGCCAACGAAGCCGTCGTGCTCGTAGGCGACGAGGGCACGCACGATGTGACCCTTGCCGACGAGGGCGAAATCCTCGGCAGCGTACTGACCCCGACCGCACTGGGCGGCACCGTCGTGGCAGCCGATGTGAACGCATACGTACTGGCCAAGCCTGCCGAGGAAGTCGTTTTCGCCCTGCTTGCCGACGACGACCGTGCCATCGCAGGCTTCAAGGCCTACTATGTGCTTGAGACCACGGGCGACGCTCCCGCCTACCTGCTGATTGACGACGAGCTGACGGGCATTGCCTCCGTGAACGCCGCCGCACAGGCAGGCCGCGTTGTTTACGACCTGCAAGGCCGCCGCGTGAGCGCGCTCCAGAAGGGCGGTGTATACGTGGTGAACGGCAAGAAGGTTCTCGTGAAGTGATTTGCTTTCCAGTAAAGTCTCCCTTTTTTCCGCACAACGTTATGAAAAAGACCTATAAGACCCCCGCAGTATTGCTGGAGCGCGTCAATGCCTCCACGCTCTGCACGACGAGCATGAAGCTCGACGACGACAACAAGGTTGGCGGTTCCGGTGCCCTGACCCGCCAGCAGATTTGGCTTGAGGAGGAGGGCGAATAAGCTCTGCCTCCCCACGATAGAAAAGGCCGCTCCCGGAAACGGGGGCGGCTTTTTTTATCGTGGGGAATTCTATGAACTATAGAAACAATAGGCCAATAGTCCTTCTCCGCCTCTACTCCTCCCACACGAGCCAGGCGGTGACGAGCCAGTGGTTTTGGCGGCCTTCCTGAGCGGGCTGGGCGGTGGGAATGGCTATGGTGAGTGTGTGGGCGCCGGGAGCGAGTGTGCCGAGGGGGATGCGCATGGGCGGCACGTCGCTGCCGGGACACCAGCCGGAGCGGGAGAGGTCGGACGAGGCGAGGGTCTCCTCAATGACTTTCTGCCCGCGCGTGCCTTGGGACGTGATGTAGGTGGCCTCGCGCTGTACGAGCCACACGCCTGTGGCGGGGTTGAAGCGGCGGAAACTGTAGCAGTCGGCGCGCCAGGGGGTGTAGCGGCACACCTCGTTGCCGTCGAGGCTGACGACGTTTTCGGAGGGTACGAACTCGTCGCCTCCGCTGTGGCCGCCGTGGCCGGACGAAACGTAGTAGACCATGGCGCGGCGGGCGGTGCGGGGCAGCGTGAAAGGCACTTCGAGGGGACGGCGGGCAAAGAGGTCGCAGTATTCCTGCTGGTAGTACTCAATGGTGTTCACGAGGGGCAGGACGTGACGGCGCACGGCCTTGTCGCCCTTGACGGCGCTTTCCTCCATCGTGAGGCTGACGGTGGCTTCATAGCCCTCGTGCGTCCAGGTGTCGATGGCCAGGCCGATGTAGCACGAATCCTGTAGCAAAGCGAGGCGGTCGGTGACGTCCTGGCTCCACTCGGCGAAATCCTCGTAGCGGTCGAGCCAGGTGGGCTTGACGTGCTGGGCAGTGGCGCTGTCCTGCGGGGTGTGGAAACCCACGCCGAAAGGCGTCATGAAGCGGATGAGTTCGACGCAGGGGCGGTAGCCGTCGCCGCTGACGATGCCGCGCATGTTTTCGTATAGGGCTGCGTCGACGGGGGGATAGGGGCGTGTGCCGTCGGCGACGGTGAGCATACTGACGGCCTGCGAGCAGGGGATGACGAAGACGCTTCCGGCCTTGTCCCATCGGTCGCCGTGCGAGCGCAGGCGGACGCTGACGGTGGCGCGTGCGTCGCGCTTGTTGCGTGGCAGGCACACCTTGCGCAGGACGATGCGCCCGTTGGCGATGACGAGCGTGCCGTCGGCCTCGCGGCAGAGGCTGCCGGGATGCTCCGCCTCGTCAAAGTTGATGACGCGGCGGTTGAAGACAACGTTGTTGTATACGGTGTCAAACGGTGCAGCCTGCACAGTGAGTGCGCAGGCTGCAAGGATAAGGTTTATAAGACGTTTACGCATATTATGGGCGTTGTGTTAGGAGACTTTCTCCAGTTTCTTCAATATGCTGAAGATGAATATGGCACTCACGAGGCAGATGCCAGCGAGTGTGCCCCAGATGATGGTGAGGTTCACGTCGGCACCCCAGAGCAGGCCGGGCACTTGCACGAGGAAGTTGCCGATGGCGGTGGCGGCGAACCACAGTCCCATCATCAGACCTGCATACTTCGGAGGCGCTACCTTGCTGACAAACGAGATGCCGATGGGCGAGAGAAGCAGTTCGGCGAAGGTCAAAACAAGGTAGGTCGTTACGAGCCAGTTGGCGCTCACACGCGCTACGTCGGCACCGCTTTCTATGGCGTCGGCTTGCGCAAGAGGGCTAAGCAAACCTACCGATGCGCCGATCATCACGAAGAAGCCTAAGGCGGCAACCAACATACCCAAACCGATTTTCTTAGGCGACGAGGGTTCTTTACCTTTCTTTGCCAAGAAGCCGAAGAGCGCCACGCTGATGGGGGTCAGGGCAACCACGAAGAGGGGGTTGAACTGCTGGAAGATGGGGGCTTCCACCTTGATGCCTTTGTCGTCAAGCAGCAGGTACTGCACCACGATGATAGCCGCCGACACAACACCTACGAGGCATGACATCAGTTTGTTGAGACGTTCCTTGGCATTGGCGTAGCAGTAGATGCCGTACACGATACCTACGATAGCCCACAGGTTCATCACGTTGAACATCATGCTCTGGATGCCTGTGGAACTGGTCTGCACATAGTCGCGGGCGAAGAAGGTGAGGGTGAGGCCGTTCTGGTGGAAAGCCATCCAGAAGAAGATGACCACGGCAAACACCAAACACAGGCACACGATGCGTTCGCGCGTCTCGCTGGCGGAGAGTTCGGGTGCTGCCACCGTTTGCTTCTCTTTGGAGGAAGCCTTTTCGGTGGTGAGTACGTGCCGGTAGGAACGGCTGCTAAGGAAGTAGATGAGGATGCTCACCACGAGCGACACGCACGCCACGCCGAAGGCGAAGTGATACGAGTCGGCCTTGGTCACGCCCAGCGACTGCTGTGCCCAGTCCATAATGCTGATAGCCGCCGTAGGAGCCACCATGGCGCCTACGTTGATGAGCATATAGAAGAGGGAGAAACCGCTGTCGCGCTTGTCGGCATATTCGGGGCTGTCGTAGAGTTTTCCGACCATCACTTGCAGGTTGCCCTTAAACAGGCCAGTTCCCAAGCTGACGAGCAGGAGCGCCAAAATCATGGCGATGAAAGCCGTCCAGTCCACATCGCCCGTAGGCGTAACGCCTCCGAGGGGGATGGCGAGGAGCAGGTAGCCCACGAGCATCACCAAGATGCCCACGGTGACCATCTTGCCGTAGCCAAAGCGGTCGGCAGCCACGCCGCCGATGACGGGCAGGAAGTACACCAACATCAGGAACGAAGAGTAAACCGTGCTGGCCGTGCCTGTTTCAAGGCCGAAGTTCTCGCCGAGGAACAAGGCGAAGACGGCAAGCATCGTGTAATAGCCGAAGCGCTCGCCCGTATTGGCAAGACCAAGCCACAGCAGTCCGAGAGGCTGCCCCTTGCAGAGGACAGCAAAGAGTAGGTACAAGAAACCTAACACGCTGGCTACCAAAAAGCCGTAGCCCAAATACGTAAGAAGGATGGTTGACATAAAAGTGAGTTTATTTAAATTGTTCTTTTACAACTTAACCACAACTATATGATATTTTATCCACGAATGACACGAATGGGACACGAATTTGCACGAATTAATTTGCTAAAGGACAAGACGCTTATATCTGCAACGCGGCTCTCCAAAGTTAACGTAGAACTCAATGGATAACGCTTCTTGGTATACAGCTTCAAGAAAACCGCAGCCAAGGTTTTCGTGAACAGCAAAAGCGGCTCCTATGATTGCATAACATTCGTCCCAATACAGTTTGTTTTCAATCAACATTTGTGTTCATTCGTGTTGAATTCGTGTAATTCGTGGATTAAAAACTTCGCCGTGTAGCCTTTACCTTTTTTCACAACCTCTTCGGGTGTGCCGGTGGCGACGACGGTGCCGCCGAAGCGGCCGCCGTCGGGCCCCATGTCGACAATGTAGTCGGCGCACTTGATGACGTCGAGGTTGTGCTCAATGACAATCACCGTGTTGCCCTTGTCAACTAACCGCTGCAACACGCCCAACAGGACGCGGATGTCCTCGAAGTGCAGGCCGGTGGTAGGCTCGTCCAATATATATACGGTGCGGCCCGTGTCGCGCTTGGAGAGTTCGGTGGCCAGTTTGACGCGCTGGCTCTCGCCGCCGCTGAGCGTGGTGCTGCTCTGACCCAGTTTGATATATCCCAGGCCGACGTCCTGTAGCACCTTTATCTTGTGCAGGATGTTTGGCACGTGCTCGAAGAACTCCACGGCCTGGTTGATGGTCATATCTAAGACGTCGGCGATGCTCTTGCCCCGGTAGCGCACTTCGAGCGTCTCGTGGTTGTAGCGTTTGCCGTGGCACGTCTCGCACGGCACGAAGACATCGGGCAGGAAGTTCATCTCAATGGTCTTGTAGCCGCTGCCCTTGCACGTCTCGCAGCGCCCGCCCTTGACGTTGAAAGAGAAGCGTCCGGGCTTGTAGGCGCGTATCTTCGATTCGGGCAGTTCGACGAACAGGGCGCGTATGTCGCTGAACACGCCCGTGTAGGTGGCGGGGTTGGAGCGCGGCGTGCGGCCTATGGGGCTTTGGTCGACGCTGACCACCTTGTCCACGTGCTCCAGCCCCTCCACGCTGTCGTAGGGCAGGGGCGGCGTGAGCGAGCGGTATATCCGTTGCGAGAGGATGGGCTGCAAGGTGTCGTTGATAAGGGTGCTCTTGCCCGAGCCGCTGACACCCGTGACGCAGACGAGCGTGCCGAGGGGCAGGCTGACGCTGACGTCCTTGAGGTTGTTGCCGCGCGCGCCGTTGATGCGCAGGAACTTGCCGTTGCCCTGTCGGCGCACGGCCGGCACGTCGATGCGGCGCGCGTCGTTGAGGTAGTCGGCGGTGAGCGTGTGGCTGTGGAGCATGTCCGAAGGTGTGCCCTGGAACACCACCTCGCCGCCCTTGCGTCCGGCCTGCGGCCCGATGTCCACGATGTAGTCGGCGGCGAGCATCATGTCCTTGTCGTGCTCGACGACGACGACGGTATTGCCCGTGTCGCGCAGCTGCTTGAGCGAGCGGATGAGGCGCACGTTGTCGCGCTGGTGGAGGCCGATGCTCGGCTCGTCGAGGATATACAGCACATTGACCAGCTGCGAGCCTATCTGCGTGGCGAGGCGTATGCGCTGGCTCTCGCCGCCGCTGAGCGTGGCCGTGGCGCGCGCGAGGGAGAGGTAGTCCAGCCCTACGTCGACGAGGAAGCGCAGGCGCGTGCGCAATTCCTTGAGGATTTCGTGGGCAATGGCGGCCTGGTTGCCCGTGAGCGCGGTCTCCGTCTTGTCGAGCCACTCGCTCAGTTCGCCAATGTCCATCGAGGCGAGTTCGTAGATGTTCTTGCCCGCAAAACGGTAGGCCAGCGCCTCGTCGTTGAGGCGCGCGCCGTGGCAATGGGGGCAGGTCTGCGTGCGCGCAAAACTCTCGGCCCAGCGGCGCGCGGCGGCGGTCATCTCGCTGTCGGCCATCTGCTCGATGTACTTCGACAGTCCGGCGAACTCCACGTAGTAGTCGTTCGTGGTGCCGGCGATGGCGGCGGGTATTCGCAGGCGGCCCGGTGTGCCGCCGATGATGTCGTCGAGCGCCTCCTCGGGCAGGTCGCCCACGGGCGTCTTGAGGTCGGCGTCGTATTTCAGCAGCACGGCCTCGATCTCCTGGAAGATGAACCACTTGCGGTACTTGCCCAGCGGTGCCAGTCCGCCGTCGTAGATGCTGAGGCGGGGATTGGGCGCCACCTTGTCGCGGTCAATTTCGCTGACGAAACCCAGCCCCTTGCACTTGGGGCAGGCACCACTCACGGAGTTGAACGAAAAGTTGTGGGGCGCGGGCTCGCGGTAGGCCAGCCCCGTGGCGGGGTCCATCAGGCGGCGGCTGTAGAAGCGCGCCACGTTGGTCTCGGCGTCGAGCAGCAGCATCAGGCCGTCGCCCTGTGCCATTGTCTGCGCCACGGACTGCGACAGCCGCTGGCGGTCCTTCTCCTGCACGGCGAGGCGGTCGACCACGACCTCTATGTCGTGGTTCTTGTAGCGGTCGGTCTTCATGCCGCGCACCACCTCCTGCACCTCGCCGTCCACGCGGACGTGGAGGAACCCTTTCTTGCGCACGCTCTCGAAGAGTTCGCGGTAGTGGCCCTTACGGTTGCGCACCAGCGGGGCGAGCAGGTAGACCTTGCGCCCGGCGTAGTCGCGCAGGATGAGGTCGACAATCTGGTCCTCGGTGTAGCGCACCATACGCTCGCCGCTTTTGTAGGAGTACGCCTCGCCGGCGCGGGCGAAGAGCAGGCGCAGGAAGTCGTAGATTTCCGTCACGGTGCCCACGGTGGAGCGCGGGTTCTTGCTGGTGGTCTTCTGCTCGATGCTGATGACCGGGCTGAGGCCCGTGATTTTGTCCACGTCGGGGCGTTCCAGGTTGTCGAGGAAGTTGCGCGCGTAGGCCGAGAATGTCTCGATGTAGCGGCGCTGACCTTCGGCGTAGAGCGTGTCGAAGGCCAGCGACGACTTGCCGCTGCCGCTCAGGCCGGTGATGACGCTGAGGCTGTGGCGCGGCAGCGAAACGTCCACGTTCTTGAGGTTGTGGACGCGCGCGCCGTATATGTCGATGGTGGAAGGCATTGGGGGCTTTTGTGGGAGGCTGTCCCGGAATTTCCGGGTTTTCCGGGTGGTTCAGCGTGTCTCTTCGCGGTAGCCGGTGAGGACGTTGATGGTTTTGCGGATGTCGTAGTGGTGTCCGTCGGCGCCGCGTGCGTCGACGCGGAGGTAGTAGGCGCCATCGGGCACGGTGCGCCCGCCGCTGCGTCCGTCCCATCCGCCAGCCGGGTCGCGCCACTCGTAGAGCAGGCGGCCCGAGCGGTTGAACACCTGCGCATGGAACGACACGATGCTCTGCCAGCCGTCCTTGGCCTTGAAGATGTCGTTGATGCCGTCGCCGTTGGGCGTGAAGGCGTTGGGGAACTCCAGGCGCGACTCGCGGATGTTCACCGTGAACGGGTCGTCCTGCACGTACTCGATGGTGTCCGCGCCCTGCACAAACGAGATGAGCAACTGCACGGTGTACGAACCCGACTGCGTGAACGTGTACTGCGTGTCCTCGTCGAAACGCGTGAGGAAGGGCGCGCTCTCGCCCGCTTTCACAAAGCGCCACTCGCACAGCGCCGTGTAGCCGTCCGCCCCGCTGATGTGGGCCGTGAATGTGGCTGTCAGCGGCGCCGAGCCGTCATATTCCGTCTCCTCCGTCTCGAACCCGTCCGCGTCGATGTACGTCATCACGGGCGCGGCGGTGGGCTGGGCCAGGAGGGAAAGCGGTGAAAGTATTGCCAAGAGTAGAAAAAGGAAGTTTCGCATAGGTTTGTGTAAAGTTTTTGTCGTGTGGTATATGAGTTTTCAGGCAACAGACAGTTTGCCGAGT
Source organism: Bacteroidaceae bacterium (assembly GCA_017933995.1). Taxonomy (GTDB): domain Bacteria; phylum Bacteroidota; class Bacteroidia; order Bacteroidales; family Bacteroidaceae; genus Alloprevotella. Next base: position 28,377 of record JAGBKI010000006.1, on the reverse strand, counting down.
TCCAGCAGTAACTCGTCAACGAGGTATCGGTCGCTGCGGCAGTGCAGGTCAGCCACGCCCTGTTGTATCATCTGGAACGTCTGCGTATGGTAGAAGACGCCCATCGCCTCTTCCGTTGAAACGCCCAGGCGCTTGGCCAACTGGTCAATGAGCCGCGCGTATTTCATTTGCAACACCGTCTGGCGTCCGTCCATAGTTTACAAAATTTTTGTGTCTGATATCATAGACTATATAACGAAATTACACGTTTGTATATATGCGGCGAGACGGCCAGAAAGGCCAACAAGCGATCAGCCCAGGGCAGCGCCCTGGGAAATGGCGTCCGCCCAACCCCGCCCTGTAAGGGCAAAAGCGTTAAAATATAAATGCTTTTGCCCTTTCAGGGCGAATTTTGTGTGTGCCGCTTCCCCAGGGCGCTGCCCTGGGCTGATTGCTTGTTGGCCTTTCAGGCCGTTCTTTGTTGATTCAATCATACGAAATCCAGGCTTTGGAAAGGAACCACTTCGCTTATTGTAACACTCCTTTCTCTTTCATATAGTCCACGATGTCGTCGGTGAGGTATTCGCCGGAAAACGTGTGCAGCACGGGATAGGCCGGGATGATGTAGCCCGAAAGTATCCCGCTCTGTTGCAGGCGGTCGTACACATCGGGCTGCGACAGACCGAGACGCTCGGACAGGCAGCCAATGGTGTAGGTCACGAAGTCTAATTGCGGGAATGTCATACGCAGTGTGCCTTGATGTGTCGGCAAAAGTACAAAAAGCGCAGCAATGGGCGGCGTGGGACGGCGTTTTTCGCGTTTGAGGGGGAAACCTATTGAAAGCACATCTGGCCACAGGCATTATTATATATAATGGAGATCACTTGAAATAGGTTGGAATATGGAAAAAAGCGGGGCGAGGGAAGCGGAAGTTGGCGTTTTGCCGTATCTTCGCAGCGTTGAACCAAAAGTAAATAACAATAACCCAAAACTAAACGCCGTTGAGCGGGATGCGACCAACGACGAACGAATAACACAACACTCTCGATATGAAAAGGCTTTTACTGATATGCTTCGTGCTTGTGGCCGCGCTGGGCGGGGCACAGGCGCAGTCGTACAAGACGCTGTGGAAAAAGGCCGAGGCGGCGCAGGCCGACGACCTGCCGCGCACGGCTTTGGAATATGTGACACAGATACAGCGCAAGGCGGAGGCCGACGGCAACGCCACGCAACTGCTGCGCGCGCGCCTCACGCTGCTGACACTGGGCGAGGACATCTCGTCGGACAGCGCGGCAGTGGAAATTGACCGCATACGTGCGGCGCGCGACGCGGAGCAACGCCCCGTGGAGCGCGCGCTGTGGAACGCGGCGCTGGCCCGCACGCTCGAATACCGCCAGTGGCAAAACGAGGCGTACCGCCCGGAGCGCGCCGCCTGCTACGAGGCTTTGCTCACCGATATGCCCGCGCTGGCCGGGGCGAAGACCAAGCGCTACCTGCCGCTCTTCGAGGAGGGCGCGGACAGCAAATACTTCGGCGGCGACGTGCTGCACGTGCTGGCGCGGCAGTACCTGGATGACTACGCATCCTCCGACCGGCAGCGCAACAGCCTCCCGGGTCGCCTTATCACTTTCTACCGCAGCCGTGGCAACCGCGAGGCCGCGCTGCTGTGGACGCTCGACAGCCTCGACCGCAACTCGGCCTCGGACAGTTACGACATCCGCGAGACGGAGCGTTTCCGCACGCTGCGGCGCATCGCCGACGAGAACCGCGCCCTACGGCTCAACGTGGAGACCTACGTCCGCATGACCGACTTCGGCTACCGCTCGGACACGAACGACAGCCTACGCATCGCCTTGGCGCAGGAGGGGCTGCGACTCTACGGCTCGATGCCGCAGGCCGACAAACTGCGCAACTTCATCATGCGTACGGAGCAGCCCGAACTTTCCTTGCAGAACCTGCCCTCCACGGTCTACCCTGGCAAGGGCTACGGCTGCACGCTGCGCTTCAAGGCGCGGACAGCCTGCGAACTGCTCCTCTACCGCCTTGACGGGCAGAGCGCACGGAGCGTGGACGAGGCGGGCGACGAATGGCGCAAAATGCCGCGCCGCCTGGTGCGCACCTACCCCTTCAGCATTACGGAGCGTCCCGCCTACGTCAGCACCGACACCGCCGTGACATTCGTCGCCCCCCCGGAGCCGGGCGTCTACGTCGTGGCCATCGCCGACAAAGACGGGGAGTACAACCCCACCCTCCTCCACTGCACGCGGCTGAATCCGATGGTGCTGCAAACGGACGGCGGCGGCAACCGCGTGACCATTGTCGACGCGCTGAGCGGCGCACCCATCGCCGGCACGTCGATGGTGCTGGCCACGCGCAAGGGCGACCGCGCCGTCATCCGCGAAAGCCTGCAGCCCGACGCGGACGGCGCCTACCGCATCAACGCCAAGAACCGCAAGAACCGCACGGCGTGGATCAGCCTGGGCGACGACAACGCCCTGCCCGAGTTCTCGCTCGACAGTTATTCGGCATACGGGCGCGGAGAGGTGAACCGCACGTCCGTGCGCCTTTACACCGACCGGGGCATCTACCGCCCTGGGCAGAAAGTGCTGTTCGGCGGCTTTGTCTTCACGCAGCACGGCGACAGCGTGCGCGCCGAGGCGGGCCGTTCCCTCACGGTGACGCTGATTGACAGCCACAACAAGCAGGTCGGCAAGCAGAAACTGCAGTCGGACGACTTGGGCAACATAGGCGGCGAACTGACGCTGCCCGCCACGGTGCTGCCCGGCACATTCACGCTGCGCGCCGACGGCACCGCCCAGCCCACTTCGATGACCATTGAGGTGCAGGAGTACAAACGCCCGACGTTCACTGTGGAGTTCGACCCCGTCACGCGCACCTACGCCCCCGGCGACACCCTCGTCCTCACCGGCACGGCGCGCACCTACAGCGGCCTGCCCGTGGAGGGCGCGCGCGTCCGCTACGAGACGCAGCGCTACAGGTTCTACCACTGGTTCCGCCAGGGCAACGAGTCAGCCGCGCCCGTCTGCAAGGGTGACACCCTCACCGATGCCGAGGGACGCTTCGCCATACCTGTTATATTATATACGGAGCGCGGCAGCGGGCGCAACTGCTTCACCACGCGCGTCGACGTGACGTCGGCGGCGGGCGAGACGCAGACGGCCACGCGCAGCGACTACACGTCCTATAACAACGGCTACCTGACCACGGGCTGGCCCCAGACGGTGTGCTTCGAGCGTATGCCCAAGGTCACGCCGCGCCTCATCAACGCCTCCGGCACCGAAGTCACGGCGCGCGGCACGCTGACCGTGAAACTGGGCGAAGCCGTCGTGCTGACCGACAGTGTCACGACGGGCGAGCCGTTCCGCCTGACGCGCCAGCGCCTGCCCGCCCCCGGCAAGTACACCCTCGTGACGGAGGTGGAGAGCGGCGGCGAAAAGTTCAAGCAGACGGACGTCGTGCGCTTCTTCTCCGAGCACGACACCCGCCCGGCCAGCGGCGATACCTTCTGGTACAACATCCGCCAGAGCGTTGAGGGCGACTCGGCCTACGTCATCATCGGTTCCGCGCTGCGCGACGTGACGATGTTCGTCGACGTGTTCAACGGCGACGAAATTCTGGAGAGCCGCCGCATCACGTTCAGCGACTCGCTGCTCCACTTCGCCCTGGGCTGGCGCCCGGAATACGGCGAGGGGGCCAACGTGACGTTCGCCTTCGTCAAGGACGAACAACTCTACAAACAGAACGCGCGCGTTGTCAAGCCGCAGCCCGACAAGCGGCTCACGCTGGGCTGGACGACGTTCCGCAGCCTGCTCACACCCGGCCAGCACGAGGAGTGGCGGCTGCGCGTCACGCTGCCCGACGGCACACCCGCCCGCGCCGCGCTGATGGCACGCCTCTACGACACCTCGCTCGATGCCCTGCGCCCCTACCAGTGGCACTTCGCCCACGCCTTCCCCCGCTACCAGCCCTTCAGCGCGTGGACAACGTCGCAGCGGAGCACTTTCTCCGTGAAAGGTTCATACGCCCTCAACCTCAAGGACGAGGCCGAGTCGGACTTCACGCACTGGAACGACGCACTCTTTAGCGGCGGAACATACCGCATTGCAAAATTAGGCGCACCCATCACCGTAGGTTATGCGATGGCAACTGCCGACGCCGCGCCGCGTATGATGATGGCACGCGTCGCTAACGCCGACGCTGGGGCCGAGGTTGCCATGGAAGAAAGCAAAGCCTCAGGTGCTGACGACGACGCGGCAGCCCTGGAGGCCGTAGACCCGCGCACCAACTTCAGCGAGACAGCCTTTTTCTTCCCCGCTCTGCGCACGGAGGAGGACGGAGGCGTGACGCTGGCCTTCACCCTGCCCGAAAGCCTGACGCAGTGGAACTTCCGCGCCCTGGCCCACACCGCCGATATGCGCGTCGGTACGCTCGACACGTTCTGCGTGGCGCGCAAGGAGTTTATGGTGGAGCCCGCCCTGCCGCGCTTCGTGCGCGAGGGCGACCGCGCACAAATCCCCGTCACTGTGCGCAACCTCACCGACAAGGCGCTCGGCGGCACGCTGCTCCTGCAACTGCTCGACGCCACGGGCGACAAGGTGCTGCTGCGCCAGACGTTGCGCTTCGACGCACCCGCCGGGGGCAGCGAGGTGCAGACCTTCGACGTCGACGCCACCCAGTTGGCCGGACAGGGCATCACCGTCTGCCGCATCACGGGCAAGAGCGGCCTCTACGGCGACGGCGAGGAGCACTACCTGCCCGTGCTCTCGGCGCGCGAGCAGGTGACGCGCTCGCTGGCCTTCACCCTGACCGACCACACGCCCGTCACCTTGCGCACCGACACCCTTTGGAGCCGCTCCACAGCGATGGCCGACCGCCAGCTGACCGTCGAGGTGTCGAGCAACCCGGCGTGGTATGTCGTGAACGCCCTGCCCGTGCTGGCCGACCAGCCGTGCCACACCGCCACGCAGTGGGCCGAGCGCCTCTACGCCATCGTGCTGGCACGCCACATCGCCGACCAGAATCCCGCCATCACCAAAGCCCTCGGCGACACCACCGGCACGGGCTGGGCCAGCGTGCTGAGCCGCAACGCCGACCTCAAGAACACGCTCGCCGAGGAAAGCCCCTGGCTCGTCGAGGCCGAGAACGAGACGCAGCGCGCCGCCGCCCTCGCCACGCTCTTTGACAACGAGCAGAACGCCCTGCGCCTGCACAGCGCGCTCGACGGCCTGCGCAAGTTGCAGCGCGGCGACGGCTCGTGGAGCTGGTGCCCGGGCATGGACGGCAGCCCCTACATCACCTCGCGCATCGCCCTCGTGCTGGCACGCCTTGAGCGCCTCACGGGCTACGAGACCGACATGCTGCCCCGCGCCGTCAAGTTCCTCGAAGCCGAGGCCGCCAAGTACGTCAAGCAGGCCAAGGAGCACAACTACAAGGGCTGCCCCTACATCTTTCTGCGCTACCTCTACGCCCGCGCCCTAACGGGCAACGAACCCGCCACATCAGCCGCCAAGGCCGACGTGAAGTACCTCGTGGAGCGCATCGCCGACGACGTGGCACGCGAGGACATGCACACCAAGTCGCTCTGCGCCGTCGTGCTGGCCCACTACGGCAAGACCGCCGAGGCGCAGACCGCCCTACAGAGCCTCATCGAGCACACCACCGTGGGCGACCCGCAGCGCGGACGCTTCTTCGACACGCGCCGCGCCCCGATGACGTGGGGCAGTTACCGCATACCCACGCAGACCTCCACGATGGAGGCGCTGGCCATGACCGCGCCCGAGGTGATGTGGAACGCCGAGGGCGGCCTCGTCGCCTCGCGCGACCGCGTGCTCAGCGAGATGCGCCTGTGGCTGCTACAGGCCAAGCGCACACAGATGTGGGAAACCTCGTCGGCCTCGCTCGACGCCATCTACGCCCTGCTCGTCGGCACGCCGCAGACCGAGGCGGCGGGCGACCTGGCACGCCAGACCTCCGTGGCGCGCTACACCTTGCAGGACAGCCGCCGTCGCATCGTCGCCGCCAACCGCGCCGACGACGCCCAGGGACGCGAAACCGTGGGCTACGTCTGCGACCGCTTCCGCGCCGCTCCGCAGGTGGACGTCGCCAGCGTCACCGTGCGCGGCTACGACAACAGCGTGGGCTGGGGCGCCGTCTACGCCACATACACCCTGCCCGTCGAGGACGTCACCGCCGCCGGCGAGGGTCTCGCCCTCACGCGACGCATCGAGGTGCGCCGCGACGGCAAGTGGGTGGCCGTGAAGGAGGGCGAGGCGCTGCACGTGGGCGACCGCCTGCGCGTGGCCTTCACCCTCACCGCCGACCGCGACTACGACTACCTGTCGCTGCGCACCGGGCGGCCCGCCTGCACCGAACCCGCCGACCGCCTCAGCGGCTACCGCTACACCGATGCCGGAGGCTGCTACCGCGTCGTGCGCGACACCGACCTGCAATACTTCTTCGAGCGTATGCCCAAGGGAGTCCGCACGTTCACCGACGAACTGGTCATCGACCGCGCCGGCACCTACACCTTCGCCCCCTCGCGCCTGCAAAGCCTCTACTCCCCCGAGTTCCAGGCCATCGCCCCCGCCGACGTGCTGTGCGTGGAGTAAAAAGCACCATTGCATAGCCCTTCTCCCATAGGGAGAGTAGGGCTGTGCGATGTTACAGTAGCAACTTTCAGCGGCCACCAATAGAAAGGTTATTGGTGGCCGCTGAAATTTTGACACGATGTACCGCAGCACACAATGACGCAGGAAGCGTTTCCCTCTTTGTAACCGCAGGTACGCGACGTGTAGCGGCGCGTACCTGCGGCAGACGGCACACCACCGAATGCACGCCTTTGCGCGTCCCGCAAGCGTTAAGAGTGATTCCTTCCCGTCGTGGGGGTCGCTTTCAGTGTCTTAGATAGTATGATATAAACAAAAGGGTAGCCTCCTTTTGTATAAGAAAGCGCAGACTCCCTGTTTTTATTATATGTTTCGGAAGAAACAGAAAACTTTCGCGGACACCTATAAAGATTCTTGCCGTCGCCCACAAAATCTCTCCCGAAGCCACACAAAAAGTTTTTCTTGGCTTTACATTCTCCAAACTTAGGCTTAATTTATACAAACTAAGACTTAATTTGTATAAACTAAGACTTAATTTCGCCAAACTTAGGCTTAGTTTGTAGAAATTAAGCCTAAAAAGCCATTTTTTTCTCATCCGTCAGGGCAACTACCTCAATGCTTCTTAAACCCAAATCGGTCATTAGACCGACGAGTATGTTTTTATGTTTGTCTTTTTGCAGGATAATGGCTTTTCTTTTGGTGTCTTTTGACTGATGCCCGCTCGGCATAGCCCGCTATGCCGTCGCGAACATCAGCCCAAAGCCCCTCAAAATAAAAACCATTCTCCTACAAACTCTAATGACCGATTTGGGTTAAATCTTTTGCGATGAAAATCTTTTTCAATATGTTGTTTTGTTTGAAAAATAGCCTACCTTTTGACAAGCAATCCCAATGTCCTTATAGGCAGAAGCCTGCAATGGGATGGTGGGAAAGCAAAATATACATAAAGGCGTTTACTTAGGCGCTTTGTTCTTGACGTGTAAGAATCTCGCAAGTTCATAACGATTATCAAGAGACAAGGCAACGGTAGATGTCCCTCTGTGGTATGATAATCGACTACGCTATTATATAAATGGCGCAACTCTTTAGTATATCATATCGGCGTGGGCTTCTGCGTTGCTCGTTTCAGATAATCGGGCGATGCGAGAGCCTTTACACGTGGAACGGGCAAACGGCGAGTTCCACGCTTTTTTGTATAGAAATAAGGCCTAATAGTCAAATGGAGACCTAAAAACGTCTCGGAATGCCCTAATAGTCAAATGGAGACCTGATATCATCGGGGCTTCTTTTGTTTAGTGGTGTTCCGGGCATTTATACAGCGCTATATAACCCTATGTACAAATGGAGCTTAAATTGTCGACGCTGGAAGCGTTTCCCCCTCTGTAATCGCGGGTTCGCGCAGTTATAGAAGGGGGGGACGCTTTCGGCGTCATAGCGTCCGTTCGTCGCCCCAGAAATTTTAGCGGACAGCAATATTGGTTTCATGGCTTTTCTGGCGGGATTCTGCCAAAGATATATCCGCATCCCTGAAGAGGCGAGAAAGGAGGGGAGGAAGGCGTAAAAGGAAAGTCCCCGCAAGCGGGTGCTTGCGGGGACTTGTTGTGTGGGGGGAGGGGAACATCAATAGGGGCTTGCCAAGTACCAGCCGGTCTCGCCTTGCGAAAGGGTGTTGTAGACGGTGGTGTTGCCAAGCGTGAGGGGGTTCTCGTAGGGCTTGAGCGGGAGGTCGCGGCGGGCTATGAGCCATGCCATCCACTGCGAGCCGTAGTTGGCGCCGAAGTAGTTGTCACGATTCTTGTGGCGGGCGATGCGCATCAAGTCATAGTAGCGGAAGCCTTCGAAACTGAGCTGTAGCGCCATCTCGTCGGCGATGAGCGTCTCAACGGCATTGATTTGGGCGGCGAGGGCTTCGGGTGTGGGAGCCACGATGTCGAGGGTGTCGCGCGTGTACACGTCGTCTTCGTCATCATCGACGTCGTCGTCATCGTCACCTTCCATCATACGGCGGGCGTACTTGCGGGCGGCCTCCAAAGAGACGCCTGAACGGAGGGCTTCGTCGGCTATGCGCTGCTCTACGATGTTCTCGTAGGTGTATAGTGTGTTCATATCGGTGCAGATGCCTGAACCGAGTTCGTGTATGCCCCACTTGTTGTTCCAGCGCTGTTCGTCGCTAAAGTCGAGCCAGGGCTTGGTCTGCGCCTGTTCCCACTCATAGGGCGAGATGGAGTTGGCTCCCTTGAACACGTTGCCTACAGCGAGCGAGCTGTTGTAGTAACGCACGGAGTCGATGACAGGGGCGTAGGTAATGGTCTTGTTGTCCTCGTCGGTCACTACGGGTTCGTAGGCGATGCCTTCGGGTATGTAGTGCGCATTCAGACCATCGCGCAACACGGAGAAAGCGTAGCGGGGGAAGCCGGCGCGGTTGATGGCCTCGGCAAAGTGGAGGTAAATCTGCGGGATGGTGTAGAGGGGGATGCTGTAGCGGAAAGCGCATCCGCCGCTTGTCTCGCCGCGCACGCCGACCCTACCTGGGCAGAACTTCTGAATGAAGCGCATCCGGCCTTCGTCCTCTGTGGGGAAGATGGGTGCAGCACCGTATTGACGGGCGTCGCCAATCTCCTCGGGGTAAGTGAGTTTACCAACCTCGCGCGAGCGCACGTCGGTGAGTGCATAGGCTTGCGCATCGCTCAAGTTGGCATAACTCTGGGAAGGCTGGAACTGGCGCTTGCGGTAGTCCACTCCCTGCACATTGACGGAGCCAGTGGAGGAAACGTAGTCGTTGTTCGGGTCGTCCTGCTCAACAGTCTGTGTACGAGAGGTGGAATTGAGCACAAAGCCGTAGATTTCGGGGATACGCTTCAGCACAAGGCCGAAGTTGGAGCTGGCAGCAGAGGGGACATAGGTGATGACCGCGCCAGTGGAGGTGTTGGAATAGCCAGAGGCGGCCATAAGCGGTGTGACCCAGGGATCGGGGTAGAGATTATAGGTACTCTTGCCGTTGAGGTAGGTCTCGCTATACAGGGCGCGCCACGATTGGCCTATATCGCCCACGCAATAGACGGGGTCGGAAAGGTAGTCGTAGAAGTACTGCGCGGCTTTCTCGTAGTCGGCCTGTGACTGTGCACACAGCAGGTAGAGTTCGCCTAAGATAATCTCGGCGGGGAACATCGTCAGGCGGCTCTGCATATTGACAGCACCGTTATAGTAGCTGCCGTATGCGGGGAAGCCTTCGACCTGCTCATATAGGTATGCCTGCATCAGCGTGCCAGACGGGGCGTTCATCAGACGATTAAGCAGGTTCTCCTCGCCGGGCTGTAGCGACACCCAGCCTTCGGCGGGGTTGGTCTCCCAGCCCGTACCGGCTGTCTCAACAGGAACGGTGATGAAAGGCACGCGGCCATAGTTTTGCACGAGTTGCATGTAGGCCCAGGCGCGGGTGAGGATGACCTGTGCGGTCTCCTTCTTCATCAGATAGTTGTAGTTGAGCGTCTTGAGGGAATCAACGTTGCGCAGGTAGTAGTTGCAGTGGTTGATGATGTTGTAGTAACCTGCGCGGTTGAGCAGCGCATTCTCACCGTCCACAGGGTTGCGGAAGTTGGTGATGCGCTCCAGAGAGTCACTGGTATAGTTCGTGGTGGTCACGAGGTCGCCGCGCAGCTCGCCCAGAAGGACGGTCTGCTCTGCCACCTGCTGCACGCAGCGCATAATGCCCAGATAGTTGTTGACAGTGTCGGCAATGGTGCGGTCGCCGTCGGAGCCTATCGTGATGTCGGGCGTAAGCATATCCTCGCAAGAAGTGGTGGAAACGCCAAAGCCCATCAGGCATACAAAGAGACCTATTAAGGATTTTGCTTTCATAATGACAACAGGATGATTAGAGGTTGATGGTTACACCGAAATTGAAACTGCGACTGGCGGGCAGAAGACCTGCGTCGATGCCCTGGTAGAGCACGCCGTTGCCTGCGGTGACTTCCGGGTCGGAACCGAGATACTTGGTAAGCGTGAAGACGTTGTTGGCTTCGCCCCAGAGGGTAATGCCCTGCAACCAGGAGAGGCTGATGGGGGTTTCCCAGGTGAGGCGGACTTTCTTGAGCTTCAGATAGGAGCCGTCCTCAATCCAACGGTCGGAGAAACGCTCATTGTTCACCCACTCCTTGTTGGTATAGTACATGGTGCGGGGAATGTCGGTCTTCTGGCCGTCATAGCGCCAGCGGTTTACGACAGCGCGGGTCTGGTTGCCGATAACATTAACCTGCGAAGCGCTCTCGAGCTGCATACGCTGGTAGTTGAACACGTCGTTGCCGACACTGAACTTGAGGTTCACGTCGAGCGTGAGGCGCTTGTAGGTGAGGCGGCTGTAGATGTTGCCGTAGAAGTCGGGGTTGGGGTCGCCTATCTCGACCATATCGGCCTCGTTGATCCAACCGTCGCCATTCTGGTCTACGAAGTGGACATCGCCTGCCTTGAAGTTGCGGTAGGGCTGCTCGGTGATACCCGTGGGATAGCGCAGGTAGCCGTACTTGCCAGCTGTGGAGGCCTCGGCGTCGGTGCTGAAGACTCCTGCGGTCTTATAGCCGTAGAAGACTCCTGCGGGACGACCCACGGCGGTGAGGATATTGTTGTAAACTTTGTTGTCAACAATCTGCGCGTAGACGGCACTGGTGTAGCCCGTGAAAGAGCTGCCGTTACCAACCTTGTTGCCGTTGGCATCAAGCGCGTAGGTCGTAATGACGTTGAGCGGTGACTTGGGCAGCTTGGTAATTTCGTTGTGATAGTGGCCCACAGTGAAACCAGCCTGCCACTTCCAGTCCTTGGTGTTGATGAGGATACCGTCAACATTGAGGTCGAGGCCGAGGTTCTTCAGCGAACCGTCGTTGGTGAGCTGCGTGCCTTGGCCAGTGATGTCGCTCACGGTTTTGAAGGTGAGCAGGTTCACGGTCTTGGCATAATAGAGGTTCAGGCCGAACGACAGACGGTTTTTGAGCATAGCACTCTGCAAACCGACGTTGAAGCGATGAGTCGTCTCCCAAGACAGTTCGGGGTTGGCCGTGTTGGCAAGCACAAGTGCCGTGAAGCGCTCCAAATAGGGGACGCTCTTAAAGTACGTGCGGCTTGCATAATAGTCGATGGCGTCGTTGCCACTCATATCATAGCCCAACGTGAGCTTGAGGTAGTCGATGGAGGGCACGTTGAACCACTTCTCGGAACTGATGAGCCAACCTGCCTGGACGGAGGGGAAGAGACCCCACTCCACACCAGCAAGTTTGACACCGCCCTTGGCCTCCTTACCGAAGCGCGAGCTGCTCTCCATAGAGGCCGTGACGGTGAGGAAATAGAGGTTCTTGTAGTTGTAGTCGGCATTGGCATACCAGGTGATGCTACGCCACTCGTCCTCGTCGCCCTTCATGTTGCGGTACTGGAGGGAGTAGTCAATGTTGGGCATCTTGTCGTTGTCGTTGTTGTAGACCTCGAGGAAGCTGCTGGTATACGTGTTGGCCGTGAAACGCATTCCGCCGAACAAGTTGAGCCAATGGGCATCGAACTGCTTGCGCCAGTCTACACGGAAGTCGTTGAAGATGACGGTAGACTTGGAGAACTGTGAGCGAATGGCGTTGTTCACCTGGCCAAGACCCTCGGCGTCGATGGTGGGTGTACCGTTGTAGGGCAGGTAGTACTTCTCGTTGGTGCGGTTGAGCTGGTAGCTGAAACGATCGGAAAGGGTCAGATAGCGGTTCACCTGATAGCGCGGAGCAATGTTGAGATTGAACTGCGTCTGCTCCTGGAAGTTCTTGTTGTTGCCCGAACCGTTCTGGAGAATCCAATAGGGGTTGGCTATGCCCGGGAAGCCGTAGGCACTGGCGTAGGCCAAAGGATTATTGGCCTCGCTAAACACCTTGCCAGCGTAAACCTCGTTGGAGTGACCTAAGTCAAGAAGTCCCGTTTGCATGTTGTAGTATACGAAATACATGTAGGGGCTGATGAACGGCGACTGCAACAAACCAAGCACGTTGGGCGAAGAAATGTTGCGGGAACTGTAGTCCTGCGCCCAGCCGTTGTCGCGAAGGTCGTAAGCGGAGCGGGTGTAGCCCAGGTCGATGGCTGTGGTGAAACCCTCGAACAGATTCACATCGGTATTGAAACGGATGTTGAGGCGGTTGAAGTCGTTTTTCTTGGCCGTGGACTGCCCGTCGGTGTAGCCGAGCGAGAGGTTGTACATGGCCACATCGTCACCACCCTGCACGTTCACCTTATAGTTCTGCGTGAAAGCTGTGCGATAAAGGTCTTTCTGCCAATCAACGTTCTGGTGATACATTTCATAGAAACGGTAGCCCTGCGGGTCTTCCACGAGGAAAGGCACCGTCATGTTGCTACTCATATTCTCGGCTATATCGGTGGTACCGAGAAGTTCCGTGGCATAGCTGCGGAACTGGCTGCCATTCATCATCTTGATGCGTGAAGGGGCTGTCTCAAAACCACCATAGACGCGCACGTTGATACGTGTGGCCATACTGTGGCCGCGCTTCGTATCAATAATCAACACGCCATTTGCCCCCTTGGCACCATAGAGTGCGGTTCCGTTTTTAAGCACTTCCACACGGTCGATGTCCTCGGGGTCAAGGAGGTTGAGCACATTATTCACAAAGCCGTCGTGGATGGTGGCACGATCGTACTGCATATCCCAAATCACACCGTCGACAACCACGAGAGGCTGGGCGTTGGTGTTGAGGGAGTTGATGCCGTTGATGAGCATCACGGCACCCTGGGCATTCAGGCCGCCACGGCTGATGGTGCGCACATTGGCGTGGAGCACGTTCTCGATTTCGGGTTCCACCGTTTGGGCACTTGTCAAGTTGAGCTTGGCCGTGCGGGAGTTCACGATGGTAGTCCCATCGGTGTACTGCTCACTGATGAGGCCGCGATAAAGGACGGCGTCCTGATTTTCTGCACCCTTGATGGCAAGTTGTGTGGCGTTATAGCCGTCGGTGGAGATATAGAAGGCCGTGACAAAGGTGGGCACTTTGATGGTATACGCACCTTCGGCGTCGGTCATCGCGGTGTACTTGCGGTTGGCCAAAGCCTGTACACGCACGCCTGAAAGGGGCTGGTGCGTGGCGGCATCATAGATATGGCCCGACACCTCCCGTGTCTCAACCTGCGGCTTGATCTGGCTCTTAGGCGCATCCCCGCCGTCAGTTGCGGGCGCGGCTTCCTGGGCGCTGAGGCTCAGCGCACCCGATAAACATAGGGCAAGCGCACCAACGCGAAAAAACCGCTGCTTAAAATTAAGGCTAATCTTATTCATTGCTTGATTTGTTATCAATTAAAGAATGACTGGTTTGAACAGAAACGGCCACGCTTCACTCACCCTCGGCAAGGGGTTCGAGTATCACGCGGACAATGTTCAAGGCGTTGTTGTTCTTACCGCTTACAGACTGGTTACGCGTGCTCAACTCGATAACGAGATAGGGAGCACTGTCATCGTCGGTGGGAAGTCCGTAGAAACACTTGTTGAAAGTCAGTTTGTCGAAGACGACATATTCCTTGATGGCGTCTTGGTCTACAACAACGGTGGCCTGCGTGGCGTTTACGCGGTTGGCGGGGTCGTTGGCCACATTCTGTCGGTGGGTGTCATAGTAGACATCGGCCACAAAGCGGCTGATAACCTCGTCTGGCACTTCTTCCACAACAGGTTCGCCAGTTTCCGGGTCAAGAACAGGCTCGCCAGTCTCCTCATCAACAACAGGCACTTCGATGAACTTGGCGTCATCCAAGCGGGTGTAGTTGGGTGCCATCGTCAGTTTCAGACGATAGGAGCCAGAAAGCACGTCGGGCAGCTTGATGAAAATCTTCATTGCACCTGAGGATACCTGGAAACGCTGGTAGTGGTCGTCCTGCAAGAAACCTGTGATGAGCGGGTTGCGGTCGGACTCCATCAGATAGACAGACTCACCCTTTGCGTCGGTACAGTTCTCGGTTTTGAGCACATTGCGACCAGCATAGGGCGAGAAGTCAATGCGCGGCGCCCAAATGAGAGAGGGATCGATGTCGGCCTGGTCAAGTTCAAAGACATAACCGTTGGAAAGACGGCGGGGCTTTTTACCCTCAAAGATGGGGTTCACGCCACCAGGATTGGGGTTGCGATACACGTAGTTCTGCGTAGTGAGGAGGGTATCGGCCGTGAGCACATAGTTGATGAGCTCGGCAGAATCAATAGATTCCTCTGTGTTGAAACCACAGTCAGAGGGAGTGATGTACATCGATTGGAAGAGGCGACGGTAAGCACGGTCACGAGCCAGGGAGTCGGCTGCTTCGGCAGAGATGACAAGACCGTTGGTGGCCTGCTTGGCGTAAGCACCACTCTCATCGTCCCACTTCGTCCAATAAAGGCTACCGTAGTTGAACAACGGAATCAACTTGTCCACAGCAGTCTGCCAAGCAGCGTCAGTTGCGGGAATTACAGCTACATAAGTGGAGTCTTCGTTAGCAAGAAGAGCACCCGTTGCATTCGTCAGCGTGTTGTAGGAACTCCATACGGTGTCCACGTAAACCATGTTGCCACGGTTGTCCATCGCGCCTTCCACACTCCTGCCTGCGTCCAGACTATTTATCTGATAAACATAGGAGTCGTCGGTCTTCTGCAAATAAAGCACATCGCGGATGGCGGAATAATCCTCCGTGATATTCTCCATCATATTCTTGAGGAAGGGGGAGTAACCGTCCAGGATGTGGAGCGTACCGTTGGAAGACGGAATGCTCTCGTAGCCCTGAAGGAGGGGAATGTTGTTGAACGTGCGAGCGGCGGAGTTATAGCTTGCACGCTTGGAATTGAGCAAGAAAACTTCCTGTTCGCCTGCATTGCTCTCGTAATTGAAGCGGGCAAGGTGGTTCATCACGAATTGATAGCCTACGCGGAACTTAGCAACAGCGCGCAGGGAGTCGTCGGCGATGGCCTCGGCCTCGTCCAAACGGTTCAGATAGCTTTGCGCATCGTAACTACCATTCTTAGGTGCCCACATCGTGAAGCTCTGGGGCTGGTCGAGCAGCGTCGAATAGAGCACTGACGACTTCTTGTCGCTGACGGACTTGTAGACCGGGACACGCTGCAAGATGGCGGCGAGGTCGCTGAGTTGCGGCTCGCTCTGTATGTTCTGCCAAATGGTGCGCGTGGCGGAAAACTCGCCGCCGTCGTTTATGTCAAAGTGGTCGTCGGAACAGGCTGCCGCACCAAGAAGGACGGCACCGCAAAGCAACCCCTTGAACATCGTATGTATATTAAAAGTCTTCATCGCAATTAGTATATAAATAAGGTGTACATTGTCCGGTGGCGGGGGAGGACGTCGCTGGAAAGGAACACCCTCCCCCTGCCGGACTTGAGGTTACTTGATTTCACTGTAGCGCTCCCACACGGGGTTCTGGACAAGATAGCCTCCAGCCTGTATGCCCTGCACACGCATTTCGCTATCGGTGAAGGGGCAGTAGAAAGACCAGATGCTGCGCATACGGTTCTTCACAACGTTGGTCACAGAGATGAAGTCAACGAGGTTCTCCATCACACTGACAGAGCGCCCACCATAGTAGTCACCAGCTTCGGCCTGACGAACGATGTCGAACCAGCGCTTGCCTTCGCCGACGAACTCGCGCTGACGCTCGTTGTAAACTTTCATAAGGAGGTTGCCTTGACCAGTGATTTGCGTCGTGTCGCCCTCAGACATCGTGGGGCAGTTGCGGGCATAGAGATGGTTCACCAGATAGTTGGCCTCATTGAGATTTTCGTTCAGGCGGGTCAGCGCCTCAGCCTTAATAAGCATCACGTCGCTCAGACGGTAGACGGGCCAGTTGGCATCCTGCGGAGAACGGTAGCTCATAAAGGTGCCTAACCCCTTGGACATATCCTTAACCTCGCTAATGTTGTAGATCGACACAATGTTCTTGTGTACGGGCACAGCAGCGGCACCGAGGTTGGTCTGGGTATAGCCCAGCGTCTGCAATGCACGCAAGTCTGTACTACCAATGCCCTGGTCGGCCGGCAGCACCTTTGTGGACACCTTGGAAACGAGGAGGTCGGAAGCGACCATCGTACCGATATTCAAGGAGCCGCTGCTGTAAGAGCCATACCAATCGTACAGGGGATTGGTGTTCGTGCGGTCGTACTGTATTTCAAAGATGCTCTCCTGAGAGTTCTTGTTAACCCAGATACGCTGATAGAGTTGGTCTATAGCATTTCTGTCTTCCTTCGTAAGCGTCGTGCGGTACAACGGATAGATACCAGCGCCAGTATAGCTGCTGGAGTTGAAGGCTTCTGTGATCTCGTACTCACCACGGTCGAACTGGCTGGCATTCTGGAACGACTGGGCAAAACGTTTCATCTGAATCTTAAGCACCTCGTTGGCGTGGTCAACGGCGGAACGGAAGCATTGCTTGCTGAGTTCTTCTGCATACGTATCGTTTACCGTCTGGCCGTCGGCCGTGACAATGGTCGTGTCGCCTGCCTCGCCAACAATTATCGCGTCGGTCATGTTGACAGTGCGCGCATGTCCCTGCGTGTCGGTCTTCTTACTGTAATTCTTCAGCATACAGCCGCGCCACAGATACATATCTGCCAAAAGAGCGTGAATGGCGGTCTGGGTGAAATAGCCCTTCTTGTCGCTGGCGGAAGTGAAAGACTCTTCTGTGAAAGCGGAACCTACTGCATTCTCGAGCAATTGGCACTGCTCACCAAGAATGGCCTCGCCGCTCGTGACGGGCACATAGAGCTTGCGCGCCTCTTCGTCGGAAGAGACCGAAGATGTCACATAAGGCACGTCGCGGAAGGCGCGAACCAGATAGAAGTAGTAAAGAGCACGGAGTCCCATAATGTCGGCTGCATACTGTCCAAAGTCGTTTGCCGAGAAGGTGGGGTCTACCAAAGGTTCAGAGCTTGTCATCTCTGCGCCTTTCTTCAAAATAAGATTGCAAAGGGAGATGCCGTTGTAGACTGCCGACCAGTCGTAATGGCTGTTGTTGGGGCGAAGAATGGCCTGCTGAAGATATAGCAAGGTCAAGTCATCGAGCTTGTTGAGCTTGAGGTTGTCGGCACGCAGCTCACCCCAATAGATGATGTTCTCGCCCATATTGGCAAGCTGCTTATAGGCACCCGCCCGGACATTGAGCAAGTCGCCCTTGCTCTCCCAGAACTGGTCTTCGGTCGTGAAGTCTTCGGGAAGAACCGTCAGGAAGTCGTCGCACGATGTGAACAGTGCGCCAACTGCGAACAGCCCGGAGAAAAGGACTGAATTATAAAAGCGATGTAGTTTCATATCGTACGATAGTTTTAGAATCCGAACGTCAGGCTGAATGTGAACGAACGCGAACGAGGCGTGGAACTTGAGTCTACTGTCGGGGAGAAACCGCTCTGGTTGTGCTCGGGGTCTACGCCAGAATAGCGGGTCCAGAAGATCAGGTTGTTGCCGCTTGCAGAAATACGCAGGTTGTTCAGACCAAAACGCTTCAGCTTGGCAGCGGGAACGCTGTAGGACAACTGGAAGTAGTTGAAGCGGAGGAAGTCGCCCTTTTCTACATAGCGGTCGCTCACAAGACTGTTGAAGGAAACAGAGTAGGAGTTATACTGACGCATGGCGCGGGGAATGTCGCGTACGTCGCCGTTCTTGCGCCAACGCCAGTTGACAGAGGCCATCTGGTTCTTGTTGGTGCGCATATTCTCAGCATACATCTTGGCCATATTCAGGATTTTGTTGCCAAGACGGAAGTTGAACGTGGTCTTGAGCTGCCACTGGCCATAAGTGAGGTCGATACCGAAACCACCTGTTATCTTCGGGTTGGAACCGCCGAGATAAACAATATCGAGGTCGTCTATCTGACCATCGTGGTTGATGTCTTCGTACATGACGTCACCCCCTTGGAACTGGTAGTTCACGCCGCCGTAGTTGAAGTACATGGGCAGCGGGTTGCCATTCTTGTCGTAGATGACGTTGCCCTGGGCATCATAAGCGATCGGAGCACTCTTACCCGTAGCGGCTGCCGTGTTCACGTTGCCATAGGCATCATAGTACTCGTTCTTCGAGGGATTGAGGAAGTAGCCGTTGTGGTCGTAGTCGTAAGCATAGACTCCCTTATAGCGGAAACCGTAGATGCCGCCGAGAGCGTTGCCGATTTGTACGCGCTGGAGCACGAACTCGTTGCCGTTGGAGTAGTCGAAGTCCTTATTGTTGGCAGAGAGTACGGCTGCATCCATCTGCGTGATGGTGTTGATGTTTTGCGCGAAGTTCAGACGCAGGTTGGCGTGGAACTTACCAATCTTGAAGATAGGCTTGGTATTGATGTAGAGTTCCCAGCCCTCGTTCTCCATCTGGCCCACGTTGGCAGCGGAAAGACTGTAGTAACCGCTGGTAGAGGGTACGCGTACACCCGAGTTGATGAGATCCTTAATCTTGCGATTGTAAATGTTCAAGTCGAACTGCAAGAGGTCGTCGAGGACGTTGAGGTTGAAGCCCAAGTTCCACGAGTGGGTCTCCTCCCAGCGGATGGTAGTCAGGCGGAGGTTGGTGGGCACGATAACTGTGGTACCATTGTAAGTGCCCTGGTGGGATTTGGTGTAAGTGTTGTACTGGTCAAACTGGCCGATAGCGCTGATGTTACCCGTCTTACCCCAGCCTCCGCGAACGGCAAGCATGTTCACATACTTACGCAACGGCGTGAAGAAGTTTTCGTCGCTGATGTTCCAACGGGCGGATATACCAGGGAAGTAGCCCCACTTTTTGCCAGATCCGAACTTGGAAACACCGTCGGCGCGCAGCGTGAAGTCAAGGGAGTACTTGGAGCCGTAGGAGTAGTGCATCGTTCCCAGCGCACTGGCTTCGTGAGCCTTGCTCGTACTGGTGTTCGCGCTGGTGAGGTAGCCTTGGGCTGCCGAGGAGGTGATACCACCAGCGATGCCTGATGAAGAAAGGTTCTGCGTGGTATTCGAGGTGGTCTTCATTTCACCGCGCAACATCATCTGGAAAGAGTGATTCTCGTTAGAGAAGTGGGGGTGGAACACGAGGTCGTGGCGCGTGGTGAAGGCGGTACTCTTGAACTCGCCATTACCCGTGAGGTTTACACCATCGCTCACGCTCTTCGCCGTCAGCTGCTGCGGATAATAGGAATCCTCACTCTGCGTATAGGCCGTAATGGAGACTGAACCCGTATAGTTGAGCTGTGTCTCATCGGTCTCCTTACCAAGGAATTTGTACTCGATTCTGAACTGGGGCGTGATGTTGTACGTAGACTGCCTGCGCCAAGCCAAGTTGGCTTCGGCCACGGGGTTACCGTTGTTCACCATATCGCTCAAGTAGTAGGAGGAGCGACCGCTGCTGTTGTCAAGCAAGCCTGCCTGAGTGGCTGCGGGAGGCATGATGAAGTAGTCGCCCGTATTGTAGTACTGCCCCGTGGTGCGGTCGTTCTCATAACGGAACACGCTCATGTTGGGCATTGCATAGTACGCCTTGGCCAGGATACCCGAATAGTTCTTCATGTTCTTCGTGTAGGACAACGAGAAGTCCGTGACGAACTTGATGCGGTCGGACACATAGTAGTCCAATGCCAAACGAGTAGTGAAGCGGTCGAGTTTCTGCTTGATGATTGTACCCGTTTCATGGTCGTAGTTGCCCGAGACACGGAACGTAGCTTTCTCACCACCGCCGCTAATGGCTACATTATAATTATGCGTCTGGCCAAACTGCGTCACTTCGTCAATCCAGTCCGTGTTGTGGGAGAAGTTGCCGTAATACGCAGGCTTGTTCAAGTCGTACATAAGCTCGACTATGCCAGAGGCGACATCGCTCTGTTGCGGGTTGAAGTAGGCTTCCTTCAACATCATGGAATAGTCGTCGCCGCTAAGCATCTTCATACCTTCGGGCTGCCAGGAACCGCTGAACTTGTAGGAGAAAGATACGTGCGTCTTTCCGCGCGCACCACGGCGGGTGACGATTTCAATGACACCGTTCGTACCACGCGCACCCCAGATGGCGGTGGCTGCAGCATCCTTGAGCACGTTGATGCTCTTGATGTCTTCGACATTAATCTGGAGCAGGTTGGCAAACTGCTCCTGGTCTTCCATATTTTCAAAGTTGAGATCGCCAGAATTGTAGTCCTCAAGGATATAGCCGTTCACAACGATGAGCGGCTCGGAACTACCGTTGATTGTGGACACACCGCGCAGACGCATCGAGGTACCAGCACCGAGGTTACCAGAGTTCATCACAACGTCCAGACCGGCTATCTGGCCTTGTAGGGCTTCACCAGCGGTCTCGAACGAGAGGCCCTCCATGTTGTCCATATCGAGCGTCTGGCGAGCGGTGGAGATTTCGCGCTGCGGAATGTCAAGGCCGTTGGAACTCACACGGCGCACTGTCGAAACGACTGCCACATCCATCTGTTGGTTGTCCTTCATTTCGATGCGGAAGGTTGTCTCACCAGCCATATTGACCACCTCGGTCTTATAGCCGATGTATGAAACCTGGAGTTTGTTCTTCGCCGCGTCCTTCACTGTCATAGAGAAGTTACCGCTGGCATCAGTCTGCGTGGCCGTCACAATACGGTTAGAAGCGTCGCGCTCGGTCACGTTAGCCATTACCACTGGCCCGTCGTCTGCATTGAATACGTGGCCGGAGATACGCGTCTGCGCCGCCGCGAACAAGCTAACGAAGCAAAAGGCTACGGTCAGTAAATACTTTATATTCTTCATGGCTTGCTGTTATTTTCTGATTCTATACTTGTGCACGAAACGGCGTGCAGCGTCTGCCGTGGCCCAGGCCGAGTCAAAGCGACCACCAGAGCGCTGCCACTCGGCACGGCTCAGGAAGTTGAGGAACTTGCCACCAGACAGTTCGTGCATCACCACGTAGGAGTTCACCTTAACGTGACCAAGATTTCCGCTCGTGGCGGTATTGTTGCGTTTGCTGTACTGAATGTCGTTGGCAAGGACATTATAGTTTGTAGGAGAAGACGTGTTCACGTGAACCACGTTACCCACGTTATCCGTCACGGCTATGTCACCCGTGCTGCGCGAAACGTTCAGCATCAAGTAGTTGTTTGTCTCGCTGTCCACACACGAAGTCTGGTAGCTGCCGCTCTTCGTGCCGTCCACATTGTCGACGAAAAGGCTCTGGTCCTGGAAGTGGAACTTGAGGAAGTTCAGCAGACAGGTGGTCATGGCTTGAGCCTTTTGCATCTGTTCCCAGCGCTGATCTATCAAGGCTTCGCGCTCCTCGGCACGTGTCTCGTCTTCTTCGTCAATCATGTTTATCTGATCGGTCAGCATTTTGATTTCGTCACCGTAGTTCTTAATCTGTTCCCAAGTGGGCAGACCATTATCAAGTGCCTGCTGCACAGCGTCGTTTGTGGGCAGGTAGATGGTATAGTTATAGTTGTTGAAGAAACGAACGAGCTTCTCGTTGTTAGGCGTGAAGTAGTTATTCGTTGCGTCAAGTTCACGGAAGATAAAGTACTTGCGACGCTCGCGATTCCAGTCAGCTGTGGCCATCGTGGAGTCGCGCTTCACATAATTGAAACCGATGTCCTCAAGCAGAGTGTTAAGGCCATTGTAGTCGCAGAGACCAAAGAAGGCACTGTAATCTTCCTTGCCGTTCAGCATGTGGTACACACTGTGGATAGTGGGCTGCATCGGGCGGTCAAGCATGTACGACATACCATTACCGTAACCCGTAACCTTGCCCGTCTGGTCAAAGCCTTTCAGCACGGTGCAGACCTCATCGTTTGCTGCGTTCTCGTCGCTGTTGAGCCAGAGCTGCAAACCGCCGCACACCTCCATGCCTTCGCTGTTATTGGCAGCGACCTTGTGGTTGACATAAACAGGCGCGCCCTCGCGGGAGAGGTACCAGTTCGGGGTGCTCAGCACACCGTCGGCTTGATCATCGTCGTGGACGATGATGTGCTGGTCAACCATTTCCGTAAGGAGGTAGGCACGCAACTCACCGCCAGCATTATCGTTCGTGGCTTGCGAGTTGCGAATAATGGAGAAACCGCCAAGAGCCGTCGTGTTGTCCTTGTGACGCGCGTTGTCGGGATTCCAGGTATAGGCGCGCATCTGGATGGGCACATACTTGCCCTTGACATTGGTCTTCTGGTACTCAAAACTCCAAAAGCGCCAGTTTCTGCGCTGAGCGGCACTATTGCCCACGCTGTAGGCAAACGGGTCAACGATACCATAATCACGGAGGCCCTCGTCACAGGGTATGAAGAGCGTGAAGTGGCTCTGCATGGCCTTCAAATAAATACTATAATATTTCTGCAACGGGGAATTTGTGAAGCTGTTCGCATCCTCCACGCCTGCATTCTCGTCTGCGGTGAGCAGGGCATTCATCACCTGGGCGTTCTCACTGTAAAGGGCGGGAGCGATGACGCTGGCGAAATCGGCGGGAGCAATGAGCTTGTTCATCACATAGACCACACCGTTGTTGGCCATCAACACCTTGTCGAACAAATCATAATAAGAATCGCCGGGGTAGTCGATAGGCGGGAACATCTGGTCCTGCGCGTCATTCATAATCGTCTTCCACTTACTCGGCACGGTCTCAACGAAAGATGTCTTCATCAAGTTATTGATGAGCGAGCGCATGATGTTGAGCGGAATCTGATAAAGGTTGTCCAGAAAGTTCTCGCGCGTCACGGGAAGCTCCGTGGCAAAGCGGTCCATCAACGTAACGCCCTGGCCCTCGGTAAAGTAAGTCCACATAGCCTCGTTGCTGGGCACGAACATAGCACCCATGTCCTGCTCCTTGGCTATGGTCGAACTCACGGCATACTCATTCCATCCCGGATCATAGGGCAGGCGGGGGAACTCGCCAGAAAGCGTGCTTTCGTCCGGATCGATGGAAATATTGCCACGCCTGCCTGTTTCGGCCATGTAGAGCTTCACGAACACGGAATCCGTGCCGATGTCGTGTAGAGCGCGATAGTTAGCCGTGAGTGTGGCGTCATAGTAAGGTGCAGAGAAACGGTCGAGCATCGCAGAGAAGTATGAGACTTCTGGCGTTTGGCGAATTGTCTCGGCCATATTACTGGGCGGAACAAGCACATCGTCAAGCACATGGATATAACCATTCTTGCACACGATATCCTGCTGAACAATCTGCCTGTTGTAGATATAGCTGCGGTTCACTTCTTCTGGCCACGCCGTACGGTCGCCCGATATGATAAAGGAAGCGTCACTGTGCGTGATGTTCTTCTCCTTCATGTTGGCCTCGATGAAGTGGGTCATCATACCACGCGTTCCGTCCACAGCCATGTAAGTCATACGGGAACCCGGCTGGTTGCGGCGGCCCCAGAAGTCCTTGTTGTTCCACCATGCCAAGTCGCTCGTGTAGGCCGTCTCGGTCTCAGCGTCAATGGCATTGTGCATCACAGGAAGTTCGGCGGGAAGCCAGTAGGGGATGGTGTCCACCGCGTCAAACGCAGTCACTTGGCGCAGGCACTGCTTTTTACTCAGCGTCGAGTTGAGTGTCACGTTCGCCAGCATCTCAAGCACATAGGCGTTGTCGAGCATAGCATTCTTGAACAGGACTTTCTTCTGACCTACCGAGAGCTGGTCGTAGCTGCGTACAGGGTTGCCCGCGCCATCCGTCCAGGTTGTGTTGGCGAAGAAGCGCGCCCAGGCAGCGTCGTCGGCCACGAAGAGGGTTTTGCTACCCGTCTTCGAAAGCACCTCGGAATAGCCCAAGTCGTCGATGAGACGCACCGTAGTCGAAAAACCACGGTCTCTAAGTTGGTCGTAAATGCCTCCGTTACCCATGTCCTCCGGCAACGTCTCGTCCAGATCGTAGTCATCGGAACAGGAGTAGGAAACGCCGCATACTGAAAGGAAGCACAGCGCATAGAGCAAGGACTTCGCTTTCATACAAAAACGGTTTTTCATACGCATTAATAAGGTTTATTATTTATTCTGTTTATTTTCAGACCGTTTCTTATGGCATCCACAACGGCTGCCCACAGCATAGGAACTTCCAAACGGCGTGAAGACAGCCTTTTGTAAGCCCTATATTGCAATAATAGGTAGCAAAATTAAGAATTTTTCATAATCTGCAACACTTAAAAACATTTACGGACACTTTGTTTAAGATTTTTTAAGAATTAAAAAGCTTTCGGGAATGCGCGAGGCGCGTATAGCCGATTGCGGAATACTGGTGGGAACGGCTCCGAACCATCGCTGTGAAATCTGAAGGCGGGATCAGAGTCTCTTACGCGCGCGCGTATATAAATACGGTATACACTTAGAGGCTTGCTAAAGAAATGGGAGGCATGCAAAAGAGGGAGAGAAATACTACATCGGGAGTATGTAAGACCAAACTCAATGAAGAGGTCTTCATCTGGGTGCTCCCAAAAGAAGCCCGTGCTACAGAGTCCACTGCAACATCAGATGAATTCGCCTCGCGGCCACATTCCGCAGGACGGCGAGGAACTCGTGGTTTTTCAGCCCCCATCCCGGGCGGGCAAGGAGCGCGGGCGGCGACACGTTCACAAAGCGGTCGAAGGCGACAGTCTGCGGCAGCAAGTCTATATAGTCCAGCACCAGTCCGGCATACTCCTCCGGCGCGAACGTGTGGAACAGTTCGGGGCGCCCGGCCAGCAGGGCGGCCATCGGCGTGCCGCGCAACACCTGCAACTGGTGCAGCTTCAACGTGTCGATGGGCAGCGGGGCGAGGGCGCGCGCCTGGTCGAGCATATCGGCGGGCGACTCGCCGGGCAGGCCGAGTATCATATGCGCGCCGACAGCGATGCCGCGCCCGGCCAGACGGCGGATGGCATCGACGGCGCAGGCGAAGTCGTGCCCCCGGTTCACAAGGCGCAGCGTGCGGTCGTGGACGGTCTCAACGCCCACCTCCACCTGCACGAACGTGCGGCGCGCAAATTCGGCCAAGAGATCCACCACGTCGGGCGGCAGGCAGTCCGGGCGCGTGGCCACCACCAGTCCCACGACGCCCTCCACCGCCAGTGCCTCTTCGTAGCGCGCACGGAGCACATCGGGCTGTGCGTAGGTGTTGCTGTAAGCCTGGAAGTAGGCGAGGAAGCGCATCTGCGGGTATTTGCGAGCGAAGAAGGCCACGCCGCGCCGCAGCTGCTCCCCCACCCCGTCGCCCGCGCGGCAATACGACGGCACGAAACTGCGGTTGTCGCAGAACGTGCAGCCGCCCGTGCCACAGGTGCCGTCGCGGTTGGGACAGGTGAAGCCCGCGTCCACGCCGATCTTCTGCACCTTGCCGTCAAAACGGCGCGCCAGGAAGTCAGAATAGGTCAGATAGGGGTACATAGTCGTCAAGCCACTTCGCGTCGCCGCATAAACCTTGCAGGGCGGCGGTCCGATGTCCTTTCAACGGAAAACGGCGGCAAAAATTGTGGAACGAGGCGGATTTTTCGCGAAAAACTTGCCCGTTTGGGCGGCGGGGCGTACCTTTGCCGACGGTTTTTGTTTAACACCCCTAACACGACTTGCCTATCGGACCAACATTACGCCAAACGCAAAACGGACAGTAATGGACATTTTCAAGACGCTCACCGACGACAGTCTGGTGCAGTTGTACGTACAGGGTTCGGGCGAAGCCTTCGATGAACTTTTGGCTCGCTACCAGGACAAGTTGTTCTCCTATATCCTCTACAACGTTCACAACGAAGACGCCGCCAACGACATCTTCCAGGAGACCTTTGTGCGCGCCATCATGACGCTCAAGCAGGGGCGCTACACCGCCACGGGCAAGTTCTATTCGTGGCTGGTGCGCATCGCGCGCAACCAGATTATCGACCAGTTCCGCTCGGCCCACACCGAGACGCCGATGGAGAACGAGGAGACCGGCCTCGATATGCTCAACAGCGTGGCCCTGGCCGACCAGCCCTACGAGTCGCAACTCGTGGGTGAGCAGACGCTGCGCGACGTGCGCCGCCTGATGGACCACCTGCCCGCCAACCAGCGCGAGGTGGTGTTCATGCGCTTCTTCCAGGACCTGAGTTTCAAGGAGATAGCCGAGACCACCGGCGTGGGCATCAACACCGCCCTGGGCCGTATGCGCTACGCCATCCTCAACATGCGCAAGATGGCCGCCGACAATAACATCTACCTCAGCGCGGTGTGAGACAAAACTACCTGCAAGACGCAGCTGGGACGACTCCCAACTGTTCCACCCCAATAACTACGAACTGAAAAGGCGGATAGTTATCTGTAACACACCATCCACTAAATTGATCCCGCATTTATAATAAGAGAAGAAGCCTAACAGTCAAGCGGAGACCCGATATTTTCGGGTCTCCGCTTGTTTCGTGGTGTCCTTAGGGTTTTATACTCCTAAATCATTCTTTTCTGCGTGCCTTCGAGGGTCAGAACGCGAAAACGGGGCGAATTGGATATTTGCTGGCTTTTTTTACTCCTGATGATTTAGACGTACGAGTTTGTGTTGCATCTAACTCGGAGGAAGTGTGAACCTCTTTATCAGAGCCACATGCATTTTCGGCAGCAGAAGCAAGTACAGCCGTCGGCAGGAACCACCCGGAGCTCTTATTTCCATTAGCTGTAGAAGATAGGTCGTATGTATTCTTATAATTATACGCTAACACCGCAGCAATACAAGCCCCGTCCGTCCTTGTACGGACACTATCCGTGAAACTTCGGCCTGATTGGTTGGTAATATTATAAGTAGATAGTAATTTTTCAGCTTTTGTCCCCCATTGGGTTGGGCCGAGAGTTTCCAACGCACACGCGTACCCGTGGGTATATCCAGCCAAGAGGTCTTCATTCTGCGGAGAGAGTGAGAAAACTTTAGCCACAGCCTTATATCCCTCTGGATGTTCTTCCAACTCGCCCCACCAGCCGTTTTCATAGAAATAGTCGCCGAGTAGGTAGGATGGTTCCAAATTGCTCTTAGCGTAGAATTTGCCGACCTCAAGCGTAACGGAGTATGTATTCGTACCCAGCTTGACGGGGCGCGGGGTTATAAGCGTCTGATTCGTGAAGGTCAGTATCGCTGCACCGCTGTACGTGCCGGCGGGGACGAGCATGTAGGCATACTTCCTTATATAGACGGAGTCGCTAGGGGAAGCTTTATATGTAGCTCTGGCCAATTCAGTGTCCCCCTGAAAGTAGCTCACCACGACATTACTTCCAACGCTTACACCATTGGTGTGTGCTATACCGAACCTCATCAAGCACGTATCGTGAATTTTGAAGTTCACCATAATATTACTGCCCGTGCCGTACTCCGTAGTGCCTCGGTAGACGGTATACGCACCGGCGTTATAAAGGGCACCCGTCTGCTTCGTGAAGTTGCGATTGTCCTTGAACGTGCCGTCAGTCTGTACCGTGATGGCGTTCTTATATTTGGTGTTCCTCACATAACAAATCAACTCGCTGTCCGCCGCAGGCTTGTTGTCTCCGCTGTACCCGGCCAAGTCACCGACAAACGTGCCCTTGTTCGTGCCAGCGCCGCTCTGGAGCGACAACAGGCTTATCTTCCCGTTGCACACCACATATATCTGGTCGCCAGCCTCCCACACGGCCGACACGCCAGTGCCGTTGTCCGTGAACGCTATGCGGTTCTTTTGCGCATAGCCCTCCTCCGTCACACTCTCCAGCGGAAAGGGCTTCTTCGCAGCCAGGTTCGTGCCGGGGGCATACTCCGCCGTAATGGTGATGGGGATGCCAGGCTCGGTGCTCACCTGAGTCTCTTCAGGGTCCTGCGGCTCCTCAACCACAGCGGGTTCCTCCTCCTCGTCCGAGGAGCAGCCTACTAAC
>JAGBKI010000055.1 GCA_017933995.1 Bacteroidaceae bacterium | reverse complement strand
GCAAAAATAACTGGAAAAACTGTAACTAACAAATATGCAACTTGAAGTGTTAAAATACAAAAAGTCCCTCATTTAGAGGGACTTAGTTCAAATTACTCCAAGTTGTTCAGAGTTGTTTATAAGGGGTCACTTGCCCACGCAAAAGTTTTGGAAAACGGAATGGAGGATGGAGGTGGGGGTGATGCGGCCCACGATTTCGGCGAGGGCGTTGCGGGCGAGGGCGAGGTCCTGGGCGACGAACTCGCCGGAGAGTCCGTCGGCGAGGGCGCGGCGGGCGCGGCGGATGGCGTCGAGGGCGCGGGCGAAGGCTTCGGTGTGGCGGGCGTTGGTGAGGATGGTGTCGCTGTCGCTGCGCAGCAGGTCGGCTGCGATGGCTGCGAGGCGCGACTGGAGGGCGGGGATGCCGTCGCCGGTCTTGGCTGAAATTTTGACCATTGGCCATTGACCATTGACCATTGACCATTGACCATTGACCATTACCCACTCACCATTGTCTTCTTGGGTGGCAATGTTTATTGTTTCTTGCTTCTTGTTTCCTGTGAGCAGGTCGGTTTTGTTGAGCAAGAGGAGGAGAGGCTTGTCCTGGACGAGTGGGGCGAGGCGGGGGGCGAGGGCGGTGGTTTCGGATTCGGCGCGGGTGGCGTCGACGACCCAGAGGACGATTTCGGCGCGGCTGACGGCAGCGAGGGCTCGGTCTATGCCGATGCGCTCGACGGTGTCGTCGGTGTCGCGTATGCCGGCGGTGTCGATGAAGCGGAACGTGGTGCCGCCGATTTGCACGGTGTCTTCGATGAGGTCGCGCGTGGTGCCGCGTGTGTCGCTGACGATGGCGCGGTCGTCGCCCACGAGGCGGTTGAGCAGGGTGCTTTTGCCGGCGTTGGTGTCGCCCACGATGCAGACGGGCAGACCGTGGCGCACGGCGTCGCCCACGCGGTAGGTGGAGAGGAGGGCGGCGATGCGGCTGTCCAGTTCGTCGCAGAGGGCGAGCAGTTCGGTGCGGTCGGCGAACTCCAGGTCTTCGTGATCGGCGAAGTCCAGTTCAAGTTCGAGCAGGGAGGAGAGGCGCAGCAGGCGTTCGTGCAGTGCCTCGAACTCGCGGTAGAGGCTGCCGCGCAGTTGGTTCATGGCTACGCGGTGGGCGGCGCACGTGCGTGCGCTGATGAGGTCTGCCACGGCCTCGGCCTGGCTCAGGTCGAGTTTTCCGGCCAGGAAAGCGCGGCGG
Organism: Bacteroidaceae bacterium; assembly: GCA_017933995.1. Taxonomy (GTDB): domain Bacteria; phylum Bacteroidota; class Bacteroidia; order Bacteroidales; family Bacteroidaceae; genus Alloprevotella. The sequence goes on along the minus strand of JAGBKI010000055.1, from coordinate 71,107 downwards.
GTGAACTCTCCCGGTTCGGCCGTGCGGCATCCGGCCTGGCAGAGCAGTCGCAGCAGTTCGGCGACGATGTAGGGCGAGGCGTGGCAGGAGAATTCTACGCTGTCCTGTCCCGTGTAGGAATGGGGCGCGCGGAAGACGCTGGCCAGCACTTCGTCGAGCGTGGTGCCGTCGTCGCTGGTGATGTAGCCGAAGCGCACGCTGCCGCCTTTTGTATCGGAGAGGGTGCGCCCGTTTTTGGCATGGAAGATGGTGTCGCACAGCGCGATGCACCCCTCGCCGCTGACGCGCACCACGCTGAGCGCACCGCCGGGGGCGGTGGCGGGGGCGCAGATGGGTGTCAGCTGATTGACGAGTAGTCCACTACGCCGTTCTTGAGGCGTTTCATTTGTTGCCATATCACTTGGTTTTGGGGCAGCGCGCGCTGCGGGTCGTCGTGGAGTACGCGGGCGGCCTCGGTGCGCGCCTCGGCCATGAGGACGCTGTCGCCCACGAGGTTGGCTATGCGCAGTTTGAAGGGCAGTCCGCTCTGTGCCGTGCCCTCGATGTCGCCCGGGCCGCGCAGTTTCATGTCCTCCTCGGCAATGCGGAAGCCGTCGGTGGTTTCGCACATCACGCCGATGCGACGCCGCGTGTGCTCTGCCAGGTTGGGGCGGTGGGTGACGAGGATGCAGAACGACTGGTCGGCACCGCGCCCCACGCGCCCTCGCAGTTGGTGCAGTTGGGCGAGGCCGAAGCGGTCTGCCTCTTCGATGACCATTACGGAGGCGTTGGGTACGTTCACGCCCACCTCGATGACGGTGGTGGAAACGAGGATTTGCGTTTCGCGGCGTATGAACGCCTGCATAGCAGCGTCCTTGTCGGCAGGTTTCATCTTGCCGTGCACCATGCCGACGCGGAAGTCGGGAAAAGCGTCGCAGAGGCGGTTATAGCCTGTGCTGAGTGCCAGCAGGTCGCTCTTGGCGCTCTCCTCGATGAGGGGGTAGACGACGTAGACCTGGCGTCCCTGCTGCAGTTCGGCGCGCATTCCGTCGTAGAGTCGTCCCAGGTCGCGCCCGCCGTAGTGGAGCGTGCGGATGGGTTTGCGTCCGGGCGGCAGTTCGTCGATGACGGAGACGTCGAGGTCGCCGTAGACCGTCATAGCCAGCGTGCGCGGTATGGGTGTGGCCGTCATCACGAGGATGTGTGGCGGCTGGGTGTTCTTGGCCCACAGTTTGGCGCGCTGCTTGACGCCGAAGCGGTGTTGCTCGTCGATGACGACGAAGCCCAGGTTCTGGAACTCGACGGTGGGTTCGATGAGGGCGTGCGTGCCGACGAGAATTTGCACGCTGCCGTCGCGCACGCCTTGCAGCACGGGACGTCGGCGCGCGCCTTTGACACTGCCGGTGAGCAGTTCGACGCGTATGCCCGTGCCGTCGAGCATACGGGCGAGTGTGGCGTGGTGCTGTTCGGCGAGAATCTCGGTGGGCGCCATAAGGCACGCCTGGAAGCCGTTGTCGATAGCCAGCAGGCAGCACATCAGGGCCACGACGGTTTTGCCCGATCCCACGTCGCCTTGCAGCAGGCGGTTCATCTGGCGCCCGGAGCGCATGTCCTGACGTACCTCGCGTATGACGCGCTTCTGCGCCCCGGTGAGGGCGAAGGGCAGGTGGTAGCGGTAGAAACCGTTGAAAGCGTCGCCCACATGGGTGAAAACGAAACCAGCCGCCTCCTGCCGCCGTCGCGCGGCGTTGCTGAGGATGTCGAGTTGCAGGTAGAAAAGTTCCTCGAATTTGAGCCTGCGCCGCGCCTCGGGCAGGGCCATTGAGTTTTCGGGGAAGTGGGCGGTGAAGAGGGCGTCGTGGAGCGGTGCGAGGCCGTGCTCCGTAATAATATATAGAGGAAGCGTCTCGTCGATGCGGCTGCGCAGGGTGTCAAAAGCGTTGCGCACGAGTTTCTGCACGGTGCGCGAGGTGATGCCGCTGCGCTTCATCCCGTCGGTAACGGTGTAGAAAGGTTGCAGTGGGGTGGGGTGGTTGTCGGCCTCCTCGGCCTTTTCCATCTCGGGGTGTACGATGGAGAAGCGCCGCCCGAAGCGCTGCGGCTTACCCAGGATGAGGTAGGGCGTATTGACTTTGTACGCCTTTTCGACGTAGGCTATGCTTTTGAACCACACAAGTTCCACAACGCCAGTGCCGTCGCTGAAGTATGCGCGCAGCCGCCGCTTGGTGCCTGCGCCCTCTTTCTCGAAGTCGAGGATTTGGCCGCGCAGCTGCACCTGTGGCATATCGTCGGCTAGTTGCGCTACGGTATGTATTCGGCTTCGGTCGACGTACTTGTAGGGGAAGTTGTAGAGCAGGTCGCCCACCGTGCGTACCTCGATTTCGCGTTGCAGGGTTGCGGCGCGCATCGGGCCGACGCCCTTGAGGTACTGGATGTCCAGGGAAAGAACGTCTGTTGGCATCGTTGCGGCGGCGTGTGGTAGGGTAAGTCTTTTCGGAAAAACCAGCGGGGTGGGAGAGGGGGCTTAACAGACGAACATGGCCTCCTTTACGTTGTCCACAACCTCTGCCGTGACGAAGCGGCGTGCGATGGCGGCTGCGAACGGAATGGTCAGCCCCGGTCCTTTAGCGGTGATGATGTTTTCGCATTCCACCACGTCGTGCGGCATGTAGTCTGCCCCGCGCAACCACGTCTCGAAACCAGGATAGCAGGTGGCCTCGCGTCCGTGCAGGATGCCACTTGCGCCCAGCACCATCGGCGCGGCGCAGATGGCAGCGACGAGTCTGCCGCTGGCGTTGCAGGTTTCGACGATGCGGCGCACGGTGGGGTTCTTGCGCAGTGTCTCCGCGCCGGGCATCCCGCCGGGAAGAATTACGCCGTCGCCTGCCTCAATGTCGTTGCGGCGAACCAGGCAGTCGGCCATCACGGGAATGCCGTGAGCGCCCGTGACCATGCGTGCGCCGATAACGCTGGCCATTTTCACCTCCAGACCACAGCGGCGCAGAAAATCCACTGTACCGAGAGCCTCAATCTCTTCAAAACCGTTTGCGAGCAAGATGTAAAGCATTGTATCCTATTTTTGTTCTGTGAATAGCGGCTTCAAGCCGATGAGATCAGGCCACGCAGTTCTTGTAACGCCTCACAGTCTCCTCCAATCCCAGATAGAGTGCGTCGCAGATGAGTGCATGGCCTATGCTCACCTCGTCGAGGAAGGGTATTGCGCGGGCGAAGTAGGCCAGATTCTCCAGACTGAGGTCGTGGCCGGCGTTGAGACCGAGACCGAGGCGCTTGCACACATGCGCTGTCTCTACAAAGGGACGCACGGCGGCGTCGGGCGACTGCGGGTAGCATGAGGCATAAGGCTCTGTGTAGAGTTCCACGCGGTCGGTGCCCGTATGCGCTGCGTGTTCGGCAGCATCGGGTGTAGCGTCGATAAAGATGCTTGTGCGTATGCCGCTTTCGTGGAAGCGTGCCACGATGTCCGTGAGTTGCGACTGGTGTTCGCGCGTGTCCCAGCCGTGGTTACTGGTGAGCTGCCCGGGCGCGTCGGGTACAAGCGTCACCTGCGCCGGACGCACCTCCTCGACCAACTGGCAGAAACGCTCGTCGGGGTAGCCTTCAATGTTGAACTCCGTACTTAATACGCGCGCGAGCGCGCGCACGTCCGCGTAGCGTATGTGGCGCTCGTCGGGGCGTGGATGTACGGTGATACCGTGTGCACCGAAGCGCTCGATGTCGAGGGCTGCACATACAACGTCAGGGTTATTGCCGCCGCGCGCGTTGCGCAGTGTGGCTATTTTGTTGATGTTTACGCTAAGTTTCGTCATAGCAGTGGGTTGTGCTTGCAAAATTACGTATTTTCGCTTCAAACGCTGGCTTATTGCGTGATTTTTAAAGTCTTGCGGCAGCGTTTGCACCTTTTTCCGTTAATTTTGCGGGTGCAAAAACACTAATTTACGTTCGTTCTGCAATGATTGTTGCCCTTTTCGGAAATGATCGCCAGGCCAGCAAGAGCCGCTATGTGGCTGGCATTTTGGCCGCCCTACGCGCTTCGGGCTTCGGCATTTGCGTGGAGCGTCGCTTTGCTCGTTTTGTCAGCAAGGATTTGGGCATATCCCTTGACGGCTGTGAGGTGTTCGAAGAAATGCCGCCAGGCGTGGATATGGCCGTGAGTGTAGGTGGTGACGGCACGTTCCTCAGTACGGCTGCCGCTGTCGGATTGTGCCAGGTGCCTATCCTCGGCGTTAATACTGGCCACCTCGGTTTTCTGGCCGATGTTGCCCCCGAACGTGCCGCCGATGCTTTCCGTGCAGTCGCTGCTGGGCAGTATGTGGTCGAGCGTCATACGCTAATTCGCGTCATAGTTGATGGAGCTGACTGCTGTGTGCAGCCTTACGCTCTGAACGAAGTTGCGTTGCTAAAGCACGACAATTCGTCGACCATAGATGTCACTACGACGGTTGACGGCGAACTCTTGACAAACTACACCGCCGACGGCTTAGTTGTGGCCACGCCCACCGGCTCAACGGGATACTCGCTGTCGGCGGGTGGACCTGTCATCGTGCCGCGTGCGGCGGCTCTATGCCTCACGCCTGTGGCTCCTCACAGCCTCAGCATCCGCCCCGTGGTGCTTTGTGATGACGTGGAATTGTCGCTCAAAGTGAGGAGCCGCAGCGGCAACTTTTTGTTGGCTGTCGACGGCAAGAGTCTCAGCCTGCCCGACACCGTGCGTGTGACGCTGCGGCGTGCTGCCCACACCACTGGCGTTGTCAAAGTTTTTCACAAGGCCTACTTCGATACGCTCCGCGAGAAGATGGGGTGGGGCGGCACGAACTTTTGAACTAAAACCACGCTATGCCAGCCAAAATTCGCAACATACGCTCGCTGACAGCCTGGCTGTGGCGAACATGGCGAGGCTACCGCACCCAAGCGGCTCTCAACGTTGTCGTAGGGTTGCTGCGCGTGCTACTCGATTTGTCGTTGGTGTGGATAACCAAACTTACCATTGACGCCGCCACGGGCAGCCGCAGTCCCATCGGCGTGCGCACTGGGCTGGGGCTGATGGTAACGGCCATTCTGCTCGAGATGGCGCTGGGCATTGCTTCGCGGTGGATTCGCGCTGTGTTAGGCGTGCGCGCCCAGAACAAAATGCAGCGTACCCAGTTCGTGCGTTTGCTCAAGACAGAATGGCTCGGTCTGCGCCACTTTCACACGGGCGACTTGCTCAACCGCATGGTGCGCGACGTTTCTGATGTCATCAATTTCCTTACCGAGTCGTTGCCCTCGCTGCTCATAGCCGTGTTCCAGTTTGTCGGGGCTTTTTGCTTCCTTTTCTACATGGACAGCCGTTTGGCCGTCATCGTAGTGCTGCTACTGCCCATCTTCCTGCTGATGAGCCGTCTTTACGTGCGACGTATGCGTACCATCAGCCATCGTGTGCGTGAACTGGAGGCGCGTGTGCAGAGTATCGTGCAGGAGAGTCTACAGCATGCCCTGTTACTTAAATCGCTGGTGCGTGGCAGAGAGATGGAAGTGAAACTCACTGACACGCAGCGCACCCTCCGTGGGGAGATTGTGCGGCGCACAAAGTATGCCACCATTTCCGGCGGCGTGATGAACCTGGGCTTTGCCGCAGGCTACATTTTTTCCTTCTCATGGGGCGTGCTTAGCCTTGAGAGGGGACTGATTACCTACGGTGCGCTACTCGCTTTTGTACAGCTTGTCGGCCAGATACAGCGCCCCGTGCGCACACTTACGCACTTCATTCCCGTATTCATCGGCGCGTTCACGGCTACGGAGCGTTTGATGCAGCTCGACGAGATTCCACTCGAGGCCGACACCGACGACGAGCGGCTGGCATCTCCCATCGGTGTGCGCGTGGAAGATTTGCATTATGCTTATAGCGACGGCGGGCGGCGCATCATTGATGGTCTCACATGTGACTTCACGCCCGGAAGCGTCTCGGCCATTATGGGCGAGACGGGCGCGGGCAAAACCACCCTTATCCGCCTGCTGCTCAGCGTGATTCGCCCCACCGGCGGCACGCTTACGCTTTACGGCAGCGACCGGGAGACCGCAGTTTCGTCCGCTACGCGCTGCAACTTCGCCTATGTGCCGCAGGGCAACACGCTGCTTAGCGGCACCGTGCGCGACAACCTCCTGCTGGGCAATCCCTTGGCCACCGAGGCACAAATGCGCGAGGCACTGCGCATCGCCGCCGCCGACTTCGTGTGGCAGCGCGCCGACGGCCTCGACACGCGCTGCGGTGAGGTGGGCGATGGATTCAGCGAAGGCCAGGCACAGCGCATAAGCATTGCCCGCGCCTTGTTACAGGATGCCCCCGTGATGCTCTTCGACGAGGCCACCTCTTCGCTCGACACGCAGACCGAGCGCGAGGTCGTGCGCCGTATCGTCGAAGCCAGGCGCGGTGCCACGCTCATTTTCGTCACACATCGTCCCGAAGTGCTCAAGTACTGCACCCAAACGATAACGTTGGCCAAAAACAGGCTCGGCAACTGATCCGTGCTGTTGAACACCGCAAACACTCTCCCTATGCCTGCCATCTACGGCCTTGTAGGCCATCCGCTTGGTCACAGTTTCTCTGCCGCCTATTTTGCTGACAAGTTCCGGCGCACGGGCAGCGATGCCGTCTATCTCAACTTCGACCTGGACGACATAGCTCAGTTTCCCGCCCTTTTCGAGCTGCATCCCAGCATCTGCGGACTCAATGTCACCATTCCTTACAAGCAAGCCGTCATCCCCTATCTCGCTTCGCTCAGCGCCGATGCCGCCGCTATTGGTGCGGTCAATGTGATAAAACCCGTCCACACCGAAAGAGGGTTGCGGCTGCTGGGTCACAACTCCGACCACATAGGCTTCAGCCGTTCGCTTCGCCCTTTGCTGAAACCATGGCACAAGGCCGCGCTGGTGCTCGGCACAGGCGGTGCGTCGCTTGCCGTGCACCATGCCCTGCACCATCTGGGCGTTGCGACACTCGCTGTGAGCCGCACACCGGGGCAGGGGCGCACCACTTACGACACCCTTACGCCCGAAATCATTGCTGCCCACACTCTCGTCGTGAACACCACGCCCTTGGGCATGTTTCCCAAGGTGGACGCTTGTCCCGACATCCCTTACGCCCAGCTCACGCCTCGCCACTTACTATACGACCTTGTTTACAACCCCGAGGAGACGCTCTTTATGCGTCGCGGACGCGAGCATGGTGCTACCGTCAAAAACGGTCTCGAAATGCTGCATGGACAGGCCGAGGCCGCGTGGGAAATCTGGCAGGGCTGAACCTGCTGTCGTACTCCACCATTCCCATGCCAGCCATTCCTATCGGTTTTTCCGGCCAGTTGCTGACCACATGTCTAAAGCCGGTGTGTGCCTCGCGCTTTTCTATTGGCTTTTGATTTTGAAATCAATCCCTTTGATTTTAGAATAAACCCGTTTGATTTCAAAATCAAAAGCTAATATAAACTTTCCCCCGTGCGCTGAAACGGCTCCACGACGGCTTATTTTGCTTCTAAAGCCACACGGCAAGGCTTTTTTGTGTATTTTTGTAGCGTTAAACCTAAGGGTGCACTTCATGAAAGTAAGGCTGTATCCGCTTCTATTCGCGCTCGTTTCCCTCTTTTTCTTCCCAGCTGCGGCATTTGCGGACAATGTCGTGGGCAGGATGTGGACGGTTGAGGCTCTGCCCATGCCGCAACTGGAGGACTCCACACGCTACACCGTCAATCCCGACGCAATCCTCGACCCCGTCGACGTCGACAGCATCGACGCCGTGTGCCGTCTGCTCCGCAGCCGCTACGGTGTCGAGATGGTCTGCGTCGTCGTCGACCGCTTCGCAGGCGACGACGTCTACGCGTGGGGCGACTCGCTCTTCACGCGCTACGGCTTCGGGCGCAAGGGCGCCGACACCGGCCTGCTCGTCGTCGTGGCGCGCCAGAGCCGTGACTGGCACATCTTCCCCGGAAAGGGGCTGGAGGGCACGCTGCCCGACATCATCTGCAACCGCATCGGCACCCGCGTGATGGTGCCCCTGCTTAGGGAAGGCGACTACGGCGAAGCCCTGAAGCGCGCCGCCGTCACGGTATACGGAATCGTGTCTGAAGCCCCCGAGTTCGAAGCCTTCACCGCAGCAGCCGACGACGAAGGCGATTGGCGCTGGCCTGTTGGGTTTCTCAGCGCCGTGCTGGCCGGAGGCGGGGCGATAGCCTACTTCGGGCGTCGCAAATGCCCTCGCTGCAAGGCGTATATGAACGTCACCCAACGCCGCCTCGTCAAGGTCACGCGGCGGCAGAAGATATACAGCGTCCACTACCGCTGCTCCAAGTGCGGCTACGAGGACGACCGCACCGAACACTACGACCTGCCCTCGGCCTCCGACGCGGGCGTCATCGCCGGTTCCGTGCTGGGTGGTATGCGCGGCGGCGGGGGTGGCGGCGGTTTCGCTGGAGGCTCTTTCGGCGGCGGCTCTTTCGGCGGCGGAGGGGCTGGAGGCAAGTTCTGAAACCCCAGCCGTCCCGCCCGTTTGCTCTACGTTTGAATCGTTGTGTTTGTCGCTGCTTCGCAGCGACCCCAATCCCAAGAATAGTAACCCCAAACCCCACTCCAACAATGAAGAAATCACTCATCGGCCTGCTCATCGCGGGCGTAGTCGTCGTCGGTCTCGCCGCCTGGTGCATCAGCACCTACAACGGCATCGTCGAAATGGAAGAACCCGTCACCACCGCCTGGGCCAACGTGCAGAGCCAGTACCAGCGGCGCGCCGACCTCATCCCCAACCTGGTCAGCACCGTCAAGGGCTATGCCAAGCACGAGCAGAGCACGCTCGAAAGCGTCATCAGCGCCCGCGCCCGCGCTACCCAAATCACCGTAGACCCCAACAACCTCACGCCCGAAAAACTCCAGGAGTTCCAGGCCGCGCAGGGCGAACTCTCGCAGGCACTGGGGCGGCTGATGGTCGTGCAGGAGCAATACCCCGAACTCAAGGCCAACGAGCAGTTCAAGGACTTGCAGGTGCAGCTTGAAGGCACCGAGAACCGCATCAACAAGGCGCGCGACACGTTCAACACCGCCGTCCAGGAGTACAACCTCAAGGTGCGCCGCTTCCCCGGCAACGTACTCGCCGGGATCTTCGGCTTCCAGCCCAAGGCCAAGTTCGAGGCCGACCAGAGCGCACAGACCGCACCCACCGTGAGCTTCGACTGACAGTAAGGACCAATCGGAAAGTGATAAGTGGAACTTGGTGAGGCACAGAACGCCACTCTCCGAGGCTTTCCCGTAAACCATCTTTTACTTTTTACTTTTTACTTTTTAATTAAAAGAATGACCGACCGCTATATGCTCCGTGGCGTGAGCGCCGCCAAGGAGGACGTGCACGCCGCCATCAAGAACATTGACAAGGGCCTCTATCCGCAGGCCTTCTGCAAAATCATCCCCGACATCCTGGGCGGCGACCTGGACTACTGCAACATTATGCACGCCGACGGCGCGGGCACCAAGTCGTCGCTGGCCTACTGCTACTGGCGCGAAACGGGCGACCTCTCCGTCTGGCGCGGCATCGCACAGGACGCCCTCGTGATGAACACCGACGACCTGCTGTGCGTCGGCGCGGTCGACGGCATACTCGTCAGCAGCACCATAGGCCGCAACAAGAACCTCATCCCCGGCGAGGTCATCAAGGCCATCATTGAGGGCACCGACGAACTGCTGCAACGCCTGCGCGACCTCGGCATCGGCATCCACGCCACCGGCGGCGAGACAGCCGACGTGGGCGACCTCGTGCGCACCGTCATCGTCGACAGCACCGTCACCTGCCGTATGCGTCGCGCCGACGTCATCGACAACGCCCGCATACGCCCCGGTGACGTCATCGTCGGCCTCGCCTCAACCGGCCAGGCCACCTACGAGACGCGCTACAACGGCGGTATGGGCAGCAATGGCCTCACCTCCGCCCGACACGACGTCTTCGCCAAATACCTCGCTGAAAAATACCCCGAAAGCTACGACCGCGCCGTGCCAGAGGAACTCGTCTACAGCGGCGCGCTGCGCCTCGACACGCCCGTACCCGGCACACCGCTCACGGCGGGCGAACTCGTCCTGTCGCCCACCCGCACCTACGCCCCCGTCGTCAAGACGCTGCTCGACACGCTGCGCCCCCACCTGCACGGCATGGTGCATTGCACCGGCGGCGCGCAGACCAAGGTGCTCCACTTCGTAGGCGACGACTGCCGCGTCGTCAAGGACAACCTCTTCCCCCTGCCGCCCCTGTTCCGCCTCATCCAGGAGCAGAGCCAGACGCCGTGGCACGAGATGTACCGCGTCTTCAACATGGGCCACCGCCTCGAAGTCTACGTCCCCGCCGATGTCGCCCCCGATGTCGTCGCCGTCAGCCAGGGCTACGGCATCGACGCCCAGGTCATTGGCCGCGTCGAACCCGGCCCGCGCTCGCTCACCATCCGAAGCGAGGCAGGCGAGTTTCACTACTGAACCCCAAATAGTTATAAGACCGATAGGTGTGTTTTGGGGTAAATAAAGAACGCTTAGCAAGCAACGCGCCGCTTTTGCCTATTGAGTTGCAAAAACGGCGCGTAGTTTATGAATGCCAATATCTCTGCGCTTATCCGCGCTTGAGAGCCTCTACCTTGCGGCGGATGGCGAGGGTGTTGAGCAGGGTGGCGAGTAGCAGCAGGACGAGACCGGCAGTGAGGGCGGGCAGGGGCGACGCGCCTTGTACATGGGGGAAGACGAGGGCGATGGTGCCGAGGTACCACGCGCGCAGCGGCTGGAGCAGTAGCGTGGCGAGGACGAAGACGGTGAGGTTCACGCCGGTGGTGAGCAGCTGGTAGGGCAGGCTGACGCGCGAGGTGGAGTAGCCGATGAGCAGGAGGTTCTGCAACTTGCGCGTGTTCTTCTGCACCAGCAGGTATACACTCAGCATCAGGATGTAGAACGAGAGCAGGCAGACCAATAGTCCGATGCCCGTGACCATCGTGGCGACGATGCGCAGGAAATAGGCGGCCTTGCCAGCGTCCATGGCGCCCTGCTCAGTTTCGTAGCCCCGCGCGTCCATGTAGGCGGGGATGCGCTCGTCGGCGGGGTTGTAGACGCGCACGATGAGCCGTGTGGGGCTGTCGTCCTTGCCAGGCTCGAACGCCGCGTTGCTCCAGTCGATGAAACGCTGGGGCACGAGGATGGTGTTCAGGCGGCTGCTGAATCCGATGACATGCCCAGTGAACGTCTCCGTGCGCCCCGTGGCGTGGACAAGGATGCGCATGTCGATGCGCGAGGCCATGGCATCCGAAATCTTGGGCAGACCGCGACTCTGGGCAAAGCCGAAGTTATAGAGCGCAAGGTACGTGCGTGGCAGAATGACAGGCACGGTGCGCTCGCCGTCGGCGTATTGCCAGTCTTGTGGGCTTACCTCGACGAAACTGTCGGGCACGGCTTCGAAGAACAGTTCGCTACCGAACGCCGCGCAGCCTTTTATGCCCATCGAGGCCGTCACTTTGTATTGCGACGAGGTGAAACGTCCCACGCCGCGCGCAAAGGGTTGCGCGGCGAGTTCGTCCACGTCGTCGTCGCTGAAAGCCTGTGACGAGCCGCTGAGGGTGGAGATGGTGCTGATGCGCTTCGACACCACGATGTAGTTCGCGCCGAAGAAACCGTCGTCGCGAGAGAACATCGGAGCCAAGTCGCCGTAGAACTGTACGCCGAGCATCACAATCCACATGCCGGCCAGGTTGGCCAGGAAGAAACCGGCAAGCTGCGCGGTGCTGACATGCTGGCGCAGGAGTTTCCAGAGCAGTCTCATAGGTGCAGGGTGCGGTCGTAGGATATGGGCAGGTGCTTACCGATGCTGGTCACGATGACCGCCGCACCGCTGGCACGCCGTTCCTCTTCGAGGATGGCGGCCATGATGCGGCTGTTGATGTCATCAAGGTGGCTCACGGGTTCGTCGAGCAAAATGAAGTCGGCGGGCTGCGCCAAGGCGCGCACAAAGGCGACGCGCTGCTGCTGGCCGAAACTCATCAGCCCGACCTTCGTGTGTAGCTTCTCGGCGATGCCGAGCCGCTCGAAGGCCGACTCAATCCATGCGGCGGACTTGTGGCGTGTCAGGCGGTTCTTTATCTCCACGTTCTCGAACGCCGTGAGTTCGGGAAAGAGGCGCAGCTCCTGGAACAGGTAGGACACAGCGCAGCGCCGTAGTTCCGTCCAGCGGGCATCGGGAAAGCGGGTGCTGTCCTCGCCGTCAAAGAGAAGGCGTCCCTCGAAATCGTGCCGGTAGCCAATGAGGTAGGCGCAAAGCGAACTCTTGCCTGTGCCCGACATGGCCTCGACCAGATAGGAGTGTCCGCGTTCGAACGTCACGTCGCGCAGCCACACGTCGCTTTGTAACGTGTCGCGCCGCTCGCGGAATACGTGTGGCAGTAGGCTTTCGGTACTTATGGTCTGCATAAAAGGGCTGCGTGGTTGTTTTATCGCACGACTACCTTGCGCCCGCCCACGATGTAGATGCCGGGACGGAGGGGCGTGCCGGGAGCGAGGCGGCGACCGTCAAGGGTGTAAATCTCCATTGACCGCCCGCCGTTGCTCATTGGCAACCTGCCGGCACCAGTCTCCGTGTCCTGTTCCTTATAGAGCTGGACGGGGCGCTGCTTGCTGGTGCTCTTGTAGGTGGCGAAGCGCGGCGACGAACTGTTGAAATAGATGGCGCGGTCGCTGTACTGGCGGTTGGCGATGACGGCGTTGCTGCCCTCGAACGTGACGCTCCACTGCGCGCCCTGCACGTTGGCACTGGCCTCCGTGCCGAGGTTGTTAGCGTCGGAGGAGAGGGCGAGGTAGGCGTTCTCGTCGGCGATGTAGAACGTGTAGTAGCCGTCGGCGGTCTCGCCCAGTTGCAGCAGGGTGGGCTGCTCGGCGAGGGTGCTGAGGTCGAGCGTGTGGTCGGTCAGCAAGACGTCGATGTAGGAACGCACCTTGCCGTTGGCACCGGCCATTGCGCGCGGCCCGCTCTCCCACACGATGAGGTAGTTGTGGCCAGCTTCGAGCTGGTCGCTGCCGGTGATGAGGGCGAACACGCCGTCGCCCGTGACGGGTTCGGGCGTCTCGGCCACGGTGTAGGTGGCGGTGGCCGTGGGGCTGTCGCCTGCGCTGTTGGTGCAGAAGGCGGTGACGGTCATGTCGGCGGTGACGGTGAGCGTCACGGGCGACGTGCCGCTCTGCAGTTCGCCGTCGTTTATCCTATAATATATGGTGTAGTTGCCTACGGCGGTGATGGTGATTTGGCTGCCTGCGGCCACTTCGCCGCCCTCGGGCGAGAAGACGGGCGCGGTGGGGCGTTGCTCGGTGCCGCCGCCCTGGCTGCTGCCGTCGTAGTTGTTGAGGTCGACGGCGGTGGACTTCTTTGTGCCCCAGACGTACTGCTCCAGGCCGGGGAAGTCGACGTAGGGGTTGCGGTTGCCCTGGATGCCATAGACGGCGTTGTTGCGGTCAATCTCCTTTTGGCTGACGGGGTCTTCGGCGGCCCAGCGCAGGAGCATCGTGATGGCCCAGTCAGTGTAGCCGGGATAGCTGTTTCCGGCCAGCATGGGGCTGCTCCACGAGGCGAAGTCGCTCTCGTAGCGCGTGCACATATAGAAATAAATGCGCGCGAAGTCGCCCTTGTACTCGTCGTTGGGTTCGAAGACGGTGCCGCTGTAGCCGATGGCGGCGTTGCAGGGGCCGAGTTTGCTAAACCCGCCGTGCGACGTGTAGGTGGGGTTGCTGGTCTCGCCGAAGGGGTAGTTGCTGCGGCGGTTGTTGACGTAACCGTCTACCGGCACGACGTGGAAGATGTCGGAGTAGGCGGCGTTCTTCGAACCTCCCCACCAACTTTTGGGGAAGGAGTGCTCGCGGTTGGCCACGTCGCCCTCCTCGTGGTAGTTGCCGCTGGGCTTGGAGGGGTCGAAGTTGGTGATGTCGCTGTACATGTCCCAGAGTTTGCCGTCGGGGCGGACATCGGTGGTCTTGTAGGCAGTCCACAGGTTGTCGTAGCCGATGGCGGTGTGGCCGGCGGTGATGATGGTGCTGAGCGCGGTTTTGAGCGCGCTGCCCGACTTGCCGTTGGCGCGGGTGTAGTAGCCCGCCGGTGCCTGGGCGAACAGGACGAGGGTGAAGAGTAGGCTGAGGGTGAGTAGGAATGAGCGCTTCACTTACAATAGACGTTATGCGTTAAACAATAAACCCTTTGTGCGTGTCGGCTTAGGGGTTTGAAGGGGGCGGCACTGCCTCACGGCGGTGCCGCCCCTTCGGATCATGAGTATTAGATAAGGTTGTTTACTTTTTGGCCTTTGCAGCTGCCTTCTTGGCTGCGGGCTTGGCCTCGGCCTTTGCCTTGGGCGCTGCCTTCTTGGCTGCGGGCTTAGCTTCAGCCTTTGCCTTGGGGGTTGTCTTCTTGGCTGCGGGCTTGGCCTCTGCTTTTGCCTTGGAGGCTGCCTTCTTGGCGGGGGCTGCGGGCGCGGCCTCGGGGACGGGCTTGGCCTCGGCTTTCTGGAAACCGCCCTCCATCTCTTCGAGCTGGCCGAGCAGGTGCTGGAGTTTCTCGATCTCCTTGTCCTTGCGCTCCAGTTCCTCGTCCTGGTTCTTGATGGTGGTCAGGAGCGAGTTGAGCTCGTCGTTGTCGAACTCGGGATAGAGGTTGTTGATGCGGCTGTTGAAGTCGCCGAGGATGTTCATGAAGTTGGTGAACGCGTCGTAGGGCGAGTCGTAGATGCCGCGATAGCCGCCGTAGCTGTTGGCCTTGGTGGACATGAAGCGGAAGTTGTTGGAGGCTTGCAGGTAGTCGAAGTCCTGCTTGAGGCGCTTGTCGTTGCCGATGCGCACGCGGTCGGCCAGGCTGTAGAGTTTGTCGAGAGCCTCGCGCTGCATGTCGTTGCCGAGCCACGGGGAGAGGTCGCGCTCCTCGTCAACCCACGAGGTGGGGTAGGCCACGTTGAGTTCGCCCGCGCTCTTCATCTTGGAGCAGATTTCGCTGGGCGTGCTGAAGACGACGCCGCGCTCCTTGAGTTGCTCGGGCAGCGACTTCATAAATTCGAGGATGTTGCTGGACAGCGGCTGGAAGATGCCCAGGGCGCAGAGCTCCATAAAGATGTTGACCACCTGCTCGTCCTCGGGGAGGTCAGCAATCCACTTGGCGTAGGTGTCGGCGAAGAGGGGGTACTCGCTCCACGAGGAGTCGTTGAAGCGGTAGCTGATGTCCTCGCTGAGGCTGGGGTCGCGCAGCAGGAGCTTGAGCTTGGGGTTGCGGTTGCAGTGGTAGACGAAGTGGGGCGACTTCCAGCCGAGCACGTGCTTGGCGCCTTCGGCCAGCATTCCCTTGAAGCCCATGTCGGCCACTTCCTGGCCTATCTCGTCGCTGTAGATGAGGCAGGAGTTGCGGAACACCTTGGGCTCCTTGCCGAAGAGGGTCTTGATCTTCTTGCAGAGGCGCTTCACTTCCTCGCGGAACGTCTCGCGGTTGGTCATGGAGGAGAAGCCGTGGCTGTAGGGCTCGGCGAGGAACTCCACGCAGCCCGTCTCGTTGAGCTGCGAAAGGAGGTCGAGCACCTGCGGGGCGTAGCGCTCCAGCAGTTCGATGGCGCTTCCGCTGAGGCTGATGGCGCACTTGAAGTAGCTGCCGTAGCGCCCGGCCATTTCGAGCAGGGCCTGTAGGGCGGGCACGTAACTGCGCTCGGCAGTTTCCTGAATGCTGCGCTCGTTCTCGTAGTCGTCGTAGTAGTAGTGGTCGGTGCCGATGTCGAAGAAACGGTAGCGCTTCAGGTGGATGTTCTGGTGAATTTCAAAGTATAAGCAAACGGTTTTCATTGTTTCGGGGTTTGTTTTGCGGGTTTTGGGGGTTGGCGTTCGTTCAGTTCCATCCGAGGCAGCGGAGGTAGCACTCGTTGATGCGCTCGCCCACTTTCTCCCAGGTGATTTGGTCTACTTCCTTGCGTCCCTCTTCCTTGAGGTAGTGGTGGTAGCTGTGGTAGGTGCAGAGGGCGTAGATGGCGTCGGCCATGGCGTCGATGTCCCAGTAGTCGGTCTTGACGCAGTTGGTCAGGATTTCGGCGCATCCGCTCTGTTTGCTGATGATGCTGGGCACGCCGCACTGCATGGCTTCCAGCGGGCTGATGCCGAAAGGCTCGCTGACGCTGGGCATCACGTAGACGTAGCTCTCGCGGAACGCCTCGAACACCTGGTGGCCTTTCATAAAGCCGGGGAAGTGGAACTTGTCGGCGATGCCTTTCTTGGCCACGAGGTCAATCATCTGGTTCATCATGTCGCCGCTGCCGGCCATACAGAAGCGTATGCCCTTGGTGCGGCTGAGCACCTTCGCGGCGGCCTCGACGAAGTATTCGGGGCCTTTCTGCATCGTGATGCGGCCCAGGAAGGTGACCACCTTGTCGCGCTCGGCGGCGTTCTCGATGGGGATGTCAACAAACTCCTTGATTTCGGGGTCGAGGGGATAGACGGCGTTGTGCATCGCGACGCACTTGGCGGGGTCTTGGTGGTAGTGGTTGATGACCGTCTGTCGCGTCAGTTCGCTGACGCACATGATGCAGTCGGCGTGGTCCATACCGTCCTTCTCGATGCCGTAGACCGTGGGGTTGACGCGGCCACGCGAGCGGTCGAAGTCGGTGGCGTGGACGTGGATGACGAGGGGCTTGCCGCTCACCTGCTTGGCGTGGATGCCGGCGGGGTAGGTGAGCCAGTCGTGGGCGTGGATGATGTCGTACTCCTGCTGGCGGGCGATGACGCCGGCCACGATGCTGTAGTTGTTGATCTCCTCCTGGAGGTTGTCGGGGTACTTGCCGGAGAACTCAATGCAGCCCAGGTCGTCGGTCTGGCGGTAGTTGAAGTCGGCGTAGATGTGGTCGCGCAGTGCGTAGTAGAGTTCGGGCGACATCTTGTCGCCGATGCGCTGCTCGACGTATTCGCGGCTGACGTCCTTCCACACGACGGGCACCTGGCTCATGCCGATGATGTTCATGAAGCTCTTGTCCTCGTCGCCCCAGGGTTTGGGTATGCAGAAGGTGATGTCCATGCCGGGTATCGCGGCGAGACCCTTGGTGATGCCGTAGCTGGCCGTGCCCAGTCCGCCGAGGATATGAGGGGGAAACTCCCACCCGAACATTAAAACTTTCATATCTTTAATTAGGTCTTTGCTAAGTTAAAGCCTTGTTCGCGCCGCTATGCCGCGAGGGCGGTGCGGCGGCTACGGCGGGTTTATTCTTCACGTTGGTATTTCTCCAGCATACGGATGGCGCGCAGGATGCCGCTCACGTTCATGGCCAGCGACACGGCGCCGCGCCCGTGGAAGGGCGGGTTGCCGTCGAAGAGTTCGGGGATGGTGCCGAGGCTGTGGTAGAACAGTTCCTCCTCGAAGCCGATGAGCTGGCGCTCGATGTAGTTCACGCCGCTCATCTTGTACACGCGCAGGTAGGCTTCGAGGTAGAACCCCGTGAGCCACGGCCACGCGGTGCCCTGGTGGTAGGCCTGGTCGCGCTGCGTCTGCGGGCCGGTGTAGAGGGGTGTGTAGCCGCCGCTCTTGGGCGAGAGGCTGCGGATGCCCTTGGGCGTGACGAGTTCCTTGGTGCAGGTGTCGAGCACGCTCTTGCGCTCGCGCAGTTCGAGTGGGCAGAAGTCGAGCGCGATGCCCAGCAACTGGTTGGGGCGCACGCTCCAGTCGGCCATCTGGCCGTCGACATAGTCGAAGAGGTAGCCGTGCTCGTTGAGGAAGGTCTGGCGGAACGATTCGCCCACCTTGGCGGCGTCCTTGCCGGCCTGGCGTGCCTTGACTTTCTGCGCCTCGGTGCCGAACTCGGAGAGCAGCTGCTCGTAGAATTTCAGGGCGTTGTACCACAGGGCGTTGAACTCGACGATGTAGCCTGTGCGCGGCACGATGGGGCGTCCGCCCGCCGTGCTGTTCATCCACGTCACGGGGTAGTCGCGCCCGCCGGGGGCGTAGAGCAGGCCGTTGTCGTGGACGAAGAGGCCCTGGTGGCGACCCTCCCAGATGAAGTCGACGAGGTCGGCCACGAGCTGGCCGTAGCGGGCGTAGCACTCCTTGCGGCCCACGTACTTGCCGTACTGCTGGAGCGTCCACACGGCCCACAGGGGCACGTCGGGCTGGTCGGTCTCGGCGATGTCTACGCTCACGGGGCGCGCGGCCATCATGTCGCGCAGTGCCTTTTCGGCGGTGGCCATATACTGCTCGAAGCGGTCCTTTTCGCCGATGGCCAGCGTCAGGCCGGGCAGCGAGACGAACGTGTCGCGGGCGCGAGCCTTGAACCAGTGGAAACCGGCCAGCATGTAGAGTTCGCCGTCCTGCTCCACGCGGAACTGGTGGGCGGCGTTCACGAGGCAGTGGAAGAAACTGTCGCGGCTGTCGCGGCCCACCTTTTCGGCCTCCATGCTCATCTCAAGGCGTGCGGCCTTGGCCTCCTGTGTGCCGGCGCTGAAGACGATGCTGTCGCCTTTCTTGAGTTCCACCTCGAAGTAGCCCGGCACGAAGGCGTCGTCGACGTCGAAGTAGCCGCGCTCGTTCTCCTTGGGATACTCCAGGCCGCGATACCAGTCGCCCTCGTAGACGAACTTGGCGGGCACGTTGGTCTGCATGTAGAGGTCGGGGTAGCCTGCGTAGAGTTTCATGCGGATGCCCTGGTCCACGGTGTCGTAGCCCGTGTCGGCCACGTTGTTCTGGTGCGTCCAATGACGCACGCTGCGGAACGAGAGCATAGGACGCAGGCGCAGCGTAGTGAGCGAATGGGCGTCTGTGACGGTGTAGCGCACGAGCAGCTGGAAGCCTCCCTTGCGGCGGAACACGATTTCCTTTTGCAGCGTCACGCCGCCGATGCGGTAAGTCCACGTCGGGACTTTGTCCCAGGTGAACGAGCTGATGTACTTGTGCCCGTTGGGGCTGTAGTGCCCGCCCTGGTAGCGGTGTAGCCCGAGGTTGAACTCCGCGCCGTGCTGTATCACGGTCTCGTCGAGCGATGAGAGCAGCACGTGGCGCTCGTCGTCGAGGCCCGGTGTGGGCACGACGAGCAGTCCGTGGTATTTGCGGATGTTGCACCCCACGAGCGTCGTAGAGCAGTACGCCCCCTGCCTGTTTGTGATGAGCAGCTCCTTGAAGAGGCTGTCTTGCAGGTTGGTCATCTGCGTCTTGTCGAAGTGTAAGTAGGGCATAGCCTTGTCTGTTATTGTTATTCGTAATGTTTTAACGCTTTGAAAAATAGAGTGTTGCAGGCGTATGTATACGCACTTTGGGGATGGTTGCGCGCAATGCCAGTTTGCCAACTCCACATTTCAAATTCAAAAGTACGGCGGTTTTTATGAACAAACAAATTTTTGGTTAAAAAAAAACGAATTGCGCCTTCAGGAGGTGCTGTGGCGCATTGGGGAACGTGTGTCGTGGGCTTGGAAAATTGCAGCGCGGAGTGGGGGAAAATAAAAGCGGCGCGTCCGCCACGTTCCTGCAAAGGGAGCGCAACGGACGTGCCGTTTGATTTTTTGCGGTGTATGGGACTACTGGTATTTCTTGCCGCTTCCCCAGGCTTGGCCTACGGAGTCGCCCACGGCGCGATAGATGTTGCGCGAGGAGTCGAACACGATGGGCTGTAGTTTGCCCAAGTCCACGTTGCCTGCCTCGTCGAGCACAGCGGCTTCGGCGCTCATGTTTACGATTTCGCCCACGACGCGCGCTTCGCCGAGCGATGTCTGTTCCATCTCAATGACGCGGCACTCCAGCGTGAGTGGGTATTCGTTGATGATTGGTGCGTCGACGTTGGGACTCTTGGTGGCAGAGAAACCCGAGCGCTTGACTTTGTCGGGCACGTCGTTGGCCGAGACGATGCCGAAGTAGTCGCTCTGCGCCACGTTGTCCTTGGAGGCGAAACTAACGGTGAAAGCCTTCTTCAGACGTAGGTTTTCGGTCGTTTTATGCTCGGAGAGGTTGAAACAGATGTGGTTGGGGCCGCACTGGCCGCCCCATGCGGCCATCATCACGTCGGGATTGCCGTTGCTGTCGTAGGTGGCAATCATAATGGCGGGCAACGGGGTGATGACCCCCTTGGCTCCAAAATTTTTGCGCCCGGGTACCTGTGTGCTGGCGTTGGTTGCGGGATTGGTGGGTTCGGCTTTGTCAGTGCCGCAGGCCGTGAGCGTCGCGGCGAGTGCGAGGAGGGGAAGGATTTTTTTCATAACTGGTTTTTTGATAGGTTGGTGTGAATCGTGCTTGGAAGGGCTTCCAGTTCTTTCTGTCAGCGCGGCAAAGGTAGTGGATTTTGTTGTGGGGCGCGGCGGCGGGGGCTCTTTTTTTTCGGGGAAGGGTAGGGGGTGGGGGCGTGTGTTGGGAGTGGGGAGAACAGAGTGGCATCTGCGCTTCTGGGGGACGCTTCCAGCGTCCGTCAGAAGTGCGTTCCTATCGCGGGTTCGCTCCGTTGCACTTCGCGAACCCGCGATTACAGAGGGGGAGACGCTTCCAGCGTCTGTCACGAGCCTATTACTTGGTGCATGTTCCCACGCCGTTGCATGCTGCCCCGAAAGACGCTGGAGGCGTCTCCCTCTCTGTAACCCACGGTGCAAGGGCAGAGAACCCTTGCACCGTGGGTGTGGCATCGTTGTGGCACGCACGCTGGAAGCGTGCCCCACCCGCGATGCACGGAAAAGGTGAAAATCCCTCCCGCAGCCCCACAAATCTTCAAATTAAGCCTTAAATTGTACAAACTAAGGCTTAATTTCGCCAAACTTAGGCTTAGTTTGTACAATTTAAGGCTTAATTTGGAGATTCTGAGACCAGCAGGAAGTTTTCTTGTGGCCATAGGCGCGATTTGTGGCGCACGGAGCGCCGCTGCGCAGCGTATAAAGAGTTCTCGCGCTGCGCAGATAGTGCCGCTGCGCAACTTTATTCGCACGCGGCGCGCGCTTTCGCCCGATTTTCCTTACTTTTGCAAATAAAAGTGGAACCACAATCCGCCAGACCTATGGCAAACACTGATTTCATCAACCTTGTGCCCCTTGGGCTGACGCGCGGCGTGAGCCTGCAAGGAGCCTACATACTCATCCTGCGCGAGGCTTTGGGCGCGCGCTGTATGGCCGTGCCCGTGTCGCACGCGGAGTTCCTCGCCGTCAGGCGCATGATGCAGGGAAAGCGCAGCGAGACAGCCCGGACGCTGGCCAGTGTGATGCGCGTCTTTGACGTCACGCTCAATTGTGTAGTCATTCACAACAACACCAAAGGGGGCGAATATTGCGCCGAACTCCTTATGGCTCAGGGCAGCGACGTGCGCACCGTGAGCCGTCCCGTGGGCGTTGGTGTTGTGTTGGCCGTGGAGGCGGGCGTGCCCCTGCAAGTCGGTGCCAACTACTTCAACACCATCACCGGCGGGGGCATACGCGGCGACGGCACGATGGAAATACGTGTGCCTGTCACTGCGATGGACAGCGACTTGCTTAAAGAAGCGCTCAACGAGGCCGTACAGGAAGACAACTTCGAGATGGCCACGGCGCTGCGCGACGAGCTGCGCCGCCGTGAGGCTATGTCGCACACCAGCACCACTACAGACTTTTGAAAGAGACCCGCTATTTCTTCTGTCCCCAGTTGGGCGACGGCTGCCAGCTTCCCGACGACGAGGCTGCCCACGCCGTGCGCGTGTTGCGCCTGCGCGAGGGCGACGAAATCCTTGTTACAGACGGGCGCGGCACGTTGGCGAGCGCCTGCATTGCCGAGGCGACGAAGCGTGCTTGTCGTCTGCGCGTCCTTTCGCACGAGACGCCTGCGCCGCTGTGGCAGGGCGGTATCCACATCGCCGTCGCGCCGACCAAGAATGCCGACCGCATGGAGTGGTTTGTCGAGAAGGCTACCGAGATAGGCACCGACGCTTTCACTTTCCTGCACACGGCCAACACCGAGCGCTCCCGCCTCAACACCGAACGCCTTGCGCGCTGCGCCGTCAGCGCCATGAAACAGAGCCACAAGGCATGGCTGCCGCGCATCGGCGGTCCGGTGGCTTTCACTGACTTCCTGGAAACGGTGGCGGCCACTCCGTATAAATATATATGCCACTGCTACGCCCCCACCGACTTCCCCGAAGCACCCGACAAGCCTCTGCTGCTCGACGTTGTGCCGATAGGGGGCGATGCCGT
Organism: Bacteroidaceae bacterium; assembly: GCA_017933995.1. Taxonomy (GTDB): domain Bacteria; phylum Bacteroidota; class Bacteroidia; order Bacteroidales; family Bacteroidaceae; genus Alloprevotella. The sequence goes on along the minus strand of JAGBKI010000055.1, from coordinate 48,955 downwards.
GGTGATCATTGGGCCTGAGGGCGACTTTACCCCCGCCGAGGTGCGACAGGCGCTGGCCGCTGGCTTTCGCCCCGTTTCGCTCGGCGAGAGCCGTCTGCGCACGGAGACTGCCGCGCTCGCCGCAGTCCACATGATGTACCTCCGCAAACGCATTGCGCCATGAAAACCAAGCTCTTCGTCGCCTTTGCCTTGTTGTTGCTCGCTGGGGGCGCGCTGTGGTGGTGGCTTGCTGGGGGCAAGCGGCTGCCCGACTACATTCCCGCCCGTAGCAAGGCCGTGGTGCGTTTCAGCGCCGCCGCTTTTGCACGCTCTGAGATGCCCCGCCTCATAGCCGAAGCCACAGGGCTTCCCGCGCTATCGGCCACCGAGGGCGATGCTTACTTTTTCGTCACGCCCAACGAGTACTTCGGTGCGGCGCTGACGCTGCGCGATGCGTCGGCATTCGTGGCGGCGATGCCGCCCTGCGTGACCGCCACGGAGGAGGGCGGTGCGCGCTGGTTTTGGACGGAGGCAGGCTGGCTTGCAGCGTTGCGGGGCAGCACGCTGCTTGTGCTCGGTCCGGCCACGGCGCAGGAGCGCGACCGCCTTGCCCACACCCTTCGCGTGATGCTCGACGCTCCCGCCAGCGAGGGCTTTGCCTGTAGCCCGCGCGCCACGTCGCTTCCCGCCGATGCCCCCGTGGCATTGTTGGCTTCCCCCAGCGTGCTGCCCGCGCCCTATGGCACCCTGCTGCGCCTCGGTCTGCCCGACACCAAGGCCGACATCGCTGCCACCATCGCCCTCGCCGACACGGCTCTCGTTGTCAGCGGCGCGGCCATCGGTGCAGCACAGGCTCTGCCCGCCTTGCCCGATGCCCGGCCCGCCCACCTGCTGCAAGCCACCTTGCGCGCCGACGGTCCCGAACTCTTGAAACGGATGCGTAGCGACGGTACGCTGCGGCTGATGCTCACCGCCCTGAGCGACAGCACCTCGGCAGCCGCCGACATACGCCGCCTATGCGGCACGGCCTCGCTTCTTGTCACGGCTATTGACACCGCAGGCGCGCCCACTTTCCTGCTCACCGGCCGCGACAAGGATGGACGGCCCGTTACCTTGCGTTCGCGCCATGCGCCAACCGTTGCGCCGTCGTCTGCGGCCTTGCCCGACGGTCTCAGTGCCTATGCCGCCGTGCGCATCGACCAGTTGCTCGCCGCGCCGCTGCCCGAAGGAGTGTCCCCGTTGCTCCGCGCCCTTCTTGGCGGCTATTCCCGCGCAACGCTCGCCACCACGCCCGGCGGGGCATTCCGCTTCACGCTCACACGGTAGCCAAGCCCGTTTGTATACAACACAACGCGCGCGTTCCGCTGATGGAACGCGCGCGTTGTGATTGGGTATCCCGGTGTGTCTGTCGGGGATGCGGCGGAAAGTATCGCGGAGTCGGACTCCCTGCGAGGGCACGCGCCGTTGGGCTTATCGTGCCACCTTCTTGCCGTCAATGATGTAGATGCCGCCTTGCGTGGGTGTGGCGACGCGGCGGCCCTGTAGGTCGTAGACTGCGGTGGGTTTATCATTGGCCATCGTGGCGGTGGCGATACCCGTTGGCACTTCGCCCGCAGGCACGAAGCGGTAGCGGCTGCCCTGGTCGCCCAGGTGGTTGCCGCTGTAGGTCATCACGCACCACGCCATATTGACCGCGCTGCCCCGGCTGGTGCCGCGGTCGCACATGAGGTCGCCGCCGGTGCGCAGGCCATAGTAGCCGTCGTAGCCGCTGTAGAGCATCTGGAAAGCGCCCGCCGTGGGCGTGCCGTATTGCAGGTAGTTGGCCGCCTGGAAGTTGCCGTTGCCCAGGCTGGTCTCGGCGGTGCCGCTGACGAGGGCGAGAGGCTGTCCGGCGGCGGTGTAGACCTGTACGCCGTGCTCCACGTCGTCGGTGGCCACGAAGTAGAACTGCTGGTCGGCGGCTTGTTCGCTGCCGCCCAGATCCTCGTTGTTCACCTGTATGGCCTGCGTGCCGTTGTACGTGCCGCGTTGCCAAAAGAACGGCGTGGGGCGGTTGTCCATCACCTGGTAGAGGTAGGTCGTCGTAGCGTCGCTGAGTTTCACCACCGTGGCGGGGTCTACCACGTCGCCCGCAACCAAAGGTTTCGGCACTTCGACACCGGCCTCCGTGAAAAGGTAGCGGCTGCCCGTGTCGCCCGTGTAGTTGCCGCTGTAGGTCCACACGGCCCACTTCATATTGACGGCGCTGCCGTGGCTGGTGCCACGGTCGTTCATCAGGTCGCCGTTGGCTGCGCGGATGCCGTAGTAGCCCGCGTAGTCAGTCACGATGAGCGAGAGTTCCTCGGCGTCAGCCACGCCGTATTGCAGGTACTTGGCCGTGGTGGTGCTGCTGGAGTTCCACGAAGTGAGCGTGGTGCCCTCGGTGTAGCTCACGGGCTTGCCGTCGTAGGTGTAGAGGCGCACCGACTGGTCGCTGGCACCTTGCATGAAGTAGAAGAGTTGGAGCGTGCTGTCGGCGCGCCCGCTGTAGTCCTCGTTGGTGCACTGTATGGCGGGTGAGCCGAACTGCTCGCCCTGCGTCCAGAAGTACGGGCCCTCGGCGGAGGCGGCGCGGTTGTCGCGGATGGTGTAGTACACCTTGGTGTCGGCGGTCGATAGTTTCACGACCTTGGCGGCGGGAATGACGTCACCGCTTTCGTAACTGGCCTCCTGCTCCTGCGCGTCGGCGGGCCAGGGCACCAACTGGCCGGTGGCGGTCAGCGTGGGGCGCTGCGCGTCCATCGCAATGAGCGAGTCGGTGAGTTCCTGTGCCATCTGCTGCACGAGTTCGGGCATTGTGGCAGCGAGGTTGTTGGCTTCGCCCGGGTCGTCAGTGATGTTGTAGAGGCGGCGTTCCTGCGTCTCCCAGAAGTAGAGCAGGTGGTATTCGCCCTTCATCAGGCCGCTGTAGGTGCCGTAGCCCTCGGAGCGGTCGGCGGTCTCGCCCCAGCGGTTGGGATAGTGCGTGATGACGGGGCGGTCGCGGCGCAGCGTGGGGTCGAGCAGCAGGGGCGTGATGTCCTGCCCGTCGAGCGTCTGCACGGTGGTGTAGTCCGTCACACCAGCCATGGCCAGGATGGTGGGGTAGAAGTCCTCGATGATGACGCGGTTGGCATTGACCGTGCCGCCCTCGGTGAGGCCCGGCCAGTAGACCATCATCGGCTCGTGAATGCCGCCGTCGTAGCCGCTGCCCTTACCGCCGCGCGCGGGATAGTTGGGGTCGTGGTTCTGTCGGCCCTGGCGCGGATTGACAGCCTGCCCGCCGTTGTCGCTCATAAAGATGATGATGGTGTTGGCGGCCACGTCGGGGTCGCTCTCCACCCAGTCCATCAGGTCGCCGAGGCTCTTGTCCATACCTTCGATGAGCGCAGCGTGGTTAATTTCGGAGGTGTTGAGGTTTGCCCCCAGCAGTTCGTCGTACACGCCCTGTCCGTCGGCCTGGCGGTAGTTGCCGGTGAAACGCTCGTCGGCGTTGTAGGGCGTGTGGATGGCATACTGCGACATATAGAGGAAGAAGGGCTTGCCCGCGCGCTTGGCCCGGTTGAGGTAGTTGAGGGCTTCGATGGTCAGCGCCTCGGTGAGGAACGTGCCCTGCTCGTAGTAGCTGTCGAGGTCGGGCACGTGGTAGAAACCGCTGCCGTAGTTATCGGCGGCGAGGTAACTGCCCGGCGCGCCCGCCGCACTGCCCGCCACCTGGTAGGTGAAGCCCAGGTTGCGCGGGTCGGCACTGCTGGTGCCGGTGGTGCCGAAGTTGCCCTTGCCGATGTGGATGGTGGTGTAGCCAGCGTCCTTGAGCAGTTGCGGCAACGGGGTGACGAGCGTGCTGTTCACCTTGTCCTTAGCTTTGGCCGTGGCGGCGGGCTGTATGCCGTTGTAGTTCCACGAGGGCAGGGTCAGTGCGCCGCCGCTGGCGTTGGTGTTGCTGTTGTAGCCCTCCACCCAGTTTGTGACGCGGTGGCGCGCGGCGTTCATGCCGCTCATCAGGGAGCAGCGCGAGGGCGAACTGACGGGGCAGGCGTAGGCGTTGGTGAACTTCACGCCGAGGGCGGCGAGGCGCTCCATGTTGGGCGTGCGGTAGCGGTCGTTGAGCGCGGTGCGCTCCTTCCAGAACGGCACGCTCGTTTCGTTCCAGCCCATGTCGTCGACCAGGAAGAAGATGATGTTGGGCTGCTGCGCCGTCTGTGCCAATGTGGCGGCGGGCATCACGCTGCCCAGCATCAGCGTGCGTAGTGTGGCGTTTCTCATAAAGCTATAGGTTTTTGTTGGTTATTGTCGGCGCAAAAAAAATGTCTGCAAGCCTCTGCCGTGGAGCGGTCACGGTTCTTTGAGGCGCAGACCAGGTGTGTGGAGATGGCGGCGCAGGGGCTGCGGTGTCTCGAAATAGGGGCGCAGGCGTGTGCACACGGTGTCGCTGCCAGCCTGGTAGCAGAGGTCATAGAGCGGATGGCGCGACAAGGTGTCGGCACCGGCAGGCTCGACCCACGCCACGGCATCGGCGGCGATGCTGTCCTGCGGACAGTAGACAATGGAGCCGCAGCGCAAAAAACTGTTGCCGCCGTCGCTCACAAGGCGGGGGGAGAGGTCGAAAAGCATGTAGACCTCATCGCGGGCGCGCCACGTGCGACGAATCACTGCATAGCCGCGCTCCACGTCGTAGTCGGCCTCGTGACCGTTCACATAGATTTCGGGCACGTCCACCGCCCACTCCGGCAGGCGCAGGTGCAAGGCAAGGGGCAGCGCAGCGCCGTCGGGCACACGCAGGCGCAGTTTCACCATCGGGCCGAAGGGCATCGCAGTGAGCTGGTCCAGCATAAAGTTGAACTGCGGCGTAGCCACGTGGGCCATTGTGTTGAGATAAAAGTTTACATACAGCCCGGCGGTGTCTGTGGCATAGACCAATTGCGAGGCATCCATCACCGCTTGTGCGCACAGCAGGCGTTCGCTTGCGTCGGGCGAGGAGAACATCGCCGCCGGGAGGCCGCCCGTCAAGGCGCGTTCCATCGCGTCGACATAGCGTGCCTCGCCCGTGAGCAGCCACAGCGTCTGCGCGTCGTAGAAATTGGCCACCGCTGCATAGCCCTGCGCCTCGGTTTCGCTGCCGCTCCCTCCCACGGCGTTCAAAGCGGGCAACACGCGCTCGCGCCATTGGCGTTCGAGTTCGGCAAGGGGCGCGCGCGGCGGATAGAGTGGCTGTGGCTTGTCGACAATGGGACTTACCAGCATTGGGAACAGCTGGAAGTTGGTTATGTCGCGGTCGAGGAACGTCACACTGTCGCTGCGCACTGGGACGAAACGGTATGCCTGCGCCATAGTGCAAAGGGGCAGCAGTGCAAGCAGGAAGCAGAGTGTCCTTATATATAATATGGAGTGTTTCCTTGGCATATCCGGGGCAAAGATACTGCAAGGCGAGCGCAGAGAAAAGGAAGCTTGCTTTCTTTTTCTATGCCGAGCCGCAGCGTGCCGAGCCATGCAGTGGTCGCTGGCTCAGAAGCGGAAGGCGACGGTGGCGGTGAGGTCGTGGAGGTGCTGCGTGCCGGTGGTGAGGCCGTGCGTGCGCTTCACGTTGAGCAGGCCGATGCGCGCGTCCACGCCGAGGGTGAAACGGCCCAGTTTGTAGGCGACGCTCGGCTGAAGGCCCAAGTCGAAGGGCTTGATTTTGGTCTTGTCGGTGAGCGGATCGGGGCCAGCGTCAATGTAGTAGGTGTCATTGTCCACGCAAAACGAAAGCACCGGGCCAAGGCCGAATACCCATCCGCCTTTGCCGCTGTCCAGATGGTAGCGGGCGATGACAGGGATGTCGAGGAACGTGAAAATGTCGTCGTCGGCACCGTCCCAACTTTCGAAGGGGCTTTCAATCACTCCTCTGACGGCGATGCCCGGCATCACGGAGAGCTTTTGCGACAGGCGTATGTCCAGCCCGTAGCCCAGGCGCACCGACAGCCCATTGCCGGTATCCCCGGCGTTGCGGTCGATAAACAGTCCGGCGGACACGTAAACGTTGTGTTCCAGCGCCTTGCGTTGCGCCGACACGTTGCAGGCCGCAACCAGCAGGGCGGCGAGCAAGAAGAATCTTGTCTTTTTCATCACTATATTGTTTTAAGGGTGTATGCGTGCGTTTCTTGTGCTGTCCCGCTCGATGGAAGCGGGGAGTGGGACGTGTGTCGTTCTTCTGTATAGCGAAGGCGGACGTGTTGCGACGCGACAAAGGTAAGGAGAAAACGTCGTAAAGAAAGCCGAAATGTTACAAAAGTGTCCGCACAGGGCGTGCGGGCCGCCAATCCTTGCTATTTTTGCGGGGCGGTGCAAGCCCGTCATCTCCGACGCGGCTGTCTTCGCAACCAACTTATCAACTGATAAACTTATCAACTGATAAACTTATGAACCAAGCATATCTTGCCGCCGATTTTGGCGGGGGCAGCGGGCGGGTCATCGCGGGATGGCTCGACGCGGGACGCTTGCAACTCAAGGAGGTGCACCGCTTCCGCAACCGCCAGGTGCGCCTCGGAGCGCGCCTTTACTGGGACTTTCCCGCGCTGTTCGAGGACTTGAAAGAGGGGCTGAAGCGCGCCGCCGCCGAGGGCTTCAACGTGAAGAGCGTGGGCGTCGACACGTGGGGCGTAGACTTTGGCCTCATCGACCGCGAGGGCGAACTCATCGGCCTGCCCGTGTGCTACCGCGACGGACGCACGCAGGGGATGCAGGGCGTTGTGTTCCAGCGCATAGACCGTGCCGCGCACTATGCCTGCACTGGCATCCAGCAGATGGACATCAACACGCTGTTTCAACTCTACAGCATGAAGTGCGCCGACGATTTCCGCCTCGAAAAAGCCCACCGCCTGCTCTTCATGCCCGATCTCTTCGCCTTTTTCCTCACGGGCGTGGCGAGCAATGAGTACACCATAGCCTCTACCTCCGAGTTGCTCGACGCCGCTCGGCGCAACTGGTCGTGGCCAACGCTCAAGTCGCTCGGCCTGCCGCAACACCTGTTCTCCGAACTGGTAGAACCGGGGCAGGTGCGCGGGCGACTGACACCCGAATTAGCGGCGGAGACGCGCTTGGGGCCGATTGACGTGGTGGCCGTGGGCAGCCACGACACGGCCAGCGCTGTGGTGGCCACGCCGCTTGAGCCTGGTGCAGCGTTCCTGAGCAGCGGCACGTGGTCGCTCTTAGGCGTGGAACTCGCAGAACCCATCCTGACCGAGGCGGCGCGCCTGGCCGAGTTTACCAACGAGGGCGGCGTAGGCGGCACCATCCGTTTCTTGCAAAACATCACGGGCCTGTGGCTTCTGCAACGCCTGATGGGCGAATGGGAGGCTGCTGGCGATGCGCAGACGTTCGACACGCTGCTGCCCGCAGCCGAGGCTTCAACCTACGACGCGCTGTTACCCGTGGCCGATGCGCGCTTTGTCAATCCCGCCTCGATGGAGCAGGAAATCGCGGCCTGCCTGCGCGAACAGGGTGTGGCGCTGCCGCAGACCAAGGCCGACACGGCGCGCTGCGTGATGCGTTCGCTCGCCAACAAATATGCTGTGGCCATCGCTACGCTCAGCACCTTGCTGCCGCAGCCCGTCACGCAGTTGAACATCATCGGCGGCGGCTCGCAGAACGCCCTGCTCAACCGCTTCACCGCCGAGGCCGCTGGGCTGCCAGTGTTAGCAGGCCCCGTGGAGGCCACAGCGATGGGCAACATCCTCGTGCAGGCCATTGCCGCAGGCGAACTTGCCGACATCAGCGCGACCCGCGACGTGGTGCGCCGCAGCATAGAGCTGAAACGCTACGAATTTTGAAGTCGGCTCCGAGCGGTTTGCTTCCCCATACGAACCTGCAGGAATGCCACAGCGTGCGAGAAACACTGCACGCTGCGGCATCTCTTTTTGTATGTGCCTACACTTACCGAACTCGTGGCGTTTAATTTTGAAGTTAAACGCTTTGACTTCAAAATAAACCCACATAACTTTAGAATTGAAAGCCCCAACTTTTTCCGTATGCGCTTCTTAATCTTGCCGTCCCCTTTGCAGTTGCGACGCAAGGCTTTCCGCCTGTTTTTCCATTGTATACCAGCCTTCCCGATACCCTCTCTTTTTGTTGTCTACGCCTATTTTGCTAATTCCATATAGCAAAATGGGGGGGGTAATTGTGCAAAATGTCGTGTTAAGGGCTTTCTTGTCTTCTCGAAGCGTTAGTAAATCTTACTTTTGCCCCATCAAGGCATCACAAGGTGCTTGTATTCGGAACTTATATATAGGATAGAGATTCACATAGAGATGGAAAAATCTCCCAACCCCCGCCTTCTCTTGCGCACATTGGATTTGTGCGTTCCTATCAGCATTCCGCCGCAGACCGCATAGCCGCCTGCTTTTTTCTTGTAGCAGATTCTTTGAGTTTCTTCTACATATTGCCAGGTTGATACGCGCGCCGCCGTTGGGTGAAGCCCTTTCGCGACAGATTTCGTTGAAGGGCGGCGGCGCGCTCCCTGGCTCTTTTGAAGGGATTCGTTTCGAAAAGATACAGCAAGGCGAGCGCAGAGAAAAGAAAGCCTGCTTCCTTTTTCTATGCCGAGCCGCAGCATATCTTCGCTTTTGGAGCAAAGATACAGCAAGGCGAGCGCAGAGAAAAAAAGCTTGCCTTCTTTTTCTATGTCGAGCCGCAGCGGATCTTCGCGTTTCCTGCAAAGATACAGCAAAGCGAGCGCAGAGAAAAGAAAGCCTGCTTTCTTTTTCTATGCCGAGCCGCAGCGGATCTTCGCTTTTCTTGCAAAGATACAGCAAAGAAGAAGGCTGAAACCCGCAACCGGGTCTCAGCCTCCTTCTTTGGTTCTGCCCTTCGCTATGGTGCGTGTGGGCGGAAGCAATTATCTATCCTACTCCACGTCCACCCAGCGTCCCTCCTTAAGCGACTGGATGGCGGCGAAGCAGGCGCGGGTGGTGATATAAAATCTTTTTATAAATACATACAAAAAGCGCGGGAAGGCCAAAATTGATAACTGAAAACGAAAGGGTGTGGCCAACCCGCGCTGAAACGGAACAGAGATAGTCTTTATACCTTCAGCACATTTTGTATGGGTTATGTTTCTTTAATTTGTAATTATAGAATCAGCGATTAGGGGTAACAGGCCAGCCATTCTCGCCTCGGTATTTATAACCTTGTGCACTGGAATAGTCTGCTGTGTTGATGTCGCAGCGGATGATTTTGGCGGGAATACCGGCTACGACACAATTGCTCGGAACATCTTTTGTGATGACGCTGTTTGCGCCTATAATAACGTTGTCGCCTATGAGAACAGGCCCTAAGATCTTTGCGCCAGCGGCTATGCTCACATTGTCGCCGATGACAGGGACTTCGTACCAACCACTTTTGCCTCCAATTGACACATTGGCACCAATAGAACAGTTCCGTCCCAACACCGCACGACCGTGAATGATGACACCGATGCCGCCGTAGCCAAATGAAGTGCCTTTTCCCAATTTGCAACTTGCGGGGACGGAGCAGTTAAATAACAGATATTGAAAGCGCCAAATGAACCAAGGCAAGAAAGGAACGTGGTGTTTCCAAAGCCAATGGTTAAAGCGATACCAATGGATAAGCATTATTGTATTGTAATTAGTAAAACAAGAGAGAGACAATAGATGATTACAGGCTGATAACCTTTGTGCGCCCGTCGCCTTTGCACGCCACTATATTATATACGGCGTGGCGGCACCTCTCCTGCCCGCCGGGGAAAGTCAGTGCGCCGTACTGGAAGAGTTTCATCGGAAGCCAGTCTTTCTTCACGCTTAACAACTCCTCTATGTGCAGGTCGCGCTTGCGGACGGCCACGAGGTGCGCCCGCCGATCGCGGATGCCCGCGCCGAGGCGGTAACTGAAGAGGTCAAGCAGCCCCCGCCCCTCCGGCGGTTCGACAGTGGAGGAGAAGAGGTAGTGCGTCAGCGTTTCGCAGCCGTAGATGCAACTGCCGGGGAAGTCCGAAAGCACTTCAGCCTTGCCGCCGCGCGCAAGGTAGATGTGGTTCGCGCTTTCCACGGAGTCGGTGGCGTAGAGCAGGCCGTGTGTTGTGGGGAAGCCCACCACAGCGCGATATTGCTGGCTGCCGGTGAGGAGCGGACGCACTTCGCTCCAGTCTTCCGTGGCCGTATAGATGCCCGCCGTGGGTTCAAGGTCGCCGGTGAAGACGTAGAAAAGCCGTTGCTCCCTGTCCCATACAATGCCGTGAATGTGGCGCACCGTGCCAAGCGGGAATGAGTAGACTGTTTTCACTTCGCCGTGGGGCGACATTCTGTAGACATTCACTTCCTCGCTCAAGGCGTTGGCTCCGTAGTCGCCCCAATAGGCGCAGTGCCCGTCGTGGCAGAAGCAGAGCGGCGCACTCCATCCCGGGCGAAACTTTGTCGCCTCTTTGAGCGCGCCCGTCTGCGTGTCAAGCAGCCACACCGCCCCGCTTGCGCCGACCAGGTAGCGCGTATCGTCAAGTTTTCCAGCGCAGCGCGGTTCAATCCGAAACAATCGGCTGGCCAACTGGCTGTGCGACAAAACACGCTTCCAAGCAGGAGCGGGCAGTTTGCCTACAGACCTGTTTCCAACAAAAAGACGCAGCCCTTTGGCAGATAGTGTCTTGCCGTCGGGTAATATATAAAGTGCTTTCCTCTTCAAATGTGAAAAGGATGATAATAATTGCAGAAAAGGCAGTCCTACTCAGAATTAGTTTCTTCTTTTGTAGGTCGCTTGTTGTTCCTAAACGCTATCCGTCCTAACATTTTGGCGAGCGAAATCACAGGTTGCATCAGAAAGGGCTTAATGTCATGCTTGTCGTACAAGTCAACAATCGTTGCAAAGTTTTTACCACGCTTTATCTCGCGGCAACGCTTATACGAAACATTGGATTTATTTCCCAGGGCAAAAAGTTCTTTTAACGGGAAACGCCAACAGATGGGCTTACTTTCTGAAGTCCCATCAAATACAGTTAGGTCTCCGCACTTTCCACGAAGGGCGGAAACGGATCCCCAAGGTCGAGGGTTTATGTCAAGAGAAAAAACTTCAGATGTTATATTATCTATCTTGATGTCAAATTGCAGGAAACCGGAATAGTTAAGTTTCTGAGCAAAGGCAAGGGGTTGCGACTTAATCTTTGTGCTGAGTTTAGCGTCTGTCACTTCCAATATATAGCAACATACACCTTGTGGATACTGTCTGAGCTGACGGAAGCAAATGTCACAAATCGGTTTGCCGTTGCGGAAATAGCCGCCATAGCCATATTCGCAATCATTGGAGCCACTTACATATTGCTGAACGATTAGGTCACTTGGAGAAATACCTGCATCCCTCGCATTCGCCAAATAGTGTTTCTTCTCCTGGGCGTTGTTTACCACAGCTATTTTTGGAAGTGATGAATGGCCGCGCTTAATGTTAGGCTTAATAGCAACGGGATAAGCCGTGAAATCATCCCCCTCAAAAGATACTGGGTTATATTCCTTGGGAAAGTTCACACCCAAACTGTGTGCGTTTTGTATCAATTGTACTTTGTCTGCTATCAGACGGAGAATATGTTCCTGCGGTTCACAGAAATCTAACAGACAGAACAACTGCGGAATATCCTCAATCGCCATCGTTAGGTATTGGTCGCTGCAAAACAGCCCTTTTACTTTTTTGCCTGCTCTACAGTCAATGATGGAATTGATATAGGACAATATGGCAACGGGTTGTTCTGAAAGGAAGAGTGATGAAAACACATTTGAGTAGCGACCGATATCATCTTTCTTTCCAATGCCAATTAGTTCAGCCGACTTGAACTTCTTGAGTTGTTGCGACACGAAAAGCCCCGCAGGACCTATACCAAAGACGATAACCGTATCTTCCATATATATAGGTCAAACTTGTTTATGACAGATACCCACTACGTCAGTGCCTGATTTCCGAGACTACAGCCTTGAACTTACCAGCCTTTGTACGGGGGATTTCGTCCACATATTCGAAATCCACGCCAATGGTCGGGCTGATTTTTTCACGAACCTGCCGAAGCAGTTCTTTTTCTGTCGTAACTGTGTAGTTGCTGCGGCGGACGATGCGGAACACCATCCTACCTGTTGCGCGTTGTAACACTTGACATTCCTTAATTGTTTGAGTTTCTTTCAAGAGATAGTCAAATCGCATTATATGCGCTCCCTCTGGGGTTATAACATAGTCTTCGTTGCGTCCTTCTATTTCTACAATCTTTTGACTTTGTCTGCCACAAGTACACTTTTCGCGCGCAAACGTCGCTGTATCACCCACGTTGTAACGAATGAACGGCATCCCCATATTGACAAACCCTGTAGCAAGCAGGGTGCCTGTAACTCCTTTATCGTTTTCAACAGGGGCGTGTAATTCAAAATGCCCAGATTCAAAGTCCTCATGGTATACCAGTTTGGGGCACATAGATGCGCTTCCAGCTTGTTCCGAAAACCCATAGTGCTGAATAAAAACAGCGTTGGGAAATACACGCGCAATGTTCTCACGTTGGTAATCATACATTTTCTCTGCACTCGTGCAAATAAATTCAGGAGAATCAGAAAGAACGAAACTGCGGTCTGCTGCTATAACAGCCAGCGAGTTCATTATGGATGGGTAGCCAACAAAGCGTTTGAAATGTTTTTGGGCGATGAAATCCATAATGTCTTGTATCTTATCCGCTGTGATATGTTGCATATTGAGCATATATTGGTGCTGCATTCGTTTATAGCGCCAATAAGGAGGCTTGTTTTGTGAAAGTGGCACGACAATCTTTCCTGTGAAATTCAGGTGTAGGTCGCGTGGCGAGAAGCCAAATCGTTCATTATAGCGTGAGCAAGTGGCTTCATAATTGATGGGGCCCTCTTTCGTCCAATAGAAATCAAGGGCCTTGCCTGTACTCCCGCTCGTATGGTAGTGAATGAGCGTTTTGCGGTCTACATTGTCAGCCAACATACCCTCAAGGTTGGCACGCACGTCTTCCTTGGTCAGCACAGGAAATTTCTCCAAGTCTTCCAAGCATGTAAAAGAGGAAGGCGAAACGCCCGCTGCATCGTACTTCTCTTTATAATATGGGCAATGATGGTAGGCTTGCTCGATGATGCGAAATGTTTGTTCCTCTTTGTAGGCACGTATCTGCTCCGCCGTCCAAAAGTCGCTCCCCTTGAGAATTGCCAGCCGCTCTTCATAGCCTTTGCCGTAGCGTTGGCGCTCGATTTTATAGCTATAAAGACTGATGAGCCAATTCTGTACTGCAACGGGCAGGTGGCTGTATATAGAAAAAGTATTCATAATTCTGTGGCGGTTTGCAACACGGCTTCGTTCACGGCGATTTCGTCAAACTGAGCGAAACTGTCGTAGGCGGCTTGTGAGAGTTTTGTGTAATTGGCCTGCTCCAGTTTTTTTACAGCATCAACAAGTGCCTTGGCGTCGCGGGGCGGCACGAGATAGCCGTTCACGCCGTTCTCTATAAGTTCGGGAATGCCGCCTATGTCGGTGGTTATAGAAGGAACGCCTACCGCAAATGCCTCTAAGATGATACCCGGATAGCCTTCGGTGTCAAAGTATGTAGGCAGAATAAGCACATCGTATTCAGTCAGTTTCGCATAAACGTCGCTATAGTCCACCGGGCCGTGATAGCGGTAGTGCGGGCCGTTGAGTTCGTCGGCAGTGTAATCCTTGAGCGGACCGTAGATATCCACGCTGTAGGGTTTACCAAGCATAGTGAACGCCTCTTTCAGGTAATCCAGTCCTTTCTGCCGCTGCACGGAGGAGAGAAAAAGGAAACGGCGACGGTACTCTCCGCTGTGTCTAATCCCCTCAGGGCGGCGGCGCACATTGGGAAACCATCGGCTCTTGCTGCCGTATACCTTATTATAATAGGCGGTGAGGCGCTTGGTCTCCCAAAACTGCACGTTCGCACGGTTAAGTACGAAGTCGAGCACCTTGAGTTTCAGCCAGCCGCTCTGCTGGTAGTATTCAAGGAAATTGCCCGCAAACTTGCGCAAAGCCACACGGCAGCGCATCACCTTGGCCATCGCAACGATGAAAGGCGCGAGGTATAGGTAGTCGTGCCATGTGCCGTGTATGAACACTGTGCGCCCGGGACGCATAGCGCGGAGAGACCGCCACAGGATAAGGAAGAACGCGGCGGCGGGGTTGGCGTAGTTGCGTTTGTTCGTGTCTACCGTAATGGTGTCAAGTCCTTTGTTCTCGCAGAAACGGAGCCAGTTGTCAAACAGGACGACGATGCCTCCCGAGCGCGTCTGGCCGTTTTCAAACAACGGGCCGATGTTGATAATGGTATGCATTATATCTTATTTTACCAGCCCCGCCTTGAGGTGACAGCGGGAGTGCATTAGCGCACCCCGCCGCCGATGACCGGGCGGGGCATCACGATGTATGCGATGCGCATAGGTAGATGTATGAGGATTTTAAAAGAAATGTCTAAGAAACAAACGAACAGCTATCAGCCGTTCTGAAAGTATTCTTGGACATAGCTGATATACTCCGCAACGGAGATTTCAGCATCCTTCAAGCGGTTTTCACGCTTGTATTGTTCAAGTCCTACTTGAAATTCGTTATATTTGACCCAAATAGCCTCAGAAGATACTGATTTCAGAAGAGCGGACAGGGTGTGATTATTGGCAACATACCACTTACGGAATTCCTGAATAATAAGTTCTGCCTCTTCTTTATGAGCACTGACATCCCAACCATTCACATCGGAAAGAGCGATTTTTAGTTTGTAGGGATTGTTCTCAAAAATCAGGAATGATTTACGCTGGCCACACAGCCCATAGTCCAGCCCTAACTCAAAGGGCATATTCATACGATAATATTCCCCCTCTGCGCGGGAGCACATCCGAGAAAGGTCGTGAATACTATATTTTGCACTCTTCATCAACTTTATGATTCTTCGCAAGCGATCGGACTTCATATCGCTCTCCTCAGAAGCAATCTTCGGGCTTAGTCCATAAAAACAAACAGCAAAGAGCAACGCCCGCAATAGCGGACGATAGTCATCGTCAAAAGGGCAATTGATAAAGATGCAATTTTCACGCATACCAGCATTTTACGTTTCAGCGTAACGGATGGTTCCATCCTTCCGATGCACATACAACGTGGCGTTTCCCGTACGACGTATTTTCTGCCCAAAATTGATGGCTGCCTGCTTGTCTGCAAATACGCGTAGGGCACGGGATGCACCTTCCTTTCGCACTTTCCACTCTCCTTGGGAATGTATCACATGAATGCTCATTGCTATAACGTTTCTTGATTTATTGGCAAAATTACATATTTATTACTGATTCCGCAACCGAACAAAGCATAAAAAGAAATATCTAAGAAACAAACGAGCTACGCAGACTATTTATCATAGTTTGCGCTACGGCTTCCGCGACTGGCCAAGCAGAGGGCCTCTATCTTGCGGAGCCAGTCGCCGAAATGACGGCAGCGGTTGGCAAGCTTTTCGATGCCGAGGCGGGCGGTTATCTCCGTGCCAGCCTTTACTTTATCGTACTTATATTTTCCCACCATCGCCTTGGAGATGCGTTTACTGGGAGCGGTTTCCAATCCGCCATCCACGGCCTCCATATCTTCTCCGTAAACACGCTGTAGCTCGGCTTGCAGTGCAGTCAGTTCGCGCGTGGCATTGGGGTAGCTCTGTGCCAGTTCGGGCAGTCCGCAAAGAACCAAGGCCTCGAATTCATGCAGCTGAATGTAGGGAAGGAACCTCCGACTGTCAATTGCTTGGGCAAACGCGTCCTCAATCGCTGCGACACGAACGCAACCCGACGCAGTGGACGTGGCTTTATAGCCGGGAAAGTCGGAAGGAAGAGCGTAGAGGTCGAACATCGTCGTGAAGATGTGAGCCTCGGTCTCGCTGTCGGTGGCGCTCTTCATCATCACGGTCAAGTCGCGCACGACCTGCTGATAGCTCAACATTCCGCCGCGAGCATTTTTCCGTTTGCTGGTTATGAGCAGTTGCGGCAGGACGAGGATGTCCTTCAGAATGAGATGCGTTGCCAACACCCGACTCGCAAAGCGTAATTCCGTTTGCCCTTCACACAGGACGTGGAGCTTTATCGTTTTCATAGTGGCTGCCCCCCGATGACGTTCTTTCGCCAAAGTTCGCTGACGGTGTACTCTTCCAGCCAGAAGCGCAGTTCCTCCTCGTTGAGCTTGCGGGCAACGGTCGTGCGGGCAGCGTCGTCCTGTTCAACGACGGTGACATCGCCCACGTCGAAGCCGTCAATGAGTTGCGGAGACTGCGTTGCAATGACGATTTGGGCGTGGACGGAGGCATCCTTGATGAGTTGCGCTAACTGCTCAAGCGCGTATGGGTGCAGCCCCAGTTCAGGTTCGTCAACGATGATGACGCTGGGCATTGTCCGCACGGGCTGGAGTAGGAGCGTTGCCAAAGCGATGAAGCGTATGGTACCGTCAGAGAACTGGTCGGGACAAAAGACATAGTCGCTGCCAGAAGCATCGCGCCAGTTTAGCGAAACGTAGTCGTTGAGCGGTTCTAGATAGAAATCGCCGAAGTGGGGCATAATCATTCGGACGTAGCTGACGATACGTCGGTACTCCTGCTCGTGGTTTTCTTTGAGAAAGTGGAGAAAGGAAGCAAGATTGTTTCCCGCCGACTGGAGGTACTGTGCCGTATGGACTTTCGATGCCTGGCGGAGCGGCCCCGTTTGCGATGTGTCGTGGAATTGGAAAGCCTTGCATTGTGAAAGAAGGCGATGGATAATCTTCTCTGTCCGTCCCTCGCTGTTGATGAGTCCCGTCTCTCGGAAATCAGAGTCTACGCGAAAACGGAGAGGCCGCCCCCCCCTAGCTCGTTGCCACTCTACGCTCTCTGACGTGATGATGAGCCGTTGCCCTGCAGCCTGGGATAGTTCAAATTCATAGCGTTCCACGCCCGTTTCCTTCTGGAATTCCAGTTTCCCCCTTAGTGAGGGCGTGTGCTGCGGGCCGTAGTGGAGGAAAGCTTGATTCGTGCCGTTCTCGGCCACATATCGTTGCAAGGAGCCAGACATCATATAGTTGAGCATTCGGAAGAAGCCGACGATGTTGCTCTTGCCCGTTCCGTTGGCTCCGAGCAGCACCGTCACGTCGCCCACTGCGAGTGAAAGCGGTTGGTTGGCCGAAATGGATTTATATCCAGCAATTTCTATGTAGGTCAATTTGTCACGTGCCATTTTAAACGTTATTAGGTGTCTAAACAGTCCTCGTCTTGTGGAAAAGATACAATCTTCGAAACTTTAGAATGTAAAAAACTTATCTTTTTTTCTCTCGCTCCTTTTTCTCCTCCAAAGAGGGCTGTGTCTATAGGCAGCGGGAACTTATATTTTTCTGGAAGATGGCGAGGTATTTCTGAGCACACCCCGTCATGCTGTACGGGGAGTAACTTGCTTTGGCGGCGGCCTTGAAGCGGCGCAACGTCTCGTCATCGAGGGAGAGGAAGCGGCGAAGCGTTTTGTAATATGCTTCTTCAGAGATGTCCTCGGAAAGAAAACCATTTTTTCCGTTGCTTACGATATTGGGTATTCCGCCAACAGGCGTGCATACCGGTACGCAGCCCGTGCCCAGCGCTTCAAGCAACGAGATGGGCAGACCCTCGTAGGAGGAGCAAAGACAGTAAGCATCTGCCTGCGACAAGTATTCCAATGGGTTCTGCCGCTCGCCGAGGATGTGGACGTCGGGATGGGCGTGGCGTTCCATTTCTAACTTTACCTTTTCACTAATCGTACTGCCGATAAAGAGTAGCGTAAAACAGAAGCCCTCATCGTGGAGTCGTGCGGCGATGCGTGCCAGCATGTCTTGGCGTTTTACTTCGTATATGCGCGCAAGGCATACCAGTACGCGCTGATTCGTCCCATGCCGGTATCGACGGAACTCTTCCGCCACGGCGGGCGAGACTTCGATACGCTCCGGCACGTTGCGCCCGTTGAATATCATCGGCACGTCTTTCATTCCGTAGAAGCGCACGAAACTCTCCTGCGACTCGGGCGAGATGGTCACGGGCGTGACGCGACGCGTGCGGAACAGCACATGTCGCACGGTGCGTGAGAACCACTCCGAAGCCTCGGCAGAGGCTTCGGAGTGCACGGTGTGAACACCATGCACAACGAAGCACTCCGCAAGGAGTGCGTATACGATCGCACGCAAGTGAGTGTGGATGATATTAGGGCGTTCGCGGCTGATGAGGCTGTAAAGGCGGAAGAAGAGGCGCAGGTCAAAGCCAGGAGGTTTGTTCATTGATAGCAGACGGACTTTGGGCGACAATTGCCCCTCGTAGAAGCCATGCGCCTCAATAGAATGGAGCACGACAAGCACAACTTCGTGGCCGCGCTCCGCCAACTCGTTGGAGAGATCCACTGCAAACCTTTCAGCCCCGCCCGACGACAGTTGGGGTATGATTTGTAGGATTTTCATCAGTAACGATTGCCTAACTACAAGTAAGTTTTTTATTATATATGAGTGAGCTGTGTTTAGCCCCGTCAGATCGTATACCTCCCTTGGTCTACGATATACAGCACGTAGAGTAGCCTGTACAAGTTGCTGGCTATGCCCCAAAAAAGGATGAACTTGTATGCGCGGGCTGTGAGCAGTCCCCGCTCCATAAGATAAACAGATAGGATCACGAGAGGAATAAACGTCATAAAAAGTATACGGTAGAACAGCACATTGCTGCTCATATCAACGAAGATGAATATGGCCGAAACAAGTAGGATGGAGATGGTCAACTTGACGAGCCGTTTCACCCAAACCGGCATTTGTTTACTGTGCTTGAAGTATTTTTTTATGCAGATGAAGGCAGCTACATAGAAAGCACCGTATTGTATGACGTTTGCTATCTGTCCATATAGATTGGCACCTTCAGCCTGCTTTGCATAGTAGCCCTGCATCTTCGACTGCATATATTCATCGCTTACGAGGAAGTCCTGTCCGAAGAACATATCGATGTTGTTGTTAATGTAATAGCCCGCAAAGGGCAGGACCAGGAGAAGAAGGGTGACGGTGTATTTGTTTATTGGAAGGAGAATGACTATGGTAAGTGCGACGAGTATCAGGCAACTGGTATGAAAGACATAGGACAGATATAGGAAAAAAGCGAAGAGCAGGAACGACCGCTCGGGATGGCGCTTCCACGGTTTGGCAAGGAAGGAGAAACCGAAGAAATACAATGCCATCGCCAAGGAGGCGCGGGCGTAGTTGAATTTCAGCAGGAAAGCGCAGATGAGCAAGTAAAGGCAATAGTTTGGGTTGAGTCCCAACCGTTTAAACGTAGCGGTGGCCACAACCAGGGCGCCGCCCCACACGGCAAGCCTGAAGCCCAAATAGTTCTTGCTAACCAAGTAGATAATAAAACCGTATATGGGTTCACCGTAGTTGCGCGCATTGGGTGTAAAGTCGTAGTCCCAAACTGTGTTTTGGTAGTGGAACCAGTCCGAATCGATGCACACGAAGATGACCAGGAATAGGGCGAAGAGCCACATCGGCACGGACACGCCGCGTTTCGCCTTGATGTTTCCGGGTGTCATCGCGTAAGGGCGGTAGAACCCCACAGCGAAAAGCACGTAAGCCAGCAGGCAGACGAGGACGATGGGTATTGAAGGCTCTGTCCAGAAGAAATCGGGCATACGGGATGGTGTTTCGGGCTTACGCTTCTTTGTAGATGCCGAGTTTCTCCTCCCAGCGCACGATGTGGGCGTCGTGGGAGGTGATGCCCCAGCCGGGATTGGGCGTCATGTAGTCGTCGCCGTACCTGGAACTCAGAATTTCGTCTGCGTTGGTTGGGATGAAAAGGCGCAGGTCGGCGAACGGCACAAGTTCGCGGTTGCGCTCCATAGGTAGTTCGACGCGCCGGGGCAGCGCGCCGCCGTATTTCTTCATGCACGCCCGGTAGGTGGGTGCGCCCGGCTTGCCCAGGAAATCACAACAGTAGGGCAGGCCGCCCTCGGTCAGGGAGGGGTAGAAATAGAAGATGTCTATCGCCACTCCATTATATATATAGGTCTCCTCGCGTCCCAGTTCGCCGCCGTCGACTTCGAAACTGTGGGAGAATGCGAACCCGGCGGTTTCGAGGACGGTGCGCACGCGGGCGTCCTGCTGCGAATGCCACACGGCTACGTCGATGTCAAGGTCGTGGGCGATGAAGCCCTTTTCACGGACAGCACCGAGCAACGTGCCGAAGGCCAGCGTGTATTCTATTCCCGCCAGCTCCATCGTTTGGTGGAACAGACGCATCAGGCCGAGGGCGTGGCGTCGGAAGTCCTCGTTGCGTTTTCTCTGCACGCGCCGCTTGTAGGCGTAGTAAGGCGGCTTGAGCAGCCGTTTCGCCCAACCGAAGCGCGCCACCTTGTTGGCCGTCTCGGTGAGCCAGGAAGGTATCTGGTGTTTCATTTGAAAGTACTTGAAAGTTTTATTTGTAGCAGTAGCCTCCGTTCACCTCGATGAGGCTTCCGTTGACGAACGGGTTGTCGAGGCAGAAGCGGAAAGCACCGACAATCTCGTCAACGGAGGCGAAGCGGTGGATGGCCGTCTTACGGTAGATGTTCTGCTTGACGGCCTCGGGCTTGGCCGTCTGCCAGGGCGTGTCGACGAAGCCGGGTACGACGGCGTTCACCGTGGTTCCCGTTCCCTCGAACTCCTTGACAAGGTTCTTCACCATCGCGTGGACGGCGGCCTTGGTCACGCCGTAGGCCAGCACCGTGGCGTGGGGGTGCAGCCCCATCTGCGAGCCGGTGAACAGGATGCGGCTGCCGGGGGGGATGAGCGGGAAAAGTTCGCGAATCAGAATGTAGTGCGACGTGACGGCCACTTCCATCTGGGCGTCCCAGTCGGCGTCAGTGGTCTCGGTGAACGCCTTGCGGACGCTCAGGCCCGCGTTGCAGACGATGCAGTCCACCGTGTCGGTCTGCGACTTCACATAGTCGATTAAGCGGTAAACCTCCTCGCGGCGGGTTTGGTCGGTCTTTATGGCTTCGAAGCCCTCTATGCGCTCCCCGAAGTTCGGGCCGACGTAGGTGGCGTAGACTTTGTAGCCCTTTTCTAACAGCATTTTGGCGACGCCGAGCCCCATGCCCGATGTGCCGCCCGTGACTATTGCGTGTTTCATATCTCGGTTACGTTTTCCTTGTTTCTGTACCGCTCTATCAGGTCTGCGATGGCTACACTGTCGCGGCGGCGCAGGCGGTAGGAACTGAGCCGCCCGCTGACAATCATCGAGACGAACTCCTGTAGTTCGTAGCGCAGGCCGTCGCCGTCGTAACTGTAGAAGTACTTGCGGTTCTTCGTCTGGTCCTCGTAGCGCACCTCAAAGTAGTCCGTAAGCCACCAAGGCGCGGGCACGTAGACGTATCCCCTGGTGCCACTGATGACGAGGTTGCCCTCCGTCTTCACACCGATGCCCAGCGTGACGGAGGCCGTGGCGTGCGGGAAGTCGATGATGCCCTTGGTGAACACGTCCACACCGCCTTCCATACGCGAGCGGAAACTGGCGCCGGTGATGTCGCGTCCCAGGAGTTTGACCAGCGCCATGAGCGTCAGCGGTGCGTGTTCCGTCACGCAGCCGCCGGCCTGCGAGGCGTCCAGTTCGCGTGTGGGCGGAGCCACCATCTTGGAGAGCGACGCCTTGATGTCCACCACGTCGCCGATGACGCCGCTCTTGACCAGCGTCACCAGGTGCATGAACCCCGGGCAGTGCGCCGTCTTGCTGGCTTCGAGCAGCACGAGCCGCTTCTGCTCTGCCAGGGCGTAGAGTTCGCGCGCCTGGCCACCCTCAAGCACAAAAGGTATTTCGCACAGCACGTGTTTGCCCGCTTCCAGCGCGCGGCGGCAGTAATCGTAGTGCGTCAGGTGGGGCGACGCCACATAGACGGCGTCCACCTCGTTGACGAACGCGTCGAAATCGGTATGGGCGCTGCGCAGCTCGAACTCTCGACGGAAAGCCTCGGCCTCCGCGCTGTCTGGGTTCATCACGGAGACGACCTCCACGCCGCCCACCACCTTGCTCTCAGGTATGAAACGGCGCGCGATGCGCCCGCTGCCGACAACGCCCAGGCGGACGACAGTCTCGCTCTCCTCGCGCAGCATCGTGCTGGAGATGCCCTCCGTGCGTGGCAGGTAGACCACTTCGCAGTATTCGCGCAGATAGTCGAACTTCCCCTCCCAGTCGGAGCCGATGGCGAAGACGTCGACGTCGTACTTCTGTATGTCGTCAATCTTCTGCCCCAGGTAGTCCTCTATGACAATCTGGTCGGCATAGCCCGTGGCGCGAACGGCCTCGACGCGCTCCAGCACGTTGTTGCGGACGTTGAGCTTGCCGCGCCCCCGGTCGAAACTGTCGCTCGTCACGCCCACAATGAGCCAGTCGCCCAGTTCGCGGGCGCGCCGCAGCAGGTTCACGTGCCCCTGGTGGAGCAGGTCGTAGGTGCCGTATGTGATGACTTTCTTCATTGTTTCAGAGTATCGCCTCGTTTTTCCAATTTCGCCTGTTTGTTGCTAATAAAACTTCTATTACTGATTATGCACCCTGCCGGGAAATATCTTATGAGCCAAAGGCACGGCCAAAGACTTCAGCATCTGCTTTTCTTTTTTTTCTAACGCGATGGCGTACATCGACATTCCTACACCAAAAGTGACTGCAATTGTGACGCATATCAACCGTACCCATCCTGCTTCCATCAGAGCGTGGAGTGGCAAAGCGCACAATAACCCTGCGGCCACCACCAGCAGAATCGGCACAACTACCCTGCGCAAGTAGTCAAGCAGGGAGAGTGGCACCAGTGTGCGTACAACGAAGAGACAAACTGTGTGGCCCAGCACATTCATAAGGAAAACGCACGCAAGTGCTATTTCCGGCACATCATAGTAGCACAACAAGACGTAAGCCATCGGGATTGACAGCATCTTCACGATACTTCCCCATAACTGATAGTGCTTCATACGCCCTGTGGCATGTACGACACTGCTGGTCGCGGAGTTCAAGTTGTTGACCATGGTCGACAACACCACCAACACGGTGAACGCCCCGGTATGTTCCGGCACGTTGGCCCCGAGCCACAGCCGCAGCACGAAGTCAATCTCAAGTGACACGGGGATGGCCAAGGCCGCGAAGAAGAAACAACTGAATTTGCTGACGCTATATGTAAGGCTCATCGTGCGCCCCAGCTCCCCCCTGGCGTACGACTGCACCACCTGTGGGCGGACAGGCATCGTGATGTTACTAACAAAACTGCTAAGCCCTCCGTTGATTTGCGCCGCCACGCCGCGCGCCGCGTTCACCACGGGGCCGAAGAAGAAGTTCAGCACCAAATTCGCGCCCTGTTCCTGCGCCACCCCGCTCAGCGAACCGAACAGGTTCCACCCCGAGAAACCGAGCATCGAGCGGAACAACGGCCGGTCGAACATCCTATGCAGCCGCACCTCGCGGAAGCGCAGGCGGGAGTAGGTGGCGTAAAGGGCGAAGTTGAGCGCGCTGATAAGCATGAACAGGAAACCGTACCAAACCAGCGCGTCGCCGCCGAGGAGGGGGAGCAGGAACACGATGGCCAGTTTCAGCACAGCGTCCAGTACGCTGACGGCGGCGTAGAAGTCCATCCGCTCGTGGGCGATGACGGCTGCGGTGAACGGCGCCTGCATAATGATGAAAAGGAAACTCGCAATGGAGAACTGGAAAATCCAGCGGGCGGCGACGAAACGGTCGGCGGGGATGACCATCTTGTTTTCGAGGTACCACAGCCCGAAACTCTCCGTAAGCGCGATGACGAGGATGGTTAGCAATGCCTGGATGAGCATGGCGGTACAGAACACGCGGTTCGCCCCCTCCGTGCCGTTCTTACCCAGTTCGTAGTTGAGGAAGCGCTGTATGCCGTTGCTCATCGAGGTGTTGAGGAAGGCGAACATCGACACGAAGCCGCAGACCACGTTGTACACCCCGTAGTCCACCACACCCAGCGCGGCCAGTACGGCGCGCGTCGCGTAGAACGTGAGGCACAGCACCACCACCATCCTCACGCTCATGATGACGCTGTTTGTAGCGATGCGTTTGTTGCTTGCCGATGCGCTTGCCATATCCGTCGTTTGTCCCATTCTCTTTCTTTCCGCCCTCCCCCCGTAAGCCTGCCCCGAAATAACGCCCGTTATTTTGGGGCAGGGTTTGAGAGGTTTATCTTGGAGTGTTTGTATTCACTTGAATTGGGTTTGGGGGAGAACTTGACGGCCGTTGCATTATGGCTGCCCGGGGTTACCGCTTTTGGTATTCCGCCAGTTTCCTTAGGTATCGGAGGACGCTCTTGATTTTTATGCGCTGGGAAAGTGTGATGCCATCGGGACGGAAGTGCATGATGTCGTTGCGGATGAGGCGGATATCGTCCAGGTGCGCGATGAACTGGGCGCGGTCGGCGGCGATGCCGAGTTTTTGCCATTGCGTTTCGTTGCCGAAAATGGTGATGTAGTCGCCGAAGGTCAGGTCGTCAATGGAGGTGATGTTGTCGTGACCTGAATTTTGAGAGTTTCCACAAAGACTGTTGAGGTCTTCAAGGAGAATCTTGTCGCGCAAGAGGTTGCGGAGGTGGCTCTCCAATTCGTTCATTAGGACGAAAGGCTCTGTCTCGGCAATGAACTGGCTGGTGATGTCGCTTACAGTGACAATGCCGTAGAGCGACTTGTCCTTTGCAAGGATGATGGCGAAATCGTGCTTGCGCACCACCTCAACCGCCTGAATAAGGGGGGTGTCGGGTGTGAGTGTGGCCACGTTGCGCTCAACGTAATCTTTCACCATTTCGGATTCTATGCCGTTGATTTTAGCTTGGCAGATGGTTTCCCATGAAATGTAACCGATCAGGCCCCGCTCGCCGTTGGTGGTCACGGGCAGTTGCGAATATCCGTTGGCTTGCATGATGGTTGTGGCATCCAGGAGCGTAGCGCTGTTGTCGATATACTTGGGCGTGCTGGTGGCGGAATCTATGACGTTAATTCGCCGTATGGGGTCTTTTTGAATGTTGGTAGTGGCTATGGGCTTGTGCTTGAGCAGGATTGTAGCACCTAACCACACTTCGTTATAATGTGGTTCCGCTATCAGGGAGTTTTCGTTTAAGTATCCGTCCACCTCGTTGCACACGCCCTCTGTGCGTTTGCAGTAGCCAAAGGCTTCAAGCAACAGGCGCGGGGTGATTTCGCGCGGCTGTTTGTCGGTCCTGATGGCTGCGACGAGTTCCTGGAATTGCGGGGATACCATTATATATAGCGTATTGATGAGGTTGGGGAAAATTGATGTGTCGGAAATGGGGTGAGATGAATTGAGGCGTTATACCGCTTGCGTATGTGGCGCCAGTCCTTGGTGTTTCACAATCCCATCCGTTTGTTGAAGAGGCGAGTGGCCATCGATTTGACGTAACGCTGTGGCTGCTTGACATCGAAGTAGTAGCAGGCGAGAAAGGAGTTGAGGGTGTCGTACCGCTCACCTTGCGCCACGAGGTTGCGTAGCCTGGCCTGCTTCACTTGCTCGCGCGGGTAAATTTGAAAAAGGAGGTTGATGTCGTCGAGGTCGAGATGGAGCATCACGAGTTCCACGAGCATATCCTGCTGTATGTCGTCGATTGCGCCATTGTCGTATGATCACAGGTAGTGCCCCCGTTTGAGTTTTTTGATTAGGCTGTGCTTTATGTTTGCGGTGTCGGGCAACACTATAATTCTATGTGTTTTCACACGAGAAGAACCTTTCTGTGAAATGGTTTTGTCTCTGTGTTATAACTCTATCTCCCACTCGTCGAGCGAGCAGGTGGCGGTGGAGAAACTGAGGCCGACCTTGACAACGCGCACGCCGTCGGTGGCGTAGGGCAGGGCGTAGCTCATGTCGTCAACTGCTTAAGCGCGTCGGCGGCGATGCCGTTAAGCTTTATCTCGAAGACTTAGACAGGGCGAAAATGGAGTCGGGGCGGAGGACGGTACACCGCCTCCCGCCCCGACTTATATATTATATATGGTACACTCCCTCAAGCGGGCAGATGTTGTGGCAGTCGAGGATGACCTTGCCGCGCAGCTTGTCCCAGTTCTGCTTGATCTGGTCGTGTTTCACCATAATGACCACGAGGTCTACGTCGTTGAGGAACTCGTCCAGGTCGTGGAACTGGTTCTTCACGATGTCCTGCGTGATGAATGGGTCGTAGCACTTCAGCGGTCGCGCGAGGTGGCGTTCCTGGCTTTCGAGCAACTGCAGCGTGGGGCTCTCGCGGTAGTCGTCAACGTTCTCCTTGTAGGTGAGGCCGTAGAGGCCGACGCGGCGGTTGTCGGTGATGCCGCGCTCCTCCATAATCTCGTAGATGCGGTTGAGGACGTACTCGGGCTGGCTGTCGTTGGTCTTCATCGACTCGTCGATGACCTTGGCCAGGCGGGGGTAGTCGCCCACGAGGAACCACGGGTCAACGCTGATGCAGTGGCCGCCGACGCCGGGGCCGGGCTGCAGGATGTTCACGCGCGGGTGCATGTTGCAAATCTTGATGATCTCGTAGACGTCCATATTGTCGTGGCGGCAGATGCGCGCCAGTTCGTTGGCGAAGGCGATGTTTACGGCGCGGAACGTGTTTTCCACGACTTTCGACATCTCGGCGCTGCGTATGTCGGTCACGACGATTTCGCCCTGGCAGAACGAGGCGTAGTACTCCTTGACCTTCTCGCCGATGGCGCGGTCGTCGGCGCCGATAGTGCGGTTGTTGTGGAGCAGTTCGTAGACCATGTTGCCGGGGATGATGCGCTCAGGGGCGTGTACGAGGTTGATGTCCTCGCCGATGGTGAAGCCGTTCTCCTCGATGACGGGGCGTACGAAGTGGTCGATGGTGCCGGGGCTGACGGTGCTCTCGATGACGACGGTGGCGCCCTTGGGGCAGACGCGCATCACCTCCTTGACGGCGGCGACGACGTAGCAGGCGTCGACTTTCTTCGAGAACTTGTCGTAGGGGGTGGGCACGCTGACGATGTACAAGTCCGTCCGCTGGTAGTCGGTGGTGAACTTGATGCCCGCCTTGAGTGCATCCTGGAATAGTTCGTCGAGGCCGTCCTCTTTGAACGTGGTCTTACCGGCGTTAAGTGTGGCTACAAGTTCCTTGTTGTAGTCCGTGCCTACGACCTCCACGCCGTGGGAGGCCATCATAAGCGCTGTGGGCAGTCCGATGTAGCCCAGTCCGATTACGTTCACTATATCTCGTTTTCAGTTATCAGTGTGTCAAAGTGTGAAGTTTGTCAGCGGGCAACCGAATAAAGGTGGTTTTCAGAACAACGCTATAGCGTTCTTCTCAATAGGGAGAAACTAACTGAGCGCGGCCACAATCCTGCCGCACGCCTTGCCGTCGCCGTAGGGGTTCACGGCGTGAGACATTTCGGCGTATGCTTCCGGGTTATCTAAAAGCGTGGACACCTCGCCCACAATCTTGTCGTAGTCCGTGCCGACGAGTTTCACGGTGCTGGCCTCCAGCGCCTCGGGCCGCTCCGTCGTGTCGCGCATCACGAGGACGGGCTTGCCCAGCCCCGGTGCTTCTTCCTGTATGCCGCCGCTGTCGGTCAGCACGATGTCAGCACGCTCCATCAGCGTCACGAAGCTGAGGTACTCCAGCGGCTCGATGAAGAACATGTTGCCCAGCCCGCCCAGGTCGTCGCCGAACACCTCGTGGATGGGGCGCCGCACGTTGGGGTTGAGGTGCATCGGGTAGACGAAGTCCACCTGCGGGTACTTCTCCGTCAGGGCCTTGATGGCGCGGCACATCGAGATGAAGCCATCGCCGAAGTTCTCGCGGCGGTGGCCCGTGATGAGCACCAGGCGGCGCGTGCCGTCCAGGCGCGAGAGGTTGTAGCCCGCGTCCGCGAGCAGGCGCACCAGGTGGTCGCGCAGCTCGTCGTCGCGCTTGATTTTGTCCACCACCCAGTAGAGCGCGTCGATGACCGTGTTGCCCGTAACGGTGATTTGCTCCTCGCGCACACCCTCGTCGAGCAGGTTCCGGCGGCTCAGTGGCGTCGGCGCGAAGTCGTAGGTGGCAATGCGCCCCGTCAGCTGGCGGTTCATCTCCTCTGGCCACGGGCTGTAGATGTTGTGTGTGCGCAGTCCTGCCTCCACGTGGCCCACGGGAATCTGCTTGTAGAAAGCGGCCAGCGCGGCGGCGGTGCTTGTGGTCGTGTCGCCGTGCACCAGCACCACGTCGGGCTGCACCTCCGTCAGCACATCGCGCATACCTGTCAGCACACGCGCTGTCACGTCGTAGAGGTCCTGCCCTCGCTGCATGATGTTGAGGTCGTACTGCGGGTGGATGTCAAAAATTTCAAGCACTTGGTCGAGCATCTCACGGTGCTGCCCGGTGACGCAGACGACGGTCTCGAAACGCCCGCCCTCGGCCTCGAAAGCCTTCACCAGAGGCGCCATCTTTATGGCCTCGGGGCGTGTGCCGAAGACCAGCATAACTTTTTTTCTCTCTGCCATATCTTTTTTCTCTTTTATCGGTTAAATTCGCCGCAGGAAGGCGTTTCCCGCTGCGGGCGCGGCGTCGGCCACGGGCGTGTCCAGCACCTTGCAGTACCACCGCGAGATGTGCACCTGCACGGCCAGCCCGCCGAACGTCTTGATGAGGAAGTAGTTGTTCTTCACGCGCACCAGTTTTCCGCGCACGCCTTTGAACGCGCCCTGTGTCACCAGCACCTCCTTGCCCGGGCGCGCCTCGGCCTCGTCGGCCTCCAGGAACTGCGCCTCGCGGTAGTCGGGGTCGCTCAGCATACGGAATTCCGCCATCTCGCGCGCCGACACCAGGTAAGGCTCTGTGTCGCTGCCCGCCTTGCGCAGTATGGCCAACGGCCAGGGGCACGTGGCGGCCAGCGTGCGCATAGGGCGCGCCTCAAGCCGCTTCACGCAGAACAGGTAGTTA
Organism: Bacteroidaceae bacterium; assembly: GCA_017933995.1. Taxonomy (GTDB): domain Bacteria; phylum Bacteroidota; class Bacteroidia; order Bacteroidales; family Bacteroidaceae; genus Alloprevotella. Next base: position 20,039 of record JAGBKI010000055.1, on the reverse strand, counting down.
TGGATGGCCGGCACGAAGACGCGCTGGGGCTTCTCGCCCTCCACGCGCACGCGCTCCACAAGGCGCATCGGCACGAACGTTTCGTGCCCGCGCTCCTCAAGCCAAGCTTTCACGTCCATCTCCCTGCGGTTGAACGTGCGCAGGGCATACCATTCTGCATTCGCGGCGTCGGCCATCGGAATTTCTACTTGCGGGTGTGAGCCAGTCCGGCAGGCGCGGGCCGGGCGCACCTTTCCCTCCCCGCCTGGCACGGCAGGGACACAGAAACAGCGGGAAAGGGCCAGCCGCGCCCCACTGCCACCGAACAAGCGCCGCGCCTGCGGCACACGGAAACGTATCGTGACAGCGCACTGACTCGGCGGCAAAGTTATAAAAATCCTTAAAAACTTGCAAGCCATCGCAATAGGATTGCGGAACATGCCATAAAATACAAACATATTGGTAAGGCCATGAGAGGTATTCCTAAAAGCATTTTGTATATTATTCTTATGGCGATGCCCCCTTCCTTCGTGGTTCGGACTCCTTCGGCATAGAAGGTCGTGCATCCTTGTTTGGGGCATAAAAAACGGCGGAGTTCGTCCGCCTTGCTTCCACTCCGTATTTATATATATAGCGACAAACCAATCCGATTCACCCACGTACCTATGATTTTCGGCTACATCCGCGTTTCGAGCGACAAACAGACCATAGAAAACCAGCGTTTTGAGATCACCCGATTCTGTGCCGCGCACCAGCTTGCCGTCGACGACTGGATAGAGGAGACTATCAGCGGCACGAAAAACTACAGCAAGCGCCGTCTTGGCCGATTGCTACGTCGTGTGCGCGGTGGCGACATCATTGTGTGCAGTGAACTTTCGCGCCTCGGTCGCAACCTTTTTATGGTGATGGAGATACTGCATCTGTGTATGCAGCGCGGCTGTCGTGTCTGGACTATCAAGGACAACTACCGCCTCGGCGACGACATACAGAGCAAAGTATTGGCCTTCGCTTTTGGCCTTTCCGCCGAAATCGAGCGCAACCTCATCAGCCAGCGCACGCGCGAGGCTCTGGCGCGTCGTCGTGCCGAGGGCGGCTGCCTGGGGCGTCCCAAGGGAAGCCCCAATGTGCGTTTGAAACTCAGCGGGCGCGAACCTCTCATTGTCCGTTTGCTTTCGCAGGGCGTACCGATTGCCCGCATAGCCCGCCGCCTCCGCGTCTCCCGCAACACGCTCACCCGTTTCATCAAGTTGCGCGGCCTTGACCACTCCCTTCTTCTCACCCCTTAAAATTCGCCTATGGGCTTACACAAAACCGACACCCGCGCAGGGATGCACGGATGCCGGTTCTTTGGATGTCTGCTTGTGTGTCCGCCTTTTTTGCGTATGGTGCTGGGACGGACTTTGCGCAGCGAATGCGCGCTTATTTCTGCTTCAGCAGGTCGCGGATCTCTGTGAGCAGTTTTTCCTCTGCTGGCGGCTCGGCGGGAGCGGCGGGTTCTTCCTTCTTGCGGTTGAGGCTGTTGATGCCCTTCAGCATCAGGAAAATGCAGAAGGCCACAATGAGGAAGTCCACCACGTTCTGGATGAACTGGCCGTAGTTCAGCACAGCGGCATTCTCGGCCTCGCCGACTTTCCACACCAGCTGCGTGAAATCGATGTTGCCCGTAACCATGCCGATGAGCGGCATCAGCACGTCGTCGACGAGCGAGCTGACAATTTTGCCGAACGCGCCACCGATGATAACGCCGACGGCCATGTCCATCACGTTGCCCTTCATGGCAAACTCTTTGAATTCTTTGATGATTCCCATAGTTATTGTGTTTTTTAGGTAAAACGGTTTCGCGTCGAAATGTGGCGGTATAGCGTGCTCCTGGAGTGCCTTCGGACGACCGAAAAGATGCTCCCGCCGGTCGCAAAAGTACGATACGCTTTCCACATAGCCAAGCGCCGCAGGCCGATTTCGCGTTTTTTGTGCCCTGTTATGGGGTGGGTGCAAGGCGGCGCGCCTACTCCACGTAGAGCACCAGCCCCTTGAGGTACTCGCCCTCGGGATGGTAGATGCTCACGGGGTGGTCGGCGGGCTGCGTGAGCTGGTGGAGGATGCTGACGTGGCGGCGGGTGCGGGCGGCAGCGGTGAACACGGCGAGGCGGAACTGCTGGCGGCTCACGGCCTGCGAGCAACTGAACGTGAAGAGCAGGCTACCGGCGGGCATGTGGCGCAGGGCGAGTTCGTTCAGACGGGTGTAGCCGCGCAACGCCTGCGGCACAGCGTCGCGGTGTTTGGCGAAGGCGGGCGGGTCGAGCACCACGAGGTCGTATTTCTTCGCCCCGCCGTCTTGCAAGAAGCGGAAAGCGTCGGCCTCGACGGCCTCGTGGCGGTCGGTGTCGGGGAAGTTGAGGCGCACGTTCTCGTCGGTCAGTTCCACGGCGCGGCTGCTGCTGTCCACCGAGCATACGCGCTCGGCGCCGCCCGCAAGGGCGTAGACGCTGAAGCCGCCCGTGTAGCAGCACATGTTGAGCACATTGCGCCCCTGTGCGTAGCGGCGCAGCAGGTCGCGGTTGTCGCGCTGGTCGACAAAGAAACCGGTCTTCTGCCCTTCGAGCCAGTCGATGCGGAAGCGCAGGCCGTTCTCCAGCGCCACGCTGTCGGCCTCGCCGCCCTCCTCCTCGCCGCCCAGCAGGTAGCCGTCCTTGGCACCGGTGTTGGCCTTGAAGGGCAGCGTGCCCTCGCTCTTATAATATACGGCGTGCAGCGCGTCGCCCAGCACGTCCTTCAGGGCGTCGGCGACGGCCTGGCGCTGGCGGTGCATCGCCACGGTGTGGGCCTGCACCACGGCGGTGGCGCCGAACAGGTCGACGACGAGTCCGGGCAGGCGGTCGCCCTCGCCGTGCACGAGGCGCAGGGCGTTGTTGTCCTCGCGCACCAGGCCCAGCGCGCGGCGCAGGCGCAGCGCGGCGGCTATGCGGTGGCAGAAAAAGGCCGTGTCGATGGTGCGCGCCGAGAAGGAGTACATGCGCACGGCGATGCTGCCAATCTGGTAGTAGCCGGTGCCGAGCGGCGTGCCGTCGCTGGCCAAGACGCTCACGGTGTCGCCCTCGGCCAGGCCGGGGGGCAGCGACTTCACCGCCCCGCTGAATATCCACGGGTGGCGGCGCAGCACGCTCTCTTCCTTGCCGCGCTTGAGGCTGACGGCGGGATAGTGTGTCATAGTTCAGGGGGATCGGTGAGTTGGTATGGCGCGCCTTGGTCCAGCGGGCGCAGCACCTCGTAGAGTTTCAGGCAGGCGTAGGCGTCGGTGGCGGCGTAAACCTTTTGCGGCTCGCTGAGCACGTCGGCCTCCCAGTTGCTGCGCTGCTGCGACTTGCTGATGCGCTGTCGGAACACGTTGGCGAAGAGCCGCTGCAATCCGAGGTCTTCTATATTGAGGCGTTTCACAACGTCCTGCAAGTCCACCCACCCGCCGGGCGAGAAGCGGCCCGTGCGGCGCAGGGCGCAGAGGTCGTCGTTCAACGACAGGCCCACTTTGACCACGTCGGGGTTGGCCAGCAGGCCGCGCAGGGCGGGCGTGAGGCCGGAACGGTGGATGCGGAAAAGGAAGCAGAGCGACGCGGTGCTGATCTGTACCAGCGCGGGCGGGCGCATCGGTCCCTTGGTGAAGACGGGGCGCGTCTCGGTGTCGAAGCCCAGCACGGTCTCGTTACGCAACGCGGCCACGGCGCGGCGCGATTCGGCCTCGCCCTGCACCACGACGATTTTGCCCTCAAACTGGAAGCGGGGCAGCGTAGCGGCGAAAGCCTTGGGCGTGGTGCGAAAGAATGTGGGCACAGCGTTCATGCGTCGGCGTTTTGCAGGTTGTGGAGCGTGCGCAGGGCGGCCAGCAGGGCGTCGCCCCATGTCAGGCGGAACTCTTCGAGCGTGTCGGCCAGTGCCACCTCCATCGCCTCCTCGTGCCCCTCGCGGAACGTCTCGACCAGGTCGCGCAGCGACTGGTAGACATCGGCCAGGTTTTCGCTCACGGTGCGCAGAATCGGTTGTTCGCTGTATTTGAAGTCCTCTACCTGCACATCGAGGTAGTCGTCCTGTGGCCCCAGCACGGCGGCCACGCTGTGGCGGATGTAGTTGTAGTCCTCCTCGGTGACGTGGGGGCTGACGTAGGCATCGGGCGCATCGGGTGCGTTGAGCAGGGCGGCTTTGAGGTAAACCATAGGGAGCAGGGCGCAAAGCGTGCGACGAAAGTCGTCGGCTCCGCTTTCGCTACAGCCCTCTAAAAAGCGGCAGTATTCGGCACTGGCGCGAACAAAGTCGAGCACCGTGTCGCTGTAGATATATCGTTGTTCGTCCATAAGCAGATATGGGGTGGGGGAGGCTATTTGAACAGTATGCCCTCCTCGCGCGCCCGTGCGGCCTTGGCCCAGTCTTCGGGCACGAAGCGCCATGTGGTGAGCGGGGTGGGGTGGACGGGCGCGGTCGATGCCGCAAGGCGTTCGGCCATGTCGTGGCGCAGGTCGCGCTCGGTGGTTTTCACGATGCGGCTCTGCAACTGCGCGGTGGGTATGCCGGCACCCTCGGTGAGGAGATCGCCCCCGCCGTTGGCGCGATAGGAATTGACGGCTACGGTGTAGGTGGCGTCGTCGTCGAACGTGCGCCCGTCGGCCAGCCCTTCGATGCTGACGCGCTGCCCCCGCGATTTGCGCAGGTCCACGGTGTAGCGCAGCCCGGCGGCACTGTCGAAGTTGTAGGACGGCGTGACGAGCCGCTGCCAGCCCTCTTTGTAACTGCCGGGGTTGTCGCGCAGGTACAGCATCGGGTCGCTGGCGCTGTGCATGGTGTTCACCCAGCCGTCGTAGGAGGCTTCGAGGTAGCCGCGTATCTCCCGCCCGGTGAGTCGCAGGGTGTAAAGGCGGTTCTCGTAGCGGTAGAGTTGGAACATGTCGCGCACGCGCAACGTGCCGAAGGTCAGGCGCGCGTCGAACGACAGGGGGGCGGCGAAACTGATGTCGGCGCCGGTGATGTCAAGTTGCATACGGTGGATGAGGTCTACGTATGCGCTCGGACCGAAAAAGGCATCGCGGCTGCTGATGGTGGTGTCGAGCAGGCAGACGGCGCGGTCGCACCAGTCTGTCACGGCGTCGTGCTGGGGCGCGAAGCGTTCGGTGAAGTCTTTTTCGGGCTTGAGGCGTGCGATGTCGATGAGGCTACAGTTCACGCCCGTCACAAAATAGCGGTTGCGCCCTTTGTTGATGGTCATGTCGGCCACCGCCACCTTTTCGCCGTTTGCACCGGGATTGATGACGGACACCTTGCGTCCGTTCGTGGTCGTGATGTTGTGCATCGCGGCGCGGTGGTCGTGTCCGTAGAGTATGAGGTCGAATCCCGGCACGTTGTGCGCCACTTGCAGGGCGGCGTGTTCCACGCTGGTGCCTTTGTCTTCGGCGCTGCCCGCCCCGGTGTGCATCAGGCCGATGATAACGTCGGGCTGTTCCTTTTCCTTGACTTCTTCGAGCACCGCGCGTGCCGTCGAGGCGATGTCGGCAAACTGTAGGTGCGCCCACAGTTCTTCGGGCAGCCACTTGGGCACGGTGGGGGTGAGCATACCGATGACGGCGATGCGCAGGTTGCCGCGTTTCAGGATGGCATAGGGCGGCCAATAGGGCTTGCCGGTGCGCGTGTCGAGCACATTGGCACACACCACGGGGTGCTGGCACTGCCTCACCCAACGGTCGTAGACCGCGTGGCCAGTCTCGATGTCGTGGTTGCCTACAGTGGCCGCGTCGTAGCGCAGATAGTTCAGCGCGTCGGCGGCCAAGTGGGTCGACACGGTGTCTTCGTAGTTGTAGAAATAGGCGCTGGGCTGGCCTTGCAGGATGTCGCCGCAGTCGAACAGCAGCACGCGATCGTCGCCGAAGAACTCGCGCTGTTCCTTGACGTAGGCGGCTACGCGCGCCAAGCCACCGCGTGCCTCGGACTCGGTCAGATAGTCGTGCGACAGGTAGTTGCCGTGGATGTCGCTGGTCTCGATGACGCGCAGCGTGATTTCCTGCGCCGTCAGCGTGGCGGCGGGCAGGAGCAGGGCGCAGAGCGGGAGTAGGAAACGTTTCATAGGTGTGTGTAGTTTGCGAATGTGAACGGATGGGCGTGGCGCTCGTCGGCAGGGTGGTGCTCGGCGTCGGTCAGGTGCCAAGTGCCGTCGTCCCAGTCGGGGAACCACGTGTCGGCCTCTGCGGCTTCGGCCTCGACCAGCGTCAGGGCCAGACGATCGGCCAAGGGCAGCGCCTCGGCGTAGACCGCTGCGCCGCCGATGGCAAAGACCTCCTCGTCGGCGCGGCAGGCTGCGAGCGCGTCGCGCAGCGAACTGAAGGTTTCGCAGCCCGCGAACGCTCGTTGCGTGCGCGAGAGCACGATGTTGCGCCGCCTCGGCAGCGCGCCTTTGGGCAACGACTCGAAGGTGTGTCGCCCCATCAGCACGGTGTGGCCCGTTGTCAGTTCTTTGAAACGGCGCATGTCGTCGGGCAGACGAAACAACAGGCGGTTCTTGTAGCCTATGGCGCGGTTGCGGTCGAGGGCGGCGATGAGGGTAAGGGGCATGGCAGTGCAGTCGGTGTGGGATTTGGGAAAAAAACAGTGGGCTGCAATTGGGCGCTTATGGCGGTCGGGGCGGTTCTGCAGAGCCTTTAGGCTTGCGCCGTGTGGGCGGAAAAGTTTTTTTATGGCTCAAAGAAATTTTTTTCGGCCTGAATAATTTTTTCTTTGGCTTAAATAAAATTTTCTTTGGCTTAAAGAATTTTTTCTTTGGCTTAAAAAAAATCTCCCGTGCCCGCTGTGGCCACGCGCGTGGCGGGTGCGTGGCGGCGGGAAGCGGCTTCGGGCGTTGCCGAAAAGCCTGCGCTACACGGAAACTTTGGCTGCGATGTGTGGGTGTGGGTCGTAGTCTTCCAGCACAAAGTCCTCGTAGCGGAAGGCAAGGATGTCTTTCACGTCGGGGTTGATGCGCATTCGCGGCAGGGGGCGCGGCTCGCGCGTGAGCTGTAGGCGCGCTTGCTCAATATGGTCAAGGTAGAGGTGGGTGTCGCCAGTGGTGTGCACAAAGTCGCCTGGCTCAAGCCCAGTGACTTGTGCCATCATCTGGAGCAGAAGGGCGTAGCTCGCAATGTTGAATGGCACGCCAAGAAAGGTGTCGGCGGAACGCTGGTAGAGCTGCAAGGACAGCCGCCCGTCGGCCACGTAGAACTGAAACAGCAGATGGCACGGCGGGAGGTTCATCTGCGGCAGGTCGGCCACGTTCCACGCGCTGACGATGATGCGCCGCGAGTCGGGCTGTTCGCGGATGAGGCGCACGGCTTCGCTGATCTGGTCGATCGAGCCGCCACGATAGTCGGGCCAGGAGCGCCATTGGTAGCCATAGATGTGGCCAAGGTTGCCGTCGGCGTCGGCCCACTCGTTCCAGATGCGGACACCGTTCTCCTGCAAGTAGTGCACGTTTGTGTCGCCGCGCAGAAACCACAGCAGTTCGTGGACGATGGAACGCACGTGGAGCTTCTTGGTCGTGAGCAGCGGGAATCCGTCGCTGAGGCTGAAGCGCATCTGATGGCCGAAGACGCTCTTCGTGCCCGTGCCTGTGCGGTCGGTCTTCACCGTGCCCTCGTCCAGTATGCGCCTAAGCAGGCTGAGGTATTGTTTCATAGGCGCAAAAATAGTGAAAACGGGCGTAAAGTGTTACCTTTGCGCAGTGAAAACAATGCTTTGCCATCTTTTTATGAAACCGAAACACCTCCTCTTGCTTCCCTTGTTGTGCATCGCTTGCAGCAAACCCACTGCGGCCCAGCCGTTGCAGTCTCCCGCCGATTCGACAGCGCTTTCAGAGGTTGTCTACACGCCTGCGGATTCTGCCGAGGTGGTCAGTCTGCTGGCTACAGAGGTCGAAGGCGACACCGTATTATATTACGCGCGCCACTTTCTGGGACGTCCGTATGTCGGCCACACGCTCGAAGTGCACGACCCTGAGTATCTCGTCGTAAATCTGCGCGAGCTGGACTGCACCACGCTCGTTGAAACCGTGCTGGCACTGGCCGTGACGAAGGCGCGCGGCGGCACGTCGTTTGCCGACTACTGCCGCACGCTCGAGCAGATCCGCTACCGCGACGGCCGTCGTGGCGACTATACCACGCGCCTCCACTACTATACCTGGTGGAAACACGACAATGAGCGCAAGAGCCTTGTCCGCACCGTCACGGGGCGTCCTTTCACCGCGCCGATGGCTGTCAGCAACACCTATATGAGCCAGCATCCCGACCGCTACGCGATGCTGTCCGCCCATCCCGAGTTTGTGCCCGTCATAGCCCGTATGGAGCGGGCGGAGAACGGGCGCGACGGCACCTATCTCCCCACCGCTGCCACCGGGCGTGGGCGCGCCGCGCTCAATATGGTCGGCAATGGCGACATCATAGGCATCGTCAAAATGCAGGGCGGCATCGACATCAGCCACTTGGGCTTCGCCGTGTGGGGTAGCGACAACAAACTGCACTTGCTCAACGCCTCGTCGCTCCACAAGCGCGTTGTCGAGGAGCCGATGACCCTCCAGGAATACCTGCAACGCCAGAAACGTCCCGGCATACAGGTGCTGCACCCGTGTCTGGGCGCACCGGCGCCCGCGCAGCCCTGACCCCAGTGTATTCCTTTGCCTCGGTAGGGTCTCGCGGTTGGTATCCGAGACAACAGGCTGACGCACAAAGCGTTGCTCCGAATGGTTGGCGGTAAGCGATTTACCGCCCTTTTTTGCCCCCTGCGCCTTACAAAAAGTGTTAAAATACGTGTTTTGGCAAAAGGGCTGTTGGCGCACTTCGCCCTCATGTGGATAACTTTTCGCCGGAAGTAACCGCGCGCTTATTCCTTACCCATTGAAATACAGCGCATTCAGCCTTCTCGGATGGCTTAAAGGGTTAGGGGCAAAAAGCGTGTGGAAAAACGACAAAACAAGAGCTTTTCGGACACTTGCAAAACGTTAAAATGCTGATTTTGAGCGCAGAAATGTTTGGCCGCTTCGGGCTTATGCCATACTTTTGCGCCGTCAAACGTCACAGGGACGTGCCGCTGGCGACGTGACAGACGCTTCCCCGACGAAGCGAGCCTACTATACCGTATTATATATATGGAGCGGCACACAATCGGTAAGCACCAACTTTTTCCCTATTTCCTAACCCAAACCCACTGAAATCCACTTCCGCCGCCGATTCGCCCTGTGCAAAACAATTTGTTATGAAGTTAAGCAAAACTTTGATTGGACTTACACTGTGCGCTTTCGCACTCGTTGGAACCCACGAAGCCACCGCGCAGACGATGCACGGCCAGGCCTCCTACTATGCTGGTAAATTCCACGGCCGCCGCACCAGTAGCGGTGCCATCTACCACAAAGACAGCCTCACTTGCGCCCATCGAACCCTGCCGTTCGGCACGATGCTTCGCGTGCGCAACACGTCGAACGGGCGCGAAGTGGTTGTGCGTGTCACCGACCGCGGCCCCTTTGCTCGTGGACGCATTGTAGACCTGTCGCTTGGCGCAGCGCGCCAGCTGGGTATGGTTGCCGCTGGTGTCACTGGCGTTGAGGTCGAAGTCCTCTCCCGTCCCGGCAGCACGCCCGCCAGCAGCGGTGCTTCCCGCTAAAGCCCGCCAGAGAGTTTTTATCCGTTAAAAATCAACCCCGCCATCGGCAAACATGTTTCCGATGGCGGGGTTGAATGTTTCTGTGCGGTGTGCAGCAGCGGCGCTACTCTTCCTGACCTATTTTGCGGCGGATGTAGGAGCGCACCATCTGAATGGCGCGCACGTTGTCGCCACCCCGGGGAATGATGAGGTCAGCATACTCCTTCGTGGGTTCGATGAACTCGCGGTGCATGGGCTTCAGCACGCTGCGGTAGCGGTTCATCACGTCGCGCGCCGTCCTTCCGCGCTCAATCACGTCGCGCTCAATGACGCGTATCAGCCTTTCGTCGGGGTCGGCATCCACATAAATGCGCAGGTCCATCATGTCGCGCAATTCTTTCTTGTAGAGCGCCATGATTCCCTCTATGATGACGACGCGCGTAGGCTCAACATGGACGGTTTCCTCCTCGCGGTCGCATTTCAGGAAGGAGTATTTGGGCTGCTCAATGGCTTGCCCGGCGCGCAGTTGCTTGATTTGCTCGAACAGCAATTCCCAGTCGAATGCGTCGGGGTGGTCGAAGTTCTTCTTTTGAAGCACTTCGAGCGGCACGCCAGGCTCTGCAGCCTTGTAGTAAGAGTCTTGCGGAATGACAGCCACCTTTCCGTCGGTAAGTTCTGCCACGATTTTTCTCACGACGGTGGTCTTGCCCGAGCCCGTGCCGCCTGCAATGCCGATGATGAACATGTTGCGTTTTTTCGTATTAGGGTTAGCGATGTGGCAAAAATACGCAAAAAAAACGTAAGTCCGTGTCTGTATAACCAATAAATCGGATTCAGACGTGCGCGGTGTAGACCAGGTAGTCGCCGTCACCGTCGAGAGCGAGGCGGGGCGCGACGGCCTCGTTGAGCGTGCCCTGCCACAATTCGCCGAAGGCCGACACGGGCCAGCGCAAACCGTCGCTGGCGAGACGCGTACAGGTGAGGTTGAAGACGGAGACCTGCTGCCCCACGGCTACGTCGAGTTCAACGTGGCCGTTGGCGGGACGGAACGTACCGAAGTCCGTCACCATCGTCAGCCGCACGAGGCGCGAGAGACCGGGCAGGTGGAAAATGTTGCCCAGCGTGTGATCCTCGCGCCGCCCCGTGCCGCCCAGCACGACGGCCTCCTTGACGCCTTGGGCTGCGAGGTATCGAATGGCTTTGCAGAGGTCGTTGGTGTCCTGCTCGGCCATGTGGACAAAGCGCGCACCGAGTTCGCGGCGCAGCGCGGGCGAGATGCTGTCGCCGTCGCCCACCACGAGCTGCGGCAGGCCGTAGCGCGCCGTGTAGGCGTCCGCCGCGCTGTCGAGGCATACCACTGTGGCGGCATCCTCCAAGGCTTTGACCGCCACGGGGTGCGTCGGGAAATCGCCTGCGGCGAGGATGGCGACGGGCGGTTCAACAACAAACGGCGTCATGGCTTCATCTGTTTGAGCCAGTACCAATAGCCGAAGATGCAGGTCAGGGCGTAGAAGCCGAAGAGTGCCGACGAGAAGAGGTAGGCTGGGCCAAGGTAGGCGTAGAGCGCGCAGTTGATGCCGTCGACCACGATCCAGAACATCCAGTGCTCGGCGTACTTCTTGGCCAAGAGCCACATGGCCACGATGCTGGTGGCTGAGGTGAAAGCGTCGGCCCAGAGCGTCTGGTCTTCGCGCAACAGGTGGAGCACGGCGGCCAGCAGGAGCGTGAGCGTGCCAATGGCGGCCAGCACCCACGGCAGCAGGCGCAGGGGCAGGTGGCGCACGGGCTGCTCGGCCTGCGTCTCCTCGGACTTCGCACCGCCTTTCGCGCCGCGCCACTGCCACAGCCCGTAGACGGCGGCGGCGCAATAGTAGACGTAGATGCCGGCCAGGGCGTAGAGGTGGCCTTGCAAATTGAGCGTAATGTAGAAGAGCGACATCACGAACGAGGCCACCCACAGTTTCCAACTCACGCGGAACTGGTAGTAGATGTAGAACAGGCCGACGAACGTGCCGCCGAGGTCGAGCAGACTGAGGTTGTGCGCGGCCAGGAAGTCAAGGAGGTTTTGCATTCTATAAAATCTAAGAACTCTAAAAACTTCTAAAACCTCACCGTCGTGTGGAGCAGGAAGTTCGCGCCCGCCATGGGGTAGAAGCGCGGGTCGTGGTGGAAGGTCACAGCACCGGTTGCAGGGTCGGCGGTGTAGGTGGTCTGCGCGTAGCCGTTGGTCTCGTACTTGGCGTTGAAAAGGTTGTAGACCGTTGCGCCCACGGTGAGGCGTTTCAGGCCGCGCACGGGGATGTCGTAGTTCACGTTGAGATGGCTGACAAAGTAGTCGTCGAGCGAACTTTGGCGCGTGCCGAGGTTGTCAAGGTACTGGCGGCTGACGTATTGCGACTGAAGCGAAGCCGTCAAGCCCTTCCAAGTGAGCGTGAAGATGTTGTTGAGCACGAGCGAGGGGCTGAGCGCGATTGGCGTGGTGCCGATGTGAATGGGGTCGGTGGTTGCCCACGTGCCGTTAGCGTCGTAGAGGTAGGCGGTGTAGTCCTTGATGCGGTTCTTGCTCCACGCGGCGTTGAAGTCCCAGCGCAGCAGGTTGCACACCTGCCAGGCGGCCTCAACCTCAAGTCCCATGCGGTAGCTCTTGTCGACGTTCTCGACCAGCGGCTCGCCGATGTCGTTGATTTTACCCGTGTTCACCAGTTGGTCGCGGTAGTCCATATAATAGAGGTTGGCGGCGGCGGTGAACCTGGGGCTTTGGTAGCGGTAGCCAAGTTCGTAGTCGAACAGCCGTTCGGCCTTGGGCGTGGGGTTGCCGGGCAGGAAGCCGTCGGTGTAGTTGTTGCGCGAGGGTTCCTTGTGGGCGGTGGACATTGAGGCGTAGACCGTGCCGCCCTCGTGCGCCTTGTAACTGAAGCCGAACTTGGGGTTGAAGAAGTCGAACGTCTCGTGGATGTTCATCACGTTGGCGGCGTCGTCGTTGGTGCCGGTGATGACGTAGTGGATGTGGCGCCACTGCAAGTCGGCGTAGGCGTTGAGGCGCGGCAGAATTTCGCCCTCGGTGCGGGCGTAGAGGTTGGCGTCGTTCTTACGCCCGGTGTTGAAATAGTAGGGGCTGGTGGGGCGCAGGTCGCCGAGGTAGTTCTTCACCCAAAGCACCTCGCCGTAATGGTCGTTGTCAAAGTAGTTGAACGCACCGCCTACGCTCGCCTTGAGGTCGGCCCGGCGGTAGTTGAGCGAGAAAGTGCCGCCGCCGAAGTTGCCACGGTTGTACTTGCGGCGCACCAGGTCGGAGCGTTTCACCGTCACGCCGTCGAGGTCGTAGGGCTGCAAGGCGTAGTCGGCGAACTTGCGGTCGTTCTTGTACTCCTCGTACCAGCCTTTGCCGTAGGTGTAGTGGGCGGCGGCGTTGAGCGTGAAGCGCGGGGAGAGGATTTGCGTGAGCAGCAGCTGGTAGTGGTTCTGGCGGAAGACGTCGTTCTGGTCGCGGTAGAAGCCCGTGACGTTGCCGTCGGCGTCCCTGATTTCGCCGTTGGGGTTGTAGCGGCGGCGCGTGGTGAGTTCCTCGCGGCTGATGCCGTCCCAAGCGTGGTAGGTGGTCTCCTTGCCGCCGAAGGTGAGGAGGCGCAGCAGCGTGCTCTTGCCGACGTAGCCCAACTGGGCGTAGTAGCCGTCGAGGGAGGCGCTGGCGCGGTCGCGGTAGCCGTCGCTGCCGATGTGGGAGAGGCGTCCGTCGAGTGTCCAGTGGCCGCCGAGCAGGCCGGTGCCGAAACGGAGCGTCTCCTTCTGCGAGTTGTAGGAACCGTAGGACGCGCAGAACTCGGCAAAAGGCTGGCGCGCGAAGTTGTCGGTGCGCATGTTGATGCTGGCGCCGAAGGCCGCCGCGCCGTTGGTGCTGGTACCCGCGCCGCGCTGCACCTGTATGTCCTCGACGGACGAGGCGAAGTCGGGCAGGTCGACGAAGTAGAGCGTGTGGCTCTCGGCGTCGTTGAGCGGGATGCCGTTGTTGGTGATGTTGATGCGCGTGCCGTCGGTGCCGCGCACGCGGAGGCTGGTGTAGCCGAAGCCGTTGCCCGCGTCGCTGGTGGTCACGACGCCGGGCGTGAGGCTGAGGATGAAAGGCAGGTCCTGGCCGTAGTTGAGGCGGGCGATGTCGGCCTTTTTCAGGTTGGTGAAGGCCACGGGCGTGTTGCTTGTGGCACGGGTGGAAACGACTTGCGCCTCGCCGAGGGTGACGGCGGGAATGGTGTCGCCCGCAGCCTGCTGGGCGAGCGTGCCTAAGGGCAGGCACAAGGCGAGGCTGGCAATGCAGCCCGCCAGATGAGTGGTACTCATGGTGGTTGGGAACAATTAAATCACTACGCCGGAATTGTCCGGATCAGTTTCTAAGGGTATAATCTCAGCCCTAAGACGGTGGGGCACCCCTTTAATTGCGGGCAAAGGTACGGCAAAGCGGGCGTATATAGAAACCGCCGCGCCTTTTTCTTGGCACGGCGGCCTTTTTGTGGCTATACCGTATATATAATAGCCCCCCGCGCGATTAACGCAGCGGGCGGTTCAATGTTTCTCGAAAGTGAGCGTGTCGCCGTAGGAAGTGCCCATGCCGTTCGTGGCATAGGCGGCGAAAGAGTAGGTGCCTTCGCCGAGGCTGTCGGTGTGGGCCTGGAAGATTTCAGTGGTTTCGTTGGCGCGCTTGTTGGCCTTTAGCGTGTCGTTCCAGTAGACGAAGCCGCACGCAGTGACAGCACTATTGGGCGTGGCAGCGACTTGGCCTGTGAGCAGTATGCTGTCGCCTGTCTGCACATAGGTGTCGAACGTAATTACCGTGGGCTTGAACGGTTGCTCGCCGCTACGGTCATCGCCTGCGCAGGCTGCGAGCAGGGCAAGTGTGGGGATAAGGCAAAGGGAAACGAAACGTGGTGCTTTCATAATGTTTCGGCATTGAGCGTGATGGTGTGACGGGTTTTCGGTGTGACGGCCACGCGGTTCGCAACGGTGTGCCCGGGCAGCCAGACAAGGCCGTCGTCGTCGGCCACAGCGCGTAGCTTGCGACGGCGAAGGAGGGAGACGTGGCGGTCGGCCAGGTAATCGCTCACGAGTTTGGTACCGCTTAGGCCGTAAGGACTGAATCGCTCTCCTGGCTGTAGTGGACGCAGGCGCAGCGGGCCCTTGAGACGGTCTGCATCTATGGTGGCTTCACCGCTCAGGGGTAGCGGCACGTCGGTGCGCCCCCATTCGAGGGCGGTGCGGGCGCGGCACACGAGCCATGGCCCGTGCGTGAAGTGGCGTCCGGGCTGCGCTTCGACAAGGGCGGCAATCTGCGCGTGCATCGTGGTGGGGAATGTGTCGCCGAGGGCGGCGTGAACGAGTGTGAGGCGCGCAGGGTGGGCGGTGAGCGCATTGACGGAGAGCGAATAAACGCCGTCGGCCTCGGTGAGCAGGCGGGCGAGTTCGGCCTCCAGCCCCAGGCGGTAGAAGTGGCACGCCTCGCGCAGCCGCTGGGCTGTGGCGGCGAGTGTTTGCTCCACAGCGGGATTCTGTTCGCGTAGCAGGGGCAGCACTTTGTGGCGCAGGTGGTTGCGGCGCAGGGTTGTGTCGGCGTTTGTCGAGTCGGTGACGTATTCCTGCCTGTGCTCGGCAAGGTAGGAAAGTATCTCGGCTCGCGAGGTGTGGAGTAGCGGTCGCCACAGGGTGCCGCTGCGCATCTCCATGCCCGCCAATCCCTCTACGCCGCTCCCTCGCAGCAGATTGAGCAGCAAGGTCTCGGCCTGGTCGCCCCGATGGTGGGCGGTGCATACGGCCACAGCGCCTTCCTCTTGCCTCAACTGTTCGAACCAGGCGTAGCGCAGACGGCGTGCGGCCATTTCCAGGCTCTCGCCGTTGCGGCGCGCCTCGGCGGCGGTGTCGAAGTGACGCACGCGCAGGGGGACGTCCAGCCGACTGCAAAGGTCGCGCACGAACTGCTCGTCGCGGTCGCTCTCGCTGCCGCGCAGATGGAAGTTGCAGTGGGCGGCCACGATGTCGTGTTCGGCTTCGCGCATCTTCAGCAGCAGGCACACGCTGTCGGCGCCGCCGCTTAGGGCGATGATATACTTGGGAGGCATCCTTCGGGAGCTGGCTGTGGCTTTTCGGTGAGGTAGGGGTGAATATTTGGGGAATGGCTGGCCGGGCGACGGTGAGTCGGTTGCGCTTCGTCAGTACGACACGCTGACTTCCATCCCTGCCGCGCGCACTTCGTCGGCAATGGCGTCGAGCGTGGCGGGCGTGGCTTTGCGCAGGCCGGGATCGGGCGTGTCGCGGTCGATGGTGTAGATCATCACTTTCGCGGGGCGTATTGTGCGTAGAGCCTCGAGCCAAGGGCGCACGTAGTCTGCGCCGGTGTTGTCGGCGTTGAAGCCGCTTTGCGTGGTGCCCGCCATAAACATGGTCTGCACAATGACGTGGCCGCCAAAAGCCGTGAGCGCCTCCACCACGCGCCCCACGTCGTAACGCCCGGTGGGACGGTCGATGGCGCGGATGTAGTCGGGCGACACGGTGTCGAGTTTCTGTATATTGTCGTCCACCTTGAGCAGGGCGGCGCGCACGTCGGGCCGATGGCACAGCGTGGCATTGCTCAGCACGGCCACTTTGGCCGCTGGGCAGTAGCGGTTGCGCAGGGCTATCGTGTCGTCGATAATGGCGGGAAAGTCCGGGTGGGCCGTTGGCTCGCCGTTGCCCGCGAAGGTAAGCACATCGGGCAGTTCGCCCTGCGCTGCCATCTTTTCCAGTTGTGCTTCC
This sequence comes from Bacteroidaceae bacterium, assembly GCA_017933995.1. Lineage (GTDB taxonomy): Bacteria > Bacteroidota > Bacteroidia > Bacteroidales > Bacteroidaceae > Alloprevotella. Next base: position 3,647 of record JAGBKI010000055.1, on the reverse strand, counting down.
AAGACTTCAGCCACTTGGCTGCGAGTGGGGCGGGGAGCGGTGGGGCGGTGCGTGGCGTTGAAACCGCACTCGCAATATACGCAGTCGAACGTGCAGCGCTTGCCGTCGGGCGGCATGAGGTTGATGCCCAGCGAAATACCGAGCCTGCGGCTGCGCACGGGGCCAAACACGGGCGAGGGGAAGAGGATTGTCATAACGTTTGCAGTGGCTGCGGCGGCGTGGCGTTTGCGTGCCGCGTCGCGCAAATCCGCTGCAAAGATACAGCAAGGCGAGTGCAGAAAAGGGAAAAACAGCGCAGCTTTTCCCTTTTCTGCCGAGCCGCCGCCCATCTTCGCGAAGCAGAGTTACAGCAAGGCGAGTGCAGAAAAGGGAAAAACAGCGCAGCTTTTCCCTTTTCTGCCGAGCCGCCGCCCATCTTCGCGAAGCAGAGATACAGCAAGGCGAGTACAGAAAAGGGAAAAACAGCGCAGCTTTTTCCGCGCCGCCTTAACGCACCGTTTCCGCGCCGCGTGCGGCTTCCTTGATGCGCTCGCCGAGTTGCTTGCCCACGGGCCACGCGGCTTTGTGCGACCAGTGGCTGTCGTTCATCTTGTATACGTCCTTCTCGCCCGCGCTGATGAATGGATGCAGCACGCGGTCGCCTACAAATATATACCCACTGACGCCTTCCAGCTGCGCGATGTCGTTGCAGAGTGTCTTGGGCGGGAACGGATTGTTCGCTATATGGTCTTGATAAACCTCGTATTTGTCGGGAACAACAAGGACGAAGAGGTGTATGCCCGCCTCGGCGGCTTTCTTGTGCAGGGTGCGGATGTTGGCGATGATGGTTTCCCTTTGGTCCTCGGCTATGCTTGGATAGAGCAGGTCGTCCTTATAAATGTACAGCTCGTTGCCGCGTGGGCCTGTAAACAGGGTGTCGGTGAGTGTGGCGTGCAGCACGGGACGCTTCACCAGCCCCGTCCACAGCAGAAACCATGTCCGGGCACCCTGAAGCGCCCAGGCATCGGTGTGTTCCACTTTTGGCTGTACGTACTTCAGTTGTTCGCCGCGTTCGGGGTCGGTGTTGATGCCGAGCACACGCCTCGGGAAAATCCTACAGGCCGTTTCCACAACGAGTGTGCGGCACACGGTGCTGTCCACCGCCCCTCTGTCGATCAGGTCATAGGCGCTCTGAAAAGGGTTGAGCAGCGGCACCGCTTCGGGGACGTAGTTACCCAGGCTCAGCCCCGTGCTGACGATGCCCGTTTGGTAGCCAGGGTAGCCTTGGTTCGAGAAGGAGTCGCCCACGGTCAGCACGTCGAAACTTTGTCCTTGCAGCGATTCGGGCGTGGCGAAGTCGGGATAGGGCTTTTCGCCCTGCGGTTCGGCCATGTCCCAGAACAGACCAAACGGCACTTTGCCCAAAGCGCCCAGGTCGCCCGTTTCGTTCGGGCGGATACGCACGTTATAATATACGGTAGTCCCCACCGCGAGCAGCCAGAGCGGCAGGACGGTGTAGCTGAGTTTGTAAAGGAATTTCCTCATAGGGGATCAGAACTGAAAGTAAATGAACGTCTGCACCTCTCCGCTGGTGCCGGCAATGGTCGCAAGCAAGGCAGCGTAGACCAGATAGCGCACGGCGCGGTGGCTGAATAGCCTTGAGCCTTCGGGGAAGTCCAGGGCGTGCTGCCTGTTGCGTTGTAGCCACTCGGCGAGCAGCATGGCGGCGGCCCAGCCCAGTTTGCCAGTGCCGTGCAGCGTGCCTTTGTGGGCGAAGAGGTGGGTCGCGATACAGCGCCACATGTCGAGTGCCTGCTCCAGACTCCCGGCGCGGAAGATTATCCAGCCCATCACCACAAGCACAAAGGTCAGCAGTGTGCGTAGCAGCACGCCGGCGACACGGCGCGGGGTGGCGGGTGCATCGGTGGCGGGCTTGGTGCTCACGCCCAGCAGCTTATAGACGCTGAGCAGCAGGGCGTGGTAGACACCCCAGGCCACGTAGGTCCAGGCCGCCCCGTGCCACAGGCCACTGATGCCCCATACGACGCAGATATTGCGCACCGTGCGCCCTTTCGAGCAGCGACTGCCGCCGAGCGGGAAGTACACGTAGTCGCGAAACCAGCCCGTCAGCGAAATGTGCCAGCGGCGCCAGAACTCCGGGATGCTTTGTGCGAAATACGGTGTCTGGAAGTTGCGCATCAGGCGAAACCCAAAGAGGCGCGCGCAACCGATGGCGATGTCCGAATAGCCCGAAAAGTCGCAGTAAATTTGGAACGCGAAGAGCACGCCCAGCAGGAAAACCTGCCACCCGGCCATCTGCGCGTAGCTGTCCCAATATTGATTCACAACGACGGCACATTGGTCGGCCACGATAATCTTCTTGGCGAATCCCCATAGCATCTGCCTGCATCCGTCCACGGCCTTGGCGTAGTCGAAAGCGCGGGCGTGCGAAAATTGTGGGAGCAAGTTTGAGGCGCGTTCGATGGGGCCAGCCACCAACTGCGGGAAAAAACTGATGAAAGCGAAGAACGCCACCACGTCGTGCGAAGCGCGGATGTCGCGACGGTACACGTCGATGGAGTAGCCCAATGCCTGGAAGGTGTAGAAACTTATGCCGACGGGCAGAATCACGTTCAGTGTGGCCCAGTCGGGATGTGTGCCGAAGAGGAGCGCCCACAGGTCGCCCAGACTCCCAGCGAAGAAGTTGTAGTACTTGAATACGCCGAGTACAAGTAGGTTTACGCAGATGTTGGCCGCGCACAGGGCTTTGCGATGCCGTCCCCGTTCAATCCCGATGCCCGTCAGGAAACTGCACAGCGAGGTGAAGGCGATCAGCAGCAGGAAACGCCAGTCCCACCAGCCATAGAAGAGGTAGCTGGCGGCGACAAGAAAAAGGTTCTGCTGCCTGCGCTCGCGAAAGACGAACCAGTAGAGCAGAAAGACGGCGGGAAGAAACAGAATGAACTCGAAGGAATTGAAAAGCACAGTGTTCGGGGGTATGAAAAGGTGGGGGAGCGGTCGGCTCTGCGTTGGACAATAAGCGTAAACATTAAACCCTAATGACCAGTTTGGGTTAAACGTTGGCCTTGCGGATAGGCGTGTCGCGCCGATGTTTAATGTTTCTTGTTTAATGTTTAATGTTCATAGCTGGGCGCGCTTACTTCTTTATGCCGGAGAGACCCGTCACTTTGTCGAACTCATAGACGAACACGTCGAGCAGCGTGCCTTGGTAGATTTGCGCGAAGTGGGCGGGCACTTCACTGGCCGGGCACTTGTCCTTGCTTTTGTGGCGGCGGTGGTAGCCGCGCAGCACCCGCATGTCGTACGCACTGAGCACGACGCGCTCCAGCAGGAACTCCCTGACGCGGCGGGTCTCGACGTTGTTTAGCCCGGTCTTTTTGGCGTGCACCGACACCTTGTGCTTGTGCTGGCGGAAGCTGTTCAGCTTTTCGCGCACGCGCACCACGCGCCCCTGTCGGCACACTTCGGCCCAGAAGAGCCAGTCGCCGCAATGAGGCAACGAGAGGTAGGTTTCGTCCACAGCGGGGATGGCATCGCGCCGAAACACCACCATCGAGGCGTTGTAGAGTTTGTTGCGCAGCAGGAGGAAGGTGCGGACGAACTTTTCGCCCTCAAAAACCGACCGCCGGGGATAGGGCACACGCCTC
>JAGBKI010000054.1 GCA_017933995.1 Bacteroidaceae bacterium | reverse complement strand
GTTACGACAGGTTCGACTTGCCCTCCTCGAAGTACAGTAGTTGGTTCTTGCCGACGACTATGTTATACGGGTGTACAAATCGCTACCTCGCATTTCATTTCTCAGATATTACATGTCCTATTCCTCCTACTCGTGCTTATAACAATTTTGAAATTTATGCATATAAATTTTGGACTATAGAAGAGACAGATGGTTTTAGCGGTTTTGATGTTCTGATTAGTTATGAGTTTTATCATTATTATCCTGGCTTAGAACTGGATTTCACGGCAATAGGAGTAGAAAAGTCTTCTAATCAGTTCTTAGTACTCCCTTTCATCGCTTTCTGACGACGCGCAAAACATAAGAAAGGCACGCCTCCCTAACTCCGCAGCGTTTTAGGGAGGCGTTTATTTACCTCAAAAGCAACTATCGCTATCGCCTTGTCAGCGAAAAAGCGAGCGGCGGATTTCTCTCTGCGCCCGCATTGCTGTATCTTTGCACCGCGATTGCGCTTAGTTTTTGTAAAGTCTAAACCTTTTGGCGGAGTTACAATGATTGTTTCAGGCCATTGTACTGCGCGTTTGCAAATGTTTAATTCCGCCAACGGATAGTTTAAGCAAAAGCGGCTTGGACTTGTGTGAAGTTTACGTAGCGTTACGACACAGTTATGCAGAAAATCATTATTCTTGACTTCGGTTCGCAGACGACTCAGCTCATCGGGCGCAGGGTGCGCGAACTGGACACTTTCTGTGAGATTCTTCCCTATAACAAATTTCCCGACGGCGACCCCGATGTGATCGGCGTGATTTTAGGCGGTTCGCCGCTGAGCGTGAACCAGGCGGATGCTTTCCGCATCGCGTTCGACGGTCTGCGCGGCAAGTACCCGCTGCTTGGCATCTGCTACGGCGCACAGCTGATGGCTTCTACCTTCGGTGGCGCGGTGGAGAACAGTGACACGCGTGAGTACGGACGTGCCAACCTTGAGACGATCGACGACGCCGACCCGTTGCTGCGCGGCATCGAGGCGGGGGCGCAGGTGTGGATGAGCCACGGCGACACCATCACCTGCCTGCCCGATGGCTTCCGCGCCATTGCCTCGACCGACAAGGTGGTGAACGCTGCCTATCGCGGGCGGGAGGGCGAAAAACTTTGGGGGGTGCAGTTCCACCCGGAGGTGTTCCACACGCTTTGCGGCACACAGCTGCTGCGCAACTTCGTGGTCGACATCTGCGGCAGCCGCCAGGACTGGTCGCCCGACGCTTTCGTGGACACTACGGTGGCCGAACTGCGCGCGCAGATCGGCACGGACCGCGTGATACTGGGCTTGAGTGGCGGTGTGGACAGCACGGTGGCCGCCGTGTTGCTGCACAAGGCCGTGGGCGCGCAGCTGACGTGTATCTTCGTGGACCACGGATTGCTGCGCAAGGGCGAGTTCGACGAAGTAATGCGCCACTACGAGGGACTTGGGCTGAATGTCATTGGCGTGGATGCCAGCGAAAAGTTCTTTGCTGAACTGGCCGGTGTCAGCGACCCCGAGCGCAAGCGCAAAATCATCGGCAAGGGGTTCATCGACGTGTTCGAGGCCGAGGCGCGCAAGATTACCGACGCGCGCTGGCTGGCGCAAGGCACCATTTACCCCGACCGCATCGAGAGCATGAACATCACGGGCAAGGTGATTAAGAGCCACCACAACGTCGGCGGCCTTCCCGAAAAGATGAACTTGAAGATATGCGAGCCGCTGCGCTGGTTGTTTAAGGACGAAGTGCGCCGCGTGGGTCGTCAGCTCGGCATTCCCGAACTGCTCATCGGGCGCCACCCCTTCCCCGGTCCGGGCTTGGCCGTGCGCATACTTGGCGACATCACGCGCGAGAAGGTCAGTGTCCTCCAGGAGGCTGACAGCATCTTTATCCGCAACCTGCGCGAGTGGAAGACGGACGACGGCGACACGTTATATAATAAGGTATGGCAGGCCGGCGTTGTGCTGCTGCCCATACAGAGTGTCGGCGTAATGGGCGACGAGCGCACCTACGAGAAAGCTGTTGCGCTGCGCGCCGTGACCAGCACCGACGCGATGACCGCCGACTGGGCACACCTTCCCTACGACTTCCTGGCCAAGGTGTCCAACGAGATTATCAACAGCGTGCGCGGTGTGAACCGCGTCTGCTACGACGTATCGTCCAAACCGCCCGCAACGATAGAGTGGGAGTGAGGCACTTGTTCCTCTTCCCGTCGGCACTTGGCGCGTGAGCCTGCTGTTTTTGTTCCGCTTTATGACGGATTTGCTCAAGAAATCCCTGCACCCTGCGGCGGTCATAGTGGCCGCCGTGGTGTGCGTGTGGCTGTCGGGCTGCTCGCCGATGCGCTTTTTGGATGACGACGAGACGCTGCTTGCGCGCGTCAGCCTCAAGAGCGACACTAAGGCTGTCAATGCCGAGGACTATCGCGGCTACGTGCGACAAGAAGCCAACTCCCGCTGGTTCAACCTGGTAAAGGTGCCGCTTGGCATCTACTCCCTTTCGCGCGCCGACACCGCTAAACGCGGCGGGCGGTTGTGGAAACGTCTCGGCGAGGCTCCCGTGGTTTACGACAGCACGCTGACCGCCCAAAGCGCTGCCGCCCTGCGTGCCGCTCTGCGCGGCCACGGCTGGCTGCACGGGGAGGTTGGGGTGGACGAGACTCAGCGGAAGCGGCGCGCACGTGTACACTACCAACTTCAGCCCGGCGACCGCTGGATAGTGGACAGCATCGCCTACGAAGCCGACGATTCTGCTATGCTCGGCCTGCTGCGCAACGTGGCGCAGGACGGTGTGCTGCGCAAGGGAATGCCACTCGACGTGGCCTTGCTCAGTCAGGAGCGCGAGCGGATTGTCACCGCGTTGCAGAATATGGGCTACTACGCGCTCAACAAGGAGTACCTTGCGTTCATCGCCGACACGCTTGCCGGTTCGCGCGCCGCTTTGCTCCATGTTGTCTTGCGGCGGCCAGACGGAACGGAAGACGCAGCGGCCTACCGCCCCTTCACCATACGCCGCGTCGACATCTACGAAAACATGGCCGAGGGCGACACAGGGAAAGTGACGCGCTATCGCGACCTGACCATACACTACCGCGACCGCCTGTGGCTCAACCGCCACACGTATAGCAACCACGTCGCCCTGCGTGGCGACAAACTGTTCGGTGAGCGCGACGTGCGCGACACGTATTCCTCCCTCAACGGCCTGCAACCTGTGGGGTATACCACCGTGCGCTTGCGCCGCGTGTCGCCAGCGGAACTGGCCGACACGCTCAGCCCGCAGCTCGACGCGCAGATCGTGGTAAGCCCCACCGACCGCTATACCGTCAGTGCCGAAGCCGACGGCACCAACACCAACGGCGATTTCGGTGCCGCGCTGTCGCTCACCTTCTCCAACCGCAACACATTCCACGGCGGCGAGGTTTTCTCCCTCAAGCTCCGTGGTGCCTACGAAGCCATCAAGGGGCTTGAAGGTTATGGCGACCAGAATTACACCGAGTATAGCGTGGAGAGTCGCCTGCGCCTGCCCGCTTTCAAGTTCCCCTTCGTGCCCCGCCGCGCCGTGCAGAACCTCAAGGCCGTTTCCGAGCTCGGCCTGATGTACAACTCGCAGGACCGCCCCGAGTTCCACCGCCGCGTCCTCACCGCCCGCTGGGCCTATACGTGGACCCACCGCGCCGAGCCGCGATGGCAGCACACGCTCGATGTGCTCAACCTCAACTATGTGTTCCTCCCCTGGATTTCAGAGACATTCCGCACGGAGTATCTGGAAGGTACGAACGCCCGTAGCAGCATCCTGCGCAACACCTACGAGAACCTGCTTATTATGCGCATCGGCTATAACGCCGTGTTCAACTCGCGCGGCGCGCAGGCCGTGTCGCCTTCAGGGATGAGCGGACGCGGCTGGCAACTCCGCATCAACGCCGAGACGGCTGGCAACCTGCTCTACACGGCTTCGCGCTTCGGCCTGTTCCGCAAGGACGAGAGCGGGCAGTACGAGGCGTTCGGCATACCTTTTTCGCAATACGCCAAGATAGACCTTGACTACGCCGCCTCGCTGCCCATCAACGACCAGAACAGCCTGGCGCTCCACGCCCTCTTCGGCTTGGCTATGCCTTATGGCAACAGCCTCGTTGTGCCCTACGAAAAGCGCTATTTCGCAGGCGGTGCCAACAGCGTGCGCGGCTGGAGCGTGCGCGAACTCGGCCCTGGCGGCTACCACACTGCCGACGGCAAGGTGAACTTCGTGAACCAGACGGGCAACCTACAGATGTTGCTCAGCCTGGAATACCGCACGCACCTTTTCTGGAAGTTCAACGGCGCGGCTTTTGTGGATGCCGGCAACACGTGGAACACCCGCCGCTACGCCGACATCCCCGACTCTCGTTTCAAGTTCGGCGGTTTTTGGAAGCAGATAGCCGTGGCCTATGGCATCGGCCTTCGCTTCAACCTCGACTACTTCATTCTGCGTTTCGATGCGGGCATGAAGGCCATAAATCCCGCCGTTTCCTCTGGGCGCGAACACTATCCCATCGTGCACCCCAAGTTCTCGCGCGACTTCGCCCTCCATTTCGCCGTCGGTCTGCCTTTCTGACCTGTTTTTGCCGCTACGCAACAATTTGTTGCACAGTGTTGAGCCAACAAAGCAAAACATTGCGTAATTTCGCGCAGCGTTTTTTCCAAAACAAATCCCCCAATAGGCAAGGATGGATCTCTTTACACCGCAATATCCCACAGAGTTTATCAGTTTCGGCAGCGGCAGCAGCGGCAACTGCTATATGCTGCGGCGCGGCCCCGAGTCCGTTCTTATCGACCTGGGCGTGGGCATCCGCTCCTTCAAACGCTACCTGCACCAATACGCGGTCTCGCCGCGCAACGTCCGTGCCATCTTCGTCACACACGACCACACCGACCATGTAAAAGCAGTGGGCAAGTTTGCCGCCGAGGCTGGTATGCCCGTCTATGCCACAGCAGCCGTCCACGAAGGGATGCGTCGCAATCGTTTCATGACGCGCAAAGTGCCCGACGAACAGGTGCGCACGCTCACTGTGGGCGAACCCGTGGAGGTGCTCGGCCTGACGTTTACGCCCTTTCCCGTCGTTCACGACAGCGCCGACTGCGTGGGCTATCGCATCGAGTCGCCCGGTTTCACCTTCTGCCTTGCCACCGACGTGGGCAGCGTCACGGACGACGTGCGCCGCGCCGTGTCCCAGGCCGACTACCTCGTACTGGAGTCTAACTACGACATCGCAATGCTTGCCACGGGGCGCTACCCGCAGCGCCTCAAGGACCGAATAACGGGCGGGCGAGGCCACCTCTGCAACGACGACACCGCCGACTTGCTTGCCACCAGCCTAAAGCCCGGCGTGCGCCACGTGTGGTTGTGCCACCTCAGCGAGGAGAACAACACGCCCGACCTGGCACTAAAGACCGTCACTTCCCGCTTGGAGAAAGCCGGGCTGCAACCGGGCGAAGCCTTCCGCCTGGACGCCCTGCCGCGCACTCGTCCCAACGGATTCTGCACGCTGGACTAAGGTAGGCTCTATAAATTAGTTGTTTTAACTTTCAGGGAAAGCATCACAAGCTTTACAGAACCTACCTGAAAAAACTCCCGTAAAATTTGCACAGTCCGTCGCAGCGGCCTATCTTTGCACCCGCAAAGCGCAAGGTACCTTGACCGAGTGGTTAGGTAGCGGTCTGCAAAACCGTTTACAGCAGTTCGAATCTGCTAGGTACCTCAACGATTTTAGTTAATGAGTTCTGTGCCGCAAGCGTTAAAAGGCTTGCGGTTTTTTTTGTGGTCGGGAATGAGTGCGGGGAGGCTTCTTTCGGGTCAGTAGATAATTAGTGGGGATAGGCATAAACCAGGCTCTGTAGAAAGAACGGCCTGAAAGGCCGAAAAGCAATTAGCCCAGGGCAACGCCCTGGGAAATGCCGGTGTTAGCCCTCGCCCTGTAAGGGCAGAAGCCTTATATTTGAACGCTTTTGCCCTTACAGGGCGGGTTTTGTGTATGACGCTTTCCCAGGGCGTTGCCTTGGGCTATGCGCTTGTTGCCTCACAGGCCGTTCTTTGTAAGAACATGCATCGGTAAACTCGTGGGGAATGCCTAACAACTAATTGGAGTTTAAAAAACTATTGGTGTCCGCTAAAAGTTTCTGCAACCTACGGAAAATGTAGTAAAGACAGGACTTTTGTGTGTTTGATGCTAAGAGGGGCTTACTTCCTCTGTTTTAATTGTACCCGAGTAAGACGCTGGAAGCGTCTCCCTCTCTGTAACCGCGGGTTCGCGAAATGAAATGGAGCGAACCTGCGGTAGCATCGGATGGTTTGACGGACGCTGGAAGCGTCCCCCACGATGGGCGGAAGTAACTTATAGCATTGGTGGGGCACGCTTTCAGCGTGCATTTGGTAGCGTGCCGCCTGCCGCAGGTGCGCTCCGTTTCACTTCGCGTACCTGCGGTTACAGATGGGGTGACGCTTCCAGCGTCATAGAGTCGTTTCCTCGTCTCAAAAGTTTTAGCGGACACTAGTAAAAAAAGATTGGTGTCCGCTAAAGCTTTGGGGAGGAC
>JAGBKI010000053.1 GCA_017933995.1 Bacteroidaceae bacterium | reverse complement strand
TTTGATGTAGATGTGTTAGTTAATTTTTTATTTTTTTTTTTATATTTAACTAAATATAGGCCACCGCCGACCGACTGCTCACCGCCCACGCCACCTGGCTCGGGGGCGACACAGCCGCCGCCGCCAGCCACTACCACGCCGTCTATGCCCTGCTGCCGCCCGAAGAGCGCGCCGCCCGACAGACCGCCGAACTCCTCTTCGCCGACGAAAAAGATTTCCTGCTCACCTGCGGAAAAACGCAAGTGGACTTGCAGATTATGGCCGACGCCGTGGAAGAAATGCAGCCCTGAGCGAACTAAACCGCCCGCCCCCTTTGCCGCATCGCACGGGCGGGCGTAAATTTGCGCAAACGCAAAAAGGAAGGCGTAAAACGTTATCAGCGACAACCCGCGCGGCAAGACGGCCTGAAAGGCCAACAAGCCAACAGCCCAGGGCAACGCCCTGGGAACGTGACGCGCGGCCAAGGCGCCCTGAAAGGGCAAAAGCTTTTTTACGAAGGCTTATACCCAAAATTACCGCCAAGCCACTTTTCAGAACCAGCAATAGCACACACCCCAATGTCCCCCATATTCATCGCCGGCCCGTGCGTCATCGAGAGCCAGGACGTGCTCGACACCGTGGCCGCCGAACTCGTCCGCCTGCGCCAGGAGCTCGGCATCACCATCTACTTCAAAGCCTCGTTTGACAAGGCCAACCGCACCTCGCTCGCCAGCTACCGCGGCCCGGGGCTGGAGCGCGGGCTGCAGATGCTCGCCGACGTCAAGGCGAGCCACGGACTGCCCGTCCTCACCGACATACACGAAAGCCACCAGGCCGCACCCGCAGCCCAGGTGGCCGACGTGCTGCAAATCCCCGCGTTCCTCTGCCGCCAGACCGACCTCCTCGTGGCCGCCGCAAAGACCGGGCGCACGGTGAACATCAAGAAAGCCCAGTTCCTCTCGGGCGCCGACATGCAGTATCCCGTCGAGAAATGCGCCGCCGCAGGGGCAGCCGACATCTGGCTCACCGAGCGCGGCAACACCTTCGGCTACAACAACCTCGTCGTGGACTTCCGCAACCTGCCCGCCATGGCGCGCTTCACGCGGCGCGTCGTGATGGACTGCACCCACTGCGTGCAGCGGCCCGGCGCGGCGGGCGGCAAAACCGGCGGCGACCGCGAGTTCATCCCCGCCATGGCCCTCGCCGCCAAAGCGTTCGGCGCAAACGGATTCTTCTTCGAGACGCATCCCGACCCCGACCGCGCCTTAAGCGACGGCCCCAACATGCTCCCGCTCGGCGAACTGGAAAGCGTCATCAGGACATTGCTCTGACCGAAAAAGGTTGAAGAGGTTTAAGAAGTTGAAGAGGTTTAACCCCCTGCGGCTCCCCTCCCCATCAACCCCAGTTCCCCCACCCTCCCCAGCACCCCCATCTACCCCATACCCACCCTCTCTATGAGCAAATGGACAGACATAGCCGTACAGTGCCTCCGCGACGAAGCGGAAGCCCTGCTCGGCCTCATACCCGCCATCGGCGACAGCATTGACCGCGCCGTCGAAATCATCCTCGCCTGCCGGGGCAAGGTCATCGTCACCGGCGTGGGCAAGAGCGGCCTCATCGGAGCCAAAATCGCAGCCACCTTCAGCAGCACCGGCACGCCCAGTTTCTTCGTCAACCCGCTCGACGTCTTCCACGGCGACCTCGGCGTCATCACCGCCGACGACGTCGTCATCGCCATCAGCAACAGCGGACAGACCGACGAACTGCTGCGTTTCCTGCCCTATCTGGAGCGCCGCGCCATACCCGTCATCGCCATCACCGGCAACCCCCGCTCGCTGCTGGCCACACACAGCGCCGCCCACCTCTGCGCCGCCGTCCCCCACGAGGCGTGCCCCCTGGGCCTCGCACCCACCAGCAGCACCACCGCCACACTCGCACTGGGCGACGCACTGGCCTGCGCGCTCATCGAAGCCCGCCAGTTCAAGGAGGCCGACTTCGCGCAGTTCCACCCCGGCGGCTCGCTGGGACGACGCCTGCTGACACGCGCCGCCGACGTGATGCACCGCGACAACCTGCCACTCATCGGCCCCGAAACGCCGCTGCCCGAAACACTCATCCATATGAGCGAAGGACGCCTCGGCCTCTGCGTCGTCACCGACGGCGGACGCCTCGCCGGCATCATCACCGACGGCGACCTGCGACGCGCCCTGCAAGCCAGCCACGACGCCTTCTTCAGCCTCAAGGCGGGCGACATCATGTCGGCCAGCCCCAAAACCGTCAGCCCCGACACGCGCATCGCCGACGTAGAGGACATCCTCAACCGCAACAAGATTCACGCCGTCATCGTCACCGACCCCGACCGCCGCGTGCTGGGCATCGTCGACTCCTTCAGCACACTCGTCTAACCCCCGCCCCGCCCTATGTTCCGCAAAACGCTCACCAGCCTTTTGTTCCTTGTCTGCGCCCTCGCCGCCACGGCGCAGGAGCGCGCCGACAGCGCAGCCGTCCGAATGCTGCGCAGCGACTTCGGCGTGGAGTTCACCGAGGGAAACACGCTCACCCTCTTCCGAACCGGCCAGGAGAAGTTCGACGACCTCTTCGACGCCGTGCGTCGCGCGCGCGCGTATATATATATGGAGTACTTCAACTTCCGCAACGACAGCATCTCGGCCCTCTTGTTCGACCTCCTCGCCGAGCGCGCCGCTGCGGGCGTCGAGGTGCGCGCGCTCTTCGACGGCTTCGGCAACAGTTCCAACAACCGCCCCCTCAAGCCCCACCACGTCGCGGCGCTGCGGCGCCGGGGCATCGACATCGTGGAGTTCGACCCCCTGAAGTTCCCATGGGTGAACCACGCCGTGACGCGCGACCACCGCAAAATCGTCGTCATCGACGGCCAGGTGGCCTACACCGGCGGCATGAACGTGGCCGACTACTACATCACGGGCAAGCCCGAGTTCGGCGACTGGCGCGACATACACTGCCGCATACAGGGCGCCGCCGTGGCGCAGCTGGAGCAAATCTTCACCAATTTCTGGCTCAAGGCCACGGGGCGGCCCGTCGAGGCAAGGGCTGACGACCTGCCGCTGCCCGCCGCCACTGCCCCAGCCGCCGAAGCCGAAGCGCAGCCCGCCACAGCCGGACCCACCGCAATGGTAGGCGTCGTCGACCGCGTGCCGCGCCAAACGCCCAAAATCATCAAGCGCACCTTCCTCTCCCTCATCGACAACGCCCAGACGCAGATACAAATCATCAACCCCTACTTCATCCCCGGCGGCAAGATTATGCGCGCCCTCAAACGCGCCCTGCGGCGAGGCGTCGACGTGCAGATAATGGTCAGCGACAAGAGCGACATACCCGTCACGCCGCGCGTCGTCGAGCACTGCGTGCACCGCCTGATGAAACACGGCGCCGAGGTCTATATGTACACCGGCGGCTTCCACCACAGCAAGATTATGATGGTCGACAGCTGCGTCAGTTTCCTCGGCTCGGCCAATCTCAACAGTCGCAGCCTGCGCTATGACTACGAGTGCAACCTCCTCGTGGCCGACACCGCCACCACCCGCCGCCTGCAGCACATCTTCGAGACCGACAAGCAGACGCGCTGCTACCGCCTCACGCCCGAGGCGTGGCGCACCTACAGCCACTCGCGCCGCTTCGCAGCCTGGTTCTACCAAATCCTCACGCCATTCCTCTGAACGAGGTTTAAGAGGTTGAAAAGGTTTAAGAGGTTTAATCCCTCCGGCCCCAGAACGCCCGGTAACCCCTGATAGCCCAGCGACCCCAGTCACCATTAACCCCAGCAACCCCATTAACCCCAGCAACCCCATACCGCCCTCCCCTATGCACACCTCCTCCCACTCCATCCTCAAAGCGCTGGCCGTCGTGCTGCTCGTGTGGCTCACGGCCTCGGCCTTCGACATCGTGCGCGACTTCCTCTGGATTGTCGCCACGCCAGCCCTGTTCTTCAGCGTGGGCTACTTCTTCAACGTCGACAACGCCGACCGCCCCGCCGAGTTCGTCGAGCGGCGCCTGCGCGGCTACTACCTGCCCTTCCTGGGCTGGGCCGTCGTGCTGCTCGCCGTCCACAACCTGTGGTTCCACGCCGGGCTGCTCTCGCCCCGTATGGTGGCCGACGGTGTGGCCGTCCACCCCTACGGCTGGCACGAGTTCAGCCAGCGGCTGTGGAGCATCGCGCTCAACATGTCGGCCTACGACGAGGTGATGGCCGCCTGCTACTGGCTGTTCCGCACACTGCTGCTCTCCACCGTGGGCTTCCTCGTGCTGTTCATCGTGGGGCGCAAAATCTCGCGCTTCGAGAACGACCGCGAAATCGGCTGGGCCATCTTCGTCGTGGCCTTCCTACTGGCCCTGTGGCAGGTGCTGGGCGAACTCTCCGTCACCGGCGTGGCGCAGGGCGGATACCGCGAACTCACCGGCGTGCTGTTCATCAGCATGGGCTTCCTCTTCCGCCAGTACCGCGCCAAGATTGAAATCGACTGGCGCACCTACCTCCTCTGCCTCTGCGTGTGGGGCGGCGTGGCGTGGTTCTACCCCGTCCACATGACGCCCGGCGCCGACATCGCAGCCTTCCTCGCCCTGCCCCTGCCCGCCTTCGCTGGCTTCGTGCTGCTGCTGGCACTCTCTGAAAGGCTCGCCGCACTCGACAACCGCGCCACCCGGCTGCTCGTGCACATCGGCGACAACTACCTCTGCGTCGTGGCCTTCTTCATCGTGGCCTTCCAACTGGTCCACCTGCTGAAAGCCCTCGTCTACGGCCTGCCCGTCGAGACCGTCGCCCTCGCCCAGGACGACAAACCCTGGTGGCACGGCTTCTCCCTGCTCTACGTCGCCGCCGGTGTGGGGCTGCCACTCGCCGTGCGCCACCTCTACCTGCGCCTCACCGAGGGACGCCGCTGGAGTTTCGGACGCTGGGGCGACATGCTGTTCGACATCGTCCTGCTCGTCGTCTCCACCGTCCTGCGCCTGCTCAAGGCCATCGTCATCGGCATCTACCGCTTCATCCTCGCCTTCTTCCGCGCCCTCGGCGAATTCCTCCGCGCCTCAAACCCCAAGGACGAGTAACCCCCGACGCGTATTTCCCCTTATCCAAACCGCCCCGATGCACAGCGTGTGCACCGGGGCGGTTTGAGTTATTGGTTAGCGGGGATGTTATTCCTTGTCACCGCCGTTGTCCGTGGAGAGAAGTTCGTCCTCCCAAAAACGGCGCGTGTCCCACTCTTCGGGGGTTTCTACTGTAGTTCCGGGCTGCTCCTGGATTTCACCGCCCGAGGCCGCAATGAGTTCTCCGGCATCCATGGCCACGCTTGAAGTGCGGGGCGATATGTAAAGTTTCAGTGCTTTCATCTGTGAGATGGGATTTATTGGCTGTGCGGCTGTGTTGCTTATTTGACAAAGACCTTACGGTTGCCCTGGATATAGATGCCGCTCTGCGTGGGACGGCCATTGAGGCTGCGCCCGTCGAGCGTGCGCCAAGTGCCACCGCCAGCCGCTGTTGCCGTGCGTGTTTGCGAGATGCCGGTCACGGGAGGGTTCGTCATGTCGGCCTCATCCACGATGAGCATACGTGCACCGGACGGCACAGCTTCCGTGTCGCCATAGATTTCGCTCACCAGCGCACTGCTCGGCACGCGGAAGTAGGCGCTGTTGGCGCGCGTCAGTCCGGCGCTGTTCGTGCGGGCAAAGTAGCCGCTCTTCAGGCCAAAGGACATGTAGCCCTCGACATACTGGTCGCCGCTCATCACGGGCGCGTCCTTGCCCACGACCTTCTGCGTCGTGTAGCTCCACTTGCCGTCATCGTCCTGGGAATACAGGCGTGCCTCGGAGCGGCGGATTGCGTCGGCGGCCTCATAGTCCGCATCGCTCACCACGAGCCAGTAGGGATAAACCATCGTGCGCTCCACGCAGGGAATGAGCACGTTGCCGTGGTCGGTGTGCAGGTCTTGGAAGTCGTGGCGTCCGTTCTTGATTTCGCCCATCGTCTTGCCTTTCACTTCCACGAGGTCGAAGATGTCAATCCACTGGCGGCAGTGCCAGTCTTGGATGTTCACCAAGCCGTAGTTGTACTTGCCGCCGTTGTAACCTGCCACCGCGTTACCGCAATAGGTGACATTTCCCTCATCGTCTGTCTTCGTGTAGGTACACTTCACGAGCAGGTAGTTGAGCACCTTGTGGTAACCCTCGGCACCGATGTCCTCGTTGTATTCGAGCGACACGATATCGCTCTGGTTGTTGGTTACAAAGTTCGGGGCGATGTCCACCTTGCCCTGGTAGTAGGGCTTCAGCAGTTCGTAGAGGTAGTCACGCCCGGCTTCCCATGCTTCAGTCCAGTTGATGCTTTCGGGTATCTTGTACTTGTTGAAGTAGGCGTGGCAGCGGTAGGGGCGTCCGCTGCTGCTGATGTGGTAGTCGTACTTGGGAACCACGGTGCCCTTATTGACGTAACTGCCGCCGCTTGAGAACCCTGTCGAACCGTATATGTACTTACCGACGGTCACCTTTTTGCTCCTGTCCACCACAAAGGGGTTGCCGTCCTCGTCGACATTGTTGAGCAAGTCCACGACTTTCATCTCGTAACTCATACCGTCGTCGGCCCATACGGCGATGTCGCGCCAGCGTGCGGTGTGCTCGTTCAGGTCGAGCCAGTAGTCCAGCTGCTTGAGCAGTATACCCGTGTCGAACTGCGCCATCTTCTGCTCGATGCGCAGGCGCGTGAGCGTGTCGGGCGGGTTGTTCACAATGACGTTGTTCATCTCGATGGCGTACTTCTGTGGCACTACATCGACAACTGCATCAATCAGTCCGTAGTCGGCGTAGAGGGGCACGAGATAGGTGGCGTTCTCGTTGTATTCGAGCAGCAAGCCCTCGTCGGGCGGGATGATGCCGTCGTTCACGCGCTGCGTGGAGATGCGGGGAATGCGGTCGATACCTTGGTTGTCGAAATACTGGTGGGCGGTGCGCGGGAATACGTGCTGCGTGCCTACCTGAAAGTCGTCGCTGGTATCGTCAAGGTCTGTGCCCGGGTCTATGTAGAAGGAGTTTTCGGCCTTGTAGGATGTCACCGTCTCGCCGAGGTTGTTCGTCTGGTTGGGGTATGCTATCCACTGGTCGACGGTGCCGCCGTGGGAGGGCACAAAGGCGTAGATGTCGTTGGTCCACGCCGTGCTGGCCACGCGCCAGTCGATGGTGGCGTAGGTAAACTCGTCGCCGTCCTTGCCAGTGGGCAATCCGTACTGCGGGTAAGCGTATGTACCGTTGAGGTTGAACTTCACGCGGTATTCGTGGTGGTGGTAGTATTTGGAAAAGAGGCCAGAGATGGGGCGCAGTTTGCCGCTTTCGTCGAGGCCGTGTACGTAGCGCTCGCCGCTGCTCAGCGGCACGATGATGCGCACGCGGTGGGCGGCGTCGGTTTCAAACGGACGCTCGTTGCTGATAATCTCGGGAGCCAAATCCGTGTCAAACTCCACGGTGATGTCGTTCTCCTCATAGAAGGCGCTTTCACCGAGAAACAATCCGCTGGCGTTGATCGGCGAAGCACCGTCCTTGGAAAGGAACGGAATATAGGTGATGCCGTTGAGGGCGAAGGCGCGGTCGCCCACGTAGGTGAGGCTTGTGGGCAGGTCGAAACGCCCGCTGAGACCGCAGCGCTCGAACGCCTGCGAGCCGATGTACTTGACCGTAGGCGGCAACACCAACGTCTTGAGTTTGGAACAGCCCACAAAGGCGCGCGTGCCGATGTTCAGCAGTCCGTCAAGGGAGACTTCCGAGTCGGTGTCGTAGGTGATGGATTCCAGTTCGGGGCAGTTCTCGAACGCCTCCGTGGCGATTTCGGTGATGTTGTTGGTGAGACGTATTGACTTGAGGTTGGAGCAATAGGCAAAGGCACCCGTGCCCACGCGGTGCACGTTCACGGTCTTCCCGAAGTCTAACGAGGTGATGTGCTCCCAGCCACGGAAGCAGTAGTCGTCGTAGTATTTTAGCGTATTGACGTCTACCACGTCGTCAATGTCGTCGTAGTGTGCGACGGACAGGCTGTAGCGGCCAAACGCCTCGATGCTGTTCGCTGCCATCCAGGCCGCAGCGTCGTCGGTCTTGGTTATGGTCGCGCCGATATAGGGATAGGAGGCTGCGCCCGTATGGAAAGCGAGCGCGCGCGAGGGCACACCGTCTGCATCGCCGCCGCTGGCACGCAGACCGCTGTCGCCGATATAGGTCACGGACGAGGGCAGCACAATCTGCGCATACTGCGTGTAGGAAAACGCACCGAAGTCCACGCCCACCACTTTCCACGTCTTGTTGCGGTAGGACGAGGCCAGGCTGCCGTCGCCGCTGTAGTCGTTGGTCGTGATATACATCGGGAGGGCGATGAAATGGTCGGACAGCGACGCGGCACCAGAATAGTTGGCCGTGTTGTTGAGGTCGAGCAGTTTCTGGCTGTCGACGAGGTCGGTATAGCCCGCACAGAACGTCGGCTCACCGTAGAAGCCCAATTTGTATTCGTTCTCGGCTTCGGTGTAATCGGGGAAGTTGCCTTTCTCCTCCTCTGCGAGTTTGGTGTTGTAGGCATCAATCTCCGCCTCGGTCAGCGGGCACTTTCCCGCCACGACATAGCCGTTGTAGGAAACACCCGTCGCGGCGTCGGTCTTTGCGGTGCCGAAGTAAGCCAACAGCGTGAACCACACGCCGTCGGTCGAAGTGAAACCGCCTAAATAAACGTGGGCTGGCGCGGTCTTGGGGTCAGCGTCGGCAGCCGTGGCAGCCGTGGTGGCGTGAATGGTTTTAGGAAAAACGGCATACGTGGTGAGCGACTGGTAGTAGTCGCGCTTTTCCACCGGGTCGTCGTCCGCCCAAAGCGGGGATGCACCTGCGAAAGCAAAGAGGGCTGTTGCCCCTAACAGCAAGCGTAAATGTTTCATCTTAACAACTTATTGTTCAGACGCGCGGGCAAGGCTTTTTCCGCAACAATCCGTTGCAAAAAAAAGCGGCTGCGGCTGGCGCGCATAGTTATTCCGCCGCAAAATTAGGCAAAAAGACTTTTTAACATTTTCCGAAAACCCGCATAAAGCCACAGCATTGCCCCATAAGGAATTTTACCCCCCCCATTTTGCAACCTCTGCATTACAAAATGCTGATTTTATGCGCCTTTGTGGCGCACCAGGTGCGGGGGTGGACATACGGGTGCGGGAGAAAACCCGGTGCCCCAAGGGAGCCAAGTGACGCAAGAGCGCCATAACGCCCGTTGCGGCGGCTCAAAAGTTCACGCAGTGGGCGGTAAAAAGGAACGCCTTTGGGACAAATCTGCAAATTAAGCCTTAATTTGTAGAAACTAAGCCTTAATTTCGCCAAACTTAGGCTTAATTTGTAAAAACTTAGGCTTAATTTGCAGATTTAAGCCGCAGCGGAAAGTTTTTAAGGCGCAGCGCGAAGATTTTAACCCACAGCGCGAAGTTTTTTATGGGCATCCGCAAAAGTTTCCAGCGCGATGAAACCGACACGATGACGCTGAAAGCGTCACCCCCTCTGTAACCGCTGGTTCGCGCAGTGGAACGAAGCGAACCTGCGGTAGGCGGCACACCACCGAACGCACGCTGGAAGCGTGCCCCAGCAGCGCTAAAAGACTCCACCCTTCCCGTCGTGGGGGACGCTTTCAGCGTCCGTCATCCGCCCCGCCCGCATCGCAGGTTCGCTCCGTTCCACTGCGCGAACCCGCGATTACAGAGGGGGAGACGCTTGCAGCGTCTTGCATAATACGATTAACACTTAAAGCATTGCCGCCCGCCGCCATAGCGTATCTGCGCCTTTTTGTCTACTTTTGCGGCGCTAACAAAAAAAATGGCGGGCGGCGCGGCGGGGAATGCGCCCCGCGTGATAGCCCGCACCAAAGACTGAAAAAAATGGTTTCATTCGTGCTTTCGCTCCTGGCGCTTGTGCTGGGCTACGTGCTTTACGGGCGTTTCGTGGCGCGCGTGTTCGGCCCCGACGACAGGCCGACGCCCGCCGTGGCGCTGGCCGACGGTGTGGACTACATTGTGATGCCGTCGTGGAAAATCTTTATGATTCAATTTCTGAACATCGCGGGCACCGGCCCCATTTTCGGGGCGATAATGGGCGCCAAGTTCGGTCCGGCAGCGTATCTGTGGATTGTGCTGGGCTGCATCTTCGCTGGCGCCACGCACGACTACCTCAGCGGAATGCTCTCCGTGCGCCACGGCGGTGCGGGACTGCCCGAACTGGTGGGCCATTACCTCGGCAAAAACACCCGGCGCGTGATGCTGGCCTTCAGCGTGCTGTTACTCGTGATGGTGGGTGCGGTGTTCGTTTACAGCCCCGCCCTCATCCTCGGCGGAATGACCGAGGGCGTGCTGGGCGACGCGGCTGTGTCATCGATGGTGTGGGTCGGCGTGATTTTTGCCTACTACGTGGTGGCCACGATGATGCCCATCGACAAGATTATCGGCAAGGTGTACCCGCTCTTCGCCTTTGCCCTGCTGTTTATGGCCGTGGCGCTGCTGGGCGTGCTGCTGCTCAAGTGGCCCAGCCTGCCCGAAGTGTGGACCATGGGCACGACCGAGCCACTCACGTCGCAGCCGCTCTTTCCCTGCTTGTTCATCACCATCGCCTGCGGCGCGATAAGCGGTTTCCACGCCACGCAAAGCCCGCTCATGGCGCGCTGCATCAAGAGCGAGCGGCAGGGACGCCCCATTTTCTACGGCGCGATGATTACGGAAGGCATCGTAGCACTGATTTGGGCCACGGTGTCCTCGTGGTTCTTCTACGACGGCGGGGCCGAAACGGTGGGCAGCACGGCCGCAGCGCAAGCCCCCGAAGTGGTGACAGCGGTGGCCAACGGCTGGCTGGGCACGCTGGGCGGCATCCTGGCCTTGCTCGGCGTGGTGGCCGCCCCCATCACAAGCGGCGACACCGCCTTGCGCTCCGCGCGCCTCATCATTGCCGAGGCCATCGGACTGAAGCAACGCGCGCTGGGCAGCCGCTTAGCGGTGAGCGTGCCGCTTTTCGCCGTGACGGCGTTGCTCATCGGCTACAACATAGCCGACGCGGGCGGGTTCAACACCATTTGGGGCTACTTCGGCTGGGCCAACCAGACACTGGCCGTGTTCACGCTCTGGACGGTGACGGTATACCTGGTGAAGGAGGGCAAACCCTATTGGATTGCCCTCGCGCCCGCGCTGTTCATGACCGCGGTGAGCCTGACGTTTATCCTCGTTTCCGACAACGGCTTCCGCCTGCCGCCCGCCGTGGGCTATGCCTGCGGCGCAGCGGCCATCGCGGTGGCGGCGGCGTGGTTCGCCGTGTGGAAACACCGGCAACGATAAACAATAAACGATAAGCATTACACAATAAACGTTGGCTGTGCGGGCGTTGCGCTGTGGCCAACGTTTATTGTTTATTGACCAACGTTTATTGTTTCATGTCCCAGATTTATTGTGAAAAAGCCCGCAGCAGGCTTGCGTGTTTTGCTTTCTTGCCGTACTTTTGCCGCTGTATCCGCCCCGGACGCGGCAACAGTTCCAACGGTAACCAAGCAGAAGCGGGCGGGCGGGTACACATACATTTGTAGACAAGCGTTTACTCACGCTGAGTTCTTGGCAAATCGAAATCTCGCAAATTTCCTTTCCCTGTTCAAGACTTCGCGGGCAGTAGATGCCACACTTGGGAATATGTTATGGCAACCGTAGGGAACGGTGTCGCCTATACCGTATTATATATATACGGCTGGGGCGCACGGGTTACCACGCAGGGTTGCCACACGAAGGCATATTTCAGCGTGGGCTTCTGCGTTGCTCGTTCCTTGCAGGGAGGGCAATGCGAGAGCCTCGGTTTGCGGGAACGGCGACAGGTACAGCGACCCGCGCTTTTTTATATCTGTATGTACCTCCAACAACTTTAGGAATCCCCTTCTTTCCGCACGCGCGGGCGGCAACGCCCCGCCGGATGCCTGCCAAAGGTCGGCGGCGGGTCCTGACTGCGGTCTGCTTGCAGGCGGCAGGCGTGACGGCGGCGCGAAAGTGGGGGAAGGAAACGGTAAAAAAATCACTTAGGCGCGCCCGTGCGGGGCGCGCCCCGACTGCCAAAGCCAAAAAGACGTTTTTAGTGAAACGTTAGGTGCGGGGGCGGGCGGAACCGCTATAAATGCGGTCGGGCGCTGACACACGCCCGGCAAGCCCGCCCCCATTTTTTTGACCTATAGGTCATTTTTGGGCGCACGAAAGTGCGCCCCGCGGCGCGGCGGCACACCACCCAGACCCGATGAAAACAGCGCTCATCGTCACCACCTACAACTGGCCTGCGGCCTTGCGCCTCGTGCTTGAGAGCATAGCCCGGCAGACACGCCTGCCCGATTGCGTCATCGTGGCCGACGACGGCAGCACAGCCGACACCGCACGGCTCATCGCCGAGACGCAAGAAGCGTTTCCCTGCCCACTTATTCACGTGTGGCAGGAGGACAAAGGCTTCCGCCTGGCAAAAATACGCAACCGCGCCATCGCTGAGGCCGCGAGGCGCGGCATGGACTACGTGATACAGATTGACGGCGACATCATCCTGCACCGCCGTTTCGTGGCCGACCATTTAGCCGATGCCACGCCCGGCACAATGCTCTGCGGGGCGCGCGCCCACATCTCCGAAGCCCACACCGCCGCGCTCACCAAGGCTGGCCACGCGCCAGCACTCACATGCCTCTCGCCCGGAGTGGAGCACCGCCTCAACGCCGTGCGTTCGCCACTGCTCAGCCGCTTTGCGCGAGGCAGCCGCCGCAAACACGGCTGCAATCTGTCCTATTGGCTTCGCGACGTGCTGGCCATCAACGGCTACGACGAGGTGTTCGAGGGATGGGGCTATGAGGATAGCGACTTCGCACGCCGCATGGAGGACGCCGGGGTGCGCCGCCAGCGCATCAAGTTCAAGGCCGTGTGTTTCCACCTCCACCACAAAAGCAACGTGTGCCGCGACAACTACGACGTGATGCAGGCGTGCCTCAAGCGCGGCCTCGTCAGGGCGGAGCGCGGTGTGGACCAATACCTATTACAATAAACATTCGACAATAAACATTGGCCGTGCAGCGCGATGCAGCCAGCACTGATTGTTCATTGTTTCACGTTCCATGTAAAAAAAGCCCAGCAAAAAGAATGGAAGAGACCACAGAAAACCAACCAACGGCGCGCCGGGGGCAGACGATGCCCCTGGTGAGCGTCATTATCCCCAACTACAACCACGCCCGATACCTCACGGAGCGCATCGGCAGCGTCCTGGCGCAGGACTACCCCAATTTCGAAGTTATCATCCTTGACGACGCCT
>JAGBKI010000052.1 GCA_017933995.1 Bacteroidaceae bacterium | reverse complement strand
CCCGCCACACGACGCAGCGGCGGCATGCACTACACCAGCATAGAGAACATACACAAGGTCATCGACCCGCTCTTTCTCGACAGCCTCAAAGCCGAGTTCAACACTATCAAAGCCGAACCCGCCGCCAAGAAGCGCGAACGCCTGTTGGCGGACTTCCAAGACAAACTTGCAGGATTAACTTTCCTCGACCCCGCCTGCGGCTCCGGCAACTTCCTCACCGAAACCTACCTCTCGTTGCGGCGCTTAGAGAACGAGGTAATCAAAGCCCGCACACAAGGCCAGTCGTTCCTCGGCTTCGAGGAGACGAACCCGGTCAAGGTCAGCATCCGCCAGTTCCGTGGCATCGAGGTGAACGACTTCGCCGTGACCGTCGCCACCACCGCCCTGTGGATATCCGAGGCGCAGACCCTGGCCGAGACCGAGGCCATCGTGCGCCGCGACATCGACTTCCTGCCGCTCAAGTCCCACGCCGGCATCGCCGAGGGCAACGCGCTTGCGCTCGAATGGCCAGCCGCCGATTATATCATAGGCAACCCGCCGTTCATCGGTCGTCGCTACCGCACGCCCGCGCAAATTGCCGAGGTGGCGCGTTTCTTCAAATTCAAGGACGTGGACTATGTGGCCTGCTGGTTCAAGAAGGCGGCGCAACACATCCAAGGCACGCACACGCGCTGTGCCTTTGTCGCCACCAACAGCATCACACAGGGCGAGCAGGTCAGCGCCATCTGGAGCGGCCTTGTCAAGGACTACGGCGTGCAGATAGACTTCGCCCACCGCACCTTCCGCTGGGACAGCGAGGCGTCGCAGAAAGCGCACGTGCACTGCGTGATTATAGGGTTTAGTTCGTCCGCTGTTTCGTCCGCATCCGGGACGCAGGGAGTTGGGAGCGCGGGCGGCCTCGCCCGCACCAACGCAGCCCCAGCACAGTGCGCCCGCACCAACGCAGATGCCGCGCAGTGCGCCCGCATAGGAGAAGTTACTTTAAGCGATTCTGCGGGCGAGGCCGCCCGCGCTCCCAGCACGCAGCGCACCGGACGCGGACGGGACAGCGGATGGGACGCTGTGTGGCACAGTCGAGGTTATCTGCCTCACTGCGAATGGCAACAATTGCAGTCCGTCACGTTCCGCCTCTACGATTCTGTGCCCAGCGACACGATAGCGCAGTGGAAAGCAAGCCTGCAACACACGTCTGAGGATAAAGAGGAAGCTTCAATGAATTCGAAGTTGCGCAAACTCATCGTCCAATACGAGGACGCGGGAATGGGACAGTGCTTCCTGCGCGACGCGGCGGTGGCCGATATGGTGCAACAGGCGATACTCCGCAGGGACGGCACGCTTTATAGGCTCATACGATGGTGCATCATGCCAAACCACGTCCATATGCTCATCGAGCCGCTGGCTGGCGTTTCGCTTTCCGACATTATGCGGTCGTTGCGTTCTTATACCGCTCATGAAGCCAACCGCATCCTTAACCGCAGGGGTAAGTTTTGGATGAACGAGTACTTCGACCGCTTCATCCGCAACGCCGCCCACTTTGCCAACGTTGTCGATTACATAGACCACAACCCCGTGCGTGCGGGCCTCTGTCATTCTCCCGAACGGTGGCCGTGGAGCAGCGCAGGTTCCAGTCACCGCCTTTCCGCTGTCTCGTCCGCTGTTTTGTCCGCATCCGAAGCGCAGGGAGTTGGGAGCGCGGGCGGCCTCGCCCGCACCAACGCAGATGCCGCGCAGTGCGCCCGCACCGACACGATGCCAAACTTTAACGAGGAGAAAGTTACCTCCAGCGCTTCTGCGGGCGAGGCCGCCCGCGCTCCCAGCACGCAGCGCACCGGACGCGGACGAAGCAGCGGGCGTATCTTCCTCCCCGACGGCACCACCGTACAAGCCGCCCACATCAACGCCTACCTCATGGACGCGCCCGACGTGTTCATCGCCAACCGCACGAAGCCCTTGTGCGACGTGCCGACGATGCGCAACGGCAACGTGCCGCTCGACGGAGACGCGCTCAAGGTGGAGGACGCCGACCTGCGCGACTTTGCCGAATGCCCACACCTGCTGCGCAGGCTCATCGGCGGTAAGGAACTGCTCAACGGCCACCCGCGCCACGTGCTGTGGCTTGTCGGTGTTAGTCCGGCGGAGATCAGGCGTTACCCCAAGGTGTACCGTCGTGTGGAACAGTGCCGCGCCAACCGCCTCGCGATGAAGGACAACGCCACGCGACGGCTGGCCGCCACGCCTGCCACGTTCCGCGACACGCTGCTGCCCGCCCGCTATATCGCCCTGCCCCTCGTCTCCTCCGAGCGGCGCGAGTATGTGCCGATGGCATGGTTCGACAGCGGCACCGTACCCACCAACCAGGTGCAAATCATCCCCTCCGCCACGCTCTCCCACTTCTCCGTCCTGACCTCCTCCGTCCACATGGCATGGATGCGCGCAGTGTGCGGACGCCTCAAAAGTGATTACCGCTACTCCGCATCCGTCGTATACAACAACTTCCCCTGGCCCGACGGGATGGCGTCCGCGTCCGAAGCGCAGCAGGCTGGGAGCGCGGGCGGCCTCGCCCGCATCGGCGAAGACACCGCCGCCCTCGAACGCTGCGCGCAAAACATCCTCGACGCCCGCGCCCTATACCCCGACTCCTCGCTGGCCGACCTCTACGACCCGCTCACCATGCCCGCAGAACTGCGAAAGGCCCACCGCGACAACGACAAGGCGGTGCTTAGGCTTTATGGCCTGCCCGACGAGGCGAGCGAGGAGGAGATTGTGGCGCACCTTTTCCGCCGCTATGCGGAACTGACGGCGGAGTCGCCCGAAGCGTAAACCCTATAAACCTCTTAAAACTTGAAGAAATGCAAGTAGCCATTGTGAAATATAACGCGGGAAACATCTACAGCGTGCTTCACGCGTTGCGGCGCGTGGGTGCGGAGCCCGTGCTGACGGACGACGCAGAGGTGATACGCCGCGCAGACCGCGTAGTGTTCCCAG
Source organism: Bacteroidaceae bacterium (assembly GCA_017933995.1). Taxonomy (GTDB): domain Bacteria; phylum Bacteroidota; class Bacteroidia; order Bacteroidales; family Bacteroidaceae; genus Alloprevotella. Next base: position 23,769 of record JAGBKI010000052.1, on the reverse strand, counting down.
GGCAGGGCGAGGCGGCCACGACGATAGCGAGCCTGCGCCGCTTGGGGCTGGACCGCCTCATCCCCACGCTGACGCAGCCCGTGCTGGGCATCTGTATCGGCCAGCAGCTGATGTGCGCCAGCAGCGAGGAGGGCGGTGGCACAGAGTGTCTGGGCATCTTCCCCGACAGCCGTGTGCGCCGCTTCGTGCCGCGCACGACCGACGACAAAATCCCCCACATGGGCTGGAACACGGTGCGCGCCGCGCAGTCGCCGCTGTTCGAGGGCGTGGGCGACGGCACGTACTTCTATTTCATCCACAGTTACTATGTGCCCGCGTGCGCCGAGGCCATAGCTGTGGCCGACTACAGCGGCACGCCTTTCGCCGCCGCCATGCGTCGCGGCAATTTCTTCGCCACGCAGTTTCACCCCGAAAAGAGCGGAGCGGCAGGTGAGCGCCTGCTGCGCAATTTCCTGAACCTTTAAGTCCTAAGAAACTCCGAACCGATATGCTTGCCAAGCGCATCATTCCCTGCCTCGACGTGAAAGACGGGCAGACCGTCAAGGGCACGAACTTCGTCAATCTGCGCCGCGCGGGCGACCCCGTGGCTCTGGGCAAAGCCTACAGTGAGCAGGGCGCCGACGAACTGGTTTTTCTCGACATTACCGCCACCCACGAGGGGCGCAAGACGTTTGCCGACATGGTGAGCCGCGTGGCCGCCGAGATTAACATCCCCTTCACTGTGGGCGGCGGCATCAGCGAACTCGCCGACGTGGAGCGTATGCTCGACGCGGGTGCCGACAAGGTGAGCATCAACAGCGCCGCGCTGCGCCGCCCAGCGCTCATCGACGAGATTGTGCGGCGCTTCGGCTCGCAAGTGTGCGTTGTGGCCATCGACGCCAAACAGACTGACGGAGGCGACTGGACGTGCTACTTGGCCGGGGGACGTGTGGCCACCGAGCGCGGCCTTTTTGAGTGGGCGCGCGAGGCCGCTGATCGTGGCGCAGGCGAAATTCTGTTTACCTCGATGGACCACGACGGCGTGAAGCAGGGCTTTGCCAACGACGCCTTGGCGCGCCTGCACCGCGCCCTGCCCATCCCCGTCATTGCCAGCGGTGGGGCGGGAGCAATGGCGCATTTTCGCGACGCTTTTGTAGAAGGCTGCGCCGATGCCGCGCTGGCCGCCAGTGTGTTCCACTTTGGCGAGATACCCATCCCCGCCCTCAAGCGTTACTTGCAGGACGAGGGCATCCCCGTGAGACTTTGATAAACAACGAACCTACAAACAACCGAAAACGATGGAAGACAACAATAAAAACACGGTGTGGAAAACGCTGGCCGTGGTGAACCTCGTGCTGACGCTTGTGCTGGCAGGCGTTGTGGTGTACCTCTTCGCGGTGTTGCAGGACATACAGAGCGCCGTGCAACCCGTACTTGAGATAGTGGACTGGGTGAAGTCGCTCAAGTCGTTTGTGTCGTAGGGGCGGGGGCGTAGCAGATACAGGCCGAGCGCGGTGTCTATGTGCAACCCCGTTGGGGTTGTTTATAACGCTACGTAAACCCGGGGCGCTGCCCCGGCCTAACTTCTGTCACCCCCGCTGGGGGTGTCGGGCTTCGCGCGGATAGCACACGCACTGCTGCCCGCGCGTTTCAGTCGGCTATTGTCGCAACGGTGCGCGCCGCTTGGGGAGGGCGTGGAACTTGTAGGAAAAATGGAACAAAACGTAGCGGGGCAGGGCGAGGGTGCGTGTCTCGACGCGCGCGGTGCTGGTAGTCACGAGGGAGGTCTGCCGCGCGGCGAGTATGTTGTGCGCCCGGACGGACACTTCGATACTCTTGTGCAGGAATGTGCGCGACAGGCTGGCCGACCATTGGCACTGGCCGCGCTTGAGGCCGCTGCGGAGGTGGCCGAGGTAGACGGCGGCATCCACGTCCGTGTCGAAGCGCAGGCGAAGAGGCAGGCGCGACAGGACGGTCTTGCCTCGGAAACTGAGGCGGTGGAGACGCTGTGAGCCAAAGTCAGCGCGCGTGCCACGGGTGTGGCTTTCGGTATAAGCGAGGTCAAGATCGAGATCGCTGCTGCGGCCAAAGATAAGGTAATTGGCATGAAGGGTGTGCTCGGTGTGGACAACGCGCTTGGTGTGGGGCGTGGGGGCGTCGGCGGCTTGGTTGAGTTCGTGGCTGCGGTGGCGGGTGTGGTTGGCCGTGAGCCAAAAGGTGTGGCCGTTGTGCAGGTCGAAGCGCAGGGTGTGGAGCAGGGAAGTTTGCAGGTCGGTGCCGGGTATGTTTTCGGGGCGCACGGTGCGTATGCCCGTGGCGCGGTCGTAGCGCATGGCCATTCCCACAGCCCCACGTGCAGCGGCCAGGCTGACCTCGGCCTCGTATTGCCAGTTTTCGCGGTGCGTGTTGGCGCGCAGTGTGAGGGTGTGGATGTGGCTGTCGTCAAGGTCGGGGTTGCCGGTAGCGATGTTAAGCGGGTCACGGCGGTCGATGGCGTCAGAGAGTAGGAGCATCTGTGGGAATTCGTGCGTCAGCGTCCAGGCCAATGACAGCGCGCCTTTGTTGCCCGAGCGGTCGTCGCGGGCGGGATGCCACGCCAGTTCGACGCGGGGCAGCAGAAAGAGTGCCTGTCGCGAAGGGGCTATGCGCCGACCGGGGCGCGTCTGGAGGAGGCGTGCGCTGCGGGCGTCGAGGGTCAGTGTGGAGTTGAGGCGGAACCAACGGTGCCCGAACAGGCGGAAACTGTGGTTGGCGGTGGCGGCGGCGCGCACGGAACTGCTGTGAGTGCGGTCGTTGTGGGAGTTGTCGTCGTCGGGCGCGCCGTCGATGAAGAAAGGCGTTTCGCCCGTGTTGCGCTTAAAGCGCAGCGCGGCTTCGGCACTGAGTGTCGTGGCGCGTCCGGGACGGCTGCGCAGTGGGTGCTCGTAGGCGACGGTGGTGTTGAACGCGAGGTTGTGCTGCTCAGAGGGTGCACGGGTGGTGCGGGTCAGGGATTGGAGCGCGGTTTCAACGGTGCTGGTCTCTGTGGGTGCGGCGCTGGTGGACGTGACGCTGAGCGTGCCGTTCAAGGAAAGGATGCCGGGGTCGAAGGCCGCGTTGCCGTTGAATTGGAGCATGTGCATACGGGTGTGGGACAAGTCTTGGCTGTTGCCGCGCTGTCGGCTGGTCACATCCGTCCAACCGTTGAAGGCATCGGTGGGCGAGTGGAGGGGCTGGCCGCTGTAGTTGGCCGAGAGAGAGTGGGCGTTGCTGTGGGTGCGCTCGTAGTTGAAAAGGTAGGTGAGCGTAGCGTTGAAGCGCTTTGCGGGACGGAAGGCGAGGCGCGCCAAGGTGACGAAGTTGTCGGTGCTGCTGAAACGCTCGGTAAGCGACTGGCTGTAGGCATTGCCGCCTTCGAGGAATTGCTCCGTGTCGGTATCAGTGCGGTGGTGCGCATTGTCGTGGCCGTATGTCACAGCCACGGAGAGGGACAAGTCCTGGCTGGGTTCAAATTCGTAATTGGCATCAAGTTTCTTTTTGCGGTAGAGGCCGCTGCCGTAGAAGCTGGCGTTGTAGGAGTTGCGCCCAAAGTGCTGGTCGATGTTCAGGTTGTTGGCTGCGGGCGTGAGCGAAAAGGCTTGGAGGTCGTCAAAATGCATGGCAAAGCCCGTGGCCGTGTAGCGCCGCTGCGTGCCGCCACCCGCTTCGAGGCGCGCAAGCCACTGGCGGCGGTAGTCCTTCTTGAGGCGGACATCCATGACAAGGCGGCGGTCGCCCATGTCACGCCCCATGAGGCGCGACTTGTCGCCGTCGAGACGGTAGACTTTGAGTTTGTCGATGGTGAAAGCGGGAAGGTTTTGCAGGGCGGTGGCCACGTTGTCGCGGAAGAAGTGCTTGCCGCCTAACAGCAGTTCGCTGACCGGCTCGCCGTCCACGTAGATGACGCCGCGCCGCAATTCGGCACCAGGCAGCTGGCGCAGCAGGTCTTCGAGCACGTCGCCACGCTCGGTAGCAAAGGCCGAAGCATTGTAGATGAGGGTGTCGCCATTGTAGTACATTTTGACGCGCGTGGCGGTGACGACGGCCTCGCCGAGCGGGTGGGCGCTGGAGATGAGTGTGGTGCGCCCTGCGTCGAACGTGCGGTGGCGTGCGGTAAATGTGGGGGTGACGGCGGTCAGCGACGTGTCGTAGCCCGTGCGGCTGACGCGCAGCAGATAGCTCGCGCTGGAGGGGATGCTAAGCGTGTAGCGCGCCACGCTCCTGTCGCGTCGCTTTCCGAGAACGTCCATCTCCCACCGCTCTTCGTGGACGCTGCGGGCGGAGTCGATGACAAGGCTGTCGGCGTTGAGCAGTTCCACCAGCGCGTCGTCGACAGGCTTTCCCGTCACGGCGTCAGCAACCGTACCCGTCAGCTTGCCGCCCTCCACCTGAGCCAAGGCGGGAAGGGACAGCTGTAGTACGGACAGCAGCAGGACGGCGGTGATGAAACGGCGTGGCATACAATAAATAAAACGCGCGCGCGAAGGGTATATTATGTGCTTTGGCGGATAAACGCTCTGAAAAGCACAAAATCGCGGGCGCGTAAGCACAAATTCGGTAGAAACGCCTTAACTTTGCAGCACCGTAAAGGTGCGACGCGCCTACATCGGTTCGCAGGCGTACAAATAAGTAAGTCTTCTTGCTTTAGGAACCAACTAACCAAACAATACTATGACACTCATCAAATCCATCTCCGGCTTCCGCGGCACCATCGGCGGCAAGCCGGGCGACACCCTGAACCCGCTCGACATCGTGAAAGCCGTCAGCGCGTTCGCACAGCTGCGCGAGAAAGTGGCCGGACAAGGCCAGATACGCCGCAAAATCGTGGTGGGCCGCGACGCCCGCATCAGTGGCGAAATGGTCAGCCACGTCGTATGCGGCACCCTGATGGGTCTGGGCTACGACGTCGTGAACATCGGCCTGGCCTCAACCCCCACCACCGAAATCGCCGTCACCGCCGAGCACGCCTGCGGCGGCATCATCCTCACCGCGTCCCACAACCCCCGCCAGTGGAACGCCCTCAAGCTGCTCAACGAGCGCGGAGAGTTCCTGCCCGCCAAAGAGGCGCAGGCCGTGGTGCGACTGATGAACAAGGAGGACTTCGTATACCCCGACGTCGACCACCTGGGCAACTACGTCAAGAATCTGTCCTACGACCAGCGCCACATCCAGATGGTCAAGGATCTGGAGCTTGTCGACGTGGAGGCCATCCGCAACGCCCATTTCCGCGTGGCGCTCGACACGGTGAACAGCGTGGGCGGCCTCATCCTGCCGCGCCTGCTGGGACAGCTCGGCGTGACCGAGGTCAAGGGCATCAACCTCGAACCCACCGGCGAGTTCGCCCACAACCCCGAGCCGCTGGCCAAGAACCTGGGTGACATTATGGACATGATGCGCCGTGAGGGCAACTTCGACATCGGCTTCGTCGTAGACCCCGACGTCGACCGCCTGGCCATCATCTGCGAGGACGGCACGATGTACGGCGAGGAGTACACCCTCGTCACCGTGGCCGACTACGTCCTGCAGAACACGCCCGGCAACACCGTCTCGAACCTCTCCAGCACACGCGCCCTGCGCGACGTCACGGAGAAGTACGGCTGCCGCTACACGGCCAGCGCCGTGGGCGAGGTGAACGTCGTGACGAAGATGTACGAGACCGGCGCCGTCATCGGCGGCGAGGGCAACGGCGGTGTCATCTACCCCCGCGCCCACAGCGGACGCGACGCCCTGGTGGGCATCGCCCTCATCCTCACCTATATGGCCAAACTCGGCAAGAAGGCCAGCGAGATGCGCGCCATGTACCCCCAGTACTTTATGGCCAAGCAGCGCATCGACCTGTCGCCCGGCACGGACATCATCGGCATCCTCAACAACATCAAGGAGCGCTACAAGAACGAGCAGGTGACGGACATCGACGGCGTGAAGGTGGACTTCGCCGACAAGTGGGTGCACCTGCGCAAGTCGAACACCGAACCCATCATCCGCGTCTACTCCGAAGCCCACACGCAGGAGGAGGCCGAGGCACTGGCCAAGCAGTTCGTCGACCTGGCCTACGCCTACAGCGGCGAGAGCTTCTGACGCACTTATTGTCCCTTTCCTTTCAAGGTGTGCCCGCAAACAGTTGCGGGCGCACCTTTTTATTTTCCACTCGCCTTGCACTACTCTGCTTCGCGAAGTTAGGCGGCGGCTCGGCAGAGAAACGAAAAAACGTTGTTTTTCCTTTTCTCTGCGCTCGCCTTGCACTAACTTTGCCGCCAAAATCATTAAACTACACTTCAGAAACACTTATGATTAAGTCACAAGACATCAAGAAGGGCACGTGCATCCGTATGGACGGCAAGCTCTATTTCTGCATCGACTTCCTGCACGTCAAGCCCGGCAAGGGCAACACCATCATGCGCACCACGCTCAAGGACGTGGTGTCCGGGCGCGTGCTTGAGAAGCGCTTCAACATCGGCGAGGCACTCGAAGACGTGCGCGTGGAGCGCCGCCCCTACCAGTACAGCTACGCTGAGGGCGACACGCTGCACTTCCTCAACCAGGAGACGTGGGACGACGTGGCCATCGCCAAGGACGTCATCACGGGCGTGCAGTTCATGAAGGAGGGCGACGTAGTGGAGGTTGTCAGCGACGCTTCGACGGAGACCATCCTCTATGCCGAAATGCCTGTCAAGACGCAGCTCAAGGTGAAGTACACCGAGCCGGGTCTCAAGGGCGACACCGCCACCAACACGCTCAAGCCCGCCACACTGGAGAACGACACCGAAATCCGCGTGCCCCTCTTCATCAACGAGGGCGACCTCATCGAGGTCGACACGCGCGACGGCAGCTACGTGGCGCGCGTGAAGGCGTAAACCCAAACCACATTCCCTCAAAGGTTTAAGAAGTTTAAGAGGTTTAAGAGGTTTAACGGCTGCGCCACGTGCCGGACGGATTAAACCTCTTAAACTTCATTAAACCTCTTAAACCTTTTGTCCTTTTTTATACATTGCCATGAAAAGACTCCTATCCCTCCTTGCCTTCGCGTTGTGCGCGTGCGCGCTGTGGGCGCAGCCCGTGGCCGACAGCACCTACCGCGTGGAGACCGCCGACGGTGCGCTCTGCCTCTCGACGGGCGGCAAGCTCGACCTGAACAGCCCGCTGCAGGCCGCCGCCCGTGGCACTGTGGAACAGACCACGTGGAAACTCGTCCAGGGCCAGTCGGGCCTACTGCTGACCAACGTGGAGAGCGGCCTGGCCTGCGACATACCCGCTTCGCGCCTCCCCTTGCAGTGGTCGGCGGGCAAGAACAACTCCAACCAGAACTACACGTTCGCCCCGACGGACGGCGGCCTGCTGCTGGCCTACGCCCAGATAGGCGGCGAGAAGGTGTACCTGACGCTGACGACGGCGGGTGTGGGCGCCACCACCGACGCCGCCCTGGCCACGCCGCTGCGCTTCGTGCCGGTGCACTACGAGACGCCCTACTTCAAGTGGCAGGACCCGGCGGTCTTCGCCGAGAACCGCCTGGCGCCCCACGCCGCCTTCACGCCCTATCCCGACACGCAGTCGCTGCGCGCCGACGCCGGGCACTACGCCCGTCCGTGGACGGACGCCCAAAGCCCCTGGCGCATGAGCCTGAACGGCGTGTGGCGGCTCAAGTGGACCACGCTGCCCGCCGACATCCCCGGCGAGGCCGACTTCTACGGCGCCCAGGTCAGCACGCAGGGCTGGGACACCATCAGTGTGCCCTCGTGCCTGGAGATGAAGGGCTACGGCGAACCGCTCTACGTCAATGTGGAGTACGCCTTCGCCGACAACCCGCCCGCCATCCGTATGCACCCGGGCCTGAAGAACTCCGTGGCATCCTATCGCCGTGACTTCCACCTGCCCACCGCCTTCCGCGACAAGCGTGTGCTGCTCCACTTCGACGGCGTCTACGGCGCGGCCAGCGTGTGGGTGAACGGGCAGTACGTGGGCTACACGCAGGGTGCGAACAACGAGGCCGAGTTCGACGTGACGCCCTTTGTCAGCCCCGACCGACGCAACAGCATCGCCGTGCAGGTGGTGCGCTGGCACGACGGCTCGTACCTGGAGGGACAGGACATGTGGCACCTCACCGGCCTGCACCGCGACGTCTACCTGACGGCGCAGCCCTTTGTCAGCGTGCGCGACTTCGCCTACACCTCGACGCTCGACAGCACCGCGTGGACGCGCGGCGAGTTCCGCGCCGACATCGCCGTGCAGAACGCCGCCACCGACGGACGTCCGCAGACGCGCCGCCTGCGCCTCACGCTGCTTGACCCGCAGGGCCACGCCGTGTGTCAGGAGAGCGAGCTGCTGACGCTCGACCCCGCCACCGAGAAACAAGTGTGCCTGCGCGCGCGCCTCGACAGCCTCGCCCTGTGGAGCGCCGAGCAGCCCACGCTCTACACCGTGGAGCTCGCCCTGCTTGACGGCACCACCGAGACCGAGGCCGTCAGCACCAAGTTCGGCTTCCGCGACGTGCGCATCCGCCGTGGCGTCGTGCTGGTCAACGGCGAGCGCGTCTACTTCAAGGGCGTGAACACGCAGGACACGCATCCCACCCTGGGCCGCGCCATCGACGTGGCCACCATGGTGCGCGACGTGACGATGATGAAGCAGGCCGGCGTGAACACCGTGCGCTGCTCGCACTATCCGCGCCAGCACCGCATGTACAGCCTGTTCGACCACTACGGCCTTTACTGCATGGACGAGGCCGACCTGGAGTGCCACAAGAACTGGGAGGACGGCGCCGCCCTTTCGAGCGACACGACGTGGCTTCCCGCCTACCTCGACCGCGAGGAGCGCATGGTGCGCCAGCACCGCAACTTCCCCTCCATCCTCTTCTGGAGCCTGGGCAACGAGTCGGGCGGCGGCACGAATTTCGACGCCTGCTTCGCCCTTGTCAAGCGGCTCGACCCCACGCGCCCCGTGCACTACGAAGGCGGCACGCGTGCCAGGCAGTATGGCGTGACGGAGTTCTTCTCGCAGATGTACCCGCCCGTGGCCGAGGCCACTGCCAACGCCGACCACAACGACGCCCGCCAGCCCTACTTCATGTGCGAGTACGCCCACGCCATGGGCAACGCCGTGGGCAACCTGCGCGAGTACTGGGACGCCGTGATTGGCTCGCGCTACGGCATCGGCGGCTGCATCTGGGACTGGGTTGACCAGAGCATACTCGACGGGCGCGACATCCGCCGAGGCCACACCGTGGAGAACGGCCTGCCGCGCCTGATGACGGGCAACGACTACGGCGGCCCCAACCAAGCCAACTTCGTGAACAACGGCATCCTGACCGCCACGCGCGAATGGTCGCCCAAACTCGACGAGGTGAAGGCCGTCTACCAGCCCGTGCGCTTCCTCGCCTGGGACGCCGCCACGCTGACGGCCACCGTGCGCAACGACGCCGCCTTCACCAACACCGACGCCTACCGCCTGCACTGGCGCCTGCTGCGCGACGGCAACGTCATTGAGACGCGCCAGACGGTAGCCCCCTCCATCGCCCCCGGCGCGGAGGGTAAAATCACCATCGCCCCCAAGAAGAAGTTGAAGGCGGGCAGCGAGTACACCGTGGAGTTCGACTTCGTGCTGCCCGAGGCCACCGAGTGGGCCGAGGCCGGTCACAGCGTGGCCGGTGCCGGGTTCACCGTGCAGGAGCGTCCCGCCGCCCTCGCCGCCGTGCGCACCAAGAAGCGCGTGGAACTGAACGGCGACGTGGCCAGCGCGAACGGCGTCACGTTGAAGCGCTACCCCGTCGGCCTCGTCTTTTGCTCGCTTTTCGACACCCCGCCCACATTCGACGCCTTCGCCTACGTCGAGAACTTCAAGGGCGTGTACCCCACTAAGAACAAGGCCTTGAGCCGCTCCACCCCCATCACGCTCAACGCCGACGGCAGCGCGACGGTCACCGAGACCGTCACGTCCGAGCAGTGCAACTACAAGCTGACCTACACCCTCTATGGCGACGGCACGCTCGACCTGCGCGCCGAGTTCACGCCGCAGCGCGAGTGGCTGCGCCGCGTCGGCCTCGTCGTGGGGCTTCCCAAGTCGGTTGAGCGCGTGGCCTACTACGGACGTGGCCCGCTCGACAACTATCCCGACCGCCTCGACGGCGCGCGCCTGGGTCGCTACGAGAGCACGGTGGGCGGTTTCTTCTGGCCCTACGCCCACCCGCAGAGCTGCGGCAACCGCGAGGACGTCCGCGAGGCGCGCTTCCTGCGCGCCGACGGCACCGGCCTCGACGTGCAGACGCAGGGCAAGGTGTCGATGCAGGTGCTGCCCTTCAGCGACCGCGTGATGGCCGCCACGCGCCACCCTTGGGAACTGAAGCCCGAGGGCGTCATCGTCCACTTCGACGCCGCTGTGCTGGGTCTGGGCAACGCCTCCTGCGGCGGCGGCAACGAGACACTCGCCCCCTACCGCATCCAGCCCGGAGAGACGCTGACCTACACGCTCCGATTCAAGAAACACTAAACACGCACGGCCACAAGCCGTAAGCTCGTTCCCACAACCTTTGTTAGCACAATGGACATCATCCACCTTCTTCCCGACACCGTGGCCAACCAAATTGCAGCCGGCGAGGTCATACAGCGACCCTCGTCGGTCGTGAAAGAACTCGTCGAAAACGCCGTCGATGCCGGAGCCACGCTGGTCGAGATTGTGGTGGAAGAGGCGGGCAAGTCGCTGATTCAGGTCATCGACAACGGCTGTGGCATGAGCGTCACCGACGCGCGCTTAGCCTTCGAGCGTCACGCTACCAGCAAGATACGCCAGGCCGACGACCTCTTCGCCCTGCGCACAATGGGTTTCCGTGGCGAAGCGTTGCCGAGCATCGCCGCCGTGGCGCAGGTGGAACTGCGCACACGCACCAACGACGACGACCTTGGCGTCTGTCTGCGCATTGAAGGCGGCAAGGTGCGCGACCAGCAGCGCGTCACGACGCCCCGGGGAGCCAACTTCGCCGTGCGCAACCTGTTCTTCAACATCCCCGCGCGCCGCAAATTCCTCAAGTCGAACCTCACGGAGATGGGCGCCATCCTCACAGAGTTTGAGCGCTTGGCACTGGCCCATCCGCAAGTGGCTTTCCGCCTGCACCGCGACGGCACACTGCTTCACGACCTGCCCGCAGGCACGTTCCGGCAGCGCATAGCCGGACTTTTCGGCCACCGCATGGACAAGCAGCTTGTGCCCGTCGCGACCGAAACCACCGCCGCACGCATCAGCGGCTTCACGGGAGTGCCCGAGAGCGCACGCAAGGGAAAACGCGCCCACCAGTTCTTCTTTGCGAACAACCGCTACATGCGCCATCCCTACTTCGCCCGCGCCGTGCAGACCGTCTACGAACGGCTGGTGCCCGAAGGCGAACAGGTGCCCTTCTTCCTGCGCTTCGACGTCGATCCCGCCACGGTTGATGTGAACATACACCCCACAAAGACCGAGATAAAGTTTCAGGACGAGCCATCCCTCTGGCAGATACTCCAGGCCGCCGTGCGCGAAGCGCTGGGAAAATATGGCGGAGTGCCCACCATCGATTTCGACACCGCCGGAATGCCCGACATCCCCCTCTTTGTCCACAGCGGCGGCAGTACGCGCGCCACTGCCGCCCCGCCGCCCCACATCGAGACCGACCCCGCTTACAACCCTTTCGGTGCCGCCCCCGACGATACCCCCGATGACGCCTACAACGAGCCGCATCCTTTTTCCAGCCAACAGCAGGAGAATGGTGCGGGCTCGTTGCAGCCGTCCGTAGCATCCCCCGACACCGCCCCGCGCTTGTTCGACGAAGCCCCGGCAGTGTCGGCCCAGTGCCTGCAATACCACGGGCGCTATATCGTCACCTCCGTAGGCAGCGGTCTGATGCTCATCGACCAGCACCGCGCCCACCAGCGTGTGCTCTACGACCGTTTTCTACGCAACCTGCAACGCCATAAAAGCCAGTCGCAAGGCTTGCTCTTTCCCCAGACCCTCGCCCTGTCGCCCGCCGACGCCGCCGCGCTCGACGAGCTGCGCCCCGCACTCGCCGACCTCGGCTTCGACCTATCCCCCGCCGAGTCCGACGGCACCTGCCAACTGCGCGGCGTACCCGCCGGTACCGAGGGACTTGACCCCGAACGCCTGCTGCTCGGCGTGCTCAACGAAGCGCGCAGTGGCAACGAGGCCGCCGCCGACACCGTGTCCCACCGCCTCGCCCTCGCTCTCGCTCGCCGTGCAGCCCTCCCCGTGGGACAGGAACTCACGGAGGCAGAAATGTCGGCCCTTGTGGGCGAACTTTTCACCGGCACCACACCCGCCTACGCCCCCGACGGCACCCCCGCCTTCCTCCTCTTGGCCGACGAGCAAATCTCCCGCTTCTTCGACTGACTCACCCCGCTCTTGCGGCTGGTTCACTCCCTTCTTCAATTGGTCGCCCCGCTATTTCGGCAGTCCCACCCCCATTTTCCGCCTATCTTCTCCCGTTTCTTCAGCAGTCCTTCCGCTATTTTGATTGGCCTTCGCCCTCCAAGGCCAATCCCGCTGTACCAAATACCCCGAAAAAGACTTTTTCCCGCTTCCCTCAAGGCTTTTCCGCAACCCTCAAAGCCCTCTCGCAATCCTCGCGTGTGCCTACGGCTTCAACTTCCTCCCCACCGAATCCCCACTTAAAAGCCCCAGAATCCGAATTCCAAACCCTTGGAATTTCATTCCCAGCCCTTGAAATTCAATTCCCAAGCCTTTGAAATTTGATGTATATCCTTTTCACAATTAATCGCGCAGGCATCCTATCGGCACTACCAGCACGCCGTCCTTTCGGCGGTAGGCGAACTGTCCGCCTGTGAGCACCATTAGGAACGCGGGCTTGCCTTCGCGCTCTTCGTTTACCTTGGCCGCCAAAGTCTGAAGATGCTTGGCGGCTTCGTCAATCTGGCTGTGGCCGAGTTTCACCTCGACAGCACCCCAACGCCCGTCGCGCAGGCGGACAATCATATCGGCCTCAAGACCGTTTTTGTCGCGGTAGTGGAACACGCTGCCGCCGTTCTGTTGGGCGTAGACACGCATATCTCTCACTGCAAGCGACTCAAACAGGAAGCCGAACGTTTCGAAGTCGTCAAGAATGCTGTCGGGCGTGGCGTGCAGTACGGCGGTGGCTATTGAAGGGTCAACAAACTGTCGCTTGTCGGACGTGCGGATGGCAGTGCGCGAACGGAGCGAAGGTTGCCAGGCGGGGATATCCTCTATGACAAAGATGCGCCGCAAAGCGTTCACATAACTGTAGAGGCTGCCCTCAGAAAATGATGGGTCGTTCGCTTGTACGTCGCCTTGAATGGTTTTGAGGGAGGAGAGCGTGGAGACATTCCGCGCATACGAGCGCAGCAGCAGTTCTACCCGCTTGGGGTTGCGCTCCACATTGTCTACGGTGTTTACGTCCATGTGTATCACGGCGTCCGCATAGTTCTCGGCCATTTGATACGACGTGTCGTTGTGAACGACGGCCTCCGGCCAGCCGCCACGGCAGATGAGGTGGGCCAATTCGGCCACGGTCAGACGACTTTCGCCAAACACCTCAAGATTGCCGTCAAAAAGAGCCGCAAGCGACACACTCCCGTCGGATTCTTCTGCCTCAAAGAGGCTCATCGGGCGCAGCAGGAGACGGGCGATGCGCCCGGTGCCGGTGTGCATCACAGCCCCGTCCTTAGGAGTGGCCGACCCTGTGAGGATGAACTGCCCGAGCTCGCCGCGCCTGTCTACCTCAAACCGCACGGCATCCCACAGGACTGGTGCCACCTGCCATTCGTCTATCAGTCTCGGCGCGTCGCCGACAAGCAGGCGCGTGGGTTCCGTGTCTGCCAGACGCTGGTAGGCTGTAGCTCTGTCGGGGTCTTGCATATACAGTACGCTATGTGCGGCGTGTGCGGCCATACTGGTTTTTCCGCACCACTTTGCACCTTCCACCAGCACCGCCCCGGATGCCGCCAGTTGCCTTTTCAGAATCTTTTCGCAAAGACGCGGATAGTACTTTCTTGCAGCCATTCTTCTCTCGTTTTGGTTTGCACTGCAAAAGTACTGATTTCCCGCCGATTAACAAAGTAATTGTGGAACTTGGCCGTGTTTCATTGTGGAACTTGGCCGTTATTTTGTTTCTGGCTGTACGCCTTGCTGTGATGTTTGCGTAAAAACGGGACACAAAGTTTTGACTGACAACGAATGTTGTGTAATTTTGTCTCGTCTTTATGCCGAAGTCCCGCTTGTGGGTGGGAATGAGGGTAAAGACTACGAAATAAGAAAGGCGTTACTAACGCTTTGTCCTTGACGGTCGGAAATCTGGCAGTTTCTAACAATTCGTCACAAGACAAGGCAACGGTGGACGTCCACTATGGGTATGTTATATGCCTGTCCGAATCCCTAAGGGTGCGCTTTTCCGCACCTCTGCGGGGCTTGCGGGCTGTATATATACATACAGCGTGGGCTTCGGCGTTGCTCGTCACTGACGAATTGGGCGATGCCAGAGCCTCTGACCGTGGGACGAGCAACAGTAGGACTCCCACGCTTTTGCATTTTCTCACCCTCTTATCTTTTCCGCTGACATAAAGGGAGCCTGGCTCGGCGGCTGCTTTGCTGCTTTTTATGGCCGCATTCCTTGCAAGGGTCTTCAAGGACTCTTCCGACAACACGCTTGTGCAGTTGTTCCGCTACTTCTTCGTCGGCGGGCTGGCTTTCGTCGTGGATTACGCTTCGCTGTTCGTCCTCACGGAGTACATCGGGCTGTCATACCTGTGGTCTGCCGCCGTCGCGTTCCTACTGGGACTGGCGGTGAACTACTTGATTAGCAATGTGTGGGTGTTCACCCGACACCGTGTGGAGAACCGCTGGACAGAATTTGCCGTCTTCTCGCTCATCGGCATCATCGGCCTGGGCTTCAACGAACTGATAATGTACGCCGGCAGCGGACTGTTGCACCTTCACTATATGCTCTCCAAACTCTGTTCCACAGCAATCGTCTTCTTCTGGAACTTCTTCGCCCGGAAATTCATTCTGTTCTCATCCCATATCGACCAATGAAAAAAGCTATTATTGCAGGCGCTGGGCCGGCCGGGCTCACCGCCGCCTATGAACTCCTCGAAACGACAGACGTCCGGCCAGAGGTGCTGGAGGAAACCGACGCCGTGGGTGGAATTTCGCGCACGGTACGTTACAATGGCAACCGTATGGATATCGGCGGCCATCGTTTCTTTTCCAAAAGCCACGAGGTGACGGAGTGGTGGCAACGTATGATGCCGCTCCAGGGCGCACGTTCCAAGGACGAAATCCTGCTCGGCCTTGACGACAAGGAACTTGCACCCGGCGGCCCCGACCCGGAGCGGGAGGACGCTGTGATGCTGGTGCGCCACCGTGTCAGCCGCATTTTCTTCCTTCGTAAGTTCTTTGACTACCCTATCTCGCTGAAACGTGAGACTTTTGCCAATATGGGCATAGGGCGGACGCTGAAGGCGGGGTTCAGTTTCCTGCATTCAATGTGGCACAAACTGCCCGAAACGTCGCTGGAGAACTTCTACATCAACCGATTTGGCAGGCAGCTCTACAGCATGTTCTTCGAGGATTACACTGAAAAAGTGTGGGGTATCCACCCCAGTGAACTCGGTGCGGACTGGGGCAGCCAGCGTGTCAAAGGGCTGTCGGTGGCGGCTGTGCTGAAAGATATGCTTGCCAAACGTTTCGGACGCAAGGACAACTCAAAGACTGAAACCTCGCTCATCGAGCAATACATTTACCCCAAGTTCGGCCCGGGCCAACTGTGGGAAAATGTGGCAGACGCGGTGACGGAACGTGGCGGAACGGTCACGCGACAGTGCAAAGTGACAGCGGTTAACCTACATGGCGGAAAGGTCGTTTCCGTGGATTGCACCCGCCCTGACGGTACAACGGAAACACTGCCCTGCGACTACTTCCTCTCCACCATGCCCATACGGGATCTCGTGGCCGCGCTGCGCGGCATAGAAGTTCCCAGCGACGTGGCGCGTATCGCTGCCGAACTGCCCTATCGGGACTTCATCACAGTGGGACTCTGCGTGAAAGAACTTCTCATTGAGAACAAGACCGATATAAAGACATTTAAGAACCGCGTGCCCGACACATGGATTTACATTCAGGAGCGCGACGTGAAGATAGGCCGTCTGCAAATTTTCAACAACTGGTCGCCCTACCTCGTCAACGACTACGAGAACACCGTGTGGATGGGGCTGGAGTATTTCTGCACGGAGGGCGATGCGCTGTGGGCGATGCCCAAGGAGGATTTCATAGAGATGGCCATCGGCGAACTGGTGAAGATTGGCATCATCCGCCGCGAGGATGTGCTTGATGCTTGCCACGTAAAGGTGAAGAAAGCCTACCCCTCGTACCATGGCTCTTACTATAAACTTGACCGCGTGAAGGAGTTCCTTGACACCATCCCCAACCTCTTCTGCCTGGGCCGCAACGGGCAGCACCGCTACAACAATATGGATCATTCGATGATGACAGCGATGGAGTGTGTCAAGAACATCCGCGAGGGTGTCACAGAGAAGTACAACATTTGGAACGTAAACACTGAAGAAGAATACCATGAAAGTAAGTGAACTGTTGAAAGGGCGAAATCTTTTGCTCGTTATAGCGGCTGTTGAGGCCGTGATGCTGATGATCTTTTCGGGAATAATTGAATATCCAGATACACCAAGTTATGTCAGCGCTTGGGCAGACTATATATCAAATGGGCATTTAGATGTCTTAAGAACGCCTCCATATCCTATTATTTTAGGTATTTCCATATTATTATTTGGTTCTTGTTATGCATGGGCGGTTTGCACATTACAACATATAGCCTTCATAATTTCCGTATATTGCTTTTATGAACTCTGTCAAGCATCAATATCAAACAAACGAATTGCATTGTCGTTGTCATATATCTATGTGTTAGTGCCAGCGTTCACTGGTTACAACAACGCTCTCCTTACAGAATCTTTTGCACTTAGTGGTATAGTCTTTTTATTACATGCCGTTTCATTACTCCACAAGAAAATAAATTGGTTGCGTTTTATATATCTGCTGACCGTGCTTTCCTTCTTGGTTTTATTACGGCCAGCATTTCTCTATCTGATACCTGCATTAATTATCTATTACGGGATAAACTTCTTTATTAACAGAAAAGGTAAAGAGCTGACTTTTGTAGGAATCTTTGCGACTCTGTTTGTTACCTTGATAATGTTTGCTTATATGAGTGCATTTAAGTCAGAATATGGAGTGTTTTCTGCCTCAAGAGTAAGCATAAATAACCAATTATGGATTGCCAGAAATTATGGTCTTCTGGATCCTCAATATATAGATAATCAATCTTTAAGAGATTGTGTTGCTGAGGCTTATCGAAAAAGTGGAAGACAACAACTTAACGATTCAATAGCATTACTAGAGTATAGGGAATGGAAATCTCACGATTTAGTGACTTTGCAGAACACCATCTCAGAATCTATGAGGAGGGAGTCTATACAATGGGGGTGTCGTTGCTTTGGGCGTACATACCGTAATTTATCCAATAGTCCCCTTATACCTTGTAGCAACTATTATATCGGGCGAATATTATTTGCAATAGGCATATCACTTAATAATTTCATATTGATACTGTTTGTTAGTATTGGGATGCTGATTTGGAACTTTGTAAGAAGGAAGTCGTTTTGTTTGCCTTTTGTCCTATGTATACTTTTTTCATTGGGAAATTTATTCACGGTTGTATTGGCTGCGCCGAATGATTGGAATAGGCTCTTATATCCTTCTCTTCCATATATCTTATTACTCTTGGGGTCTTTGTTCAGCCAACCTGAACCTAAAGCAAATAGTCTTTCCGAGCGATGATGATTCTAAAGTAGGGCAAGTATTTTTTCATCCGCTGGATGATAAGCCATCACACAGTTACTCTGTTAGTATCTGCCATTCGTGGTATATCCTTACGGAGTTGTCATTCTTGTTACATGATCATCCCTTCTTCCCCGTCGGTAGCAAAGGGTTGAGGAAGGCGGAGAGGAGATAGGAGCAGAGGAGGACTAGGGGGACGGCGAGGAGCCAGTAGGGGCCTATCTGCGCCTGTGAGGTGTAGACGTGGGCCAGGAGCCAGGGGTAGAGGAGGGAATCGAAGATGTAGCTGACGAGGTACATGTCGAGCGAGAGCAGCGACACTTTGGCCAGCGTGCGGCGAGCGAGGGGATGGGATACGTCGCGACGGTAGAGGAGCAGGAAGACAAGGACGCTCGTGATGAAGCCGAGGGGCGTGTCGGTGGTGCCGAAGGGCTGCACCATGGGCCGCCCGCTGACCAGCACGAGGTTGAAGAGCGGGTTGAGCAGGGCTATGCCCAATATGACGCCGAGGGCGAGGCGCAGGCTGACGACGGGTCGGTACTGGCGGATGTACGCGCCGCTGAAGAAGTAGGCCAGCGGGCTGAGGTTGTCCCAATAGGCGGGCCACACTTTGAGGTCGTAGCGGTTGCAGAACTTGGCCATCAGCGAGAGTAGGAGCAAAGTGAGGATGAGCATCTGCTTGTGGCGTTTGTCAGGGAGGGCTTTATAGAGCAGGTTCAGGAAAGGTGTGAGCGCGAAGAGGCCGATCCACATCTCGATGTACCAGGCGTAGGGGATGGCGTCGAAGCGCAGCACGGCGTGCGCCCACTGCCAGGGGCTGCGGTGGTCGCCCTGCCACAGTTCGCGGACGGCGATGGTGATGAGCGAGTAGACGACGTAGGCTGACAGCACGCGGACGAAGCCGCGATAGTAGGAGCGCGAGAGCGTCTTGCCAGAGTTCAGGTAGCCGGTGAGCATCAAAAAAAGCGGCACGCCGACAATCATCAGTTGGCGTACCACGGCCTGCACGAACATCGACACACCGCCGAAGTCCTCTTGCAGGAAGCGTGTGTTCATAAAGAAGTGGCCGCCCACCACGGTGAAGATGGCGGTGCAGCGCACAATGTCAAGTCCGGCTATACGGGCAGACGGGAACTCTCCCCCCCCCCGTATCGGGTTTTCTGTGGGCATGGCTTGGGGTTTAGGGTTTAGGGAGTTTGCTGCGATGCAGCAACAAACGGAACGTGTGTAAAAGGGGCTGTAAAGTTTTTAGGTTCTTAGGTTTTTGGGGCTTGGGTTGTCGCGATGACGCAAAAACCTAAAAACCTAAAAACCTAAGAACCTAAAGACTTGTGGTGGCTATATGCGTGCGGTTACGCTTCCTTTTCGGCCACGATGCGCTTGCGGTCGAGCAGGCGGTAGGCGATGGGCGAGGCGAGGAAGATGGAGGACAGCGTGCCGAACACGACGCCCAGAATCATGGCGAAGCTGAACGAGCGGATGCTGTCGCCGCCCAGGAAGAAGATGCACAGCAGCACGAGCAGCGTGGTGAGCGAGGTGGTCACCGTGCGGCTCAGCGTCTGGTTGAGCGAGTCGTTGAGCAACTGGCGCGTGGGACGTGTGGGGTAGAGTTTGAGGTTCTCGCGGATGCGGTCGAACACTACCACCTTGTCGTTGATGGAGTAGCCGATGGCGGTGAGGATGGCGCCGATGAACGTCTGGTCCACCTCAAGCGAGAAAGGTACCCAGCCCCAGCATACGCTGTACATGCCGATGATGAAGAGCACGTCGACTACGAGCGCGAAGACGGAGCCTACGGAGAAGGCCACGTTGCGGAAGCGCAGCAGGATGTAGAGGAAGATGGCGATGAGCGAGAGCACGACGCTGATGATGGCGCTGCGCGTCATGTCGGCTGCCACGCTGGGGCCTACCTTCTGTGCGCTGATGATGGAGCCGCCGGTCTTGTTGTCGCGATCCTTGAATGTGTTGTAGTCGGCCTTGATGAGACCCTTTTCGCTGAGTGCTGTCCAGATGAACTGCTCCACCTCCTGGTCTACGCTCTCGTTGTCGTCGTCAATCTTGTAGTTGGTGGTGAGGCGCACGGCGGGGTTGCTCGTGGTGACGATGCTGATGGCGCTGACGGTGGCGTTGGGGTCTTGTGCGTGCACCTTGGCTGCCACGGCCTCGGCCACGGCCTCGGGCGTGACGTTCTTCTGCTCGAACTCGATGACGAAGTTGCGACCGCCGGTGAAGTCGATGCCCTCGGAGAGGCCGCGCACGGCGAGCGAGGCGATGAAGGCCACGGCGAGGATGCCGAAGATGGCGAACGAGCGGCTGGAGGCTTCCATGAACTTCACCTTGGTGTTGGTGAGGAAGTTCCTGAAGAGCGGCGTGGTGAACGTGAGGTTGAGCCACTTGTCGCGTGCGTGGAAGTGCTCGTAGACCATACGCGTCATCCACACGGCGGTGAAGAAGGAGGCCACGATGCCGATGCCCAGTGTCATGGCGAAGCCACGGATGGGGCCAGTGCCGAAGTTGTAGAGGATTACTGCGGTGATGATACTCGTCAGGTTGGAGTCGAAGATGGCAGAGAAGGCGTTGCCGTAGCCGTCGGCCAGTGCGTTCTTGATGTTCTTGCCAGCGCGGAGTTCCTCCTTGGTGCGCTCGTAGATGAGCACGTTGGCGTCGACGGCCATACCGAGCGAGAGCACCATACCGGCGATGCCGCTCATGGTGAGCGCGGCCTGGAAGGAGATGAGCACGCCGAACGTGAAGAAGAAGTTGAGGATGAGCGCGCCGTTGGCCACCATACCGGGTATGAAGCCATAGACGAGGCACATGTAGATCATCAGCAGCACGAATGCCACGACGCAGGCGGTGAAGCCGGCGCGGATGGAAGCGTCGCCGAGGCTCGGGCCGACTGTCTCTTCCTGCACGATTTTGGTGGGTGCGGGCATCTTACCGCTGTTGAGCACGGTGGCGAGGTCGCGGGTGTCGTCGGTGGTGAAGTTGCCGCTGATTTCGCTGTTGCCGCCTGCGATTTCGCTGCGCACGACAGGGGCACTGTAGACGTAGCCGTCGAGCACGATGGCCACGCACTTGTTGATGTTGTCGCGGGTGAGCTGTGCCCAGTCGCGCGCGCCGGTGCTGTTCATCGTCATGGTGACGATGGGGTGGTGCTGTTGGTTGAAGTCGTCCTTGGCCTTGGCAATGATGTCGCCCTGCATGGAGGCTTCGCCCTTGTCGTTGGTCTTGAGCAGGTAGAGTTCGAAGAAGTTGCCCTTGAGGCGGCTGTCGGACTTCACGCCCCAGGCCAGGCGCAGGTCGCGCGGCAGGGCCTGCTCGGCCACTTCGGAGGTGATGATTTTGTTGATGGCGGCGGTGTCGGCGGCGCGTGCCAGGCCGGCCACGCAGCCGTCAGCCGACGTCACGCCCTGCTGGAGCAGCAGGCTGAGCAGTGGGTGTTCGCTGGCGGCCTTGTCTTCGGCCTTTGCCTCGGCGGGCTTTGCGGGCGTGGCCTCGGCGGTGGCGGGAGCGGCGACAGTGTTGGTGTCGGCAGCGGCCACGAGGGTATCGGCGGCGGCGCCCGTCTCACCCGTCTTGAGGAACTGGGCGTAGCGGCTGTCGAGGTCGCGCAGTGCGCTGCTGACCTCGCTCAGGCGGTAGGTCTCCCAGAACTCCAGGTTGGCGCTTCCCTGGAGCAGTTTGCGCACGCGCTCCGGCTCCTTGATGCCGGGCATCTCGACCATAATCTGTCCGAGCTGTCCGCGTCCGCGAAGTATCTGTATGTTGGGCTGTGCCACACCGAAGCGGTCGATACGCGTGCGCACCACCTCGTTGGAGTTGGCCACGGCGGTCTCAACCTGCTTGAGCAGGGCGGCTTTCACCTGGTCGTCGGTGCTGTTGTAGCTGATGTTTTCCTCGCCGAGCTGGCCTGCGAAGATGCCGCCCAGTTTGTTCTTGCCCTTGGCCTGCTGGTAGGCTTTCACGAAGAGGTCGACGAAGTCGCCGTCGCCGTGCTTCACGCCCTTGTTGGCCGTCTCGATGGCCTTGAGCACATCGGGGTCTTTGGCGTTTTCGCCGGCCAGGTTTTTGATCACGTCGGGGATGCTCACCTCCAGGATGACGTTCATACCGCCTTCGAGGTCGAGGCCCAGTCCGATTTGCAGCGACTGGCACTCCTTGAGCGTCTTCCAGTTGAGGTAGACCTTCTCGTTCATCATCGAATCGAGGTAGGCCTTGCCTGCGTCTTCGCCCTGGGCGGCTGCGATGGCAGCGGCCTTGTTCTCGTAGTGGCGTGTCACGAACGAGAAACTGAAGTAGAAGAGGCAAATCAGGGTCAGTGCAACTGCAATGAACTTGATAAATCCTTTGTTTTGCATTGGGGATATTGTGTTTTTAGTTGTTTGTCGCGTTCAGGTGTGGGCGCACTTCGCGCCAATTAGCGTGCAAATTTAGGACAACTGCGCTTGCCAGCAAAGCGTTTGCGCGAAAAATCAGCGTTTTGCGCCTCTTGGCGCGCCTGTTTGCGGGTTTGCCCTTCGTGTCCAATCGTCATTTGTGCCCCGTTCGCACCGCTTATATTGTAAGCAACCCCCAAATCACTTGCTGATTTGAGGGCTGCTTTTATTGTATTGCGTGTGCTGTGTCAGAACGCGATGAAAGGATGAACACAGGCAGATTTACCTGTTGAGAGTTCTATATTCCAATTCCATAGTGGAAGGGCGTCATCGTAGGTGCAGGTCACTGCTATAACGCCCGATCTGCCTTCTGCTTTTTCTGTGATAGTCCAATATGAGTGAGTTTGCCCATCATAAACCCCATAGGCAACAGCCTCTTTGAAAAGGGATAGAGATGGTAGGAACCAGCTGCTGAATGTAGAAGGCGGGGAAGGCGTGTGATTACGCGCAGCCTTAGCTGCCATACCGTAATCATCGGCTGCGATCGAAGAAAGTGCTAATGTTTCAGACAAACCAGAATATGCTACAGTTGCATCACGGTGAGAAAAGAACACCGATGGATGTTCTCCCCAGAGAGTATACAATCCTTCTGCAATATAGTCAATGAAGGTGCCATAGATGTTTTCATTAGTCGTAAGTATCGCAGCTGCGTACCCCCTCTTATAGCCGTCGGCGTAGTCATCATCGTATGTGCCGAGCTTGCAGACGCGGGCGATGGCTTTTTTTCCGTTCGGGTGTTCTTCTATATCCCCCCATTTGCCGTCTTCATAAAGATAGTCGGAGAGGTTTACTTCAGGCTCAAGGCCGGTCTTGACGTAGAGCTTGCCAGGTACGAGCGTGATGGCAGTGGTTTTGTTGCCCAACGCAATAGTACGCCCAGTGAGAGTTTCATTCGTGTATTTCAGCGTCGCCGGGCCGTCGTAAGAGCCGGCGGGGACAATGAGGTAATATTCGGTGGGAGAGTGTACGTTGGCTGTTCTTCCACATCTCGCCATCTCCGTATCGCCTTGATAGTAACTTAAAGCAGTCTGTTTACTCACCTCGATGCCGTTGGACGCGTTCACCTCGAACTTCATCAAGCACGTGTCGTATATACTGAAGTTCACCACAATGTTACTGCCCGTGCCATATTTCGCAATACCCTTGTAAATGGTTAAATTTGGTACAGTCTCCACTCTGCCATTCTGCTTCGTGAAGTCGCGATTGTCCGTAAACGTGCCGTCAGACAGGACGGTGATAATGTTAGGAAGCCGTTTGTTTCTCACATAGCAAATCAACTCGGTATTAGCCGCAGGCTTGTTGTCTCCGCTGTACCCGGCCAAGTCACCGGCAAACGTGCCCGACTTCGTGCCCGCTCCAGTCTTGAGCGTCAACAGGCTTATCTTCCCGTTGCACACCACATATATCTGGTCGCCAGCCTCCCACACGGCGCTCACGTCAGTGCCGTTGTCCGTGAACGCTATGCGGTTCT
>JAGBKI010000051.1 GCA_017933995.1 Bacteroidaceae bacterium | reverse complement strand
GAGGCGTGTGCCCTATCCCCGGCGGTCGGTTTTTGAGGGCGAAAAGTTCGTCCGCACCTTCCTCCTGCTGCGCAACAAACTCTACAACGCCTCGATGGTGGTGTTTCGGCGCGATGCCATCCCCGCTGTGGACGAAACCTATCTCTCGCTGCCTCATTGCGGCGACTGGCTCTTCTGGGCCGAAGTGTGCCGACAGGGGCGCGTGGTGCGCGTGCGCGAAAAGCTGAACAGCTTCCGCCAGCACGAGCACAAGGTGTCGGTGCACGCCAAAAAGACCGGGCTAAACAACGTCGAGCCCCGCCGTGTCAGGGAGTTCCTGCTGGAGCGCGTCGTGCTCAGTGCGTACGACATGCGGGTGCTGCGCGGCTACCACCGCCGCCACAAAAGCAAGGACAAGTGTCCGGCCAGTGAAGTGCCTGCCCGCGTCGCGCCAATCTACCAAGGCACGCTGCTCGACGTGTTCGTCTACGAATTCGACAAAATCACAGGGCTTTTCAGCATAAAGAAATAGAAGGGGAATATAACGCGCTGGCGTTCTTGCCTTATGAAGGCTTTTTCGGCATTCCAGCCCTTTCAAACAACCATTGGCTCCATCCACGCCGTGAGGGTGGGGGAGGGGCTGTCTGCGGGGGACGGCGATAGGAGCGGTGTGGCCCCTTGTGGCATCGCGTCGGCGGGGCCGAGGCGGAAGAGGGCGGGGGCGGCGGTGGTGGGGAGGAGCGGCGCGAGGCGGCGGGCCACGTGGCCCATCGTGCGGCGCAGGTTGATTTCGACGCAGGGGTGGACATGGGTTTGCCCGCGCCGGCGGTAGCGCATCATATCGACGCCCACGGGGCCGGTGTAGCCGCCGTCGAGCAGCGGCGGGAGGAGTGTCTCGATCTGGCAGCGAATGGCGTGCAGCGCGTCGCCGCCTGCCAGGATGTCCAGCAGTTGGTCGGCGGCCACGACGTTGCCGACGTACCGCCCGGCGGCGTCGGTGTGGAAGAGCGACAGGCCGTCGTAGCGCAGCGTGCCGTCGGGCAGGGCGGTGAACTCCATAGCGAAGTCCTGGCGGCGGCGCAGCAGCGGTTCGGCCACGATGGCGCCCTGGCGCGCGAGGGTCTGGCGGACGCGCTGCCACTGTGCCTCGGTAGGCGTGCGCCCCGTGGCGGTGAGGCCGCGCCCGCTGCACGACCAGGGGGCTTTGAGCATTGTGCGGTAGTGCGAGCGGAGGAAGCGGCGCACGTCGCGCTCGGTCTCGCACCACCGGCTCTCGCAGCCGTCGGGGCGTTCCATCTTTTCAAGCAGGGCGACGGCGGTGCGTCGGCTGCTGAGGGCGCGGATGCGGGCCAGTCCGGCAGCTGTGGGCAGCAGGCGTTCGGGCGCCCCGGCGCGCCGCAGTCGCCACACAAGGGCCTCGTCCCATCCCCACGGCTCGATGCGCTCCACGCTGTCCCAGTCGCGGAACTGCTCCAGGCGGTGGTATGGCGCCACGGCGTCGCCTGCGTCGGCCCAGAGGCGCGGCAACTGCCACAGGTCGTCGGCCAGCCGCCGCGCCGCGCGCGCGTAGGTATAATACGGAGTGCCTGCGGCCAGCGCCTCGTCGTGTCCGGGGTTGAAGATGTGGAGGGTCATTGTGGTTTTGGGTTGATGAGGAATTAGGAATTAGGAATTGCCGTCCGGCGTGACTGGAGAAACAACTTGCCGGATGGCAATTCCTAACTTCTAATTCCTATTTCTTCATACATTTGTGCCGGATGGTAATTCCTAATTCCTAACTTCTAAATCCTAATTCTCCGAAAGGACTTTCCCCGCCACGCGGTAGCCCGCGTCGTAGAGGGCGGTGAGTTTGGCGGTGTCCTTCTCCAGCCGGTCGACGTGCACGGGGCGCTCGGGGCGGATGACGGTGATTTTGCCCTGCTCCTCAAGCCGCTCCACCAGTTCCAGCTGCTGGTTGTAGGCGTAGACACGGCGGCTCAGCAGAACGCGCAGGCGCGGGTAGCGTCCGTAGATGAAACGCGGGATGCGCAGGTCGCGCTCCGTCTTGCGATAGCCCCGGTGACGCGTCAGGACGACGACGTTGCGGACGTAGCCCTCGCTCATTGCGCGCACCACGGGTATGCTGTCGGCAATGCCGCCGTCGAGCAGCGGGCGTCCGTCCACGATGACCACGGGGCAGACGTAGGGCAGCGCGCTCGACGCCCGGCAGATGCGGATGAGCCGCGCGGGGTCGCTGCGCTCCGAGAGGTAGACGGGACGGCCCGAGAGGCAGTCGGTGCACACCATCTCGAACTTCATCGGGTTGGCGAAGGCAGCGGCGTAGTCGTAGGGCAGGATGCGGTTGGGCAGGTCGTCGTACATCGTCTTGAGGTCGAACAGGCTGTGGTGGCGCCACAGGTGTTTGAACCCGATGTAGCCGTACTTGTCGAGCACGTCGATGTTCGAGAGTTTGGCGCGCCCGCGCTGGCCGCTGAGGTAGGACAGGCCGTTGCACGCCCCCGCGCTCACGCCGACGCAGTAGGGGAAGCGCAGGCCCGCGTCCATCATATAGTCCAGCACACCCGCCGTGAAGACGCCGCGCATACCGCCGCCTTCGAGCACCAAGCCGGTGTTTTCTGTCGCAATCATTGTAAAATATAGGCTTTTTGCCTCTTTTGTTAGATTAAAGCCCCGCAAATTTACGTCTTTTAACAGGAAAACAGTACATTTGCCCCACTTTTACGAATGCAATCCCTTTATTGTTTATGTTTTTCTCAAGAGAAACCTATA
The DNA here is from genome assembly GCA_017933995.1 of Bacteroidaceae bacterium. Taxonomy (GTDB): domain Bacteria; phylum Bacteroidota; class Bacteroidia; order Bacteroidales; family Bacteroidaceae; genus Alloprevotella. Next base: position 14,306 of record JAGBKI010000051.1, on the reverse strand, counting down.
CGGAGCGCCGCGCGCAGTTGCGCCAGCTCGTGGGTACCGGCCTCATCGTGCTTCCGGGCAACAACGACAGCCCGATGAACTATCCCGCCAACGGCTACAAGTTCCGTCAGGACAGCTCGTTCCGCTACTTCTTCGGCCTCGTCCGCGAGGGACTCGTGGGCGTCATCGACTGCGACAGCGGCGAGGAATGGCTCGTGGGCGACGACATCGACATCGACGACATCATCTGGTACGGCACGGTCGACAGCGTGGCCGGTATGGCCGCAGCCATCGGATGCACCGGCGGCAGGCCGATGAAGGACCTCGCCGTGATGGTCGGCGACGCCCTGGCCAAGGGGCGCGAGGTGCACGTGCTGCCGCCCTACCGCTACGACACCAAGATTATGCTCGCCGACCTGCTGGGCACGCACCCCTTGCAGGTGAAGGCCAGCCGAAAACTTATTGACGCCGTCGTGGCGCTGCGCAGCGTCAAGTCGCTCGAGGAGATACGCGAAATCGAGGCCGCCTGCGCCATAGGCTATATGATGCACACCACGGCCATGGGTCTATGCCGCCCCGGCATCACCGAGCAGTACGTCGCCGGTGTCATCGGCGGCATCGCCTCCGGCTACGGCTGCATCACGTCGTTCCCCAGCATCGTCACCCAGCACGGCGAAGTGATGCACGGCTACCCCTCCGACCAGCCCCTGGAGGAGGGACGCCTCTTCCTCGTAGACGCCGGCGCCGAGACCAACAGCAACTATTGCAGCGACCACACGCGCACCTCGCCTGTGGGCGGCAAGTTCACGCAGCGCCAGCGCGAGATACACGACATCGTGGCCGACTGCCACGACCTGGCCATGCAGAAAGCCGCGCCCGGCGTGAAGTACCTCGACGTGCACCTCGACGTGTGCCGCCTGATGACCGAGCGGCTCAAGGAACTCGGCCTGATGCGCGGCGACACCGAGGAGGCCGTCCGCGCCGGGGCGCACGCCCTGTTCCTGCCCCACGGCCTCGGCCACATGATGGGTATGGACGTGCACGACATGGAGGGCCTCGGCCAGACCTTCGTGGGCTACGACGACGAGACGCGCCCCAGCACGCAGTTCGGCCTCGCCAGCCTGCGTATGGGCCGGCGCCTGCAAAAGGGCTTCGTCGTCACCGACGAGCCGGGCATCTACTTCATCCCCGCCCTCATCGACAAGTGGCGCGCTGAGGGTACCTGCGCCCAGTTCCTCAACTTCGACAAAATCGAGACCTACAAGGACTTCGGCGGCATCCGCATCGAGGACGACATCCTCATCACCGCCGACGGCTGCCGCACGCTCGGCGAGGAGACCATCCCCTACCGCGCCGCCGACGTCGAAGAGTTCATCCGCCAGCAGCAGGATGCGGAGTAGGTTCGTAGGTTTGTAGGTTTTTGGGTTTGTAGGTTCGTAGGTTCTTGGGTTTTTAGGTTTTGCGCCTGCCCATTTCGCCCAGCCCGCCCAGAAAAGCCCATCCCGCCCACTTCCCCCAGCCTCCCCATCCCGCCCAGTTCCCCAACCAACAGATCAACTTCTAAACTGATAAACTCATAATGAAAAAGACACTTCTCGCCGTCCTCGCCCTCGTGTGCGTGAGCGGCAGCGCATGGGCGCAGGCCCCGCGCAACAAGGACAACGTGCAGCGCGAATGGACCGTCATCCGCGAAGCCCCCATCACGTCCGTCAAGAACCAGAACCGCAGCGGCACCTGCTGGGACTACAGCTCGCTGTCCTACTTCGAGAGCGAACTGCTGCGCCTCGGCAAGGGCGAGTACGACCTCTGCGAAAGTTTCGTGGCCTACCACACCTATATGGACCGCGCGCAGAAGCGCGTGCGCACCCACGGCGACGTCAGCTTCGCCGAGGGCGGCAGTTTCTACGACGTGCTCTACTGCCTCAAGCACTACGGCATCTGCCCGCAGGAGGCCATGCCTTTCCCCGGCTCGCTCTACGGCGACAGCCTCTTCAACTTCACCGCCATGTGGCCTCAGGCCGAGGCCATCGTCGACGCCATTGCCAAGACCAAGGCCAAGACCATCCCCGTGCAGTGGAAGGACAACCTCAGCAGCGTCTTCGCCGGATACTTCGGCCAGCTGCCCACCACGTTCGACTACCAGGGCAAGGCATACACGCCCAAGAGCTTCGCCGCCTCGCTCGGCCTTAACTGGGACGACTACGTGTCGCTGACCAGCTACACGCACGAGCCTTTCTACTCGAAGTTCGCCCTTGAGATACCCGACAACTGGCGCTGGGGCCTGAGCTACAACCTGCCGCTCGACGAGTTTATGGAGGTGATGGACTACGCCGTGCGCCAGGGCTATGCCTTCGCGTGGGGCGCCGACGTCAGCGAGAAGTACTTCAACTACAACGGCGCCTGCGTCGTGCCGCAGGACACGCGCGACCGTTCCACCACCGGCAGCGACGCCGAGCGCTGGAGCGGCGTGGCCACCACCGTCGTGCAGCCCATCGAGGCCGACGGCGAGAAGACCATCACGCAGGAGATGCGCCAGCTGGCCTACGACAACTGGGAGACCACCGACGACCACGGCATGGTCATCTACGGCCTCGCCAAGGACCAGGACGGCAAGGAATTCTTTATGGTCAAGAACTCCTGGGGCGAGTACGAGCCTTACGGCGGCAAGTTCTTCGCCTCCAAGGGCTTCGTGGCCTACAAGACGATGAACATCCTCATCAACAAGAACGCCATCCCCAAGGCCATCCGCAAGAAACTCGGCATCTGAGGCTCCGTTCAACCCCAGCGGGGTTGCAGAACATAGGCCGGGGCAGCGCCCCGGATACGAGCCGATGTATCAACCAACCCCAGCGGGGTTGCACAAAAAGCGTGTGTATTCACAGTAAAGTGCAACCTCGCCGGGGCTGTTTCTTGTCTAATGTTTATTGTTTATTGTAGATGACTTTCTCCCCCTTCGCCCGCCCGCTCTACGTGATGCTCAAGCCCGTCGGCTCGCGTTGCAACCTCGCCTGCAAATACTGCTACTACCTTGAAAAAGCCGGCCTCTACCCCGACGACAGCCGCCACGTCCTCAGTGACGAACTCCTCGAACGCTTCGTCAAGGAGTATATCGGCGCGCAGACCATGCAGGACGTCCTCTTCACCTGGCACGGCGGCGAAACCCTGATGCGCCCGCTCGCCTTCTACAAGCACGCCATGGCCCTGCAGCGGCAGTACGCCAGAGGCAAGCACATCGACAACTGCATACAGACCAACGCCACACTCCTCACCGACGAATGGTGCGAGTTCTTCGCCAAGGAAGGGTGGCTCGTCGGCGTCAGCATCGACGGCCCGCAGGAGTTCCACGACGAGTACCGACGCACACGCCAGGGACTGCCCTCGTGGCGCAAGGTGATGCAGGGCATACGGCTGCTGAACAAACACGGCGTCGAGTGGAACGCCCTCGCCGTCGTCAACGACTACAACGCCGACTACCCCCTGGAGTTCTACCGCTTCTTCAAGGAGATAGGCTGCCGCTACATACAGTTCACGCCCATCGTCGAGCGCCTCGTGGCCCACGCCGACGGACGCCACCTGGCCAACCTCAAGGACGCCGAGGACGCCCCGCTGGCCCCCTTCAGCGTAAGCCCCGAGCAGTGGGGCGAGTTCCTCTGCGCCATCTTCGACGAATGGGTCAGGAACGACGTCGCGCAGTACTACATCCAGCTTTTCGACTCCACCCTGGCCAACTGGATGGGCGCCGCCCCCGGCGTCTGCACCTACGGCCAGACGTGCGGCCACGCAGCCGTCATGGAGTGGAACGGCGATGTCTACTCGTGCGATCACTTCGTCTTCCCCGAATACAAACTGGGCAACATCCGCCAGCGCTCGCTCGTCGACATGATGTACGGCGCCGAACAGAACGCTTTCGGCAACCTCAAGCAGCAGTTGCCCGACCAGTGCCTCGCCTGCCGCTGGAAGTTCGCCTGCAACGGCGAGTGCCCCAAAAACCGCTTCGTCCGCACCGCCGACGGCCAGCCCGGCCTCAACTACCTCTGCTCCGGCTACAAGAAGTTCTTCGCCCACGCCGCCCCCTACATGGACTTTATGGCCGACCGCCTCCACCACCACCGCGCCCCCGCTGAAATCATGGACTACCTGCGCAGCGGTGGCAAGGTGTAAGCAGTCGCTCTTTTTTTCAGAATATTCCACTTCACGCCGCCAAACTTCACGCGCTTACAGCGACATAATCCCATTCTCCTTCCAAGTATTCCTTTTTCCGCAAACGCGCGGCACCATTCGGCTTTTTAGGTTTACCTTTGCGGGTGCAACGCCGGTAGCGATGCGGGGCGTTGCGGCTATCTTTGTCAATAATCCTAAGCACAAAACGTTATGCCTATCCTTCCGAAAAACGGGCTGTTTGAGATGCCCGAACTGCCTTTTGCGCACGACGCGCTGGCGCCTGCCATAAGCGCGCAGACCGTGGAGATACACTACGGCCGCCACACGCGCACCTACCTCGACAACCTCAACGCCTTGCTGCCGGGCAGCAAGTACGAGGGCAGGCCGCTTGAGGACATCGTGACGGAGGCCACGGAAGCGCCGTTCCTCAACAACGCGGGCCAGTTGCTCAACCACACGCTCTACTTCGCCGCCCTGCGCCCCGCGCGTGAGGACAACGCCCCGACGGGCGCGCTCTTGTCGGCCATCGAGCGCGACTTCGGCACGTTCGTCGAGTTCCGCGCCGCTTTCGAGAAGGCAGGCGCCACGCTCTTCGGCTCCGGGTGGGTGTGGCTCAGTGCCGACGACGCGGGCCGTCTGCACATCACGCAGGAACCTAATGCCGCCAACCCCTTGCAGCGCGGCCTGCGCCCGTTGCTGACGTTCGACGTGTGGGAGCACGCCTACTACCTGGATTACCAGAACCGCCGCCCCGCCCACCTCGCCGCCCTCTGGCCCCTCGTCGACTGGGACGTTGTGGCCGCCCGTTTTGCGGAAAGCGTGACAGCATAGCCCGCAGATGCCACAGCAAGAGCCATCGGCGCTTTGACAGCATCGTGTATGGCACCGATCGTCCTCTTTAACTTGGTTAAGAAGAAACCTTATGCCACAGACAAAATGGGGCGTTATCTATTGCCCCAAAACAGCCTCCCGCCGGGCGCAGTGCCGCTGGCGGCGGATATTGCGCCAACTGCGCAGCGAAGGAATTGCGTTCGACCACGCTGTGAGCGACAGCCGTGGCGCTGTCGAGCGCTTGGCTGCGATGATGACGCAAGCGGGCTACCCCTCGATTGTGGTGGTGGGTGGCGATTCCGCCCTCAACGAGGCCCTCAACGGTGTGCTTGCGGCCGGTGCTGAAGCGGGTGTAAAAATGCCCGCGCTGGGCATCATTCCAAACGGATACGGCAACGACTTTGCCCGTTACTGGGGACTTGAGGAGGGAAAGTACAAAGAGGCCATCAAAAACCTCATACTCCACCGTCAGCGCAAGGTCGATGTGGGCAGAGCCGACATCACGTTCGCCGACGGCACAGTGGAGACGCGCCACTTCCTCAACTGCGTCAATGTGGGGCTTGCAGCCTCGCTCATACAGACGCGCAAAAAGACGCGCACCTTTTGGGGGCTGAACACGCTCTCCTACCTGACATCGGCCTTGCTTTTGCTTGTGAAGCGCAGGCGTTTCAAGATGCGCTTCACGGTCAATAGCGAGGACGTTTGCCACGACGAGATGACCGTCTGCGTAGGTTCGGCCACGGGCTACGGGCAGACACCGAGCGCAGTGCCCTACAACGGCCAGCTTGATGTCACGGCGGTGAGCCACCCACACCTGCTAGGACTGTTCAACGGGCTGTGGCTGCTCTTTACCGGGCGTTTTCTCACGCACGAGAGCGTCAAGGTCTGGCGCACACGCCACATCGCTTTCACCGAAATAGGCCGTGCCACGGTCAGCCTCGACGGCAAGATTGTCCACGGGCGGGTGGCGCGTGTCGATGTCACCATCCGCCCCGAGGCCATCAGTTTCCTGATACCGAGTTGAGGACTTCGGCACGCAGTGAAGCGGGAGCGTATATTCCAGCCGGGGGTATACGCTCCCGCTTGTATTTAGGCCAGATAAATTCCTCGCAAGACGGGAACCGCCATAAGGCCCTGAAAGGTTTCTTCTTGCCGTTTTCTTTTCACGCTCGTGGGCATTGCGGGTGGGGTGGGGTGTTTGCAAAGACGTTTTCCCGCACCCTCCTGTTTCCATTTCCAGCTCTTCGCTCTCTCGCCTCGAATGTCCGTAAAATAATGAACATTTTAGGCCCCCGTGTCCTTGTAGTATTATCATAAAGATTGGCGGTTGCCGTTTTTGTTCTGCTAATAATTGTCTATCCCGTGCGTTGGCCTTTTCCTCCCAACAAGTGTCGATTTTTCGCATTGGGTTCTTTTTCACCTGCCTCCACTTGCCGAACTCGAATTGTCGAAATCTTACATCTGATGATAGGTTTTTGATAATTTTATTTGCGATTTCAGACAAAATTACACACCGCTCCGTTTTATTCGGAACGAAAATAGACAACTCCGAAAAACCGCTACGTTTGCTTAAAATTCGTATGGCTATGGTTGAATTTGCGTCGTTTTTTTCTCATACGATGCTCTATTTTGCCCATTACCGTGTTAAAAACAGCTGCAAGGGCTTTGCGTTTTCAGTTTTTGTGTATTTTTGCTTTCGATAAGCGGCACGAGCGCACGCGGATTCCTTTGTAAGTCAAAACGTATCCTTGTTACACAGAAACTTATGACGTACCGAGAAGCGGAAGAATACCTTTACACCGCGACACCCTTCTACCAGCACAAAGGCAAGTCGGCCTACAAATCAGGGCTGGCCACAACCGTAAAACTCAATCAGCACTACAATTACCCCCACCGCCGTTACCTCACGGTGCATGTGGGCGGAACCAACGGCAAAGGCTCCGTGGCACACACGCTCGCGGCCATACTCCAGGCGCAGGGCTATCGCACCGGACTTTACACGTCGCCCCACCTGCTTACGTTCCGTGAGCGCATACGCGTGAACGGGGAAATGATTCCCGAAGAGCGTGTGGCGCGTTTCGTTGAGGAGGAGCGTAGCTTTTTCGAGCCGCTACATCCGTCTTTCTTCGAGCTGGCCACCGCCCTTGCCTTTAAGTATTTTGAGGAAGAGGCTGTCGACATAGCCATCATCGAGGTGGGGCTTGGCGGAAGGCTCGACTGCACGAATGTGATAACCCCGGTCGTAAGCATCGTCACGAACGTCTCGTTTGATCACACCGACCTGCTTGGCGACTCCCTCATGAAAATAGCCCGAGAGAAGGCAGGCATATTCAAACCCCGTGTCCCCGCCGTGGTGGGGGAGGTGACCGACGACACAGCCGACGTGTTCCTTTCCGCCTCCCGCCTGCTCGGTGCGCCACTGGCCTACGCGCAGGGCAGCTCCGAGTTGCTCCACGCCGAACTGCTGCCCCACGCCGTGCGCTACGAGACGCGCTCATACGGAACGTTCGAGGGCGAACTTACGGGCGCCGTACAGGTGGACAACGCGCGCACCGTACTCACTGCGCTGCGCTACATTCCGCTCAAAATCAGCAAGACCGCCGTGCAGCAGGGCTTTGCCAATGTCTGCCGCCTCACGGGGCTGATGGGACGTTGGCAGCGTGTGGCCGAAACGCCCGAAGTGGTCTGCGACACAGGCCACAACGCCGCCGGATGGCAATACCTCTCGGCGCGTCTGGCCACCGAGGCGCTCCATCGCCACGTCCACATCGTTTTCGGCCTTGCTGCCGATAAGGATCTGGAAGGCGTGGTGAGCCAGCTCCCCATCAGCGCGACCTACTACTTCACCCAGGCTTCCGTGAGTCGCGCCCTGCCTGTTGGCGAACTGACGGCGCGCGCCGCAGAACTCGGCATCAACGGCACGCCATACACCGATGTCCCCTCGGCCTGCCGTGCCGCACTGGCCACAGCCGCTCCCGGCGACCTCGTCTTTGTTGGCGGCAGCACTTTCGTCGTGGCCGATTTCCTCGAGTCGCTTGGCTGACTTCCTTAAATCGCTTGGCTGACTATCCGGGCAGGCATCCCCTTAAAACTTAAAGCCTTTTGCCCTCATCGGCAAAGGGCTTTTTTCGTGCGCAAGTCCCGCAAAATCGTACGCAAGTCCGATAAAATCGCGCGCCGTGGCCTTCAATTCTCCAAATTAAGGCTTAATTTCTACAAATCAAGCCTTAATTTGGCCAAACTTAACCTTAGTTTGTACAAACTAAGCCTTAATTTGCAGATTTCAAAGCCAACGGCCACGATTTCAAAGCCTCGCCCAGATTTTTCAAGGCCAAGCGAAGAAAAATTTTTACTATTGTCCGCTAAAACTTTTGCGACGATGAAACGACTCTATGACGCTGGAAGCGTCACCCCCTCTGTAACCGCAGGTACGCGAAGTGAAACGGAGCGCACCTGCGGCAGGCGGCACGCTACCGAATGCACGCTGTAATCGCGAAGCGCTTGCCACCGCAAGAAAGCGTGTCCCACCAATGCTATAAATTACTTCCGCCCATCGTGGGGGACGCTTCCAGCGTCCGTCAAACCATCCGATGCTACCGCAGGTTCGCTCCATTTCATTTCGCGAACCCGCGGTTACAGAGAGGGAGACGCTTCCAGCGTCTTACTCGGGCACAATTAAAACAGAGGAAGTAAGCCCCTCTTAGCATCAAACACGCAAAAGTCCTGTCTTTACTACATTTTCCGTAGGTTGCAGAAACTTTTAGCGGTCACCAATAAAAAATTTTGGGAACTGTATGGACAAGGGGTAGGGGAGGAAGCGCTTTTCAGCCCCTAAATTATTATAAGTAACAGCGCAGTCCAACAAAAACCAGGCGGCATATATCGTCGTCGAAATCCTCTGGGTGAACGTCGGCAGGGGCAGGAATGTTCGCGCCGAAATCGAGGACGTGAAATTTGTCCACAGGCACGTCATAATCAAAAAGTGCGGAAATCTTTGCCAACTCCGACGAATAGACGACCGCATCCGCAGATTGCAAAAACCTCTCCTCTTCGCGCATAGAACGGACGCGCAAGTGGGATGGCGACTTGCGGAGATACTCGTTGCAGAGACTGTAGGTTAAGTCACAGAAAGCAATCAAGGGAATGTCAATCTCAAGACGGGAACACATTGAAAAGGTCGCTGAAATCACAGCATCAAACCTGCCCTCGTTGATGGCCGCAGAAATTATCCGGCAAATGTCTGTACTGTAATCCAACAGGTTGTACCGCTTCTCACGGTGCAGGAAACGATGGTGCCAGAAAGCACCGTTGATGGTGCCACCACCAATCCACACCACTTCGTGATGTTTTTGCAAAGCAGCTATAAGGTAGTGCGGTGTGCCGGACCAATTGTTTATGTCGAACGGATTGGTATTTGAAACGTAGGCTATGCGCATAAGAATAGAGGCTTCAGACTAATGATGAATTTTGCCCACCATATAGGAGAAGGAAAAGAAGTTGGCAGCAATCAGTATGCATAAAACCAAATACGCCCCTACAGACCAGATGGTCTTCTTTGAACGGCTCTCTTTCTCAAAAATGGCGAAATAATTCAGATAACGCTTCTTCCTATAAAAAACAAACTCATCCAGCACGCATGACAGAATGGCGACCAATACGACATAAAAAGGCAGATTTTTTACAATCAAATAGCAAGCAGCTCTGCCTGCTGCCAAAGCCCATATATTGACTAAAAGGTTTATGGGCAGATAAAACAGGATTATAGAAAACCTGTATATAAGAAAAGGATCACCTGGATTATTCATTCGTTTGAAAGAATCAAGCGTTATTCTTATCCAATCTCGGTAGCTGTTCACGCCTTTTTTCTTTAATAGATCTCTCCAAAAAGGCAGGCAATACAGCGGTAGCATCAATAACGCAGCGACAATCATTGCGACGAGCAGTACCATATAGGTCATAGGCTCCATGTAAGCATACAACAGCCTGTTCAGAAAAACGTCTATAGTTTTTAACATAAAGTGTTCGTTTTATTCTAAAGCAATTTCAACGACGTAAGCCCCCCTATAGAACCTCCTATCCCCAAGATAATTCCAGCCAAAGTACCCACAAGAGCACCTGCGGCCGTTCCAAATCCTGGACAAAAAGCCGACCCGATGAGTCCAGGGAAGCGTTGAGTTTAATATCACCATTAATATATACACCACATCAAAAATGCATTGACTGCAATTAGTAATAACAAACAGAAAGAAACGCCAACAGCCCAAACAATCTTCTTCTTACGGTTCTCTTTTTCAAAGATCGCGAAAAAAACAAGGAAACGATCTTTCTTCCAGAATACGATGTCAGCCAATATAAATGCAGGAACAACACTAAGGAAAGTATTAACAATAGGATTGCGAAATATTGACCAACCAAAGGCTAATATGCATAGCTGGAGTAAAAGGTATATTGGTAAGACGAACAGAACCCAAGAAAAAGAATACAAAAGACATCGGTTGTGTCTCGAAGTAAGACTAATGCTAAATGAAATATCATTCGTGTACATTTTCCATTGTTTGAAAGAGTCAAATCCATAAAGTTTCTTTAACCTTTTCTTCACGCATGGAAGACTATATAATGGGCGACCAAGCAGCAGGTCAATAATTTCGAATACGAGCAGCACTGAGTAGTAGTGCATCTTGTACAACGAAAACAAAAGCCAATTCAGAAAACGGTCTATATCTTTTATCATCATAGATATCATTTGTAGCTTTTTCTATATCATCGAGATGCGGAAAAGTGAATCCACTACTCCCTGCATAGCCATCTGTCATAGAAGAGCCATAATAAGCACTGGAAGAGCCAGATTTGTTTAGCAGATTTGTCCAAAATTCACTCCCATAAAAGTAGCTGTTGAAATCGTAATATTCCTCCTTATTGCTATTGGACGACGAACTGCCATAGATAGTTACCACTCCCAACCAGTAACTCACAAAGCCGTCCTCCTCTTTTACATAGCCGCCTTCAAAAGTACCGTTGTCAATCAGAGGCTCAGTTTCTGCCATTCCATAAGGATTTTCGCGCGTACCTTTGCCGCTACTTGCAGACGAGGTTTGAACATTGTTTCTTGGCTTTCGGCGATTTTTTTGCGAGTTCTGCCAAGGCTTTTCTTGTTAGTTTTTTCATTTCTGTAAGATATTAAAAGGGTTATTAAAGTTCTGTTACGATTGTTGGGGAGCGCTGAAAAACGCTAATGTTGCATCTAAAAGTTCTGTTTACAAGCACCTGCATTCCCCCCCTGCATCGCTATGGTCTTTATAAAGAGGGGACGTTTATGAACGCGTTGCGAATGTTCGCGCCGCAAAGGTGGGAAGAATAATCTATATTAGCAAAAAGATTGTGAATATTTGAGAATTATGTCATCGGTAGTCCTTTGGGGTGACAACAAGGACGTATTGGCGTGCGCCAGTGCGGGCAGAACGATAGACGTACTCGAAATTGACACCGCTGTCGGCGGCATCTTTGATTTCCGTGCTGGTTCGGATGGAAGTCGCGAACTGTTTGCGGAGCATGTCCTCCTGGTTGCGCAACGCCAAGTAGGTGCTTTCGTTGTCGTATTGCCCCACAACGCTATACCAATAGGTCAGCGTGCGTGTGGCCGGGCTGTACGTAAGGCTGTCGATGCGCGTGGCTTCGTCGAGGGTGCGCGGGCAGTTCGTCTCCGTCCATTCGCGCGCCTGGCGGGCAAGGGCTTCGTCGCGACTGGTTTGACAAGCGGTTCCGATGAGCAACAGAATGAGCAGGAGGGGGAAGAGGCTGCGGATTTTCATAGTGGCAAGTGTGGTTCTTGGCGGGGATATGCGGTGTGTGGTTGGCTCGTGAGACATTCCCGTTTGCTGTGTGGAAATGAAAAAAGCGAAGTTGCGTATTCCGTAACTTCGCCTGTTTGCTTGTACACCGTCAGAGGCTCGAACTCTGGACCCACTGATTAAGAGTCAGTTGCTCTACCAACTGAGCTAACGGTGCTCCAAGTGGCATTTTTCTCAAATGCGGTGCAAAAGTACAGCCTTTCCGTGTACTCTGCAAGCGTTTTGGGAAGTTTTTTATGCTTTTGGACCGAATTAGTTGCTTTTTTGCATGAATCTGTTGTGTTTTTGGGGTATGATAGGTGGCTTTAGGGACTTATTCTGAGTAGCGTGCCTGTGTTGGGGGGCGATGATGCTTTTATGGGTGTGGACTGTCTTTGTTTTTCTTGTGGTCTGCTCTTACTCGTCCAGCGCCTTAATCAGCGCGGCGGTGGCGGCGGCGGGGTCGCCCAGGGTGTGGAGCAGGGTGACGAACTTGCTGCCCACGATGACGCCGCGCGCGTAGCGGTCGGCGGCCTCGCGCGTGGCGCGGTTGCTGATGCCGAAACCGATGAGCCAGGGGTTGCGCAGTTCCATTGCCTTGAGGCGGGCGAAGTAAGCCTGCTTGGCGTCGCCGAACGACCGCTGCGCGCCGGTGACACTGGCCGAACTTACGGCGTAGACGAAGCCCGACGTCCCGGCATCAATCTGGCGGATGCGCGCCTCGCTGGTCTCGGGCGTCACGAGGAAGACGAAGTCCACGCCCGCCGCCTCGGCCTCGGCGCGATAGAGCGTGTCGTACTCCTCGAAAGGCAGGTCGGGGATGATGCAGCCGTCTATGCCCAGCCGCGCGCAGTCGGCGATGAAACGCTCCGGGCCGTAGGCCAGCACCACGTTGTAGTAGCCCATCAGGAGCAGCGGTACGTGTATCTCGGTGCGCACGCCTTCGAGTTCGACGAAGAGGCGGCGCAGCGTCATACCGCCCTGCAAGGCGCGCGTGGCGGCGTTTTGGATGACGGGGCCGTCGGCGATGGGGTCGCTGAAGGGGATGCCTATTTCCACCATGTCGACACCGCCGTCCTGCAAGGCGCGGAGCGTGGGGCGGACGGACGCGGGCGTGGGGTCGCCCGCGCAGAAATAGACGGAAAGAATGCCCGAGGGCTTGGCGGCGAAAAGGGAGGAGATGCGGGACATAAGGGGGGACTGGGGTTAGTGGGGTTGTAGTAGAGTAGGTAAGTAGTTCAGTAGTTCAGCCATTACTGTTTCGCTTTGTTTTTCGATGATTTTGACATTTGGCTTAACTACTTAACTACATAACTACTGATTACAAAGGAATAGTTCTATCGGAAGTTAGTCGTTTAGAGCACCGTCGCGCACGCTTTTGATGAAATCGGCCAGCAGGGCGGCGTCCTTGCGGGCGGGGGCGGTCTCGAAACCGCTGTTGAGGTCTATGCCGGCGAAGCGCGGGTGGGCCACGGCGCGCACGGCGGGCAGCGACGCGGGGCCGAGGCCGCCGCTGAGCAGGAAGGGCACGGAGCCGGTGTAGGTGGCCAGCAACGTGTGGTCGAACTGCCGCCCGCTGCCGCCGTAGGAAGCCGTGGGCGTGTCGAACAGGAAGTAGTCCGTATTATATATATACGGAGTGGCCAGCGCGTCGAGGTCGCCCGTGGCCGACAGGGCTACGATGACCTGCAGCCCGGCCTCGCGCAGCGCAGCGCACTGCGCGGGCGGCGCGCCGTAGAGTTGCACGGTGTGGAGGCCGAACTGGCGGGCGCGGTGCAACACGTCGTCGGTGTCGGGCTTGACGAACACGCCGACGCGCCGCCCGCCCCGGGGCAGGTATGTCGGCACGTCGGCCACATAGCGCGGCGAGCGGGCGTAGAAGATGAAGCCGTACCAGTCCGGCGCGGCCTGCTCCTCGACGGCGCGTATGTTATGGGTGTCGCGCAGGCCACAGACTTTCACTATCATGCTGGGGGAGACAGGGGTGAATGGGGGTTATGAGACGACGCTTCTGATATACTCCTCAAGCGCCCGTCCCGGCTCGCCGGTGCGCATAAAGGCTTCGCCGATGAGGAAGCCGCGGTATCCGGCGGCGCGCAGGCGGCGCGTCACAACGGGGTCCAGCAGGCCGCTCTCGCTCACGGGCAGCGCCTCGCGGGGCAGTTTGTCGAGCAGGCGCAGGGAGTTTTCGGGGTCGGTGCGGAACACGCGCAGGTCACGGTTGTTCACGCCCACCAGCGCCATGTCGTCCGTCCAGTGGCCGACCTCCTCCTCGCTGTGCACTTCGAGCAGGGCCTCCAGGCCGTAGTCGCGGGCGGTGCGGGCGAAGCGCGCGGCCTCGCCCGGCGATAGCACGGCGGCGATGAGCAGCACGCAGTCGGCGCCCAGCGCGCGCGCCTCGGCTATCTGGTACTCGTCGACGACGAACTCCTTGCGCAGCACGGGCAGCGACGTGGCGCGGCGCGCGGCCTCGACGTCGGCGGGCGTGCCGCCGAAGTAGTGCGCATT
>JAGBKI010000050.1 GCA_017933995.1 Bacteroidaceae bacterium | reverse complement strand
TTTAAGTTTGGGTGATGTCTTTTGCTCCTCCGCCGTATGCCTTTCCGCGCGTGCCTCACGGCGCGCCGCAAGGGCGGTGTCACCGGCGGATGACGGGTGCAAAATTAATGTACGCAAAAACTTAAAAACAACAAAACCGCCCGCAAACAAGCGTGTTTTACGATTTTACCCCCCCCATTTTGCTATGCAGAGATAGCAAAATAAGATATAAAAGTGCGGGAAAGGTGTGCAAGCGGGGGCGGGAGCGCCCCTGCACGGAGCGCGCAGCAGGCACGGCGGTGGCGAGTGCGGAAAGAGGGAAGGCGGGGTGGAGGAAAGGGTGGAGGGAAGGGCGAAGGGAAGGGTGAAAGGGAAGGGTGAAAGGTAGAGCGGTAAAGATGCTGGCAGACGAGAAGCGCGAGTGGAGCGGTATAGAAGTGCGGGTGGAGCGGTAAAGAAGCGCGGGAAGTGCCCCGCACGGAGCGCGCGGAACGCACGGCCGTCGCGCGCGGACCACAGTACCACTGTACACGCTCTACAGTATCACTGTACGACCTTTACAGTACCACTGTACGACCTTTACAGTACCACTGTACGACCTCTACAGTGCTACCTTACACTCCGTATTATATATATACGCGCGAGAGAAAAGTATAAAAAAAGAAGACCACCTAATGATTAAATGGAGACCTAAAAACTTGGTAAACAATGCCTAAAAGAAGAAAAAGGGTTCGGTTTCTTTCTTCTTGTGTTCGTCTTGCACTATCTTTGCCACAATTATGACCAAAACAAAAAAGTTCAAAAAAATACGCCTGCACCAAGAGGGTACAGCCACGATGCTTTGGGGCGGGCTTGTATTAGCGGCCATAAATGGCGCATTGTTTCTTTTCACGATGGGTACATCGTGGGTGTGGTTGGCCTATTGTACACTGGCCGTCTGCCTCGCCCTCTACGCCGCCGTGGTGAACTTCTTCCGCTGCCCCATCCGCGTCTTCGAGGACGAGACAGAGGGTGTCGTCGTGGCCCCGGCAGACGGACGCATCGTTGTCTGCGAGGAGGTGCAGGAAGAAGAATATTTCCATGACCGCCGACTGATGATTTCGGTCTTCATGTCACCGCTCAACGTCCACGCCAACTGGTTTCCCGTGGGCGGCAAGGTGCTGGCTGTGAAGCACGTCAGCGGCAACTTCCACAAGGCTTGGCTGCCCAAGGCCAGCACGGAGAACGAGCACGCCGACACGCTCATCGAAGTGGCGGGCGGCGAGCGCGTGCTGGTGCGGCAAGTGGCTGGCGCGCTGGCACGCCGCATCGTCACCTACCCGCGCGAGGGCGACACGTGCTACATCGACGAGCACCTGGGCTTCATCAAGTTCGGCAGCCGCGTGGATGTCTACCTGCCCCTCACCGCCACGCCCCGCGTCAAGGTCGAGGACAAGACCGTCGGCAACCAAACCGTCATTGCGCAACTCTGAAGTTGTTTATAAGTTTTTATCCACGAATGGCGCGAATGTTTGCGTAATTTGCGGTAAGAACAAATTCTATGAAACGCCAAATACCCAACCTCATCACGCTCTGCAACCTGCTTTGCGGCGGTGCGGCGGTGATGTTTGCCTTCAACGGCTACTACACCACCACGCTCTTCCTCGTCTGCCTCGGCGCGCTGTTCGACTTCTTCGACGGGTTCACGGCACGCCTGCTGGGCGTCAGTTCGCCCATCGGCAAGGAACTCGACTCGCTGGCCGACGACATCACGTTCGGCCTGGCGCCCGCAGCCATCTGCTGCTCACTGCTGGCCGACACGCCTCAGGCTGCGCAGAGCGATTGGGGTTCGCTCCTCTTCCCCTACCTCGGCCTCATCATCGCCGCCGCCTCTGCCTACCGACTGGCCAAGTTCAACCTCGACGAACGGCAGACCATGGGCTTCATCGGCCTGCCCACCCCAGCCAACGCCCTCTTTTGGACGGCACTCGCCGTGGGCGCGGGCGACTGGCTCACGGAGCAGTCCTACGCCGTGTGGCTGCTGCTGGGCGGCATCGTGCTGTCGGCCTACCTGCTGGTGAGCGAAATCCCCATGTTCGCGCTCAAGTTCAAGACGTTCGGCGTGCGCGGCAACGAACTGCGCTACGGCTTCCTCGCCGTAGCCGCCGTGCTCATCGTGTGGCAGGGACTAACGGGACTGGCCCTCGTCGTGCCGCTCTACATCGCGATGTCCGTCATCGCCGCCCTCGCCACCAAACAAGATAAACCGCACAGCGCGCTATGAAGTTTCTCGGCTGCCTGCTCGGCTTCTTCCTGGCCGTCTTCATCTACCTGTTCGTGGCGGCGCGCGGTGTGCTGACCACGGTCTACCGCCTGTGGCGCGGTGTGCGACAGGCGCAGAAAACCGCCGACAATCCCGGAAAACCCGGCACTGGCACCACCCGCAAGCCACAGAACCAGCCCGCCGAGGGCCACTTTGCCAAAGAGGGGCGAACGTATGTGGAGTTTGAGGAGATAAAAGGCGAATAATCATGAAGTACAGTTTCATCGTCCCCATCTACAACCGCCCCGACGAAGTGGCGGAGTTGCTTGAAAGCCTCAGCACGCAGGAAGTGAAGGACTTCGAGGTGGTGGTCGTGGAGGACGGTTCGGACGTGCCGTGCCGCGAGGTGTGCGACCGCTACGCCGCGAGGCTCGATGTGAAGTACTTCGAGAAACCCAACGGCGGCCCCGGCCCTGCGCGCAACTTCGGAGCGGAGCGCGCACGGGGCGAGTGGCTCATCATACTGGACAGCGACGTAGTGGTGCCGCCCGGCTACCTCGCCGCCGTGGAGCGCGAACTGGCTGACACCCCCGCTGACGCCTTCGGCGGCCCCGACCGTGCACACCCGTCATTCACGCCTGTGCAGAAGGCCATCAACTACGCCATGACCTCGTTCTTCACCACCGGCGGCATACGCGGCGGCAAGAAGAAACTCGACAAGTTCTACCCCCGCTCGTTCAACATGGGCGTGCGCGCCGACGTCTACCGCCGGTTGGGCGGCTTCAGCCCGATGCGCTTCGGCGAGGACATCGACTTCAGCACACGCATCTTCAAGGCCGGGCTGCGCTGCCGCCTCTTCCCCGAGGCGTGGGTGTGGCACAAGCGGCGCACCGACCTGCGCAAGTTCTTCAAACAGGTGCACAACAGCGGCATCGCCCGCATCCATCTCACCGTGCGCCACCCCGGCACACTCAAACTCGTCCACCTGCTGCCCGCCGCCTTCACTGTCGGTGTGGCCACGCTGTTACTCACGGTATTCTGCGGCCTTTTCACCGCCTTATTTGCTGCCAACGACGGCTTGCGCAGTACGGGTCTGACAGTCTTCGTCCTGTCGTTGCTCCCCCTGTTGCTCTACGCCCTGCTGGTATGCACCGACGCCGCCTGCAAGGAACGCTCGCTGCGCGTCGGGCTACTCGCCGTCGCCGCCAGTTATGTGCAACTCACAGGCTACGGCACCGGCTTCATCCGCTCCGCCTACCGCCGCTACATCCTCCACAGCGGCGAGTTCGAGGCGTTCAAAGACAACTTCTACAAATGACACCCAAACGGCACATCCAGTTCTCTCTATAGTCTTATTTGGAGAAAAAAAACGACAATCTGTAGCCCAAAAGCCCAAAGATGTGCGACAAATGTTGCATAACCCAAAAGAATCTTATACTTTTGCGCACCAATTTGGGATAGTATGCGACAACTAAAAATCAACAAGAGCATCACGAACCGCCAGAGCGCGGCTCTTGACAAGTACCTCGTAGAAATCGGACGCGAAGAACTCATCTCGACCGACGACGAGGTGGAACTGGCCCAGCGCATCCACCACGGCGACCGCGAGGCACTGGAACGCCTCGTCAAGGCCAACCTCCGTTTTGTGGTCAGTGTGGCCAAGCAGTACCAGAACCAGGGTCTGGCCCTCAACGACCTTATCGACGAGGGCAATCTCGGCCTTATCAAGGCCGCACAGAAGTTTGACGAGACGCGCGGTTTCAAGTTCATCAGCTACGCCGTGTGGTGGATCCGCCAGAGCATCCTGCAGGCCATCAGCGAGCAGAGCCGCATCGTCCGTATGCCCCTCAACCAGGTGGGCTTCCAGAGCAAACTCACCAAGGCCATCGTCAGCTTCGAGCAGGAGAACGAGCGCCGTCCCAGCGCACAGGAACTGAGCGAAATCCTTGGCACCGACGTGCAGAAGGTGCAGGACGCGCTCGGCACCAACGGCAAGAAGGTCAGCGTCGACGCGCCTTTCCAGGACGACGAGAGCAACAGCCTCATCGACATCATGACCGACGAGAACGCACCCGGCACCGACAACAAGATGGAAAAGGAGTCGCTCCTGTCCGACCTTGAGGCCGCGCTTAGCACGCTCTCCGAGCGCGAGCAGCAGGTGCTGAAGATGCTCTTCGGCATAGGCCGCAACGAGATGACCGCCGAGGAGGTGGCTGGCAACATGGGCCTGACGCGCGAGCGTGTGCGCCAAATCAAGGAGCGCGCCCTGCGCCGCCTGCGCGAAGCCGAAAACATCAGCATACTGGCCAAATATCTTGGATAGTAAGTAATAAGTAAAAAATAAAAGGTAAAAGATGATGATGTGGTAAGCCTCGCTCTATCGGACGGCAAAGCCATCATCATTTTTTACTTTTTATTTTTTAATTTTTAATTGAAGAATATGATTCTCTCGATGACCGGCTACGGCAAAGCCACAGCCACGTTTGGCGGCAAGAAGATACACGCCGAAATCCGCTCGCTCAACAGCAAGAACCTCGACCTCTCGCTGCGTATGCCCGCGCGCTACCACGAGCGCGAGATGGAACTGCGCCGCCAGCTCACGCCGCTGCTGGTGCGCGGCAAGGCCGACGTCACCGTGTGGACGGAGGAGGAAGCCGCCGCCGTGCCCGCCGCCATCAACGCCGAGGCCGTCCGCGCCTACGCCGAACAGTTGCGCGAGGTGAGCCGCGCCGCCGGCATCGCCGAACCCGCCGACCCGTGGACGGTGCTGACACGCCTGCCCGACGTGGTGCGCACAGAGGTGCGCGACGAGGCCACCGACGAGGAGTGGCAGGCCGTCGCCGCTGCCGTCGAGGCCGCCGCCGAGGCGTTCCAGGCGTTCCGCCAGCAGGAGGGCGCGGCGCTGGAAAAGAAGTTCGCCGAAAAGCTCGACAACATCGCCGCACTGATGGCGCAGGTGGAGCCGTTCGAGACGTTGCGCACCGACAAAATACGCCAGCGGCTCGAAGAGCGACTGGCCGAACTGGTGGGCATCGACTACGACCGCGCGCGGCTGGAGCAGGAGATGATTTTCTACATCGAGAAACTCGACATCAGCGAGGAGAAGCAGCGCTTGGCCAACCACCTCGCCTACTTCCGCGCCACGATGGCCGAGGGCGGCGCCCAGGGCAAGAAACTGGGCTTCATCGCGCAGGAAATGGGGCGCGAAATCAACACCACCGGCTCCAAGAGCAACCTCGCCGAAATGCAGAACCTCGTCGTCCGTATGAAAGACGAACTGGAGCAAATCAAGGAGCAGGTGCTCAATGTGCTCTAAATGAGGTTTAAGGAGTTGAAAAAGTTTAAGAGGTTTAAGGAGTTCCACACACCGTGCCGCTGAAACCGCCTGGTGCATCACGAAACCCACAATCCGCCGCACTTTCGGGGACAAAAGACCCGATTGCGGCGGATTTTCCGTATCTTCGCACCCACAACACCCAACACCGCACACGCTATGTCCAAACTCATCGTCTTCTGCGCCCCCAGCGGCAGCGGCAAAAGCACACTCATCGCCCACACGATGGAGCGACTGTCCCAGCTCTCTTTTTCTATCAGCGCCACCAGCCGTCCCCCGCGCGGTCAGGAACGCGACGGCGTGGAGTACTACTTCCTCAGCGCCGACGAGATGCGCCGCCGCATCGACCGAGGCGAGTTCATTGAGTGGTGCGAGGTCTATCCTGGGCGCTACTACGGGACGCTGCGCGCTGAGGTAGACCGTCTGCTCGACGCTGGGCGTGACGTGGTGCTCGACCTCGACGTGGAAGGCGCGGCCAACATCAAGAAAATCTATGGCGACCGCGCCCTGACCGTATTCATCCAGCCCCCATCCATCGAGGAATTGCGCCGCCGCCTCACCGCTCGCGCCACCGATGCGCCCGAAGTCATCGAAACGCGCATTGCCCGCGCACGCTACGAACTGTCGCTTGCCCCGCAGTTCGACCACCGCATCGTGAACGACGATCTCCGACTGGCGCAGGATGAAGTGGTCGAAACCGTTTCTTCATTCCTACAAACGCCATGACTGCCGTCTTCGGCGGGTCGTTCAACCCCGTCCACTTGGGCCACACCGGGCTTGCCTCATGGATGGTAGTCCACGGCTACGCCGACAAAGTGTGGCTAATGGTATCGCCACGCAACCCGCTCAAGGCCGATGCCTCGCTGGCCGGCGAGCGGTTGCGTCTTGGTTGGACGCAGATGGCCTGTGAGGGCATTGCAGGTGTCACGGCCAGCGACTTCGAGTTCACACTGCCGCGCCCTTCCTACACCTGGCAAACGCTCACCGCCCTGCGCCGAGCTTACCCCGGCGAAGACTTTGCCCTTGCCATCGGTGCCGACAATTGGCTCTGCTTCGACCGCTGGGCGCGCCATGACTGGATACTCCGCAATTTTTTCCTTTTGGTCTATCCCCGCGAGGGCTATCCTTTGTACGCTTCTGTAGGTCACTCCTCTCCCCCCCCACCCTATGCGCACGGTGTCACATTTATGCCTGCGCCGCTTTTCCCTATTTCTTCCACCGAAATACGCCGCCGCCTGCGCCGGGGCGAACCGTGCGACGGCCTTTTAGCCCCGCAAGTGCAAGATGCCATCATACGCGATGGCGCATATCGCCCGTAACCGCCCCTTTACACAAGAATAGGCCGAGATTGCAGCCCTTTCCACACCACATTTCGGGCAAAGCGACGTATTTATGGACACGCGCAGTTGCGCAAAACGCACTTTCAGCGTAACTTTGCGCCAAATCACACCCGGATGAAGCAACGCCCCTTCCTACTTCTCTCCAACGACGACGGCTACGCCGCCAAGGGCATCGCCGCACTGATTGACACGCTGCGCCCCCTGTGCGACCTCCTTGTAGTGGCACCCGATGGCGCGCGTTCGGGCATGTCAATGGCCATGACCACCAGCGTGCCAGTGACGTTGCGCCTCGTGCGCAAGGAGCGTGGACTGAAAGTTTATGCCTGTAGTGGCACGCCCACCGACTGCGTGAAGCTGGCCGTGGCGCAGCTGGTCAAAGGCCGTCGGCCCGACCTCGTCGTTTCGGGCATCAACCACGGCGACAACTCGTCCGTCAACAGCCACTACAGCGGCACGATGGGCGCGGCCTACGAGGGCGTGATGCACGGCATACCGGCCGTGGCCTTCTCGCTGTGCGACTTCGACCCCGATGCCGATTTCTCGCCCCTGCGCCCCTACCTCATCGACATCGTTTTCAAGGCCATCGCCGCTGGGCTTCCGCCTATGACGTGCCTCAACGTAAACTTCCCCAATGTTGCGCCATATAAAGGCGTGCGCGTGTGCCGCATGGCGCGCACGCACTGGGAAAACGAGTTCGCCCGCACCCGCCGTCCCAACACCGGCAGCTACGTCTATTGGCTCACGGGCGACCGCGTGGACGACGAACCCCAGGCCGACGACACCGATGCCTGGGCGCTGGCTCACGGCTACGTCGCCGTAACCCCCGAAACCCTCGACGTCACCGCCCACGGGCTGGTAGAGGTGCTCAAGGGGAGTTTCTGAGAATTAGAAATTAGGAGTTAGGAATTAGGAATTGCTGCGCGACGGTGTCCTTACTCCTCATCCCTAAATTCAAACACCGCGCAGCCCATTTCCTAATTCCTAACTCTAATTCCTAATTCCTCTCGTGGCGCAGCCCAATTCCTAATTTCTCACTCCTAATTCCCAACTCCAGGTGAAGTTCTTCCTCATCGCTGGCGAAGCGAGCGGCGACCTCCACGCCGCCGACCTCATACGCGCCCTGCGCGCCCTCGACCCGCAGGCCGAGTTCCGATTTTACGGCGGCGATGCCATGGCACAGGCAGGCGGCACGTTACTCAAACACTACCGCGACCTGGCCTATATGGGCATTCTGCCCGTACTGACCCACCTGCCGCAAATCCTGCGCGGTATGCGCGAGTGCAAGCGCGCCATCCGCGAGTGGCGACCCGATTGCGTCGTCCTGGTCGACTACCCCGGCTTCAACCTCGGCATTGCCCGCTACGTCCGCCAGCACACCCTCTGCCCCGTCTACTACTACATCTCGCCCAAAATCTGGGCTTGGAAAGAGGGGCGCATACGCCGCATCAAGCGCGACGTCGACCGCGTCTTCTCCATCCTGCCCTTCGAGGTGGACTTCTTCGAGAAGAAGCACGGGATGCCCGTCACCTACGTCGGCAACCCCACCGTCGACGAAGTGGAGCGTTTCCGCGCCACCCACACCGAGCCGATGCCCGTCTTCTGCGAGATGAACAACCTGCCCACAGGCAGCCCCATCATCGCCCTGCTGGCTGGTAGCCGCCGCCAGGAAATCCAGGACAACCTGCGCCGCATGTGCCTCGCCGCCGAGCCCTTTGTACCGCAATACCAGCTGGTGCTGGCCTGCGCCCCTGCTGTCGAGCGCGAGTTCTACGAGGAGGTGCTGCAAACCGTGCCCGAAAAAGCCCGCCCCGTGCTACTCTTCGATCGCACTTACCAACTGCTCGCCCACAGCAAGGCCGCCCTCGTCACCAGCGGCACCGCCACGCTCGAAACCGCCCTGCTGCGTGTGCCGCAGGTCGTGTGCTATTACATCGGTGCAGGCTGGCTGGTGCGTATCCTGCGGCGCTTGGTGCTCAAGGTGAAATATATCTCGCTGGTCAACCTCGTGGCCGATGCCGAGGTTGTGCCCGAACTCGTGGGCGGCGATATGACCGTCGAAAACGTCCGCACCCACCTCGCCTCCATCCTGCCGCCTGGTAAGGCGCGCGAGCCGATGCTCCTCGCCTACCGCGAGGTATACCGCCGCCTCGGCGAACCTGGTGCACCGAAAAGAGCCGCCCGTGAAATGATTGAGCGGCTCAAAGGGGAAGTTTCTTAGTTTTTTTTCAGTAGGTGACAGTGTGTATGCCCGTAGGCATACCGGGGTAAGGAAGGTTGGCGTCGAGCCAGGCGGTGCGCTGGGTGAGGAAATCCTTGAGGGCGTCGACCTCGGGGTAGAAACCGCCGTAGAACGGCAGCCACGAGTCCTTGCGCCCCAGGTTGTCCCATAGCACCTCGTTGTGGGCGGCGGCCTCGCCCTCGATGAAATCCAAAAGGGCGGGCAGCTGCGACTTGAAGTAGTCGAAACGCTCGCGCACAAGGGTATAAAAAGCGGGGTCTTGCATCATTCGGGCGAAATACGGTCCGCGCCTCACCCAAAAGCCCTCTACGCCTTTTGAATTGGGGTTCGACGTGGAGCCGAGCGAGAGGTCAAAGTCCCACAGCGGCCCCATCTTGAGCTGGCCGCCGGGCGTGATGTGCAGATAGCACGAACTGAAAAACACGGCGTCGGTGTTCTTCACCAGCTCGTTGATGATGTACCAGTCGGCGAAACTCTCCATATCTATATAAGCGGCGTAGCCCCGTGCGGCATCGAGCCAGTAGGTGCTGTAGAGGCTGCGCTCGAAGGCCGTCACGTAGTCCTTAATCCAGGTGTACTGTTCGTCGTCGGGCAGCACGGAGGGGGTCTTGATGACAAAGGTGTTGAGGTAGGCTCGGAACGCCACCTCGCCTTCGTCGACGCGCCCGGGCTGGTCCACCTCGATAAGGAACGAGCCGCGCGGCAGCACAAGGCGTGCGTCGGCGGCTTCGACCTGTTCGGTGATGTAGTAGAGACCGTTGTACGCGCCATTGAGGTAGACCTCGGCGAAGTCGCCGCTGGGTGTCCAGTCGAGGCTGCTGCGCGCGCCCAGCCAGAAAGCGATGGGCGTGTGGAGCATGGGGCGGTCGAACCAGTTGGCCAGCAACACCCAGTCCTTCTCGGCGTTCATGCCCAGCAGGCTGCGGTTGCGGTCGAACTTGATTTTGTAGGGCTTCTTGGCGGCCATCCACGTGCTGTTGCCGCGCCCGCGTATGCGCATCGGCGCGCGGTCGATGTTCCAGTCGGGCGAGGCGGACGACACGAGGGTGACTTCACCCGCCACATACTCCGTTTTCGAGGCGATGTCCGCGCTGTCCTGCGTGTTGATGTAGAGTACGGGCACGCCCGTGGGGTTTTCTTCCGTGGGGTCGAACACCCGCGTCTGCGGCGCCGCGCTGGCCCTGAGTTCGTCCTCGTCGGGCAGCACCACGCCGTCCGTGTCCGCGCAGGCTGCGAGGAGGAGCAGCAAGGCAGACCCAGCGCACAAGAAGCGGGTGAAGAACTTCATACGCGAAAACCCTTGGGCGGGTGTGGATAGCGTGCATACGGCATCCCGCTGGGGGGATGCGTGCAGACGGATATGTGTGTTTCCTAAAGTTATTGTTGCGCCATCGCGGCGCTATGGGAGACCATTTTCGTGGGGTCACGAAAATGGTAAAGCAGGGTCGGCTGCGCTTTTGCGGGCCTGTCAGTTCGCGGCGGGCGCGCCGTCGGGAGCCGTGGCTTTCTCCGCCACCCATCCCTGGGCTTTGATTTCGACCTCTTCGGCTCCGCCGCGCAGTACGAGGACGGGGCCGAGTTCGGGGCGGGTTATGTGGCCGATGACGTGGACGTCGTCGAGGGCGGCGACGGCTTCGTGCTGGGCGAGGGGGACGGTGAAGAGCAGTTCGTAGTCCTCGCCGCCGTCGAGGGCGCAAGTGGTGACGTTGAGGTTGAACTCCTCGGCGCAGAGCGCGGTCTGGTAGTCAAGGGGTATGCGCTCCTCGAAGATGCGGCAGCCGACGTGGCTCTCGCGGCAGAGGTGGAGCAGTTCGCTGGACAGGCCGTCGCAGACGTCAATCATACTGGTGGGGCGTATGCCGGCTTTGGCCAGTGCTTCGACAATGTCGCGGCGCGGCTCGGGCTTGAGGAAGCGTTCCAGGAGGTATTCGTGTCCGCTGAAGTCGGGCTGCGCGGCGGTTTCGTCGTCGGGCTTGGCGCCGGCGAAGACTTTCTTCTCGCGTTCGAGGAGTTGCAGGCCGAGGTAGGCTGCGCCGAGGTTTCCGCTGACGCACACAAGGTCGGTGTCCTTTGCGCCGCTGCGGGTGACGGGGCCGTCCTCCGGCGCTTCGCCCACGCAGGTGACGGAGATGGCGAAGCCGGTGAGCGAGCTGCTGGTGTCGCCGCCCACGAGGTCGCAGCCGTAGCGCTGGCAGGCCAGCCGCAGGCCGGCGTAGAACTCGTCGAGGCTCTCGACGCTGATGCGGCGGTCGACGGCGATGCTGACGGTGAGCTGGCGCGGCGTGCCGCCGCAGGCGTAGATGTCGCTGAAATTGACGGCGGCGGCTTTGTAGCCGAGGTGTTTCAGGGGCGTGTAGACGAGGTCGAAGTGCACGCCTTCGAGCAGCAGGTCGGTGGTGAGCAGCAGTTGCCGTCCGCCGTAGGAGAGCACGGCGCAGTCGTCGCCGGGGCCTTTGAGGGTGGAGGCGTTCTGCGGCTCAAGGCCGGCGGTGAGGCGGCGGATGAGGCCGAACTCGCCGAGGGAGGAGAGGGGAGTCATTTACGTTATTTTCAAATTAGGAATTAGGAATTAGGGATTAGGAATTGTGCGGACGGTGGCCAATTCCTAATTCCTCATTCCTAATTCCCGATGGGTGAGTCCCCTTAGAAGTAGAAGCCCACGCCGATTTTCAGTCCGACGGTGCTGCCGCCGCCAAAGTCGTTGACGCTCATGCGGTAGTAGACGGCGGGTTCGAACGAGATGTAGTCGTTGAAGTAGAACGAGTAGCCTGCCTCGACGGGGATGAGCACATCGTTGTTCTTGGGGCTAAAGTGGGCGTACTGCGCACCTGCACCGAGGTAAAATCCGTGGTGGGTGACGTAGTAGCGTGCGCCTGCCCCGAGCGTGAAGTCGTCGCTCACGTCGGTGTGCTGGTAGCTCACATCGGCCTTAACCATCAGGTGGTCCATGATGAAATAGCCAGCCTCCGCACCGAGACCAAAGCGGAACTTGTTTTTGGAGCTGTAGTTCATGTCAAGACCCGTGGCGTAGGCGCCGACGTACTTCAAGCCCTGTTCAAACTGCGCGCTGGCGCTGAGCGTGGCCAGCATAAGCAGTGCGATGGTGAATAACTTTTTCATAGTTGCAGTATTTGTTTGGTTATAGATTCCCATTAAGTCCGTTTATCGCAAGCAAAAGTACAACTTCTTCGCGTCTTTACGCCCGCACGGGCGTATTTTTTGTCAGCGGCGGCGGCTTAATTCGCGGCGGGAGGCACACAAATCTGCAAACTAAGGCTTAATTTGTACAAACTAAGGCTTAGTTTCGCCAAATTAAGGCTTAATTTGCGCAAACTTAGGCTTAGTTTGGAGATTTAGTCCGCGAAAAAAAGTTTTTGCAGGGAATTGCGGGCGATTTGCGGGGAGATACGTGCGATTTGCGGGGAGATACGTGCGATTTGCGGGGAGATACGTGCGATTTGCGGGGAGATACGTGCGATTTGCGGGGAGATACGTGCGATTTGCGGGGACATGCGCAGCTTTAGATTAGGCCGCAGACAAGGAATTGCGCAGGCACAAGGATTTTTCGCGCCGAGAGCGGGTTATTCGGCGGCGATGGCGTATTTTTGCGGGGCAGAACAGGAAACAACCTTAATCTATGAAAAATATACTGAAAGCACTCCTGGTGCTGATGCTGTGGCCGCTGTTGGCGGCTGCGCAATCCGAAACGCGTTTCAACAACCTCACACTGACACCCGTCGCCCCGTTGCAAGTGGGCGGCGAGCAGGGCGTGGCCGCCGCTTTTGCGGGCGTGCACGACGGCACGCTCATCGTGGCGGGCGGCTGCAACTTCCCCGACACGCCTGCCGCTCAGGGCGGCGCCAAGAAGTTCTACGCCAACATCTACACCCTCGACCTCGCGGGCAAGGACGCCAAGTGGCAGCAGCAGGGTCGCATTGCGACGCCGACGGCCTACGGCGCAAGCGTCTCGACGCCCGACGGCGTGCTGTGCATCGGCGGCACGGCAGACGGCACAGCGAGCAGCAACGCCGTGTTCCTCATCAACAAGGAGGGCAAGGTGAAACGACTCGCCCCGCTCCCCGTGGCGCTCGACCAGATGGCCGCCGCCTATGCCGACGGCAAGGTATATGTGGCCGGTGGCCAGACCAGCGGCGAGGGCAACCACAAGGCTTTTCTCCTTGAAGTGAGCAAAGCCGGCGCGCAGTGGGAGGCGTTGCCCGACGTGCCCGGCCCGGCGCGCGTGCAGCCTTGCGCCGCCGTGCAGGCACAGGCCGTGGGGCAGGCGTTCTACCTGCTGGGCGGCTACGACCCCGTGACGAAAAAGACCGTGACGGACGGTCTGGCACTCGACCTCGCAACGAAGACGTGGCGCAAGGTGGCCGACATACGCCCCTACGGCGAAGCGCAGCCCGTGGCCCTGGTCGGCGCGGCGGCAGTGCCGAGCGGATGCGGCCACATCGTGTGTATCGGCGGCGTGAACAAGGACGTGTTCGAGCAAGCCCTCGCCGCGCCCGCCGACGACTACCTGACGCACCCCGCCGAGTGGTATAAGTTCAACCCGAACCTCATTGTCTACCAGACCGTCACCGACGCCTGGGCGCGCCTCTTCGACGGAAAAGAACTGGCCCGCGCCGGGGCTGCCGTGGTGGCCTACAAGGACAACCTCGGCGGCACGCACTGGTACGTCATCGGCGGCGAGGAAAAACCCGGCGTGCGCAGCGCAGCCGTGACCGACGCGGAGGTGGACTACACGGCGCACTTCGGCCTGCTGAACTGGGCCGTGCTGCTGCTCTACCTGCTCGGTATGATAGGGCTGGGCGTCTACTTCATGCGCCGACAGAAAGGCGGCGAAGACTTCTTCAAGGGCGGAGGCCGCATACCCTGGTGGGCAGCGGGCATCAGCATCTTCGCCACGATGCTCTCGGCCATCACCTATATGAGCATCCCCGCTAAGGCATACGCCACGGACTGGACGTACTATCCGATGCAAATCTGTATCCTGCTGGTGTCGTTCCCCGTCATCAAATACTACCTGCCGTTCTTCCGCCGCCTCAACGTGACTACGGCCTACGAATACCTGGAGCGGCGCTTCAACTACGCCACACGCTTCATGGCCTCGCTGCTGTTCATCGTGTTTATGGTGGCGCGCACGGCGCTGGTCATCTTCCTGCCGTCGCTGGCCATGACAGCCGTCACGGGCATTGACATCTACATCTGCATCGTGCTGATGGCCGTCATCACGATTGTCTACTGTACGATGGGCGGTGTGGAAGCCGTGGTATGGGGCGACGTCATCCAGGGCATCATCCTGGTGGGCGGCGCTATCATCGCCGCCGTCTACCTCATCGTGCAGACGGGCGAAAACGGCGCGAGCGACTTCTGGCAACTGGCCACCGACCACGACAAGTTCCGCATGTTCGTGTGGAGCCTCGACTGGAAGAGCGCCACGTTCTGGGTGGTCATCCTGGGCGGTTTGGCCAACAACCTCATCTCCTACACCAGCGACCAGACGGTCATCCAGCGCTACCTCACCACGAAGGACGAGAAGAGCGCGGCGCGCGGCATCCTGACCAACGGCCTGATGTCGGTCGTCGTGACCATTGCCTTCTTCACCATCGGCACGGGCCTCTACACGTTCTTCAAGACCCACCCGGCGGCAATGGACATCACGATGCAGAAGACCGATGCCATCTTCCCGTTCTTTATGATGAGCCAGTTGCCCGCCGGACTGGCCGGACTGCTCATCGCCGCCGTCTTCTCGGCCACAATGTCGACGATTGCTTCCAACATCAACTCGATTTCGACGGCCTTCACCGTGGACTTCTGGAGCCGCTTCCGCACGGTGAGCGACGCGGGCAAACTGCGCACGGCGCGCTACGCGGGCATCGCCGCCGGCCTGCTGGGCATGTTCATCGCCATACTGATGGCGATGGTCGACATACAGAGCCTGCTCGACTACTTCAACACCATCCTGGGTCTGCTCTCGGGCGGCATCGGCGGCCTCTTTATGATGGGCATCTTCTTCCCGCGCGTGGGCAGCCGCGCCGCGCTCACGGGCTTTGTGGTCGGCACGGCGGCGGTGCTGTGGATGAACTTCTGCACGCCCGCCTCGTTCCTGCTCTTCGGCTTCGTGTCGATGGCCGTGAGCGTTGTGGTGGCCCTGCTCCTCTCCCTCGTCTGGCCGCAGCGCACGGAACAACGCGGCCTGACGTGGAAAACGCGCCCGGAGGCGTAAAGAAGCGAGAACGCAGCCCCGCTTCCCTTCTTAGAACAAAGCAAACCGGGAGTACGTCGTTTGACGTACTCCCGGTTTTATGATGCGAAAAGAGAAAAAGGAATGGGCTTGCAGCAATGCGCGCGGGGCTACGCGAGTTCGATGACCTGGCAATCGCGGAAGTCGTGGCCGTCGACAACAAGGCGCACAAGGGTGCGCTGGCGGTGCCAGCCGATGGTGCCGGCGGCGCCGGGGTTGATGTGGAGCAGGGAGAGCGTGCGGTCGTACATCACCTTGAGGATGTGGGAGTGGCCGCTGACGAAGAGGTGGGGCGGGCGCTCGCGCAGGCGCTGGGCCACGCTGCGGTCGTAGTGGCCGGGATAGCCGCCGATGTGTTTCAGCAGCACGTCGGCCTCCTCGCAGCGGAAACGCAGCAACTCGGGGTACATGCGGCGCACGTCGCCGCCGTCGATGTTGCCGTGCACGGCGCGGAATACGGGGACGAGCGCGGACAGCCGCTCGGCCACCTCCATCGAGCCGATGTCGCCCGCGTGCCAGATTTCGTCGCACCCGGCAAAGTGCTCGGCGTAGCGCGCGTCCCACACGCCGTGGGTGTCGGAAAGGATGCCAATTCGCTTCATCGCTGTTTAGAGAGCCAGCCGCTGGCGCACGAATTCCTCGACGAGGCGCGCCGTGGCTTCGAGGCCCAGGCAGCTGCTGTTGATGCACAGGTCGTAGGTGGAGGCGACGCCCCAGGGCTTGTCGTTGTAGAAGTTGTAGAACGTGGCGCGGTGGCGGTCGCCCTGCTCCATCAGTCGGCGCGCCTCGTGCTCGGTGCAGCCGGTGCGCTCGGTGATGCGGGCGATGCGGTCGGCGGGGTCGGCGGCGATGAAGACGCTGACCAGGCGCGGGTGGTCGCGCAGCACGTAGTCGGCGCAGCGGCCTATGAAGACGCACGGCCCCTCGGACGCAGCCTTGCGTATGGCGTCGCTCTGCACGCGGAAGAGCGTCTCGTCGGTGAGCTGCCCCTGGTAGAACTCGCTGCCGCCCCAGGAGTTGTGGATGCGCCCCAGCGCGCCGCGCAGGAAACCTTTGCGCTCGTCCTTGCGCTCGAACACGGCCTCGCACAGCCCGCTCTCGCGCGCCGCAAGGGCCAGTATCTCCTTGTCGAAATAGCGCGCGCCGAACGCCTCGGCCAGCCGCCGTCCGACGTATCGCCCGCCGCTGCCCAGCGAGCGGCCTATGGTGATGCTGAGAGCCTCCATCATTGTTGCACGTTTATTGTTTATTGTTTATTGTTTTATTGAACTGCCTTACCTGCCTCCACAGCATAACCGCCGCCAGCACAAAAGCCAGGGCGTCGCTCACGGGATAGGACCACCACACGCCCTCCACGGGGTCGGCCAGCACGCGCGGCAACAGCAGCAGGGCGGGCACGATGAACAGCAACTGGCGCGTCAGCGAGAGGAAGATGGCGGTGCCGGGCTTGCCGAGGCTCTGGAAGAAAGCCGTGGCCACGATGCACAGCCCCACCACGGGGAACATCAGCGCGAGGATGCGCATGGCGTGGGCCGACATTTCGACCAGTTCGGGCGAGTCGCTGGCAAAGAGGGCGGCGCACGGCTCGGCCCACAGCATCGCGACGGCGAAGCCCGCCGTGGTGGCCACCGTGGCGAAGATGAGCGCCCAGCGCAGCACCTCGACCACGCGCCCGTACTTCTGCGCGCCGTAGTTGTAGCCCGCGATGGGCTGCATACCCTGGTTGAGGCCGATGACCACCAGAGCGACGAGCATCAGCAGGCGGTTGGCGATGCCGAAAGCGCCCACGGCGTAGTCACCGCCATAGTCGGACAGGCTGCGCGTCATCAGCACCGTCACAAGGCAGGCGCACAGGTTGATGAGGAACGGCGAGAGGCCGATGGCCAACGACTGGCGCACTATCTTCCAGTCCAGCCGCAGGTAGCGCCGCTGGATGTGTATCATGTCGTCCTTGCGGGCAAAGAGGCGTATCTGCCAAAGGAGCATCACCAGCTGCGCCGTCACCGTGGCCGCCGCCGCGCCGCGTATGCCCCAGCCCAGCACGAAGATGAACAGCGGGGCCAGCAGGCAGTTCACCGCCACCGTGCCCATCGTGGCGCGCATAGCCTTCTCAGGGCGGTTGGTGGAGCGCAGCAGGGCATTGAGACCCAGGTAAAGGTGGGTCACGACGTTGCCCGCAAGGATGACGGTCATAAAGTCGTAGGCCGGGCCGATGGTGACATCGCTCGCGCCGAAGAAGCGCAGGATGGGGTCGAGCGCCAGTTGCAGCACGAGGCCGAGCACCACGCCCATCACGACGTTCATCACGAGCACGTTGCCCAGGATTTTCTTCGCCGCCTCGTAGTCGCGCTGCCCCAGGCGGACGCTCATCAGTGTCGAACCGCCCACGCCCACCATCGCGCCGAACGCGCCGGTGAGCGACATCACGGGCATGGTCAGCGCCAGTCCCATAATGGCCGCCGGGCCTACGCCCTGGCCGATGAAGATGCCGTCGATGATATTGTACACGCTGCTCGCCGCCATCGCCACGATGGCCGGCAGGGCGTACTGGAACAACAGGCGCCCCACGGGCTTCTCGCCCAGCACAAGGAATTTCTCTTTGTCGTTGGTCATTGCGTAAGCAAAAGTAGTGCAAGGACATTTTTCTTGCACATGGCTCTGGCTTTTTCTACAGGCAAGCCGCCCCGTGCGCTTGTCGAGCCAGGAAAATGTAAAGTCGGGAAAGAACTATTTACATTCGCGCCACAGCCCTTTGCGCGCGTTCAGGCTAAAACGCTCACGATAGTGCATCTGGCACTGCCCATCTTCAAGCGAAACGGGGAAGATGATGGTTTTCGTCTCGGCCAGCGTGGGATCTTTCCAACGGTCGCCCACATACAGGTAGGTGGTGTCTCGCGTGCCTTTCAGCGTAAGTATTGCAGCGGCCTGTGTGCGGAAACAAGTGGCGTCGCCCACGTCGGTAAGCGGCGACCACCCGTGTGTAAGGCTCTTGGACGTGGTGAGTTTGCATTGGTTCGGCGCCCATCCCGTACAGGCTGAGGAGAACATGTAATACGTGTCGCCCACGCGGACAATGGCTGGCGCCTCGCGACGCAGGCCGGGAAGTAGCACGGTGTGCGCCACTGGGCGCAAATAGTCGCTCGACAAACGGAAAAGACCAAGGTCTTGGTTCTCGTTTGTCGTAGCTATGAAATAGGCTGTGCCGTCGTCGTCCACGAACACGTTGCAGTCGCGCGCCTTTATGCCCATTGGCCGCCCGCTCCATTCCAAGCGATAAGGACCTGTAATGGATGGGGCGGAAAAACAGGCGGCCTCAGAGGCGGAATAGTCCGAAGCCTCGTAGTGACACCACACGACATAGCGCCCGGTGGTGGGACAGTGGAGGATTTTTGCACGCTCTATCATCCGTGTATCGCCAAGTTCGGGCGTCGCCACACCGTTCGCTATGATTTTCCCCTCAAAACGCCAGTGCTGCAAGTCGGCACTGCTGTAAAGATTCACATCGGGGGTGTACTCCCTGCTGCGATCCTCGCCGACCATCCACCAACGGCCTTTCTCGAAGAGGAAACCCGGCGCGTGAGCCTGCACGCTGCGTGCGACGGTCGTGTCAGCAGGGGCTGCGACTTCTGTCCAAAGTTGCCCGTTGGCAACGGTTGTCCAACCGCGCGCGGGCTTCTGTGCGTGGCAAGACAAAAGAGGGAGGAACAGAAACGGGAGAAAGAGGAGTTTCTTCATATATAATAAGGCATAAAGCGCGGCCTGAAAAGCAGCGGGGATGGACAGCGTGCCGGGGGAGTGTTCCCAAGCGGCGCTACGTCCCCGATGCTTTTCAGACCGCGCTTTTTAAAAGAGTATGAACGGTGTCAGCGCACGACCTTGACGCCGCCTTGGATGTAGATGCCGTGCTGCGGCGTGGCTACGCGGCGGCCCTGGAGGTCGTAGACGGGGGCGGCGCTATGGGCGGCGGGCAGCAGGGGAGTGGCGATGGCGGTGCTGAGGTCGCCCTCGATGTGGCCGAAGAAGCGTTCCCAGTAGGCCGCGCCCTGGTAGGCCGTGACGCTGGCCTCGGCCACGTGGAGTACGCAGTCGGTCGGCACGCCGGTGAAGGGGTCGGCGAGGCAGGCGGGCGGCGTCAGCGCGGCCACTTCGAGGCTGGCCAGGGTGGGCAGGGCGAGGGCGTCGGCGCCCACCTCGGTGACCGTGGCGGGGAGGCTGACGGCGGTGTAGGTGGCGCCGCTGAAGGCGTAGGGCGCGAGGGCCGTCACGCTGTCGGGCACGGCGAAGGTGCCGCCGTCGGTGTGGGGCGCGGCGACGAGGTAGATGGCGTCGGCGTTGCGCTGCACGGTGGCGGTGATGGAGGCGATGGTGTTGGCCGAGGTGGCGGTGAAGGTGACGCTGGGCGTCGGGTCGCCCGTCCACGTGCGGCTGCCCATCGCGCCCTGGGCGGGCTTGAGGTTCAGCGTGTTGGCGTCGAAGGTGATGCCGGTGATGTCAAATCCCGTGGGCGCGCTGACGGTGAGCGTGGCGTTCTTGGCCATACGCAGGCGCGTGCCTACGGTGCTTTCCCACAGGATGGCGGGGTTATCGCCGTCGGCGAGCGTGACGGTCAGCCCGCCGTCGGTGTAGGTGAGGGGGAAGCGGCCTGTCTCGTAGTCGCGCAGGCTGGTGGAGACGGGCAGCCCCTGCGGGTTGCCGGCGATGTCGGCGGTGAGGTCGGCGGGTTCGAGGGCTTCGCCGGTGGGTCGGCGGGTGTAGAGCGCGCCGTCGTGGGCCTCGTAGTAGGTGTTGTCGTCGCTGGCGGTGATGGCGGCCAGGGCGGGCGTGGCGCGGAAGGCGCCGGGGGCGACGTTGCGCACGCGGTTGCCGATGTGGACGCTGGTCAGGGCGTCGTTGCCCACGAAGGCGTTGTCGCTGACGCCCACGAACTTGTAGCGCGTGTGGTCGAAGTAGACGCTGTCGTTGGGGATGGTGACGTCGCCCGAATAGCCGCCCTCGGTGGGCACGACGGTGAGTTCGCGCGTGGCGCTGACGAGGCACGTCAGGTGGTAGGAGGCCACGCTGACGGTGTCGCCCACGAAGTAGGCCGGTGCGGAGGCCGAGCCGTAGCTGAACGTGACGGTGCCGTCCTTGTTGGAGCGTATGGTGTAGAGCGGGTGTCCGAGGCCGCTGCCGGTGTATACCTTGGTGGCGGGTGTGGACTTGTCGTGGAGGATGCGGTTGTTGCCGCTGGGGTAGAGGTCGGAGGCGTCGCTGGACAGGTAGTTGTCGGCGGGCACGACGACGGTGCGCGGGTGGGTGCCGTCGTTGTTCACGTTGTTGCCCGACCAGTTGGAGGCTGTATAGTCGATGTGCATGGCCAGCAGGCCGCTGCCGAAGTTGTCGCCCGACCACTGCCCGGGCTGGTGGTTCTCGACGATGTAGTATTCGGCGGGGTTCTCGGGGTTGCGCAGCAGCAGGGCGTGCGGCTCGCGGTCGTCGCTCATGGGATAGAGCGTGTAGACGTGCGGCTCGGTGGGCTCGGTCAGGCGCAGCCAGCCCAGCTGGTTCTTCTCGTGAGCGGTGTAGTCGATGGGGCGGTAGCCGTTGTCGTTGTAGCAGCCGCTTTCCATAATGTCCCAATAGCCGGTGAGCGGCGTGGAGTGGCTGTAGGTGGTGGCGTAGATGTCGGGCAGTCCGAGGGCGTGGCCGAACTCGTGGCAGAAGGTGCCGAGGCCGTTCATCTTGCTGTAGCCCCACTCGTTGCCGAAGAAGACGGAATTGACGCGGTAGCCGCCGGTGTAGCTGGTGTAGTTGGGGCCCAAGTCCATCTCGCAGGGCCAGATGTCGTCGGCCTGGCCGCTCATGGCCTGGCCGGTGCCGGCGTAGAGGATGGCCACAAGGGGGATGCAGTTGTCGGTGCGGCTGTCCTGGTACTGCGTCATGTTGGCGCCGCTGGCCTTTACCTTCTCAAACACCTCCTTGATGAAGACGCTGAAGAGGTTCACGTCGTGGCTGTCGCCGTTGTCCTTGCCGTAGCGGACGTAGCTGCTGTCGAGCGTGACGCGCGCCACGACCTCGAAGTTGGGCGTGAACAGGCCCTTCGACTGCGTGACGAAGTACTGGCGCACGGAACCCGCCGCGCCGTCGTCGGTGTAGGTCTCGGCGTTGAGCCAGCGGTCGTATTTCTCGTCGGTGGAGGTGGCGTTGAACTGGCGGTCGGGGAACTGCACGAGGATGACGGGTATGCGGTATTCGCCGATGCTGTTCACCTTGCCGCCCAGCGTGCGCCCGTAGGTGCCGATGCCGTCGGAGGCGACGGACGTGAGGTAGTTGGCCTGCGGCATACGTCGGCGGTGGTTGCGGGCGGCGAGGGCTTCGAGGGCCTCGTCGTAGGTCAGCGCGCCGACGGCCACGGCGCGCTCGGCGTCGTCG
>JAGBKI010000049.1 GCA_017933995.1 Bacteroidaceae bacterium | reverse complement strand
TGCCGACCCCGACGCCGCGCTCTACGACATCCGCCTGCACTTCCAAGGCACAAAGACCCTGCCCAGCGGCAAGACGCAGATGAACCCCGACAGCCCCGACGCCACCTACACCCAGTTGCTCCAAACCCTGCGCGAGGCACAAAAGGCGCTCGCCGCCCAGATCGCCCCCAAAGTCTACCAATACGGTTTCCTAAAGAAATGATAAGCCCACCATTCCTCCGTCTTGTGGCCGACGACCTGCGGCAGCGGTGCGGGGGGCAGTTCGCGCGGACGCTTGTGGTGTTCCCTGGCAAGCGCGCGGGACTGTTCCTCGACGACTACCTGGCCCAGGGTGATGCGCCCCTGTGGTCGCCGCGCTACGCCACCATCACCGACCTCTTCCGAATGCTCTGCCCGCTGACGCCCGCCGACCCCATCGAGACGGCGTGCCGCATCCACGCGCTCTATGCCGAGGTGGTGAAAAACGCCCCCGCCGCCACGTCCGCCCCCCAGGTCGAGCCGCTCGACCGCTTCTACGGCTGGGCTGAACGCCTGCTGGCCGACTTCGACGACATCGACAAAGCCCTTGTCGACGCCCGTGCCCTCTTCGTCAACCTGGGCGACCTGCGCGAAATCGAGGCCAAGGACTTCCTCACCGAACGCCAGCGCGACGTGCTGCGCCGTTTCTTCAAGGACTTCGACCCCGAGCGCAACTCCTACGTGCGCGACCGCTTCCTGCAACTGTGGCGCAGTATGCCCGATGTCTACACGCGCCTCCAAGCGCAACTGGAGGCCGAGGGACTGGCCTACGCCGGTATGCTGCAACGCCGCGCCGTGGAACGTCTTGAACGAGGCGAGGCGCGCCTGCCCGACGGCGTGGAGCGCGTGGCCGTGGTGGGCTTCAACGTGCTGAGCGGTGTGGAGCGCAGGCTCTTCAAACTGTTGCAAAAGGAGGTCGAGACGCTCTTCTACTGGGACTACGACACGTACTACACCGCCGCCGACGGCGACACTTCCGCCGCCTACAACGAAGCGGGTCACTTCATGCGCCAGAACCTGCGCGAGTTCCCCAACGCTCTGCCCGTGGAGGCGTTCAGCAACCTGCTGCAGCCCAAGCGCGTCGCGTTTGTCTCGGCCACAAGCGACAGCGCGCAGGCACGCTATGTCGCCCCGTGGCTTGCCGAGAACCTGACGCCCGACGCGCGGCGCACGGCCATCGTGCTCTGCGACGAGAACCTGCTACAGCCCGTGCTCCACACGCTGCCGCCCGCTGTGGGCAGCATCAACATCACCAAGGGCTACCCGCTGGCCGCCACCGACACCTATGCGTCCACGATGCGCCTGGCCGACACGCTGGAGCAGCGCGGCGCAGCCCCCGCCGAGTTCCTCGCGAAGTTGCAGGAAGCCTTGCAGAAAACAGACGCGGCCCCGTCTTCCCCGGCCACGTCCACACCCGCCGACATCCTGGAACAGGAGGCGCGCTTCCAGGCCTACACCGTGCTGGAACGCTTCGCCGGTCTTGTGGGCGGCGGGCGGCTCGCGGTGGGCACGCCCGTGCTGCGCAAACTGCTGAAACAGGTGATGCGGCGCGAAACGGTGGCCTTCCACGGCGAGCCGGTGGAGGGACTTCAGGTGATGGGACTGCTCGAAACGCGCTGCCTCGACTTCGACAGCGTGCTGCTGCTCTCCGCCGACGACAGCCACCTGCCCCGCGCCCAGGCCGACAACTCCCTCATCCCCTACTTCCTGCGCGAAGCCTACGGCCTGCCCACCCACCGCGAGAACGCCGCCGTCTACGCCTACTACTTCCACCGCCTGCTTTCACGTTGCCGCTGCGCCACCGCCGTGTGGTGTACGGGCGGCGACGGCACGCAGGGCGGCGAGATGTCGCGCTTCATGACGCAACTGCTGCTCGAAGCACCGCAGTTGCAGATTGACCGCGTGGCGTTGCAGGCCGGGAGCACCACTTACCCGCACCCCGCCCTCTCCATCGCCAAGCCCGCCGACCTCCCCGAGCGCCTCGCCTCGCTGTCGCCCTCGGCACTGAACGAATACCTGGCCTGCCCCGTGCGCTTCTACTTCCGCCGTGTGAGCGGCCTCAAGGCGTGGGAGGAACCCACCGAGGGGATGGCGCAGAACCACTTCGGCACCATCTTCCACGACGCCGCCCAATTGCTCTACACCGACCTGTCGCGCAATCTGACGCAGCCCGTCACCCCCGCCGTCATAGGCCGTTTCCTCGAAGGCAACCCCGAACCGCAACTACTCGACTACATCGGGCGCGCCTTTGCCGACGCCGCCGAGCAGGAGAAGAACCTCACTGGCACGCTCTCCGACTATCCTGTGGAGCGCGAGGTGCTGCTGCGTATGCTCAAAGATCTGCTGCGCACGGAGCGGCGGCTGGCAGAAATCAACCTCGTAGGGCTTGAGGACAAGTACTTCACCGAGGTGACGGTCGAGTTGGCCGACGGCTCCCACACGGTGCGCATTGGCGGCATCGTCGACCGCCTGGACCGCGTGCGCGGCAAAGACGGGCGCGAGGTGCTGCGCGTGCTCGACTATAAGACCGGCAGCCACAAGAAGGAAGAGCAGTTCACCAGCGTGGCCGAACTCTTCAAGCCCGGCGACAAGCGGCCGCAGTACGTCTTCCAGACTTTCCTCTACGCCCTGGCCGTGGAGGGCACCACCACACTGCCCATCCGCACCGCCTTGCACTACACCACCGAGGCGTACAAGCCCGACTACTATGCCTTCATCGCCCTTGACGGCGGTGGAAAGAAAGGCAAGGGCAAGGCCAACGCGCCCGACGTGCCGACCGAACCCGACGTGCGCCCCTACCTGCCCACGTTCCGCGACCTGCTCACCGACCTTGTGCAGCAGATCCTCGACCCCGCGCAGCCCTTCACCGCCATCCCCACCGACGACAACTGCCGCTACTGCCAGTTCCGCTACATCTGCCGCCACTGAAGCCAGTCCCCCGCTGGGGTTAAGGCTGCGCGACATTATTGCTACAAGTTCTGGCGGACACCTATTTATAATAATAAGGAGCGCATCCCCGCAATAGGGATGCGCTCCAATTATTTTGGCCACACGCGGTGGCAGAAAGCGAAACCGCAGGTTTACTTCACAAGCACCTTGCGTCCGCCGATGATGTAGACGCCGCCGGCCTGGGGCTGTGCGACGCGGCGTCCCTGCAGGTCGTAGGCGGGGAGGCTGGTGTCGGTGCCGAGGTCGAAGCCGAGGTTGCGCAGGGCGCTCACGGCGTCGGCGAGCGGCAGGGCGAGGTCGCCCTCCTCGTCGGTGTCGGCGAGGGTGGTGAGGTCGAAGTAGCCGCTGTTGGCGTTGATGACGTTGCCGATGTTCACGGCGGCGTCGATTTTGCCGTTGCGGATGACGCAGTAGGGCGGCAGTACGGTGGTGCTGCGCAGCGTGCCGACCAGGCCTGTGGCTGTGCCGGGCGTGAGGACGTACTCGATGGCCGTGCCGTTGTCGGACTCGGCGGTGTAGTAGGTCACTTCGTTGATGCCCTCGTCGCCGACGAGCAGGAAGGGCGTGGCGGCGGGGATGACCTCCTCGGCGCCGTAGGCTGCGAAGCGTGCGGCGGGTGTGCCGTCGTCGGTGGCCTTGCGTCCGAGGGGACGGTAGGCGGTGCCGCCAATGACGGTGCCCACGATGTCGAACGGCAGGGTGACTACCTGCAGGCCGGCGTTGGCGCGGGTGATGTGGCTGCTCTGGAAGTCGGCCTCAAGGAACTGGAAGGCTGCGCCGTCCGGGCCCTTGCCCTCGTCGGAGAGCACGATGCCCTGCTGGTAGTCCTGTGCGAAGAGGTTCTTGCCTTCGAGCGTCTGGATGGTGAGCGCGCCCACGGTGCGTGCGCTGACAATGCGCAGCGCCACGGGTTCGTAGGTGGAGGTGACGCGCTGCGTCTCGTCCTCGACGCCGCCCAGGTAGAGGCCGTTGGAGGCGTTGCGCAGGTAGAACGTGCCGTCGGCCTGCGGCTCGACGCGCCACTGGTAGATGAGGTAGGCGCCGGCGTCGCTCACGTCGTTGTTGTTGAGGCTGGCGTAGCTCTCGTCGTTGGTGGCGGTGTAGAGGTAGCGGTCGTAGTTGTCGCCGATGGCGGAGGCGCTTTGGATGTAGTAGAGCGCGGTGCCGTCGGGCTTGTTGAGCTGTGCGTCGAAATCGGCCAGTGCCTTGGCGATGTCGGCCTCGACGGATTCGCAGTCCTCGGTGGTGGGGTTCACGAGGGCGTCGATGCGCTCCTCGATGGCGTCGAGTGCGGCGGCGAAGACGTCGGTGCTGCCGTACTGGTAGTAGCCCAGTTCGGCGTCGTCCTCGATGGCCTCCAGCTGGTAGCTGCGTGCGTCGTCGAGGAGGGCGCGCAGTTTGCTGCGGTCGGCGAAGGCGTCGTCCATGGCCTCGTAGGCGGCGGCGAGGGCGTCGAGCGTCTCGCGTGTGGCGGCTGCGGCGTCCACCTCGGCCTCGGCTGCGGCCAGCTGGGCGAGGAACTCGTTGCGCACGGCCTCGGGGATGTTTTCGTAGGCCGACGTCTCGGGGTCGTAGACGGCCTTGTAGACGCCGATTTCGGCGATGTTGAAGTAGGGGAAGCCGTTAATCTTCGCGTTGGACTCGGTGGAGGTGACGACGAGGCAGAGGTAGCGCGCGGGGGCGGGCAGCGTGGTGTAGGTGACGCTGACGGTGTTCAGCGCGGTTTCGTCGGTGCCCTCGAAGAAGGCGAAGCCCTTGTCGTAGATGGCCTTGAAGGTACCCACGGAGTCGAGCGTGGCGATGTCGGGATTGTTGCCGGCGTAAAGCACGAAAGTGGCGGGGTTGTGGCCGTTGGTGCTCACGTTGCCCTCATCGTCGACGTTCACGCGCTTGACGAGTTTGATGGCCACGTCTTGCACCTCATCGGAGAGTTCGGCCATCACATGGTGGTAGTAGTCGGGGGCGGCCTCGCTGTCGCTCCACACGGAGTGGAAGAACGTGGTGCCCTCGCTGTCGATGGCGTAGAACGCGTCGCCCTCGGTGGGTTCTTGTGCGTTGGTGGTCAGGGCGGTGACGAGTCCCGGTGTGTCGAGCGTGCCGGTGGTGCGCATCGTCGTGGTGTATGACTTGGTGGCGGCGAGCAGCGAGAGGCTCTTGTCCACCAGGGCGGCGAGCTGCTCGTTGAGGGCGTCGCGCTCCTTGTCGGCCAGCATAGCGGCCACGTCGGCTTCGCTCACGGGGATGAACTGCCACTGTGCGTCCTCGTCCTTGGGGTCGGTGGAACTGCTGTTGTAGCCCACGCCGTTGTCGTTGCCGATGGCGCGGAGGATGCGTCCGCCGAAGTACGTGTTGAGCACGTTGAAGTAGCCACCCACAGAGATGTAGTTGTCGGGCTGGTAGTTGATGGCGAAGACGCCGTTCTGGCTCGACGAGGCGAGCAGCGGGGTGGCTGCGCCGTAGGAGCCGGAGCGGCTGAGGTATTTATCGCTCACGGGGTGGTAGAAGAGGAAGCCCGTGCCGTCCTCTTGCTTCTCGACTTTCCAGATGTAGGGGGCGTCGGCGGAGGTGTAGGTTTCGGGCAGGTCGCGCGACTGCCAGCGGGCCGTGGTCACGATGTCGCCGTTGTCGTTCTGGCTGTCGGCGGCGTATACGAGGCCGTCGACGGCCAGGTTGCGTATGTAGTAGTAACCCTCGGTCATCGGCACGACGCCTTCGGCTGCGGCCTGGTAGGCGGCTTTCAGCTGGTCGGCCAGGCGTGCGCAAGCGGTTTCGCCGACGGTGGGGTCTTCCACGGCGGCCTCGGCGGCGGTGAAGGCTGCTTTCAGCGCGTCGAAGAGTTCCTGCGTGATGGTGCCGGGACCCTCGCCCACCAGCCACGCCTCGTCCGTGAGGCCGTTGGGGAAGTAGCCGTAGAAGACGAGTTCCAGCGCCTCGCGCCCGCCGGCTATCTCGACGGGATAGAGCACCCACGAGTTGTAGTACTCGTAGCCGCTGATGAGGTTGAAATTGTAGCCCGCGCCGCGCGAGTAGGAGGCGAGGGGGGCGTAGTAGGCGTCCATGCTGAAGGCGGTCACCTGCGTCTTGAAGACGAAGGCGGGCGTGGCCTGGTCGCTGGCCGTGGTCTCGATGGCCTCGAAGTGGGCGGCCTCGTCAGGGTTCGTCGTCCACCATGTGGCGTATCCCGACAGGAAACGGTAGTCGGGCGACTCGACGTAGGCACCGGCGGCGGGGTTGTAGATGAGGTACTTGCCCTCGCCGTCGCTCACGAGCTGGAGGATGGTGGTCTCGTCCACCTTGTCGCTGAAGTAGTCGGTGGCGGCTGTGCCCTGCTCGGCCATGTACTTGGCGTAGGACGTGCCGGCGTCGAAAGCGCGCCCGTTCTGGAAGAGTACTTCCTGGCCGCTGGTGATGGCGTCGAGCGGGTCGGTGCCGGCGGTCTTGGCGCCAAGGCTCTCGGCGGGGTATACCACCCAAGAGTTATAGTACTCGCGGCCTGCGATGAGGTTGAAGCTGTAGCCCGCGCCGCGCGAGTAGGAGGCGAGGGGGGCGTAGTAGGCGTCCATACTGAAAGCCGTCACCTGCGTCTTGAGGACGAAGGCGGGCGTGGCCTCGTCGCTGGCCGTGGTCTCGATGGCCTCGAAGTGGGCGGCCTCGTCCTTGTTCTCGGTCCACCAAGTCGCATAGCCCGACAGGAAACGGTAGTCGGGCGACTCGACGTAGGCGCCGGCGGCGGGGTTGTAGAGCAGGTACTTGCCCTCGCCGTCGCTGACGAACTGCATCACGGTGGCGTCCTCCACCTTGTCGCTGAAATAGTCGGTGGCGGCTGTGCCCTGCTCGGCCATATACTTCGCGTAGGAAGTGCCGGCGTCGAAGGCGCGCCCGTTTTGCAGCAGCACGTTCTGCCCGTCCGTGATTTCGGTCAGCGGATCGTCGCCCTGCTTGTACTGCGCGGCAGCAGGGAGTACCCCCGCAAGGAGCAGGAGCAGCAGTGAAAAGAGTGCGTAAATTCTTTTCATAAGCAATAAGAGGGGTTTTGTGATTGTTGTTTCCGGCGCAAAGGTAGTGTTTTTCAGCGCGGTGGCGGGCTTTCCGGGCAGTATAATTTTCTGCAAAGTGTCAGCGCGCGCCCGCTTTTGCTATACAAATGTGCGTTTCAGCCGCAAAACCAGCGCATTGCGGGCGGCGGAAAAGTTTTCTGTGGAGGACGGGCAAAACCGCCGCAAGCACCGCAATGAAGCTAATTCTGCCATAAGATGGATTTGAGATTATTATAGTCGCGTAGCGACGACATAGGATAGGCGGGGGTGTAAACCCCCGTTAGCGGAAATCCGTAGTATGAACCGCGTAGCGGTGACACATTCACACACGTAATAATGTGTCACCGCTACGCGGTTCGTCAATGGCACCCGCATCACGGGGGCTCACGCCCCCGCCTAACCTATGCCGCCCCTTACGGGGCTAAGGTTGGCATAACGACCGATTTGGGATAAACCAAACCCTCTAAAACGCTGTTTCCCCTTTGCACACCGCTCACCTTGCACTAACTTTGCTTTCGCGAAGTTAGGCGGCGGTTCGGGTGTGAAAGGGAAAACGCTGTTTCCCCTTTGCACACCGCTCACCTTGCACTAACTTTGCAGCCGAACCATATATGATATAAGGCAATGACAACGGAAGTTTGTATTCTAAAGTGGAACCCGGCGGTGTCCAGTATACGGATGGACGACTGGGAGACGGTGATGCGGCTGCGCCCGTTCGGGAGCCTCAACTGGAGCGTGTGGGAACACGACAAGGTGGCTCAATGGCAGGACTTCTATATGCTGAAAGTTGGCGAGGGGCAGACGGGCATCGTGATGAAGGGCTGTTTCGAGTCTTTGCCCTATACGGCCGAGGACTGGTCGGGCAAGGGACGTACCACTTACTATTGCGACCTCCGTCCGCGCGTGATGCTCCACCCCGACCGCGACCCCATCCTCACCACCGAGGAACTGGAGCGCGCCATTCCCGGCGTGGACTGGCGCGGTGGCCATTCGGGCGTGGTGCTTTCGGAGGCCGATTCAACGAAACTGGGACGGCTGTGGAGCAAATTCATCTCTAAGCACAAGGACATTGAAGAGCGCGAGAATATCATCCTCTCCACGGTCATCCAAAAGTCCGCCGCGAAGCGCATCAAGGGCTTCAGCC
The DNA here is from genome assembly GCA_017933995.1 of Bacteroidaceae bacterium. Classification (GTDB taxonomy): domain Bacteria; phylum Bacteroidota; class Bacteroidia; order Bacteroidales; family Bacteroidaceae; genus Alloprevotella. The sequence goes on along the minus strand of JAGBKI010000049.1, from coordinate 4,189 downwards.
GCTATGTGAAGCACTTCGACTGGCTCAAGGGCGACGAAGTTTATACGGACGACGCCACGCACGACTGCGCAAACCTGCGTTTCGACCTTGACTACGACAAAAGCGAAGCCCGCCTCCGCATCTGGCTGCAAGGAGGCCGTGTGCTGCATGTGAAATGCAGCGGCCTGCGCAGCGTCAAGACAGAAGCCGACGAGTCCATCTGGCAGAGCGAACTTGAAATCTACGAGGCCAGCCCCGATTGTCTTTGCATCAAATCGAACGGCGTCACGGTGGTTTGCGATGAAATCTCGTTCGACCGCCTCACCGACCACAATGCCGGTTGGGTGCCCCTTGGCTTTGGTTTCAGAAGGTCGTGAGGGCAGTGGGCGGCCTCCAATGATTAAGCCCCAATCGGTCGGCAGGCCGATTGGGGCTTAATGTATCAATTCTCCCGCTCCGCCGCGAACACTTCGCCGAGGATTCCGAGGGACTTGAGTTCGGGGAAGGCGGGGATGTGGAGGCGGTAGTAGTCGCAGAGGTGGGCGAGCAGGCGCGACCGTTCGCGCCCGCTGAGGCGGAAGCGGTGCATGTTGGCATACGACATACGCATCAGCACGGGCAGGGCGGCGGCCTCCTCGGGTTCGGCGTACTGAGGGTGGAGCGGGCGCATGGCGGTGAAGCCGCCCTCGCGCAGGTCGAAGAACGCGCCGGGGCGGAAGCCGCCCACGTCGGGCGAGAGGCCGAGGAACGTGGCCAGTTGCAGGAGGAAGACGAGGTGGAAGTTGGCGTGGCCGCGCTCCAGCCGGTCGTAGAAGCGCAGCGACTGTTCCACGAAGGCGAACAGCGCGGGCGAGGGCGGCTCGCTGCGCACGGCGGACTGCAGGAACTCGCAGAGGAAGAGGGCGACGGCGGTCTTCGACGTGTCGTAGGGGATGGTGGCGTAGTTGAGTGCGGCGGCCACGTTCTTGGGGTAGGCCAGCGCGCCGTCGCGTGGCTTGCTCCATTCCACGTCGAGCAACGCCAGGGGGCGGAACAGCCTGTGGCGCGAGCCGCGCCCCGTGCCGCGCCGCACAAGGAACGACACGCAGCCCTCGCGCTCCGTCAGCAGGCGGCACACAAGCTTGTCGTCGGCGTAGCGGAGCGTTTGCAGGACGATGGCGCGGGAACGGAACAGCATACACTTCTTTTTGGGATGTGGAAATTAGGAATTATTCAAATTAGGAATTAGGAGTTAGGAATTAGGAATTGCCATCCGGCGCGCCACACGTCCACTTTTCGCGTAGCCTAATTCCTCACTCCTAATTCCTAATTTGAATAACTCCTAATTCCTAATCCCCTTAATGGTCTCCTCGATGACCCGTGGGAAATGGGTTTGTTCGAGGACGTGGATTTTGGCGGCGATGTCGTCGGGCGTGTCGGTGGGGGCAAGCGGCGTGCGCGCCTGGAACACGATTTCGCCGCCGTCGCACTCGTCGCTGACGTAGTGAATGGTGATGCCGCTCTCGGTCTCGCCCGCCGCCTTGACGGCCTCGTGGACGTGGTGGCCGTACATGCCGCGCCCGCCGTACTTGGGCAGCAGGGCGGGGTGGATGTTGAGCATCCGGTGCGGGTAGGCCGCCGTGAGGAACGGCGGAGCCATCAGCAGGAAGCCCGCCAGCACGATGAAGTCGATGCCGCGCAGCAGCGGCAGCAGTTTGGCGGGGTCGTTGAAGTCGGCGCGGGGAAGCACGGCGGTCTTCACGCCCAGCCGCTCGGCGCGCACCAGGGCGTAGGCGTCGGCGCGGTTGCTCAGCACGAGGTCTACGCTCACCTCCGCGCTGCCTTGGAAGTGCTTGATGATGTTCTCGGCGTTCGTGCCGCCGCCGGAGACGAAGATGGCGATGTGAGTCATGGAAAAAAGATATGTTTGCCTACGAGCAAAAGTAAAAATAAATCCGTTCTTTGCATTATTTTTGTTGATATTTCTTCGTTATTCGCGGGATGCGGCTTACTTTTGTAGGCGAATTGAAAAGACAAGAACAAGAAGATGACACAGCGCAACGCCTTCTCTCCGACCTCACAAAGCTACATTTTGCCCGATAGCCTTGTCAGTTCACTCGTTCACGATGTGGTTTGCGACCGTTTATATATATCGGCGTTCTTCTACCACAGTCCCGATGTACCTTTTGAGCGCCCCCAGCGTCCGGCAGCGACGGAAAACATTTTTCTCTACATCCGCCACGGTCACGGCAGCCTCACCGCCCAAGGCAACTACAAGCGATTTTCCGCTGGGCAGTACTTTGTCGTGCCCGCCGGGGAGGAGTATGTATTCACCCCCTCGCGCGAAGATCCCTGCGAGCTTTTCGCCCTGCGTTTCTGCGGGATAATGGGCCACGACATCGTCAAGAGCAGCCCCCATTTCGCCGTTACGCTCGACGGCGAACAGCGCCGCGATTTAGAACGCCTGCTGCTCCAAGTCCAGAATTGCTTTGAGCGCGGCCTCACCCTCGACAACATGCGCTATGCCAGCTGCATTTTCGCCTATGCACTGGCCAACCTGTTCTATGGCGAAACCATACGCGCCGACGAGGGCAATGCACACGCCGACGAGGGGAATGCCGCGATTGAGGCGGCCACACAATACATGCGCGACCACGTGGAGAACCGCATACGTTTGGAAGAGCTCGCCGCACATGCGGGCTACACCCCGACGTATTTCTCATCGTTCTTCCGCCGAAAGACTGGCTACAGCCCCATCACCTATTTCAACATTATGAAGATGCAACGGGCGTGCGAGCTGCTGGTCACTACGGATCGGCGCATCCTTGACATCTGCGTGCAACTGGGCATTGATGACAACTACTACTTTTCCCGCTTGTTCACAAAAACAATAGGGATGTCGCCCAAGCAATACCGCAAGTTGCACACCCCCGAAGCCCAATAAACCCTTCGCAGGATAGCTACGCCCCCTGCCTTGTCTGTAACGACAAGGCAGGGGGCGCATTTTTTTATCAACACCCACAACGGTGCGGGCTGGCTTCTCAGGCTTACTTCTCGGCCTCTTGGAGTGCCCGCTTGAAGTCGGGCGAGAAAAGGGGGCGCGCCTCGCGCAGCGGAACACGCACCTGTGGCGACGAAGCGGTGGCACCCTGTAATTCCCCCTGGGCGTATTGGAACACGACATCGCCGTCCTCTATCCACGGATCGGCTTGGGGCAACACGTTCACCCCTTGGTCTGTCGGCGAGAACAGTTCGGAGGGCACTTCGCGGGTGAGCGAGGCAAAATCTTCGGCCTCAAAAAAACGTTGCAACCCTTTTGTCAGCAGCACGGCGAGGCTACGCGCATTTTCCTCCGCAAACATATCGTAGCCGAACACCTTGGCCGTAGGCTTGACGAACGTGGCTCCTCGGCAAACGAAGGCTACCGACGCGCCGTCGGCAGTACGTGTGTCGATAACGAAGGTCACATAGGCTTTCGCCTCAACGGCCTTGCGCACCGTGAGTTCGTAGCGATAGCCTTCGGGGTGGTTCTTGAGCATCTCACGCCCCGGTTCGTTTTTCTTGAAGAAAGCCTCGGCAAATTTTGCTGGCCCGGCCATTGCGGTGGTGTCTGTCAGACCGAGCAGGCCACCCATCCATTGCTTCACGCCGCGCACCATCAGCGGGTCGCCGCCTGCGGGATAGTCCACGTCCAGCGACACGGCGCACGTCTTTCCATTCTCTTCATAGGAGGCCGAGTCCGCAACGTTTTCTGTTCCGACGCTTTCGTGCGTAAACATGCCGCACGAGGAAAGCAACCGCGCGCAGGCCAGGAGGGCTAAGCAAAGGAGTGGAAGTCTTTTCATTTCTATCTATATATAATACGGTGTCCTTGCCTTTTTTTGCGCTTTGTGTTTATTGGGGGCAAAGATAGTGCAAGGTGAGAGGTGTGCAAAGGAAAAACGCTGTTTTTCCTTTCACGCCCGAACCGCAGCCTATCTTCGCGCAAGCAAAGTAGTGCAAGGTGAGAGGTGTGCAAAGGAAATATGCTGTTTTTCCTTTCACGCCCGAACCGCAGCCTATCTTCGCGCAAGCAAAGTAGTGCAAGGTGAGAGGTGTGCAAAGGAAAAACGCTGTTTTTCCTTTCACGCCCGAACCGCAGCCTATCTTCGCGCAAGCAAAGTAGTGCAAAGTGAGTGGCGTGCAAAGGAAAAACGCTGTTTTTCCTTTCACGCCCGAACCGCAGCCTATC
>JAGBKI010000048.1 GCA_017933995.1 Bacteroidaceae bacterium | reverse complement strand
CCGAGCGCACCTACCTGCTGCTCGAACCCGACGAGGAAGCGGCGGGCTACCTCTTCCAAGACCTCTGCGCCCTGCTCGGCGGCGGCGACGCAGGCGGCTGCGCCGACGTGAGCCTGTTGCCCTCCGCTTTCCGTCGCGCCGCCAAATACGGACAGCGCGACACCGCCGCCGAAATCCTGCGCACCGAAACCCTCGAACGGCTGGCCGCGCCGCGCACCGCCGGTGGCCGCCCCGCGTTCATCGTCACCCACGCCGCCGCACTGGCCGAGCGCGTGCCGACGGGCGAAAGCCTGGCCAGCCGCACCCTCGCCCTCAAACGCGGCGATACCATCGACCTCACCGACCTCGCGGCGCGCCTCGCCGACCTCGGTTTCCGGCGCACCGACTACGTCTACGAACCCGGCGACTTCGCCGTGCGCGGCTCACTGCTCGACGTCTATTCCTTCTCCGAGGAACTGCCCCTGCGCATCGACTTCTTCGGCGACGAGGTGGACACCATCCGCACGTTCCACATCGACACCCAACTCAGCCACGAGCAGCGCGCCGAGGCCGTCCTCGTGGCCGCGCCCGACACGCAGGCCGCCGGTGTGCTGGCCACCGACCTCCTGCCCACCGAGACCACACTCGTCGTGCGCGACCTCGCGCTCTGCCTCGCCACAATGGGCAAGGTCTACGACGACGGTTTCTCGCGCCAGGCCCTCGTGGCGGGCGAGACGGACGAAACCCTCTCGCGCGACACCCTGCTCTGCCCCCGCTCCATCCTCGAACCCGCCCTGCTGGCCCTGCAGCGCGTGGAGGTGGCCGCTGCCACGGGGCAGGACGGAGCAGCGCCCGCCGACGGGAAAAGCGCCACCGTCACCTTCCACACCTCGCCCCAGCCCGTCTACCACAAGAACTACGAACTGCTCCAATCGTCGCTCGCCGACTTCCGCGAGCGCGGCTACGCCGTACTGCTGCTGGCCGACAGCGCCAAACAGCACGAGCGCCTCAAGGCCATCCTCGCCGGGCAGCGGCCCGACGACGCCCCTCCGTCCGCCGACGCACCCACGCTCTTCACGCCCCTCTCCCCCACCCTCCACGCCGGTTTCAGCGACGCCGACACCCGCCTCTGCCTCTTCACCGACCACCAGATATTCGACCGCTACCACAAGTACACCCTGCGCAGCGACGTGGCCAAGCAGGGCAAGATGGCCCTCACGCTCAAGGAACTCAAGACGTTCCAGTATGGCGACTACGTCGTCCACATCGACCACGGCGTGGGCCAGTTCGGCGGACTGGTGCGCATGCCCGGCCAGGACGGCGCCATGAACGAGGCCATCAAAATCCTCTTCCACGGCGGCGACGTGGTCTACGTCTCCATCCACGCCCTCCACAAGGTCAGCAAGTATCGCGGCCAGGACGGCGCGCCGCCCACCCTCTCGCGCCTCGGCACCGGCGCCTGGGAACGGCTCAAGGAGAAAACCAAGAAGAAACTCAAGGACATTGCGCGCGACCTCATACGCCTCTACTCCGAGCGGCGCGACAGCCGGGGCTTCGCCTTCAGCGCCGACAGTTACCTGCAACACGAACTTGAGGCCAGTTTCACCTACGAGGACACGCCCGACCAACTGCGCGTCACTCAGGAGGTGAAGCACGACATGGAGAGCCGCCGCCCCATGGACCGCCTCGTATGCGGCGACGTGGGCTTCGGCAAGACCGAGATAGCCGTGCGCGCCGCCTTCAAGGCCGCCTGCGACGGCAAGCAGACCGCCGTGCTGGTGCCCACCACGGTGCTGGCCCTGCAGCACTACCGCACCTTCGCGCAGCGCCTGGCCGACATGCCCGTGCGCGTCGACTACCTCACCCGCGCACGCACCGCCAAACAGACACGCGAACTCCTCGCCGACCTCGCCGAGGGCAAGATAGACATCCTCATCGGCACCCACCGCCTCATCGGCAAGGGTGTCAAGTTCAAAGACCTCGGCCTGCTGGTCATCGACGAAGAGCAGAAGTTCGGCGTAGCCGTCAAGGAAAAGCTGCGCCAACTCAAAGTCAGCGTCGACACGCTCACTATGTCGGCCACGCCCATCCCGCGCACACTGCAATTCTCCCTGATGGGCGCGCGCGACTTCAGCACGCTGCAGACGCCGCCCCCCAACCGCCGCCCCATCCAGACCGAACTCCACACGTTCGGCCACGAAGTCATAGCCGAGGCCGTGAACTTCGAGCTGAGCCGGGGCGGACAGGCGTTCATCGTCACCAACCGCATCGGCGCGCTCGACAACCTGCAACGCCTCGTCGAGCGCCACGTCCCCGGCGTGCGCGTTGCCACCGGCCACGGGCGCATGAAGCCTGAGGAACTCGAACGCACCGTCATCGACTTCATCGAGGGCGAGTACGACGTGCTCATCTCCACCACCATCGTCGAGAACGGCATCGACATCCCCAACGCCAACACCATCATCATCGACGCCGCCCACACCTTCGGCCTCAGCGACCTCCACCAGATGCGCGGGCGCGTGGGACGCTCCAACCGCAAGGCTTTCTGCTACCTCCTCGCCCCGCCCAAGGAACTCCTGCCCGACGACGCCCGCCGCCGCCTCGAAGCCATCGAGACGTTCAGCGACCTGGGCAGCGGCATCAGCATCGCCATGCAGGACCTTGAGATACGCGGAGCGGGCAATATGCTCGGCGCGGAGCAGAGCGGCTTCATGGCCGAACTGGGCTACGAGACCTACCAGAAAATCCTCTCGCAGGCTGTCGCCGAATTGCGCAACGAGGAGGGTGCCGCCCTTCCCGCCCCGTCCGACGCCAACACCCCCTCGTCCGCAGCCGCCACCGCGCCGACGGCAGCCGAAGCCCCGGTATTCGCCGCTGCTTCGTTCATCGACGAAACCACCGTCGAGAGTGATCGCCCCGCCTTCTATCCCGAAACCTACGTCCCCGGCGCGGGCGAACGTATGCTGCTTTACCGCGAACTGGGCGCACTCGAAAGCGACGCCGCCCAGGAACTCTACGCCCGCCGCCTGCGCGACCGCTTCGGCGCCCTGCCGCCCGAGGCCGAGGAACTGCTCGCCATCGCCTCCCTGCGCCGCGCCGGGCGCGCCATCGCCGCCGAGCGCATACTGCTCAAGGGCGGGCGCATGGTGGTCTACTTCGTGGGCAACGCCGCCAGCCCCTTCTACCGCAGCGCCGTCTTCGACCGCATCATCGACTACGCCATGGCCCACCCCGCCGACGTACGCCTCGACGAGCGCGCCGGCCACCGCCGCATGACCCTCGCCCGCATCCCCTCCGCCGCCGTCGCCCTCCAGATTGTGACGCAGTTCTCCAAAATGAAATAGTTCTGTTTTTATCTTTAATCTTTTTCTAACAAGAAAGAAGAAAAATTGCTTTCAATGTAACTTTTACAGTCTCAACTCGTATTTTTGCAACGGAAATGTTCATAGTGACATGACCGAGACATAATTTCGACGCGAGCGTTATGCTTATTCTTGCGAAGTTGGAACGTAGGAAATTTCAATTCGCGAAGCAAGAAGAGGGCATAGCCGTTTCTCACGTGTACACGCGTGGGGCTGCTATATCCATTCTTGCTTCAAGGTTCTTTCCTACGACCTCAACTTCGCAGTGGGCATCACCAGTCCCACGCTTTTTGCGTTGCATTAAGAACAACTCGTTAGGGGACAGCGGGAAAAACACGAAAGCCATGATTAGGCACTTATTATGCTTTGCAATGCTTTTTATATCAAGTTTAGGAAGCATTGCTCAAACCACAATCAGCTACGGACAAATTAGTTGTTTTTGTCCACAAACAGGCGATATGTTAGGCGGTGGAAAATGTATCGCTGTTACATTCTATGACGGCTACATTTCCTATTTGCCTTATGGAAAACTGCGAGCTGTAAGTAGAAACGCAGACGGTTCTACAACCTATGTACCGACAGGCTATGCGGGTGAATCTCTGTTAGGCATACTGAATGCCGTCCTTGTTTCATCGGACAGAAGCCGCCTTGAAGAGCGTATGACCTCCACTTACGGATATCAAAGCCTTAATATGATCAACACTTATACTACTATGGGTGCTGATGGTGGTCGAGCAGCGCAAGCGTGGGGAAATGCGCGGGCAGCAGCTGGAAGAGGAACAATAGGGTCAAGTAGTAATAATCACAACAACGGTACGTGCCGGTCTTGTGGTGGTACAGGCGTTAATAGAACCCCTAATACAGGCGGTTCGCGCACTTCTTGGGTTGCTCACTATAACTCTCAAGGTAATAAATGTCCTTACTGCGGAAACTATTCATCACATTTCCATGATCGATGCGCTTCCTGCAATGTACCAAGGTATTAAATAGATAACAAGCCAAAGATATGAAAAGCACACTTATTGCATCGCCAAAAATGTCTGCGGCTGACCAACAGAATTATAACACGATGCGTAATACTTATCAGAAGTGGCACAAGATCTTATGGCTATGAAAACAGCTGGAGGTAAGTACCAAAATGGCTATTCGGCATCAGATAAACAACATGTCCAGAGTGAGATGAAGCGTTTACGCAAGGCGGCTAAACAAAAGTGGGGCAAGGAAATTCCTTATAACAGTATTGAAGACTGGTGAGAAGTCTCCCTTAGTTCCACTTATGCTTGACAATATCTCCTGTTCAATGATAAATATGTATATGTAAGCCGTTGAGAGATATAAATGGTTTATTTGGTGTCCGCCAAGAAATCGTATGGATACGGTAACACCCGAACATACATTTTTTGGCGGACACCAATAACTTTTATAGCCCATCCCTTTTTGTTGCCTCTTCTCGATTTTTTTAGATATTGTGCTTCGCGCTGTATCTCTGTTCGCTTTTGTGCTTGTCTCCACCCTTTCCCGCCCGCCCTTTTAAGGCAAATAAAAACGGTTTCCATCCGTTTTCACTACTTTTGCCCCCGCTATGACGATACTCTTCGATCTTGACGGCGTTTTGCTCGACACGGAGCCGCAATATTCCAGGTTCTGGACGCAAGTGGGCGCAGAGCTTTTTCCCGACCGCCCGGACTTTCCAATTTTGGTCAAGGGCAACACGCTCCGTCACATCTTCGACACGTGGTTTGCCGACAACGAGGCCGCGCAGACCGCTATGCGCCAACGCCTGCGCGAGCACGAGACGCAGATGACTTACCCCTTCCTGCCCGGTGCCGAGACCTTGTTAGACGAGTTGAAGTCCCAAGGCTATGAAACGGCCATCGTCACCAGTTCATCCAAGCCCAAGATGGCTTTTGTCCTGCGCGAGCATCCCGACCTCCCCGCCCGTGTCAGTCGTATTTTCACTGCCGAGGACGCCGCCCGCTCCAAACCTGCGCCCGACTGTTTCCTCAACGCCGCAAAATGGTTCGGACGGAAGCCCGGAGAGTGTATCGTGGTGGAGGACAGCCCCAACGGTCTGCGTGCCGCCAGCGCGGCTGGGATGCGCATTGTCGGCCTGCTCACCACTACGCCGCGCACCGTGGTCGAACAGTTTGCCGACCTCGTCGTGCCCGACCTCAGTCATCTTTCCGTTGCCGACCTTATAGGGATGGCCCGGGCGCATTGACTTTTTGCGCAGTAGCCCTCCGGCTTTCCATTAAAAACAATCCGATTATGCCAGCATACCTCATAGAAAACGACAAGAAGATTACCACCGCCACCGTCCGCGTCATGAAAGCATCGGGCGAGAAGATAGCGATGCTCACAGCCTATGACTTCACGATGGCCACGCTCCTCGACCGCGCTGGGGTGGACATTGTCCTTGTGGGCGACAGTGCCGCAAACACCATGGCGGGTTACGCCACCACTTTGCCCATCACGCTCGACGAAATGGTGGTCTACGCCCGTGGCGTGGTGCGCGGTGTGAAGCGCGCTATGGTTGTGGTCGACATGCCCTTCGGCTCCTATCAGGCTTCGCCCGAGGAAGGCGTGCGCAGCGCCGTGCGCCTGATGAAGGAGACGGGCTGCGACGCTGTGAAACTCGAAGGCGGACGCGAGCATCTCGAAACCGTGCGCCGCATCGTGGCCGCCGGTATTCCCGTGGTGGGCCACCTCGGACTGATGCCCCAGAGCGTCCATGCCTATGGTGGCTACGGCCTGCGCGCAAAGGGCGGCGCCGAGGCCGAACGCCTGCTCGAAGATGCCCGTCTGCTCGAAGACGCTGGATGTTTCGCCCTTGTGCTCGAAAAGATACCCGCCACACTCGCAGCCGAAGCCACCGCAGCACTTTCCATTCCCACCATCGGCATCGGCGCAGGCGCGGCGACCGACGGTCAGGTGCTGGTGTTGCAGGACATGCTCGGCATGAACGACGCTTTCCGCCCCAAGTTTCTGCGTACCTACGCCGACCTTGGCGCGCAAGTCACCGACGCGGCCAACCGCTATGTGGCCGACGTGAAGCAGCGTGCTTTCCCCACCGCCGCCGAGAGCTATTGAGCCGTCTGAACCCCGCTTCCTCTCGCCCGCGCATACGTTGCTTGCCATCGCTTGCCGCCCTCACCGCATTTTTTGGCCGATTTATTCACAACGAAAGCCATTGGAAACGTTTCCAGTGGCTTTTGTTTTTCATCTGTTGGCTTTCAATTCTCCAAATTAAGGCTTAATTTCTACAAACTAAGCCTAAGTTTGGCGAAATTAAGCCTAAGTTTTTACAATTTAAGCCTTAATTTGGAGAATTGAAGGCCAACCGGAAAGAATTAGCCCGCTTGAGTTGGTTTTCCAAGCGGGCTAATTCTTTCAGGATTTTGTTAGACTTTCAAGCAAGCCCGAGGCGCTGTTTCGCCTCGTGTGTTTCCTCATCGCAAAGCCGCCTCCACGCGCTGCGTCAGGGCGATGAAGTCCTCCACGGAAAGTTGTTCGGGGCGGCGAGTGAGGAGCGGGTCGGCCAGCAGGGGGCTGAAGTCCGCCGCCTGTCCGCGTTCGGAGGCGAGTGAGGCCAGCAGGGGGCGCAGCGTGCCGCGAAGCATCTTGCGCCGCTGGTTGAAAGTGGCCTTTACGATGCGTTTGTATAGCGCGGCGTCGCAGCCCGCGTCCTGCCGTGTGTTGCGCGTCAGGCGCACAACGGCGCTGCGCACTTTGGGCGGCGGGTCGAACACGTCGGGCTCCACCGTAAAAAGGTATTCCACGTCATACCACAACTGCACCAGCGCGCTCAGTATGCCGAAGTCCTTGGTGCCGGGGCGGGCGGCCAGACGTTCGGCCACTTCTTTCTGTATCATGCCCGTGCAGCAGGGGATGAGGTCGCGGTGGTCCACGACGCGGAAGAAAATCTGCGAACTGATGTTGTACGGGTAGTTGCCTGTGAGCACAAAAGGCTGGCCGAAAGTGCGCGCAAGGTGCATCTTGAGAAAGTCGTCGGGGATAATGTCCTCGTCGGCCAGGCCGGGAAAGTTGCGCAACAGGTAGTCGACGCTCTCGTGGTCGAGTTCAACGACTTTGAGCGGCCTCTCCTTTTTCAGCAGGAACTGCGTGAGTACGCCCGTTCCTGGCCCCACTTCGAGTATGGGCAGGCCGGGGCAGGCGTCCACGGTGTCGGCGATGCGCGAAGCCGTGGCGAGGTCGGTCAGGAAGTGTTGCCCGAGAGCTTTCTTGGGTCGGACGCGGCGCATAGGCGGGATGGTGTGTGTGAAAAAGGTTATGCGGCAAGACGGGAAAGGTTCGGGTGGAAGTTCAGACGCTGAAAGCGTCTCCCTTTCTGTAACTGTAGGTACGCGAAGTGGAACGGAGCGCACCTACAGCGGGCTGTCATCTAATGAACGCACGCTGAAGGCGTGCCCCACAAGCGTATCAGTGTCCGTTTTCCCGTCGTGGGGGACGCTTTCAGCGTCCGTCCCCCTGCGTTCCCTTGCCGCAGGTGCGCTCCGTTCCACTTTGCGTACCTGCGGTTACAGAGGGGGAGACGCTTTCAGCGTCTTGCTGGTCGCTATTGGCGGCAAGGTTGTGGGTGTCGGCGGGAAACGGTCTTTCTCTTTCCGCCACAAAGGTAGGCACTTCCGCCCGAATGGCGCGCCGTGCGGAGAAGAAAACGCCCGCTCGCGCGCAATAACCCGCCCCGCGCTTGGCCGATAAATTCCAAGTGCGTATATTTGCCCTGCGAATATCGTTATGTACAACTCAGAAGGATATTGGAACGTCGTGCCGCGCATCAAGTCGCTTTCTTTCCCTAAGCGCGGGAAGTTTCAGGTGGACTTGCAAGACGGGCGTTCCGTCGTGATTCCAATCTCAGCCTTTCCGAGCCTGAAGAAAGTGCCGGTGAAAGAGCGCGCCAACTGGTACCTGATGGGCGGCGGCGTGACTTGGGACTCCTGTCCCGAAGTCATCCATGTCGAGCAGGTGCTGGGGAACTACGCCAACTATAGGCACGAAACCTGAACGCGCCCCTTTATTATTATGCCAAAAACCATCCTGAAAACACTGCTGCCGTTCGCGCTCGGCGCGGGCATCCTTTGGTGGATGTACCGTGGCGAGGACTTCGGCGCGCTGTGGGCGGTGGTCACGGGCGGAATGCGGTGGGACTGGATGCTTTTCTCGTTCGTCTTCGGCGCGTTGGCGATGGTGGTGCGAGCCGTGCGCTGGCGCATGACACTCGCGCCGCTTGGCGAACGCCCCAGGCTGCGCACGGCGGTGGACGCCGTGTTCGTGTCCTACGCCGCCAGTCTCGTCGTGCCTCGCATCGGCGAAGTGACGCGCTGCGGCACGCTGAAGCGCACTGACGGCACGTCGTTCTCGAAAGCCTTGGGCACCGTCGTTACCGAGCGCATCGTCGACTCCGCGCTCATCGTGCTGCTCACGCTCGTGGCACTGGCATCACAGTTGCCTGTTTTCCTCAATTTCCTGCGCACCACGGGCATCACGCCCGCCGGCCTCGTGGGCCGCTTCACGCAGACGGGCTACCTTGTCACCGCCCTCTGCCTCGTCGCTCTCGTGGGCGGGCTGGTGTTCGTGGCGAACCGCTACGCCGCTGTGCGCAAAGGGCGCGACCTGCTGCGCGACCTGCGCGACGGCATCCTGTCGTTGCGGCGTGTGCGGCGGCAGTGGCTCTACTGGCTGCTGTCGCTGGGCATCTGGGTGTGCTACTTCCTCCATTTCTACACGGCTTTCTTCTGTTTCGAGGCCACGTCGGGCTTCCCCGTGCTGGCCGCATTCCTCGTGTTCTGCGTCGGCACCTTCGCTGTGCTCGTCCCCACTCCCAACGGCGCGGGTCCGTGGCACTTCGCCGTGAAGACGATGCTCGTCATATACGGCGTGGCCGAGGCCCCGGCGGTGACGTTCGCCCTCGTGGTGCACACCGTGCAGACGCTCCTTGTAGCCGTGCTCGGCATCGGCGCGTGGGCCGACCTCGGCCTCGTGAAGAGGCGGACGCCAGCCGATGACGTTGTACCTGTTGCTGCATCGCAGCAACCCTTTCCCGCTACTAACAACTGATTAACTGATAAACTTATAAACTGATTAACTATGTCAGAAATCCGTAATCTCCAGCCCCAAGCCATTTGGGAGAACTTCGACAAACTCTGCGCCGTGCCCCACCCCAGCGGCCACTTGGCGCGCATACAGCAGTTCCTGCTCGACTGGGCAGCCGAGCGGGGCATCGAGGCGTTCAAGGACGCTGGCGAGAACATCGTGATGCGCAAGCCCGCCACACCCGGTATGGAAGGCCGCAAGGTTGTGACGATGCAGGCGCACATGGACATGGTGCCCCAAAAGGCCAAAGACTCCACCCACGACTTCGAGAACGACCCCATTCAGCCCTACATTGACGGCGAGTGGGTGAAAGCGCGCGGCACCACGCTGGGCAGCGACGACGGCATGGGCGTAGCCACGATTATGGCCGTGATGGAGGCCACCGACATCCCTCACGGCCCCATCGAGGGCTTCATCACCGCCGACGAGGAGACCACTATGTACGGCGTGAACCACATGCAACCCGGCACGCTGCACGGCGACTACCTGATGAACCTCGACAACGAGACCGAGGGCGAGTTCGTCATCGGCAGCGCGGGCGGCATCAACCTGACCGCCGAACTGGCGTACGCTCCCGCAGCCCCGCAGGCCGACGCCGCCGTGAAAATTGTGCTGCAAGGCTTGAAAGGTGGCCACAGCGGTCTGGAAATCAACGAGGGCCGCGCCAACGCCAACAAACTGATGGCCCGCGTGGTGCGCAAGGCCGTGGCCAACCTCGGTGCAGAGCTCGCCACATGGGTGGGCGGCAACATGCGCAACGCCATTCCCAGCAGCGTTGAAGCCGTGGTGGCCGTGCCCGCCGACAAGGTGGCGCAGCTGCAAAAAGACGTGGCCGCATGGGGCGACGTGTTCCGTGCTGAATACGACGGCATAGAGGACGCCATCCGCATCGAGGCCGAACCCGTGGCCGTACCCGCCGAGCGCGTGCCCATCGACGTGCAGGACCGCCTCATCAACGCCATCGGCGCTTGCCACAACGGCGTGCTGCGCTTCATCCCCGGCATCGGCGACATCGTGGAGACCTCATCCAACCTCGCCATCGTGGAAATCGGTGGCGGCAAGGCGTTCTTCAAAGACCTCATCCGTTCCTCCATGCGCTCGCAGCGCGAATACGTCGAGGAGATACTCACCAGCTGCTTCCAGCTTGCGGGTATGAAGGTCGAGGTGGGCGGTGCCTACACCGAGTGGCAGCCCGCGTTGAAGAATGAGATGGTCGACCTGATGCGCACGGTCTACAAGGACATGTACGGCGAGGACGCCAAGGTACAGGTGGTACACGCCGGTCTGGAGTGCAGCATCATCGGCGCGATGTACCCCCACATGGACATCGTCTCGTTCGGCCCCACGCTGCGCAGCCCCCACACGCCCAACGAGCGCTGCCTCATCGCCACCGTCGGCAAGTACTGGGACTTCGTTAAGGAAGTGCTGGCACGTGTGCCGGAGAAAAAGTGAAACGTAGGTTTTTGGGTTCTTGAGTTTTGAGGTTTGTGAGTTTTGAGTTATCGCGATATCCCCAACCCTCTAAAAGCTTACGAACCTAAAATCCCCACAGCCCCTTTTGCCACAAGACCGATGCAAGACTATTTTTACGTAGACCAAGACCAGCAGCAGGCTGGCCCCGTCTCGCCCGAGCACTTTGTCGAAGCGGGTGTGACCGCTTCGACGCTCGTGTGGCGCAAGGGGCTTGACGAATGGACACCTGCCGCCGAGGTCGAAGAACTTGCGCCGCTGTTCGCCACCGAGAGCATTGTGGAGGCACCTGTCGCCTCGCTCGCCTCGCGCCCAGCCAATGCGGCGTTTTCGCAGCCCATGCCAGCACAAGCTGTAAGCACTGCGCCAGCCGGGGTCTCCTCGAATCTTTGGCTTGCGGTGCTCTCCGCTCTCTTTATGCTCAATCCGCTGGGTATTGTGGCCGTTCACCACGCGGCCAAGGTGGACTTCTACAACCTTTCCGGAAATACGCAAGAAGCCGTGCGCCGCAGCCATCTGGCCATGGGCTGGAGCGTCGTGGCGCTGCTCGTTTCGGTCGTTTGGTTGTTGTTCCTGGTTTCCACTTTCGGCAGCACGGTCGTTTCCTATTTTGCAGAAAACTACGAGTTCGTGTTCTGACACGGTCGTAGCAAGAACATAGGGACACAGAACCCCTTTTTATTAACTTTTTATTCTTTCACTTAATTCTTTTCTATTATGAACAAGAAATTCATTTGCACCGTGTGCGGCTATGTACACGAAGGCCCCGAGGCTCCCGAAAAGTGCCCCATCTGCGGCGTTCCCGCCAGCAAGTTCAAGGAGATGGAAGATGCTGCTTTGCAGTTCGTTTCCGAGCACGTCGTAGGCGTAGCCAAGGGCTGCGACGACGAGATGATTAAGGACCTCAACAACCACTTCCTCGGCGAATGCGGCGAAGTGGGTATGTATCTCGCCATGAGTCGCCAGGCCGACCGCGAGGGCTATCCCGAGGTGGCCGAGGCTTTCAAGCGCTACGCTTGGGAAGAGGCCGAACACGCCGCTAAGTTCGCCGAACTGTTGGGCGACGTCGTTTGGGACACCAAGACGAACCTGGAGAAGCGTATGAATGCTGAGGCTGGTGCCTGCGAGGACAAGACGCGCATCGCCAAGCGCGCCAAGGAACTCGGCCTGGATGCCATCCACGACACCGTACACGAGATGGCACGCGACGAGGCTCGCCACGGCCAGGGCTTCCAGGGTCTCTTCAACCGCTACTTCGCCGACAAGAAGTGACAAGCGGTGTGCGCAGCGGCTGTAGCCGTTTGCCATGTATATGAATTGTTTACGGGGAGTGCCTGCGCGGCACTCCCCGTAATTGCATTAGCAGTCTTGGAAAGCGTACAAAAACTCCCCGTGCTTGGTTGTGTGGCGCGGAATGTCTATTTTTGCTGTGATGGACAGTGATACAAATAAAACGACGGGGCTTTCGTCCATAGCCGGAACCTCCCGCGTCGCGGGGCTGGACTTGGTGCGTTGCGGCGCTGTGGCGATGGTCGTAGGGTTGCACTTTTTCGTCAATACACAGTTCTACACTACTCCGTTTCGGGGCGTTTCGATGTTCGCACAGTCCCTGTTGGCTGAACTCATGTTGGCAGGTGTGCCGCTCTTCTTGCTACTCACGGGCTATCTCAATGCCGAGAAGAGCCTCTCGCGCAGCTACTACAAAGGTTTGCTGCGGGTGATATCGGCCTATGTGGCCTATTCGCTGCTCACGGTCGCTGTGCTCGAACTCTTTGTGGGCGACCACCGTTCCCCGCTGGCCTGGCTGCTCGCCGTGGTGGGCTTCGAGGCCATCCCCTATGCGTGGTACATTGAAATGTGGTTGGGGCTGTTCCTGCTCGCCCCTTTCCTCAACATACTTTATAAGGCACTCCCTTCGAAGCGCCACAAACAGGTGCTTATCGCCACCCTTGCCGTGATTTCCTTGCTCCCTCTCTTTCTCAACCGCAAGGGCTACCACGTATGGCCGCGCCTTTGGGAAGACATTTACCCACTGGCGTTCTACTTCACAGGTTCGTATATACGCGAGTTCCGTCCCACGGTTCGTCCTCGTGTCTTGTTAGCCGTCGTCTGTATTCTGCTTTCAGTCGACCCCTTGCTGGGCTTGTTGCATCCCGCTGCGCCGATAACGCCGTATATCAGCGGTTCGTACTATCCTTTCGGCCTTGTGCTTGCGGTTTGTGTGTTTCTGCTCCTCTATCGCTGCGAGGTACGCCGCCCGTTGGTGCGCAGCGTTTTGGCCAAGGTCTCGGTGCTCTCGCTCGATGTGTTTTTGGTGAGCTATGTGTTCGACTCTGTTTATTATCCGTGGTTCACCGCGCGTTTTTTCACCACGCAGTCGCAGTTTGGCCTATGGTGGTTCGTGCTCGTGCCGCTGGTGCTGGTAAGTTCTTTGGCCGTAGCCTTTGTTGTCAATCCGCTGTTGCCCAAAGGGAAGCGCAGGCAAACTTCCTGATAATCCCTGCCGGGCTGTTTGCTGTGGCGTTTCGTGCGTGCCTTCTGGCTTGCAGCTTGTTTTCTTCCGATAAGATTTCAACCCTATAGACTTTCAGTTTCCCCCGATGTATTCGCATCCTTCCTCCGCATTCCCTTTCGGCATTCACCCCATTCGCACCATTGACGATGTGGAGCGCATGGCCCTTTTCGCAGGTTTGCTCCCGTTTTTCGAGAACCCGATAGCGGGCTTCTCCATAGCAGAGCATACGCCCGAAGAGTTGTGGTTTCAAGACGAGGACGGCCCTTGGGAATGGAAGGGACCGCTCATCGGGCGTGGCAGTCTGGCCTACGGCAAGTTTCTTCATGGTAAAGCCTGCTTTGTCAGCCTTGAACTTTTCCCCCATTTCCTCAACGTTCGTTTGGCCGCCGCACCTCAACTTTCGGAAACCGAGGAGTGTATTCTCCAAGCTCTCGAAGCCCACGGATCCCTGCTTTCTCACGAACTCAAGAAGCTGTGTGGTTTCACCCGTCCGCATTCTGGACGGACGAACCCCATAGAGCGTGTCGAGCGCGCCAAGGCCCCGCGTAAACGCAATGGGCATACGCCCAGTTTCGACACTCTTATGGCACGCCTCCAAATGGCAGGTCGCGTCTGCATCGCCGACTTCGCTTATAAGTACGACCGCGAGGGACGACGTTACGGCTGGGGCGTGGCGCGCTACACCACTCCAAGCTTGATGTACGGCGACGAACTGCCGCCCGCCGCTTGTGCACCCGATGCGTCGCTGCGCCTTCTGACCGACCGTCTCCACAACGTGCTGCCCGATGTTCCCATCGGAGCGGTCGAACGGTTGCTCGCCGTGCCTGCGAAGCGCTTGTAAATAAAAAGGAAGGGATTCAAAAACTATCTTTTCGGGCGAGTACTACGTTATGCTGTTCATGCGTCTCAAGCACGTAGTAGATACAGAATGAAAGCAAGTGCTAAACCGAAGATGGCCAAAACCAATCCAGCCGCCAGCCACCGCAGGGAGATTTGTGCGCCCAAGTCGGACACGCGCGTGGAATGTCTGCGGGCGGGTTGCGTTTGGGTTGGGCTGGGTGTCGGTGCGGCCTGTTTGGGCGGTGTCACAAATCCCTCGTTTGCGTTGCCGTTGTAGGCATTGTGATTTTCGTCTTCATTGCTGTGGGGACGGATGTTGAGGGCGTTGCAACGGGTTGTGTGCTCATCATGGCGCAACTGGTTGTCGCCCTCCTCGCGTCGGACGGCAGCAACTTGTATGAGATAGGCCGTGTGGTTATCCCTGTTGTCAGCCGTGCGGCGGACGAGTTCGTGTGCTTTGTCCTCGTTGCTTCCCGTGCCACAGAGAATATCAGTGAGTTCGCCGTCATCCATATTTTCGAGCATACCGTCAGAACAGAGGTAGAAATAGTCGCCAGGCTGCACGTCGGTAGTGTGGGCGATGGCCAGCGTGGTGCGCACGTCTTCACCTGGCATCAGTGCTCGTGTAACGATGTTCTTGCGGCGGTCGGTCTTCATTTCCCCGTAGGCCAATTCCCCGGCGGCGTAAAGGTCGAATACGAGTGAGTGGTCGCGTGACACGTAGAGCAGACGCGGTATTCCAGGACGGATGTGGTAGATGCGGCTGTCGCCTATATGAGTCATGGTCACACCGCCTTTGTGGAAAAGTACAAGCGTGAGGGTTGTGCCCATTTTCTTGTACGCCCCGTCGTCGGCTGCATCAAGTTGAGTATAAGCGTAGTCCAATGCGTTGTGAAGCAGGTTGTCGTCAATTACGTCGGAAAAGTCGGCCCGCCCAGCGATGTAGTCACTGAAGGCGCGGCACACCGTGGCACTGGCCACTTCTCCCTTTTCGTGACCGCCCATCCCGTCGCAGACGACAAACAGGCGGCTGTCCAGTGTGGCGCTGCCCAGTGCAGGATATAGGCTGTCTTCTTGGTTTTTGCGCTGTCCCAATTCGTGTATGGCAAGTGGCTCTTTAAGTGTGATATTCATGATTGCGGTTGTTCTTTGGAAGTGTAGACGAAGCGTGTGTGGTGGGCTTTGATGACGCTGCCCTCGCGTAGCAGCACCTCGTCGCCGTATTGGATGGGCAGGCCGTCGACCGTGGTGTAGCTGATGCGCTCCTTATGTGGGCTGACGCTTACTCGGAATGCCCCATCGGTGCGCTGCCTCACATTGATGTCGAAATGTTCGCGCGACACGCCCGTGTCGTCCAACGGAAATTGGATGTCGGCTCGCGACGTGTCGGCTTGCTTTCCGACGATGTTTCTTCCCGGGCGCAGTTCCTTTGTGATACCTCCTGCCTGTAGGCGTCCAGGGCTTACAGGCCAGCGACCTTTATCGGGCAGGAGGGTGTTGGCCCCCTCGCGCACGGGTGCTGTGTCGGCCTCAGCCACAATGAAGTTTACTGCCAGTGTTTGCCCGCATTTTGGGCATTCGCACTCCGTGCTTGGTGCGCCCGTGCGGTTGCGCACAGAAAGAATGGAGCCGCAACAAGGACACACCACTTTTTTCTGCGATAAAATTTTGGACATTCTGCTGTAGGGTTTGAATGGGGTGGGAGAAGGGTGAAATACTTAAAATAGAGTTCAGAGCCGAAAGGCGCGAAAGGAAAAAGGCGCCCCGGCCTGTGTAAAAAAGTACACAAACCAGGACGCAGGGCAACATGAGAGAGTAATACCTTCCTCATCGTTGGGGATTAGAAGTTATAGTGTCCGTTCCGGTTCTTGGGAAGGGCTTGTCAGATGATGAAATCAGCACCGTCGGTGTCGGTGAAGTTGTCCAGCGCGTCGGCAGCGTCTCCACCTGTCAGATAGAAGTCTGATGCGTCGGACGCAAAAGTGTCTTCGGCCATATAGTTTTCGTCAGATTCCGTTTCGCTGGCGGGTGCGTCAGCCGTATAGTTGTCGTCAGGCACTACGGCATCCGTGTCGATTACCTGCACGTCGTCAATATCTTGCAGGGCAAGGGTGCGGCCGTTTTCAGGGTTGATGTAGTCGCCACTAAGCAACACAATCTCGTCCTCGCTGAACTCTCCGTCTCCGTCGAAGTCTACTGCCATGAAGTCTGCTGCTCCGTCGCGGTCGGTGTCGACCAGTAGGCCACTGTATCCGCCCACTTCGATGTCGGCTATGTCCAACACGTCACCTGCTGCGTCGACCGTGTGCATACCGATGATGTGCACTTCGGGCTCGCCGTCAAGATCGAGTTCACCGTCGACTGCTTTTAGGAGCGTTGCGCTTGTGTCGGCATCAGCCGCTGCGTGTCCCATGCCGTTGCCATTGTTGTGGTAGTGGTGGTGGATGTGGATTTCACCACCTTCCGTTTGGATTGCGTCGTTTTCTGCGTGGGTCACGCCGTAGCGGTTCATAGCATTGGCAGTGAAACTGGCCTGCTGCGCGGGTGTCATAGCGTTCCATTCGTTCTTGGTGTAGGTGCCGTAAACGCCGCCGTGCCATTCAAATATCCCACCAGGGCCGACCTCCGCACGGGCAGCGGCAAAGGCATCGGCAAAACTCATTCCGTTGTTCACCTGGGCGGAGTGCATGTGGGGTGCAGGCACTTCAATTGCGGCCTGAGCGGTTGCGGCTTTATGGGCCGTGTCTTCGTCTACAGTGACCTGCGGCTCTTCCACTACGACAGGCTTTTCGTTGATGCTATTGACAACAGCTTTGGTTGCGGCAGGTTCTTCGTCGGAAGCCATGGCTCCCGTGGCGTACATCACACCGGCGCCTAACGTGCCTCCGCCAATTGCGGCGGCACCTAAGCCTGCTGCGATTTTGGCATTGTCCGAGCCGCGCTTTCCCTCCTGAGCGGGAGCATTGGCCTGCAAGGTTTCGTTCATTCGGGTTTCCTCATTGGCGTTGGCCAATACCGTGTCTTCGTTGAAATAAGGTTTCATGGCTTTTGTTTTTTAGGGTTTGTTTTGATTTGATGGTGCAAAAGTATGCCGTGTTGCCGCGTCTGTGCAAACGTTTGTGCGCTTTCGGTACAAAATGCTGGCTTTTCGTTATGAAATGTGTCGCTGTATGGAATATACTTTCAGTTAAAAGGTAAAAGCTGAGTTATGTTTGTTGCTGCTCGCCTACAAACATAACTCAGCTTTTACCTTTTAACGATTCACCGAAGCTTCTTTCTGGCCGCCTTCAGACGATAAACTTGCGCCTGCACTTGGGGCACGACCCGCTCGATGCCAATTGCTCATAGTGCATCATGCCGAAGTGGTGGCCGCAGTCAGGGTTGGGACAGACGTATGTTTTCCTGAAGTTTCCCTTTAGTGCCTCAAGTATAGTGGGATAGCGCTCGGCGTCCTTGTTGCCCTTGACATAGAAATAAACGGAGGCCAAAATACCGACAAGCGGAAAAGGTATGCTGACCGCTGCCCGCGCTACGGGTGTGAGGTCGGGCACGATGAGTGGCACCACGGCACCCAACAGTCCGCCCGCCATCATCAGCGCGGGCAGCAGTGTGCGTTTCTGCATGGCTTTCTGCCGCTCGATATTGATTTCGAGTTGCCGCTGGTTGAACTCATCCCACACGTCGCGCAGCGGACGTATGTCCACGAATTTCGGGAGGAACGGAGCGAGACCTTCCCAATCCAGTGGCTGTCGTTCCAGCCCCATGTAAACTTGGTCGCCCACCTTGATGCGATATCGCACCACGGGTACGTCGCCTACGTAGGTCACGCCCGTGTCTTTGAGGTTGGTGAGGGTGAAGTTTATACCGTCGTCCGTTTCGAGCCGCAAGTGTTCCTTACTCACCGAAGCCGAAAGTCCGTCGGTATTTTTTATCGTTTGGGGCTTTCCGCCATCGACACAGATTTTCAGACATCCGTTGTTGCTGTCGCGGCCGATGAGAATAGTCATATATAAATACGGTGTATAGGGGAAGTGTGCGCTCACTTTCTGAGTTCCAGCATCAGCTCGCGGAGTTTCTTTAGTGCTTCTTTGCTGATGTCAAGCTGATACACGAAACGGTCGTTGTCGCTCAGCGTGAGCTTTTGCAGGCGCAGGTTGATGCGGTAGATGGTTGTAAGGTTTACGATGTAGCGCTTACCGATGCGCACGAAACTGCGTGCGAGTTCGCCAGTCTGTTTCGAGAGAAACTGCTCCATAGCCGCGAGGTTCATGGACACGGGGGCTTTCAACTTGTTAGCGCAAACCACTTCGGTGATGTTGCCGTCGGCCTCAATGTAGACCACGTTGGAAAGGTCAATACGCAGCAACTCGTCACGCGAGTTGAAGTAAACGAGATTTGAATTCGTCATGATTTTTGTTTTTATGGGGTTCCTAAAGTCTGCCGAAAGGAAGGGGTGCTTATCAGTCCAGTTCGTCTTGTCGATGTTGGCTGGAAGAAGCGGATAGACCGTGCAAAGATAGTGCAAGGTGAGTGTAGAGGAAAGAAAACAAGCCTTTTTTGTTTCTTTGCAACCGCCTTGCCGTATCTTTGCACCACCCCACGAAGATACGCAGTAGATAGAAATACTCTTATGTACTGCTTTCGAGGCATCTTATTCAAGAAAACTCTCCCCGATTCCTCACGAAGATGAAATTCCTCTACCGTTTGTACCAACTTGTGGTCGCTGCGCCGCTTATTATCGTGGCCACCATCGTGACTGCATTGGTCACCTCTGCTGGTTGTATGTTTGGTGGAGGCCGTTTTTGGGGATATTATCCCGGCAAGCTTTGGAGCATGTTCATCTGCAAGGTACTCCTGTTGCCCGTGCGGGTCGAGGGGCGCGAACATCTGCAAGAGGGACAGAGTTATGTTTTTGTGGCCAACCACCAAGGTGCTTTCGATATTTTTTTAATCTATGGCTACCTGGGTCGTAATTTCAAATGGATGATGAAGCGTGGACTTCGGAAAATTCCCTTTGTAGGTTATGCCTGCGAGAAAGCGGGGCAGGTCTTCGTAGACAAGCGCAACGCCAAGTCCACCCAGCATACCCTCGAATCTGCGCGCCGCACGCTTCAGAATGGCATGTCTCTGACAGTGTTCCCCGAGGGAGCGCGTACGTTTACTGGTCACATGGCTCTTTTTCGACGCGGAGCCTTTGCGTTGGCCCACGATCTCGGTCTGCCCGTCGTGCCGATGACGATTGACGGAAGTTTCGATGTGCTGCCGCGTATGCGGGGTGTAGGCTTCGTGGCGTGGCATCCCTTACGCCTCACCATTCATCCGCCTCTTGATGCGTCCGATTTGAAAGAGGTTATGGACATGTCGTGGAACACCATCATGGCCGCGCTTCCCGACCATCACAAAGGCTATGTGGCCAATGCCGACCAGTGAACGCCCCTGGCGGGTATACCTATTTATTATATTATGCATCTCATTTCGCTCCCCCCCAACGTTGTTCCCCACTTCCACGAATTGTCGTGTCTCTCGAGTCATGACTGGTTTTGCACGAACGACCCCGTGGGCCACAAACTCGGTTCTGGCGGCGGAACGGCTTGGCTCCTGGCAGCCTGCCACGCGGCGCAACGTCCCGAAAAACCGTTCGAGGAGTGGTTGCGTGAGGAGTCGCGTGTGCTTATCCACGCTGGTGGTCAGAGCCGCCGCCTGCCCGCTTATGCCCCGTCTGGGAAGGCGTTGCTTCCCATGCCCGTTTTCCGTTGGGAGAGTGGGCAGTGCATAGACCAGACATTGCTTGACACACAGATGCCACTCTATCGGCGTGTGCTTTCAAAGGCTGCGGGCGAGCCGCGCACGCTCATAGCCAGTGGTGACGTTTTTCTGCGAGCCACCGATCCCTTACAGGACATTCCAGCGGACGCTGACGTGGTGTGCTACGGCCTTTGGGGTGACGCTCACACCGCCGAGCACCACGGCGTGTTCCTTATCCGCCGTGACGGTCACGGTGCACTGGACTTCATGTTGCAAAAGCCCAGTGTCGAAGCCCAGCGTAAGTATGTTGCCACTCACTATCAATTGCTCGACATCGGTCTTTGGTTGCTCTCGCCCCGTGCCGTGGAGCGGCTGATGCGCAAGAGCGTGCGCCCTGGAGGCTCGCCAACGCAGGCCACCGACATGCTGTGCTACGACCTCTACAGCCAGTTTGGTTGCGCACTGGGTACAAATCCCTCCAAGCCCGATGCTGACTTAGCAGACCTCAAGACCGTGGTTCTCCCGTTGCCCGGTGGCGAGTTCTATCATTTTGGCACAGCACCCGAACTGCTGGAATCGTCCGTCGCATTACAGAATTTGGTGCGCGACCAGCGGCTCATCATTCAGCAGCACCTCAAGCCTCATCCTTCGCTTTTCGTGCAAAATGCCGTGCTGGAGCGTCCTTTCGACAGTAGCAACAAGTATGTATGGGTTGAAAATGCCCACGTCGGCTCCAAGTGGACGCTGACGCGCCATAATATTGTGACAGGTGTACCTCATGGTGACTGGGCACTGAGCCTACCCGAGGGCGTATGTCTCGATGTAGTTCCTGTGGGCGACGCGGCCTATGCGTTACGTCCCTACGGCTACAATGATGCGTTCCGAGGCGGGTTGGAGGCAGATTTCTTAGGTGCACCTTTCGGTAAATGGCTCGCCGAACGAGGCATCTCGGCCACTGACATAGTTGGGAGTGATGATCTCCAGACCGCCTCCCTATTCCCCGTGCTTGCTGACCTTACGGAATTGCCCAAGTGGTTTGCTTATATGACCGCCTCGCCCGACATTGCGTTGCGGGCAGATTACCTTGCATTACCGCGTCTCAGTGCAGAGGCACTTTCGGCACAAGCCAATCTGCCGCGCCTTTTCGCCCAGCGTCGCGCCTTTTTACGCGAAAACCTGTCCACTTTGTCCAGAAATTGGCAGAAGAGTGTGTTTTACCAAACCAACCTTGCTGACCTTGCCGCCAAGTACCATGAAGAGCAACTTCACCTGCCGCCGCCACTTCCTACGAACGCACCACTCATGACGCGCATCCACGATGCGATGTTCCGCTCCGAGACAATGCGCTTGCAAGGCAGCACAGAGGCAGCGGCTTATTCTAAAGAAGCGTTCACTCTTCTGGCCGAGGGGCTTACCAACGAGGTGCGCCGCAAGCCAGTCGACCCGCGTTTGGATGTTTATGCCGACCAGATTGTGTGGGGACGCAGTCCCGTGCGCATCGACCTGGCTGGAGGCTGGACGGACACGCCCCCCTATTCACTCACACGCGGTGGAAGCGTCATCAACTTGGCCATAAACCTCAATGGGCAGCAACCGCTCCAGGTCTATGTGAAACCTTGCAAAGAGCTGGTGGTGATATGCCGCAGCATTGATCTCGGTGCCACGGAACGGCTGGAGACCTACGAAGACTTAGCGCAATTCAACCGCGTGGGTTCGCCCTTTTCCATTCCCAAGGCCGCGCTGGCCCTGTGTGGATTCTTGCCTGGCTTCGGTGTTGAAGAGTTTCCCTCGCTTCGTGCGCAACTCGAATCTTTCGGGGCAGGCATCGAGATCACGTTACTCTCGGCCATCCCAGCAGGCAGTGGCTTGGGCACTAGTTCCATCCTGGCTGCTACGGTACTGGGCGCACTGTCGGATTTCTGCGCTTTGGGCTGGGATAGCACGGAAGTGTGCCGCCGCGTACTTGTGCTGGAGCAGTTGCTCACAACAGGCGGCGGCTGGCAAGACCAGTACGGCGGTGTGCTGCCAGGCTTGAAACTTTTGCAGACAGACACGGGCTTCGGCCAGGTGCCGCTGACGCACTACCTGCCCGATACGATCTTCACCGCTCCCGAGCTGTCTTCGTGCCATCTGCTCTATTACACGGGGCTGACGCGCACGGCTAAGCAGATTCTGGCCGAAATCGTGCGCGGTATGTTCCTTAACAGCACTGCCCACTTGCAGCTTCTCGGAGAAATGAAGACACACACGCTCCGTATGTACGAAGCCTTGCAACGGCTGGATTTCGACAGCTACGGATGCCTGCTGCGCCGCACCTGGGAGCAGAACAAACGGCTTGATGCGGGTACGTCGCCGATAGCCATCACGAAACTCTGCACCATGATTGACGACCTCTGTCTGGGCTATAAGCTGCCTGGTGCCGGTGGGGGAGGCTACCTCTATATGGTGGCCAAGGATGCTGACGCAGCCAAACGCATCCGCCGCCTGCTGGCCGAAAACCCGCCCGCGCCCGGCGCCCGTTTCGTCGGGATGGGCGTTAGCCAGACGGGCTTCCAGGTGAGCCGTAGTTAAACTCTTGGCGCGCCCATAAGGGCGTGTTCGTATCCCGTTTTTACGCACCTTTGCACCCCGAAACGCAGTCACTAATCTTGTTTATCGTGAAACGCCTTTTCTTTATCCTCCTTTTGGCCGCGACCGCAGCCAACGTCGTCGCGCAGGCATTCGACCCCGCCACGCGCTATCGCATTGAACTCACTGCTTTTGCTGGTGATATTGCCGACCGAGCAGCCGTCTACAGCACCGATCCCGAGGTCAATTCCGCCTATTACCGTGTGGAGGGACAGGAAAATCCTATTGGGCAGGAGAGTCTTTGGTACATACGCCGCGCGGGCGACGGTTGGACGGTCCAGAACGCCGCCACGTTGCGCTACCTAGCCTATCAGGAGTATACCGTGACCTACAACTGGAATGGTGAGACCCATTCCTACGACTCACGCGGCATAAAGCCCCGTACGGTGGCCAACGGCGACAGTGCCGTGTGGCTCATAGACTTCGAAAACGGCTCGTACACATTCTGTAACAAGGCCAATCCCGAAGTTTTCTTGGGTGTATATGCCTACACTTATACGTGGGAGGAGGGCGATACCTACACCTATAGCCGCATCGACGCATACGTGCGTGGCACGGAGGCTTACAACGCCGTCTATTCCAACTTGATGACCATCTACGCTGAGGACGGCACGGTTCTTAGTGGACAAGGCACGCCCGGCGGTACGCTTGCTTCTCTCCGCATTGGCGGAAAGATGCCTGTGGCCTATGCCGAAGGTAGCGGCTATATGGTGACAGTACCCGAAATGCCGACAAGTGGTACGCTCGAAGCTGATGTTACTTGGCTGCAAACGGGCTTACGCCTGGAGATAGAAGGTGCCGAGACGACAGAAACGGGCTTCCGTATAGCTGGAGCCGACTTTCGCCAGCCCTATCCCTTCCGCATCGTCGGCACAGAGGATGAGGAAGTTACCACTTCGCGTTTCTACTTCACCACGATGCCTATAGCCGAAATAACTTGTAAGGGAGCAAACGGCAGCACCTATGTAGTGGGTTCTTTCCGCTTGCAGGATAACGCTACCACCCGCCCCGATACAACCTATACCGCGCAGTTTAAGTACCGTGGCGCAACGGCACAGCGTTATGCCAAGAAGTCGTTCAACGTGAAACTGCTCGAAGCCGACGGCGTGACCGACCTCGATGCCAACCTGCTCGGCCTGCGCAACACGCACACGTGGATTCTCGATGCGATGTACGTAGACGGAATCCGCATGCGCAACCGCGTGTGCTTCGACACGTGGAATGAGATGGACCGCCTGCCCTACGCTACAAATTATGGTAGCCGAAACGGGACAGTCGGACGCTTTGTCGAAGTTTTCGTAAACGGCGAGTATCGCGGCCTGTATTGCTTCACCGACAAAATCAATCGGAAACTGCTCAATCTCACCAAAGTGCAGTTCAACGTCGACAGCACTGAGGTCACGCCGCGTGGCCTGCTCTACAAAGGTAAGCAGTGGGGCGACGAAACCTATCTCAAGGCCGTGCCAAGCGGCAGTATGTCGGCCTCAGTCACGTGGGGCGGCTGGGAACTCGAGTATCCTGATGACTATCCCTCGGTTGCCGCATGGACGCCGCTACGCAACCTCATAAATTATGGCAAGATGTCACAAGCGCGGTTTGAAGCCCAATTCGCAGAGAATTACTACCTGCCCAATCTCGTGAACTACGTGACTCTACAACTGGCCTATAACCTTGAGGACAATGGCATGAAGAACATGTTCATCAGCACAAAGAACATTCAAAAGGCTGGCAAACAAATGATATTCACCGTGTGGGACATGGACTCATCGCTCGGCGGCCTGTGGGACGGGACGCACAACGACCAGGTGGCCGATACCACCTACGTTACGCGCGTTTACCCATTGGCTCGGCTTTTCTCGCGTAACTGGATGAGTTTCCGCGACAGCGTAAGGCAGCGCTGGGAGCAGCTGCGCGAGTCGACGCTTTCTTATGAAAGCCTATCCGAGCGCTTGACGCGCTATGCCGACCTATTCGTGGGTAGTGGTGCCTGGGGGCGTGAATATGCCAAGTGGGGCGCCGCCGCTGAACTCAACGAAAACCTTTACGACGAGGTTGACTATGTCTTGGCCTGGTACCGGCGCAACCGCGACTACCTCGACGAACTCTTGCCCCCGCTGCCCACCGGCATCGGCAGCTCTACGTTTGTTCCCGCAGGCACCGAGGGCATCTACACCCTCGACGGACGCCGCGTCACGGGGCGCACATGGCAGCAACTTCCCCCGGGCGTCTACATCGTAAACGGGCGGAAGACCGTGCGCTGACCCCTCCCAAGCCGCCTCCCCTCCTCCTTCCCGACAAATCCGGCGCGGGCTTTGTGAAAAGACCAAAGCCCGCGCCGCTTTTTGCCATCCTTGCCGGCTCTTGGTTCTATAACCAGTCCTTGCGCCTCCCGCTTTTGACCATTGTTAAAAAGTACTTCCCTGAAAGTACTTTTGTACTTTCCTCAAAGTACTTTTGTACTTTCAAGGAAATACTTTTGTACTTTCAAGGAAGTACTTTTGTGTTTCGGTGTAAGTGCGGAAAATAAACCGTGAGAGACACAACGCACCTTTTGCGGTTAAAAAACGTCGCGCTTTCCAAAACCCGCGCCGCGTCTCACTTTTTCCCCGCTTCCCGCCCTGCGTTAAGCCCGAAAGCCCTACCTTTGCCGTGGACAAACTTTATTCATCCAAACAATACCACAATGGAAAACCAAGAACTCATCAAGCAGTGCGAGCTCGCCGCCCGCGAATGGGCCGAGTCGCCGCTCTACGACGAGGAGACGCGCCAGGCCGTGCGCGCCATGCTCGACAACCCCGACAAGACCGAACTCATCGACAGCTTCTACAAAACCCTGGAGTTCGGCACCGGCGGTCTGCGCGGCATCATGGGCCCCGGCACCAACCGCATGAACCGCTACATCGTGGGCACCGCCACGCAGGGCTTCGCCAACTACATCCACAAAGCCTTCCCCGGCAAGGCCAAAGGCGAACTGAGCGTCGTTGTGGGCCACGACTGCCGCAACAACTCGCGCCTCTTCGCCGAGACCGTGGCCGCCATCTTCTCCGCCAACGGCATCCGCGCCTTCCTCTTCGAGGGACTGCGCCCCACGCCCGAAATCAGTTTCGCCATCCGCCAGCTCGGCGCGGTGGCAGGCGTGAACGTCACCGCCTCCCACAACCCCAAGGAATACAACGGCTACAAAGCCTACTGGAGCGACGGCGCACAGGTGCTCACGCCCCACGACACGGGCATCATCGACGAGGTGAACAAGGTGAAAATCGCCGACGTGAAGTTCGAGGCCGATGCCGACCTCATCAAGATCATCGGCGGCGAGATGGACTACGACTACATGATGGCCGTGCGCGAGGCACGCATCGACGCCGACGTCATCGAGCGTCAGAAAGACCTCAACATCGTCTACAGCGCTATGCACGGCACGGGCAGGGTTATTGTGCCGCTTTGCCTCCGCAGCTGGGGCTTCCAGAACATCAACGTCGTGCCCGAGCAGATGGTCGTCGACGGCAACTTCCCCACCGTCGTCAGCCCCAACCCCGAGAACGCCGAAGCCATGACGCTCGGCATGAAACTCGGCACCAAGCTCGGCGCTGACCTCGTCGTGGCCACCGACCCCGACGCCGACCGCCTGGCCATCGTATGCCGCGACGACAAGGGCGAGTGGGTCATCATCAACGGCAACCAGACCTGCCTGATGTTCTCCTACTACATCATCAAGAACAAGATCGCCCTCGGCCAGCTCAAACCCACCGACTTCCTCGTGAAGACCATCGTCACCACCGAACTCATCGCCGAGATTGCCAAGAAGAACGGCGTGGAACTGCGCGACTGCTACACCGGCTTCAAGTGGATCGCCCGCGAAATCGCCATCAGCGAGGGCAAGCAGAAGTACATCGGTGGCGGCGAGGAGAGCTTCGGCTTCCTGCCCTACGACAAGGTGCGCGACAAGGACGCCCCCGCCTCCATCTGCCTCATCTGCGAGATTGCAGCGTGGGCGAAAGACCAGGGCAAGACGCTCTTCGACCTCCTGCGCCAGATCTACGTGGAATACGGCTTCTCGCTCGAAAGCACCGTGAACGTCGTGAAGCCCGGCAAGAGCGGTGCCGACGAAATCAAGGCCATGATGGAGCGTTTCCGCCAGGAGCCGCCCAAGGAAATCGCCGGTTCCAAGGTGGTTTGCGCCAAGGACTACGAGGCGCTCACCGCCACCGACGGCGAGGGCAACGTGCAGCCCCTTGACATGCCCGCCACGAGCAACGTGTTGCAGTGGTACACCGCCGACGGCACCAAGGTCAGCGTGCGCCCCAGCGGCACCGAGCCGAAGATCAAGTTCTACATCGAGGTCAAGGCTCCCATGCCCACCGCCGCCGACTACGATGCCGCCCGCGCCCAGGCCCAGCAGAAGGTCGAGGCCGTCAAGGCGTCGCTGGGAATCTAAAAAGCCTATGCTGTTCCTCTTTCACGACACACAGCTATTTCTCACTCCCGCCGCCGATGGCACGTGGCTGCCATTGGCGGCGGCTTCTTTCACGCCCGTGGCGGACGGCCTCGCGTTTGACCTCCCCGCCCCCGACGGCACACCGTGTCGCGCCGCCCGCGTGGTGGATGCCGCGCTGCCCGGCGCGCAGTTGTGGGACTTGCGCACCGCCCACGCCGTCCTGCCGCCCGCCCTTTACGCGCTTGCCACGAAAGCCGCCGAACTCCTCCACTGGGACGCCCACACCCGCCACTGCCCCGTCTGCGGCACGCGCCTCGTGCGGCAGACCGACATCTCCAAGCGCTGCCCCGCCTGTGGCGAAGAGCAGTGGCCGCAGTTGCAGACCGCCGTACTGGTGCTTGTGGAGCGCGGCGACGAGGTGCTGTTGGTGCAGAGCCGCTCGTTCCGCCACGACTTCTACGGCCTCGTGGCCGGGTTCGTCGAGACGGGCGAGAGTTTGGAGGACTGCGTGCGCCGCGAGGTGCGCGAGGAGACCGGCCTCGAAATCTCCCCGCCGCGCTACGTCGCCTCCCAACCCTGGCCCTTCCCCATCCAACTGATGGTGGGCTTCCGCGCCCGCTACGCCGCCGGCACCCTCCGCCTCCAAGACGAAGAGCTCCGCAAAGGCGGCTGGTTCACACCCGCCACCCTCCCCACGCTCCCCTCACCCCCCAGCCTCGCCCGCAAACTGATTGACATGTGGCTGCAAGAGCGCTGTGAGGCGGAAATGTGACGCACTGTGTCACAAATAGAGAAACCTTCAAACCGTCCTTGGGCAATTCGGGACGCACTTTGTCCCACTTTTGAAAAAAATTACTTGTGTTTACTAAATAAACCCAAATCGGTCATTAGAGGACTGAACTTATTATTAATGATAAATTCGTGGACATTCGTGAACATTTATGTTAAGAAATAAAACAACTGTAGGGCTTTTTTTAACACGAATGACCATTAATGCCCATGTAATCGCGAAGCGCTTGCAAGGCAAGAATTTTCATAAATAAATTTTAATGACAGATTTGGGATAAATGAGACAATGAACCGACGCTATGACGCTGTAATCGCGAAGCGCTTGCCACTGCAAGAAAGCGTGCCCCACTAATGCAGAAAAGTCATTTCCTCTCGTCATAGGACACGGCTCCAACGTCATTCACAGTACGATAACATATAATCCCCCCCCAACATGTACCCCACCACCATCCTTGAAGAGCAACTGAAGAACGAGGTGGCGCGCGACCTGTTCCCGCGCTTCGACACCACGCAGATAGTGGGCCGCGTGGACTTCTGCGTCTGCCTGCCCGCCGACCCCCTCGGCCTCAACGAGCCCGAACCCCTCCTCTGGGCCGAAGCCAAGCGCGGCACAAGCCACGACATCTTCGAGTCCGTCATACAGCTCATCCTCACCCTCGGCAAGGAACGCCCGCAGGACCGCCACCTGCCCCCCGCCTACCTCGGCGCCTTCGACGCCGAGAAGATAGCCTTCCTGCCCTACAGCACCGTGCTCCCCGTACTGCGGCAGAACGACTTCAACTGGAACGTGCCCCCCAGCGACCACCACACCAAGGAGTTCCGCCAGCTCCTCGGCCTGCTGCACGACAGCCTCCACAGCGGCCTCGAAATCTACCGCTACGACACCGACGCCCCCGAACTCTTCCACTTCATCCGCCGCAACTTCGCCACGCGCAGCAAGGCCGGCAGCCACATACGCATCAACCGCAACAACTTCACCCACATCTACCTCAAGTGGCTGCAGGCCGTCAAGCCCACCATCAACATCGACTGGGACCTCGCCAAGCAGGCAGGCATCATCGACGCCGACTTCTACCTCGCCGACATCCTCGCCAAGGACAACCAGACGCTCGGCGAGAAACTCTTCGTGCTCCTCCAGGACGACCACTACCTGCTCGACCGCCGCGTCAACGACCTGGGCCTCGAAGAACTCACCCGCGTGCGCTTCAACGACCGCCAGCAGGCCCACCGCCTCTTCTGGAACCGCTACGCCCGCCCCCCGCGCCGCGAATACTGGGACGACATCGTGAACCGCCGCGACCTCCTCGTGCCGCAGGACGTGCGCGAGCGCAAAGGCTCCTTCTTCACCCCCGCCCGCTGGGTGGAACTCTCGCAGCAGTACATCGCCGCCGAACTCGGCGAAAACTGGCAGGACGAATACTACATTTGGGACTGCTGCGCCGGCACGGGCAACCTGCTGGCCGGCCTCACCAACAAATACCACGTCTACGCCTCCACGCTCGACAAGGCCGACGTGCAGGCCATCCACCAGCGCATCGCCGCCATGAACGCCGCCGCGCGCACCCCCGGCAGCGGCGGCGCCAACCTGTTGGAGAGCCACGTCTTCCAGTTCGACTTCCTCAACGACCCCTTCACCCGCCTGCCCCAGTCGCTGCAAGACATCATCAACGACCCCGAACGCCGCCGACACCTTATTATATATATTAACCCGCCGTATGCGGAGGCGGGCACGGCCACGCAAGTGACAGGCGGCGGCGAAAACAAGACGGGCGTAAGCAACACCTCTTCCGTTTGGGAGACCTACCGCAAAGACTTCGGACTTGGCATACGCGAACTCTACGTCCAGTTCTTCGCCCGCATTTACAGCGAAATACCATCGTGCTGCCTTGCAGAATTTTCAACTTTGAAAATTCTGCAAGGCAGCGCCTTCGCGTATTTCCGAAATTGGTTCAAAGCGAAGCTTTGTCGGATGTTCGTCGTCCCGGCAGCCACTTTCGACAACGTGAAGGGGCAGTTCCCCATCGGCTTCTTCATCTGGCGCACCGACCAGCAGGAGGTGTTCCAAAGCATAACCGCCGATGTTTACGACGCCGACGGCACGTTCCTTGGCAACAAAACCATCAGCAGCACGACTCCAGACGCAGCCATCACCAAGTGGATTACGCGCTACGTCAGCCGCACGCCCAAGAACGTTATCGGCTATACGGGCAACAACGGCCCCGACTTTCAGAATAACCAATACCTCTGCATACAAAGCGAGCAGAGCCTCCTCAAGAGCGGCAATCCCAAGAACGCCTGCAAGTACGCCATCACGCCTGAGAACCTCATCCCCATGGCGGTCTACTTCTCCGCGCGCTTGTGCAACCCCGCCACCTGGCTCAACGACCGCGACCAGTTCCTTTATCCGAGCGACGGTTGGCAGACGGACTACGGTTTCCAGGCCGACTGCCTTGTCTACACCCTCTTCCACGGCCAGAACCGCATCAGCGCGGAAAGCGGCGAGAACCACTGGCTCCCCTTCACCGAAGAGGAAGTGGGCGCGCAGGAAGTGTTCCAAAGCCACTTTATGAGCGACTTCCTCCGCCAGCCCCTGCGTGACGTACAGAGTGCCAGCACCGCTTCGCCCGACCTCTTCTCTTCTGCGTCCGCCGAAGACGAAGTGCTGAAAGCACGACAGACCACAGGCAGGGGTGGAATGAGCGAAGCGAATGGAACCCCTGTAAACGCAAGCACTGAAGCAAGCCCCGAAGGGGCGACGGACAAACCCGACGTACCTCGGCTTTCGTTGTTGGACTGCATGAGCGAAGAAGCCCGCGCCGTCTACGCCGCCGGCCTCGCCCTGTGGCGCTACTACCACGCCCAGCCCGCCGCGCGCCAGCACCCCGACGCCTCCTTCTACGACATCCGCCTCCACTTCCAAGGCACCAAGACCACCAAGAGCGGCAAGCAGCAGATGAACCCCGACAGCCCCGACGCCTGCTACACCGCCCTCATCCGCACCCTCCGCGCCGCCCTGAAGGAACTCGCCCAAACCCGCCTCGCCCCCAAAGTCTACCAATACGGCTTCCTGAAAGAATGACATAACGCGTTGGCGGAATTAGACCAATAGTGCGGATTTTGAATAATTTTGAATTTAATTTTGAAAAATTTCTTCGACGAGCGAAGCGAGTTGAACTCGATAACTCGCCGTTGGCGACTACTCTTTATGCGCTTCGCGCAGTAACCGAGTTCTACTCGCTTCGCTCGTCGAAGAAATTCATCAAAATTTATATCAAAATTGAACAAATTCTGGTAATTCCGCCAACGGGTTGACATACACTATGGATACTGACCGCGAAGACCTCCGCCAGCTGGAAGACCTCAAGGCAACGATTCGGCAGTTGAAGCGAGATAATAGCGAAGGACAGAACCGAAATCGCATTTTATTGCGAAATTCAGCCTCTTTTTGAAGGGAGATGTTTATTTTTGCCGCAGAAATCGCAACACATTGAGATTATGACGCAGCAAGAAATAGGACGGACAGTCAGGGAAAGACGGAAAAAACTCGGCATCAACCAACAGACGTTAGCTGATTTGGCGAGCGTGGCCGTAAACACCATCGTTGCCATTGAACGAGGAGAGGGGAATCCACAGCTCTCCACGCTGCTGACGATTATTGACACGTTAGGACTACAGATAGACATCAACCTCAAGCAGCTGGAGTATGAGAAAGTGTAAAGTGTATGTCCACGATGTGGAAGCAGGCCTCCTGACAGAGACGGATGCACGAGAATATGTTTTTACCTATCGTGACGGCTACAGGGGAGCCCCCGTCTGCCTGGCGATGCCTGTAACGAAGAGCGTCTATCGCTCCAACCATCTCTTTCCCTATTTCTTCAATATGCTGTCTGAAGGAGCAAACCGGCAGGTGCAATCTATGTTGCACCACATTGACGAAAACGACGATTTCGGCATTATGCTGGCCACCGCACAACACGATACTATCGGAGCCGTTACCATAAAACCCGTGTAAGTATGATAGAACTCCATGTGTGTCCCTGCACCTTGCAGGAAGGTTTTGATACTTATTCGCCAGCAGCCCGAAAGCAACTGTTCGACGGAAAGGAGGTTTCGCATATTCTCGTCTTTGACAGCCCGAATAACGAAAGGAGCGACAATGGCACTTATTTGAAGAACATAGGTCGTATCTCCTTATCCGGCGTGCAACCAAAGGCGAGTATGGTTGTGGGTGAAGCGGGGAAGTTGGTAAAACCCGAAGAGGGGGAACGTGGAACGCACATTCTGAAACCGGCACCGACTTCATACGCTTTGTTCGACCGCAAGTACTGTCCCGCCAATGAGCATTTGACCATGCAGTTGGCCTCACAGGTCTACCGCATAGAAACGGCAGCCAACGCACTGTGTTTCTTCCGTGACGGTGAAGCGGCCTACCTGTGCCGACGCTTCGATGTCGGGCCAGGCGGACAGAAATATAGCCAGGAGGATTTTGCCTCACTTGCTGGTTTGACCAATGCCGATGGGGGCAGCGACTACAAATATAGCAATCTCAGCTACGAGGAATGTGCAGGCATCATCCGCAAATATGCAACGGCAGCCCCCGTTGAAATCCTGAAGTTCTTCCGAATGATTGTTTTCAATTATCTCACGCTCAACGACGATGCCCACCTGAAGAACTTCTCGCTCATCAACCGTGGCGATGGGGAATACCACCTCGCACCTGCCTACGACCTCATCAATACCAGTCTGCACTTGAGCGTGCCACGCATCTTCGCCCTTGACAAAGGATTGTTTCGGGAAGGTATGAAACTCTCCGACACCCGAGCCGTTTGCAGAGAGGACTTTGAGGAGTTTGGAAGAAGAATAGGTCTGTCCGCAAGATTGGTGAAGCGAGAATTGGATTTCTTTTCCGCAGAACACCCGCTGGCAAAGGAACTGACAGAACGCTCCTTCTTGTCCGATTCACTAAAACGAAACTATTGGCATTCATACAATTATCGCCGCACGACTTTGCTTTGAGTAAAGGTAGGTTCTATCACTCCCCAATGCTAATATAAACAACAATCAGACTGTCCCACGATGAATACCACCGGACAAAACCTCATCATTTACCGCTCGCCCGACGGCAAAGCGAGCGTCGCCCTTATGGCACGCGACGGCAAAGTGTGGCTCAACCAACAACAACTTGCCGAACTTTTTGCCACCTCCAAGCAAAGCGTGAGCTATCACATCCTTAACATCCTCAAAGAGAAAGAGTTATCCTTTGAGTCAGTTGTCAAAGATTATTTGACAACTGCCGCCGACGGCAAGCAATACAACGTCACGTTCTATGCCTTGGAGATGATTATCGCCGTGGGCTATCGTGTGCGTGGTCTGCGCGGCACGCAGTTCCGGCAGTGGGCCACGCGCCACCTCTCCGAGTACCTCGTAAAAGGCTTCACGATGGACGACGAGCGACTGAAGAACCCCGACGGCCGCCCCGACTACTTCGACGAGATGCTGGCGCGCATCCGCGATATCCGTGCCTCGGAAAAGCGTTTCTATCAGAAACTGCGCGACCTCTTTGCACTCAGTTCCGACTACCAGCCCGACGACAAAGCCACGCAGATGTTCTTTGCCGAGACACAGAACAAACTGCTCTACGCCGTTACGCACCAGACCGCTGCCGAACTGGTATGCGCACGCGCCGACGCCACGAAGCCCAATATGGGGCTGACGACGTGGAAAGGCAGCATCGTGCGCACGGGCGACGTGGTGATAGCCAAGAACTACCTGCACGCCGAAGAGATAGACACGCTGAACCGCCTCGTGACCATTTTCCTTGAAACCGCCGAGTTGCGCGTGCGCGACCGCCGCGACCTCACGCTCGACTACTGGCGGCAGAACGTGGACAGCCTGCTCGCGTTCAACGGGCGCGACGTGCTGCAAGGACGCGGCTGTGTGACGAACCAAGAGATGGAGCAGCAGGCCAAGCGCATCTACCGCGAATTTGACGCGCGCCGCCGCCGATACGAAGCCGCCGAAGCCGACCGCGAAGACCTCCGCCTGTTGGAGAACCTTGAAAAGGAAATCAAGCAAAAACGTTAACTATCCCAAACGGTTACAGAAAGGGAGACGCTTCCAGCGTCTGTCACGCCCAAAACACGCTAACAAACTAAAAGAAAAACTTGCCACCTTCACGCACCGCGCCCATTCACTACGTCTAACTACCTCAAAGCAAAAGGTTTAGCCGCAAGGCCAGTTGTCAAATAATCTTTGACAACTCCTCGTAAAAGAACCCAAAAACCTACACACCATATTATATATATGCCCCGCACCATTCTCCCCCTCCTTTCCCTCGTTCGCGCCCCCGCATTCGCCTCGCAGCGCAAGGCGTACTGTTACCCCCCCCAAAGTCTACCAATACGGCTTCTTGAAACGATAAATAACAAAGAAAACAATGGATACCAAACAAGCCCTGCAACTCTACGAAGACAGGAAAATCCGCACCGCTTGGGACGCGGAACAGGAGGAGTGGTACTTTTCTGTCGTAGACGTGGTTGAAGCACTTACGGACAGCAAAGACCCGTTGACAGCCCGCAAGTATTGGAATAAGCTCAAACAACGCCTCAGAGAAGAAGGAAATGAAACGGTGACAAATTGTCACCAGTTGAAACTTCGTGCTGCCGACGGCAAGATGCGACTGACGGACGTGGCGACGATGAGCCAGATGTTCCGTCTCATCCAGTCCATCCCCTCACCCAAGGCAGAGCCGTTCAAAGTGTGGATGGCAGAAGTGGCCCAGACGCGCATCGACCAGTTGCAAGACCCGGAACTTTCCATAGAGCAAGCAATGGCCGACTACAAGCGGCTGGGCTATTCCGACAACTGGATAAACCAGCGGCTCAAAAGTATAGAGGTGCGCAAATACCTTACAGACGAGTGGAAGCGCAGCAGCGTACAAGAGGGTCGTGACTTTGCCATATTGACAAACATTATCACGCGGGAGTGGAGCGGCAAAACCGTAAAGCAGTACAAACAACACAAAGGCTTGAAGAAAGAAAGTTTGCGCGACAATATGACGCTCACCGAACTGGCACTCAATACGCTGGCTGAAGCCGCCACTACCGATCTATCCCGCGAACACAGCCCGAAAGGAATGCGTGAGAGCGGCGAGGTTGCCCGCAAGGGCGGCCATGTGGCAAAGACTGCCCGTCTTGAACTGGAACGCGAACTCGGACATAGCGTTATTTCTTCCAACCGTGCCAACGACTATTTACTGCAAGTTTCTAATACAACAGAGGACAACGAAGACAAGGAAAAATAGATTTGCGCTCCTGCCCACACACCATATTATATATGCCCCGCACCATTCTCCCCCTCCTCTCCCTCGTTCGCGACCCTGCATTCGCCCAGCAGCGCAAGGCGGCGCGCGAAGTCGTGCGCTATGTTGACCAGTGTATTGACAAAGGCGCGGCGACCGCCGACGTATTCGGCCTCGACAAACTGCTCACGGCCTTGGAGAGCATACGCCTGGCGCGCGCCGAAATCGGCGTGACGGGCGACGTAGCCACGGCTTTCGTACTCAACACCGTGGCTCCCACCGACGAGATAGAGACCGTCGTGGCGCGCCGCTTCGGACGCTCCGTGGCCGACTTCTTAGCGGGCTTCCGCCGCGTGGCCGCCCTCGACACCAGTACGCAGGCGCTGCAGACCGACAACTTCCGCAACCTGCTCGTCTCGCAGGCGGGCGACGTGCGCGTCGTGCTGCTGCTCGTTGCCCACCACGTCTACGTGATGCGGCAGATCAAGGACAACCCGCAGGCCGAGGCCGTGTGCCGCTTCTCGCTCGAAGCCGCCCACGTCTACGCCCCGTTAGCCCACAAATTAGGTCTCTACCGCCTCAAGAGCGAACTCGAAGACCTCTCGCTGAAATACCTGGAGCACGACGCCTACTACCACATCAAGGAGAAGCTCAACGCCACGAAGCAGGCGCGCGACGCCTACATCGAATGCTTCACCGCCCCCATCAAGGCGCAGCTTGACGCCGAGGGACTGCGCTACCACATGAAGGCGCGCACCAAGAGCATACACTCCATCTGGCAGAAGATGAAGAAGCAGCGGTGCGAGTTCGAGGGCGTCTACGACCTCTTCGCCATACGCATCATCCTCGACGCGCCGCAGAAGCAGGAGAAAGCGCAGTGCTGGAAGGTGTTCAGCATCATCACTAACGACCACGAGAGCAACCTCAAACGCCTTCGCGACTGGCTCACCGTGCCCAAAAGCAACGGCTACGAGAGCCTGCACATCACCGTGCGCGGCCCCGAGGACAAATGGGTGGAGGTGCAGATACGCTCCGAGCGCATGGACGAGATTGCCGAGCACGGCCTCGCCGCCCACTGGCGCTACAAGGGCGTGAAGAGCAGCGGCGCCAACATCGAGCACTGGCTGGCCGACATACGCGGCGCGTTGGAGCAGGGCGACGACAGCCGCCTGGCCGACAGCTTGGCCGAGAAGTTGCAGGAAGACCGCACCTACGTCTTCACGCCCAAGGGCGACCTCTACAGCCTGCCCGCCCACGCCACCGTGCTCGACTTCGCCTACCACATCCACAGCGCCGTGGGCAACCACTGCACGGGCGCCAAAATCGACGGGCGCAACGTCTCCCTGCGCCGCGAACTCAAGAGCGGCGAGCGCGTAGAGGTCATCACCAGCAGCCGCCAGGAGCCCAAGGCCGAGTGGGAGCAGATAGCCGTCAGCAGCCACGCCCGCAGCAAGATACGCGCAGCCGTCAAGGAACTTGGTGCGCGACAGGCCGTGTTAGCGCGCGAGCAACTTGAGCGTCGTCTGAAGAACCGCAAACTGGCCTGGGAGGAGACGGCGTGGAACCGCCTCGTGCGCAAGCAGGGATACAAGGAGGCCAACGAGTTTTTCAGCGACATCGCTAACGGCCGTCTCGACGTGAACGCCATCATCGATGCCTACTCCAACCTGCTGCAGGCCGACACCGCCGCCCAGCCCGTCCGCCGCACCAGTGCCGAGGAATACAGCCTCGACCAGCAGCAACAGGCCGGCGCGGCGCACAAGGGCAGCGACGACGTGTTAGTCATCGACCGCAACCTGAAAGGCGTGGAGTTCCGCATGGCCAAGTGCTGCAACCCCGTCTACGGCGACGACGTGTTCGGCTTTGTCACCGTCAGCGGCGGCATCACTATCCACCGCACCGGCTGCCCCAACGCCCCGTCCATGCGCGAGCGCTACGGCTACCGCGTCGTCCGCGCCCGCTGGGCCGGCAAAGGCGGCGGCACATACCCCATCACCCTGCGCGTAGTCGGCAAGGACGACATCGGCATCGTCAACAACCTCACGAGCATCATCTCGCGCGAGGCCCGCGTGATGCTGCGCAGCATACGCCTTGACAGTCACGACGGCCTCTTCTCCGGCATCCTCACCATCCTCGTCGAAAACACCGACGAACTCGGCGCCCTCGTCAAGAAACTCGGCACGGTGAAAGGCGTGAAGAGCGTCACGAGGGTGTGAAGCCGCGCGCTCAGATGATTTCGGAGTTCTCTGAATACTCGGAGTGCTCAGACTAATCCGAGCCTCCCGCCCAATCCTACAACACTAAGAACTTTCTTCCAATGTCCGACGGCAACTACAACCGCAACCTCCTCCCGTACCGCGACTACCAAAGCGGCTTCCGCGCAGGGCGCGCCCAGACCTTGACGCGCGCCCTCGAAACCTTGCGCGCGCTCCTTCAGCGCGCCCCTCTCGACGACACGCAGCGCGCCCTCATCCTACAAGACTTTGGGCGTGCTATGGGCGGACTGTAGACATATATAAATACGTATATAAAAAAACGGCGGAAAGTTCGGGTTGCATATGCCCTACTTTTCCGCCGTTTGTTTGATGAAGGGAGGCTATTGGTATTTCGCAATCAGCGTGTCTACATTGATGTCGCCCAGTGCCTTAGCCTTTTTTAGGCACTCCAGGGCGCGGACTTTGTCGCCCGTCTCGCCGCAGGCCACACCCAGCACACGCAGGGCGTCGACGTTGTCGGGCAGGGCGGCCAGCGCAGCCTCGGCAGGGGCTTTCGCACTCTCGTACTCGCCGCAGGTCAGATAGATGAACGCCTCCTCCGTCTGGTAGTAGGGCTTGCGTTCGGCGGGGGCGGAGAGCGTGGCGGACTGTATGTCGTCAAGCGCCTGCTGGTACATGTGCGCCTGCAATTCGCTCTGCTCGCGCAGGTAGTAGAACGTGTCGGTCAGGTTGCGCGGGCCGATGATGTGTTCCACCTCGTTGTAGTCCTGCACGGCGCGTCGGTGCTGGCCGTAGCGCACCAGGCGTCCGGCGCGTTCCAGGAAGTAGCCCGCCGCGCGTTGCGTGTAGGGGCGTTCCTGGCGTGCGATGACGCTGTCCATCAGGGCCAGTATCTGTGTGCTGTCGCCCCCTGCGCGTTCCAGGGCGAGTGCGGCGGTGAAGAATGTCTCGTCGCTGGCCAGTTCGGTGCGGTTCACGGCGGTGTACTTGTTGTATGCCTCGCCGTAGCGTTCCAGGGCGTAGAGGCACGAACCCTGCTGCATCACGTAGACGGGCGCGGGCTTGGCAGTCTGTGCCGCGTCGGCCTCCTGCAAGGCGCGTTCGTAGGTCCAGCCTGCCGCCGTAGCGGCCTCGGCGTCGTTGGTCGCCGCGTTGTAGAGGCTGCGGCTGAAGGCGTAGTGCACGGCATCGGCGGGTGTCTCGTTGTTGGCGTGGCGCAGCGCGGCCTCATAGTCAGCAGCGGCACCACGGTAGTCGTGCTGCGCGGCGCGGCGGGCGGCGCGCGTGGTGTAGCCCGTGGGGTTGTCGGGGTGGGCGGCCACGAAGTCGTCCATCGCCACCAGCGCATCGGTGGGGCTGAGCGCGTCGAGCAGGGTGATATATTTCTGTGCCTCGTCCTTGTCGGCGGGGATGGCCTTGGCCATTGGCAGACTGCGCAGTTCGCGGTCGAACGCGCTGTTGGCCGTGATGGCGAGGGCGGTGGCGAAGCGTATGTCGAGTGCCTCGCCCGTGTGCTGGCTCACGATGGCCACGACGCGCCCGGCGGCGTCAATCAGCGGACAGCCTGCGAACTTCGCGTCGGCGAGGGAGATTTCGTAGAAGCGCGCGCCGTCGTAGGGCGTGGCCTTCGTGACGGTGGCGTCGACGGGCTTTTCCTTTTTCACGCGGCTGTAGCCCACGGCATAGAGGTGTGTCCCAGCGGTGGCCACAGCCGTGCTGTCGGCGATGGGAGCGAGGAAGTCGGACGGGCGTGCCTCGGTCGTGGCGCGCACCATGTCGTAGTTCTCGCTCGCACCGAGGATGCGGCTCACGGCGTAGCGCTTGCCTTTCACGTCGGCCACCTCGGCGCGCACGGCCTTTTGGAATGCGGAGTAGGGGGCGACGATGGTGCCGTCCGCGCTGACGAAGAACGTCGGCCCGCTGTAGACCGCCGTGCCTTGCGCGTCGTAGGCCGTGAGCGTGGCCGTGGCCTTCCACGCGTCCTTAGGCTGCGCCAGGGCGGCGAGGACGGCGAGTGCGGAAAGGGCGAAAACAAGTATACGTTTCATTTTGTTTTTTATTGTCTTGGCTATATTTGTTTATTTCTTCCTCGCCCCCGCCAGCAACTCGCGGGCGTTGCCGAGGGCGGCGTCGGTGACGTCGGCACCGCTGAGCATCGTGGCCACCTCGCGCAGGCGTCCGGCCTCGTCGAGGCGGGCGATGTGGGTGGCGGTTGCGTCGCCGGTATCTTCCTTGTATACTTTGTAGTGGGCGGCACCCACGGCGGCGATTTGCGGCAGGTGGGTGATGCATAGCACCTGGCAGTTGTCGGCCATACGCGCCATCACACCGGCCATCGCGTCGGCCATCCGCCCGGAGACGCCCGTGTCAATCTCGTCGAAGATGATGGTAGGCAGGGCTTTGCGGGCGGCCACGGCGGCTTTGAGCGCCAGCATCAGGCGCGCCACCTCGCCGCCGCTGGCCACGCGCGCCACGTCCTGCGGCGCGGTGCTCTTGTTGGCCGAGAAGCGCAACACCACCTCGTCTTGGCCTGTGGCATCGGGCTGTCGGCGGTCGAACGTCACTTGCAGGCGTGCGCCGGGCATTCCGAGGTCGGCCACGGTCTTGAGCATTGTGTCCGTCAGCGTCGCGGCGGCCTGCTGGCGCGCGGTGGTCAAAGTGTCAGCCAGGCGTTGCATCGCCTCGCGCGCCGCCTCGACCTCCTGCTCCTTGGCTTGTATCAGTTCGTCGGCATTGTCCACGCGGCCCAGTTTCGCGCGCAGGTCGTCGGCCAGCGCGATGAGGTCGGCCACGGTGTCGGCGCGGTGCTTCTTTTGCAGGTCGTAGAGCGTGGCGAGACGCTCCTCCACAAAGGCGAGGCGCGCGGGGTCGAAGTCCAGCCGCTCGTATGCCTGCTCGGCCTCGGCGGCGATGTCCTCAATCTCGATGCGCACGCTCTCGATGCGCTCTTCCAGGGCTGCGGCGGCGGGGAAAACGCCTGCCACGCCGCCCAGGGTGTGTGCGTCGGCGCGCAGCGAACCGATGAGGTCGGCCTGCTCGTCGGTGAGGTGGGCCGACACGCGGTAGAGCGCGTCCTTTATCTCCTCGCTGTGCGCCAGTTGTTCTTGCTCGGCCTCCAGTTCCTCCTGCTCGCCGTCGCGCAGGGCGGCCTCGTCGAGTTGGGCGAGTTGGAAGCGCATATAGTCGGCCT
This sequence comes from Bacteroidaceae bacterium, assembly GCA_017933995.1. Lineage (GTDB taxonomy): Bacteria > Bacteroidota > Bacteroidia > Bacteroidales > Bacteroidaceae > Alloprevotella. The sequence goes on along the minus strand of JAGBKI010000048.1, from coordinate 17,291 downwards.
CGCGCGCGCTGAGTGCGGCTTCGTCTTTCAGTGCGGCCAGTTCGCGGGCGGCGGTGTGCCAGGCGGTGTGCGCTTCGCGGTAGCGGGTGGGCAGCGTGGCGTCGTTGCCGAAACTGTCGAGCACGTCGAGCAGGAAACGCTCGTCGCCCATCAGCAGGTTCTGGTGTTGCGAATGGATGTCCACCAGCGTGTCGGTGAGCCGCCGCAGCACGGCGAGGCTCACGGGCGTGTCGTTGATGAAGGCACGGCTCTTGCCCGCCGCCGTCACTTCGCGCCGCACGATGCACTCCGTGCCGTCGAAGTCGATGTCGTTGTCGGCGAAAAACGCGCCGAGGCCAAGTGCGCTGACGTCGAACACGGCCTCCACGACGCACTTGGCCGCGCCGCTGCGTATGGATTTGGCGTCGGCGCGGCGGCCCGTGAGCAGGCCCAGCGCGCCGAGCAGAATGCTCTTGCCCGCGCCCGTCTCGCCGGTGATGACGCTGAAACCGCCTGGGAGCGACAGGTCGAGCCGCTCGATGAGCACGTAGTTGGCGATGTGCAGGCTGCGGAGCATTTTGTTTCTTAGGGGAGGGTAGAGTGGGGGAGTGTGATGCGCTTATTGCTGTATCTTGCGCCACTGCACATTCATCGAGGCGTTGATGGACGAGAGGGTGTTGTAGATGTCGTCCTTCTCTTTGGCCGTGGCCTTGCCCTGATAGATGGCTACTATTTCGTCGCGCTTGAACTCGGTGAACAGTTGGGGCAGCAGGCTGAGCGGTTTGTCGCTGTGCGCCTGGCCGAGCAGTTCGATGGCGTCGGTGATGGCGGAGCGTCCGCGCTCGGCGTTCTCGGCCATCACGTCGAGGCCCTCGCGGTGGTAGGTGTACATCAGGCGGCGCATCGACTCAAGCCCGCTGTCCAGGTAGTCGTTGATGATGGCGTAGCGGTTCTTCATGTCGTCGAACGCCTTCCAGCCCTTGGCTGACAGCACGAGGCTCTGGCTGCCTTGCGTGATGTTGCGCGCCTGCTCCAGCACGTCCGTGCCGCCCATCGGCGCGAACGTGTCAAGGTCGAGGCCGATGATGAGGTAGCAGTAGTAGGCCACGAGTGCCGTCAGGTCGTTGTCGAGCATCTCGGGACGGAACTCCAGGTTCTCGAACTCCACGTAGCGGAAGTTGAAGCTCTCGTCGGTGGTGGCGAAGATGGGGGTGGTGTAGGTGGAGCCGTAGACGGGGCGCGTGGCTTGCACGGTCAGTGTGCACTCGAAGGTCTGGTTGCCGCTGTCGTACTTGTTCACCGTGATGTTGAACGCACAGTTGATGCGCTCGTTGCGGGCGTACTGCAACTGCGTCCACTGCCGCTCGTTGATGAAGCGTGTCAGTGCCTCTTGCAGGTTGTCGAAGACGGAGGCGTCCGTGCCCTGCACCTTCTGGTGGTTCACATTGACGCGGGCGTTGAGTTCCTGCGCCTGCGCCGCGCCGCCCACGAGGCAGGCGAGGAGTAGGAGTATCAAACGAAGCGTGCGCATAGTTCGTCGATGATGTCGTCGGCCACCTCGGCCTTGGGTTTGAGCGGCAGGGCGCGCTCGCCGCCGTTGGCGATGAGCGTCACCTTGTTGGTGTCGGTGCCGAAGCCCGCGCCGGGGTCGGCCAGCGTGTTGAGCACGATAAAGTCCAGGTTCTTCTTCGCCAGTTTGGCGCGTGCGCTCTCCCGCCCGTCGTCGGTTTCGAGGGCGAAGCCCACCAGCACCTGCCCCTCGCGTTTCATCCGCCCCACCGCCGCTGCGATGTCGCGCGTGGGGAGCAGCGTCAGGGTGAGGTCGTCGGCTGTGCGCTTGAGTTTCTGCGCGGCGGGCGCGGCCACGGTGTAGTCGGCCACGGCGGCGCAGAGTATGGCAGCGTCGCACGTGGGGAATGCCGTCGTCACGGTGTCGTACATATCCGCCGCCGTCACCACGTCGATGCGCTCCACACCCTGCGGCGTGGGCAGGCCGACAGGGCCGGCCACCAGCGTCACGCGCGCCCCGCGACGGGCGCAGGCGGCAGCCAGTGCGAACCCCATCTTGCCCGACGAGTGGTTGCCCAGGAAACGCACCGGGTCGATGCGTTCGTGGGTGGGGCCGGCGGTGATGAGGACGTGGCGGCCCGCAAGTTCGCGCGCGCGTTCCTTATTATATTTAGCGCCGCACACCGTCTCGAAGATGCGCTGCGGCTCTTCCATCCGTCCTTTGCCCACCAGACCGCTGGCCAGTTCGCCGCTGGCGGGTTCCACCACGGTGACGCCCCGCGCGCGCAGCGTGTCGAGGTTGGCCTGCGTGGCGGGGTGGGCGTACATGTCGAGGTCCATGGCGGGCGCCACGAAGACGGGCGCCTTCATCGACAGGTAGGTGGTGAGCAGCATGTTGTCGGCCACGCCCGTGGCCATCTTGGCCAGCGTCGAGGCTGTGGCGGGTGCCACGACCATCGCGTCGGCCCAGAGGCCGAGGTCCACGTGGCTGTGCCACGAGCCGTCGCGGCTGCTGAAGAACTCGGTAATGACGGGCTTGCGCGTCAGCGCGCTGAGTGTGACGGGGGTGATGAACTCGCGCCCGGCGGGCGTGATGACAGTCTGCACCTCGTGCCCCGCCTTGACGAAGAGGCGTATGAGTTCGCACGCCTTATAGGCCGCGATGCTGCCGGTTATGCCGAGGACGATGTGCATGGAAGAGGTTTAAGAGGAAAGGAGGGAAAGTTTAAGAGGTTTAAGAAGTTTAAGAGGTTTAAGGCTGTGCATCGTGGCTGCACCGTAGCCGGATGGATTAAACCTCTTAAACCCCTTAAACCTCTTAAACCTTATAATTAGTCGTTAAGCATCATCGGCATCAGAATCATCAGGATTTCCTCGCCCTCGGGCTGCACGGCGGGGATGATGACTCCGGCGCGGGTGGCGTCGGCCAGGCGGAACGTCACTTCCTCGCTGGTCAGGTTGCCCAGCAGTTCGGTGAGGAACGGACCCTTGAAGCCGATGCGCATGGGCATACCGGCGTAGTCGCAAATCATGCTCTCGTCAGCCGACATAGCGAAGTCGATGTCCTGGCTCGACACGCTGAGTTTGCCCATGTCGAAGTTGAGTTTCACGAGCGCGCTGTTCACGTTCGAGAAAATCATCACGCGGCGCAGCACGCTGAGCAGCGCCTGGCGGTTGAGCGTGGCCACGTTGGGGTTGTTGGCGGGGATGACGCTGCGGTAGTTGGGGTAGTGGCCCTCAATGAGGCGGCAGGTCAGCGTCGACTCGGGCGTGGAGAACACGGCACTGCGCTGGTTGAAGCGCACCGTCACCTCGTATTCCTCCTTACCGAAGAGGTTCTTGAGTAGCGTGGCGGGCTTCTTGGGCAGGATGAACGAACCCTCCTTGTCAGCCTTGATGTCCTTCACGGTGGAGCAGGCCAGTTTGTGGCCGTCGCTGGCCACGAACGTCACGCCGTCGGTCTTCACGTCGAAGAACACGCCGTTCATCACGGGGCGCAGCGTGTCGTCGGCGGTGGCGAAGAGCTCGCGGCCCACGCCCGTCAGCAGGCGGTCGGTGTTGATGCCGAACTCCGTCACCTCTCCGTCCAGCGCGGGCGGCACGGGATACTCCTCCGCGCTCTGGCCCATGAAACGGTACTGGCCGTTCTGGTAGGCCACGGTCACTTCGAGCGTCTGCTCGTTCACGAAGATTTCGAGGGGCTGTTCGGGTATCTCCTTCATTGCGTCCTGAACGGTCTTGGCGTTCACGGCGAAGCGGATGTCGCCCTCCTGCTCCACGAGGGGCAGCACGGAGGTCAGGGTGTTCTCGTTGTCGCTGGCGGTGAGCGTGAGCTTCATGTCGCTGATGTCGAAGACGAAGCACTCCAGGATGGAGACGCTGTTCTTGCTGTTCACCACACGCCCCAGGGCTTGCAGGCGCGTGGAGAGAGCGGTGCTGGAAATGATGAATTTCATTGCTGTTGTATTTTTATTTTCTGATTGTCTTGTTCGGGCTTGACGCCACAAGGCGAAACCTTTGCGGCGCAAAGTTACTGAATAATCCGGACACGGCGTTTCCGATTGGCTTTTTTTGTGTGGCGGGCTGGGCTATCCCAAAAGCAGGATGGCTTCGTCGCGCAGCGCGACGGGGAGTTCGATGCCCCGCACGGTGAGTGCGTGGAGCCAGTCGGCCACTTCCTCTTGGCGCAGTGTGTCCAAGACCTCGGCAAATTCGCTGGTCTCGGCCTCGTTGTAGGCATCGGCGGCGCGGCCTTTGTAGGCATCGAGTTCTTCGTCCTCAAAATATTGCGCGGCTTGGTTCTGCGTGTGTCGCAAGATGCGTTCGGCGTAGCACCCTGTGCCTTCGGCAGCGCAGTTGTTGCAGGCTGGACTGGCTGAGTCCGTTGTAGGTGGGGCCGCGGGAGTCAGGGCGTTTCCTTCCTCCGTTCCGCTGTTTCGGGAAGAGGCGATGAGGTTTGCCGCAGCCGCGAACAAGCCCAGCGCAACAAGCATGGCCAGCAGTACCCACATAGGTGTTTCGCTTTAGGATTTGCGCAGATAGGGGCGCAGCGTGTCCCAGAAACGGGGGTAGGACTTGCTGACCACTTCGGGGTTGTTGATGGTGAGTCCCGGATAGCGCAGGGCGCAGGGCGCGAAGGCCATGGCCATGCGGTGGTCGTCGTAGGTGTCGACTTGCAGGAACACGAAAGGTTCGCCGGCGTGGCCGTCCCAAAGCAGTTCGCCGCCGCTGCGCGTTTGCAGCGACACACCGAATTTTTCCAGCTCGGTGGACAGCGCGGCTATGCGGTCGGTCTCTTTGATGCGCAGCGACTGTAGGCCGGTGAAGTGGAACGGCACGCGGAGCATGGCGCACGTCACGACGAGCGTTTGTGCCAAGTCGGGCTGTTCGCTCAGGTCTAATTGCAAGAATGGTGCTGCGGGGAGGGGTTGTTTGGTGAGCCGCACGCCACTGTCAGTGTAGGCGGTGTGCACGCCGAGGTTATTGAAAAACTCGGCCACGCGACTGTCGCCCTGCATACTGTAGCGGCTGAGTCCGGCGAGGGAGACGCTGGCATTTTCATCGGGCGAAAGCGCCACGAGTTCGTACCAATAAGAGGCTGCGCTCCAGTCGCTCTCCACGGTAAAGGGACGGGTGCGGGCGTAGCCGCCTGGGCGGATGTTGATGACGCTGTCGCCCACCCACGCGGTGCTTGCGCCGAACTCTTCCATCAGTCCCAGCGTGAGGTCGATGTAGGGACGCGAAACGATGTCGCCGTGGAGTTTCACCTGCAAGCCAAGGGGCATCACCGGGCCGAGCATCAGCAGGGCCGAGATGTACTGCGAACTGATGTGGGCGGGCAACTCGGCGGTGTTTCCCGTGAGGCGGCACCCCGCGATGGCGAGCGGGGGATATCCCTCGCGGCCTTCGTAGGCGATGTCGGCACCGAGGGCGCGCAGCGCGTCGACCAACACGCCGATGGGGCGGCTGTGCATCCGCTCCGTGCCACAGAGCGTGTGGCGCTCGCCCTCGCGCGTGGCAAGCAGTGCCGTGGCGAAACGCATGGCTGTGCCTGCCGCCCCGATGTCGACCACGGTGTCGGCGGCTGTAGCGTTGATGGCCCGGGCCATGGCCTCGGTGTCGTCGCAGACTGCCGCGTTGTCGATGGCGCAAACGAGGTTGCCCAGCGCGCGGATGAGCAGCACGCGGTTCGTTATGCTTTTGGACGCGGGCAGGGCAACCCGCCCCCGCAGTTCCGGCTTGAAAGACAGGCGCATAGTGGGTATGGGAGTGTGCTTGGTTGGTTGCAGTTTTTTCGTCTCTGGGTTTGGGGCGGACGGGGTTTAGGGTTCGTTGGCCTTTTCGTACCAGCGGTTGGCCGCCTGCACGTCCTTGGGCACGCCTTGTCCGTTTTCGTAGCAAATACCAAGTTTGCCCATCGCATCCTTGTCGCCAGCCTCGGCAGCGCGGGCGTACCACATGGCGGCCTGCGCGTAGTCGAGCGCCACGCCCTTGCCGTTGTAGTAGCAGTCGCCCAAGTTGCGATAGGCCAAAGCGTATCCCTCGCCAGCCGCTTTGCGCAGCAGCGCGACGCCTTTGTTGGTGTCGGCGGTTACACCGCTTCCATAAATGTAGCAATAGGCCAGGTTGTTGACGGCTTCCACGTTGCCCGCTTCGGCAGCCTTTTTATAGGCTGCGAAAGCCTGTTCGGGCTGTCCCAACTCGTCGAGCACGCAGCCCAGGTTGAACTGCGCTTTCATGTTGCCGCCCGCTGCGGCTTTTTCGTACCATGCCACGGCGGTCGTGAGTTCTTTGGCCACGCCTTCGCCGTGTTCGTAGAGATAGGCCAGGCTGTATTGCGCGTCGTTGTTGCCCTGTGCGGCGGCTTTTGAATAGGCTTCGGCGGCTTGTTTGTACTCACCCTTTTCGTAGCGCCAGTCGCCCACATGGTTCTGCGACCAAGCGTCGCCTTGCAGGGCGGCTTTCTGATACCAGAAGATGGCTTTTGCCGAGTCGCGCGACAGGGTGTCGGTGTACAGGTGTCCCAGTTCGCGCGCCGCAGCGGCAACACCCGTTTCCGAGGCTTGCTCCAACCATTTCACGGCTTCGGCAGCGTTGCGCGCCACGCCTTTTCCCTCGCGATAGCAACGGGCCAGCGCAAGTTGCGCCTGGGTGTCGCCTTGCACGGCGGCGTGTTTCAGCCAACGGGTGGCGCGGGTGAAATCCTGCGGCACACCCTTGCCTTCAAAATAGCGCAAACCCGTTTCGCGCTGTGCCGCACTGTTGCCGCGCCGGGCGGCTTCGTGAAACCACGTGAAAGCTTTGGCGGCATCGGCCTTGACGCCCCGGCCCGCGTCATAGAGCCAGGCCAGGATGTGCTGCGCCGGACCGCTGCCGCGCTCGGCGGCCACCGAGGCCCAACGGAAGGCCAGCGTGTCGTTTTGTTCTGCGCGCATGCCGCTGAAATAGGCGCGTGCCAGTTCGCATTGTGCTTTCAGGCTGCCCGCTTCGGCCCGCTGGGTGAGCGAGTCGATGTAGTGGGCATCGCCTGCGGGCTGGTGGCTCTGGTAGTAGCCGTAGCCGAACCAGCCACCTGCGCCCAGCGCACCGAGCACAACGAGGATAAACAGCCATTTGAATAAAGTGCGCCAAGCGCTGCGCTTCCGGGTAGGGGGTGCGGGGGGAGCCGCGTGTTCTGTGGTCATCGGGGTTTCTTCCATGTCAGTGTGATGTTTTTGCGGCGCACCGACTGCCTTTGCGGGAAAGGGTGGTGCAGTCGCCTTCCTATTTTCCTTGTCGAATTTGTGGCAAAGTTAGTGCTTTCGGAATAATCCGCCAAACTTCCTTGGCGCGGGTGAAAAAGTTTCCCGCGCGCGGTCGTTTTTTCGCTTCCAGCGGCGTAATTCTCCCCCTCGGCGGCTTAAATCGTTCCTGTCGTGGGTTAATTCTGCAAATTAAGCCTAAGTTTTTACAAATTAAGCCTTAGTTTGGCGAAACTTAACCTTAGTTTGTACAAACTAAGCCTTAATTTGCAGATTTTGGTGGGCGCAGACACGAATTGCGGGGCTTTGCGTGCGATTTTGAGGGCGACGGGTACAAATTGCGGGGGAGAGCGGTGCGGCCCGATGCCGTTTCGGGAGGATGGCTGCCAAAAAAAGGGCGGAAGCGGGTGGCTTCCGTCCTTTGGATATTAAGCGTCGCAATGACCGCCGCTCACTTCACGGCGACTTTGCGGCCATTGCGGATGTAGACGCCGGGGCAGGTGGGGGCGGGGATGCGGCGGCCTTGGAGGTCGTACCAGGCGGCGGGGAGGGTGGGGGAGGCCGTGGCGATGTTTTCCACCGACGACACGGGGGCGGCGAGGGGCGTGAAGCGCACCTTGTGGGTCAGTTCGCCGCTGGAGGGCACTTGGTATTGCGAGAGCGTACCAGTGCCGTTGCCGCAGGAGCCGTTGCCGAGGCCGCTAATCACATAGTCGAGGTAAATGTACGTGTCGGCGGCGGGCGCGAGCGTCCACTGGTGGGACGTGGCGCCGTAGAGCGTGGCGTCGTCGCGGTGGAGCAGCTGCACGGCCACCTGCCCCTCGGTTTCCATCTTGAGGCCGGTGCCGCCGGCGTTGCTGAGCACGAGTTCGCGTATGTCCTCGCGGTTGCCGCTGGTCTGCGGGCGGAAGTAGGGTTCGTAGAGGTCGGTGACGGTGGTGGCGTAGCGTCCGAGGAAACTGCCGGTCTTGCGGTCGGGCCAGTTCTCCCACGGGCCGCGCCCGTAGTAGCTGACGTTTTCCAGCGCACCGGGCACGCGCCATTTGAGGCCCAGTCGGCGCAGGCCGCTGACGTGCGGGCGGTAGGTGATGGCGAGGTCGGTCTGGCCGGTGGCGTAGACGGTGTAGAGGAGGTCGCAGTCGGCGCGGTCGCCTGTGGCGGTGACGCTGACGGTGGCGGCGTCGCTGCCGGGGGTGAAGGTGGCGGACTTCGCGCTGATGCCGTTTGCAGCACTGTAGTTGCTGTGCGAGCCGAGGTGGTCGAAGTTCTCAATCCAAGCGTAGTGGTTGAACTCGGGCGCGGAGAGGATGAGGCTCTCGCCGTCGTAGGTCCAGCCGGTGAGGTCGCCCTCAGCGGTGAAAGTCATGCTGAGGCGGTCGTTCGCAATGGTTCGCGAACCGTCGGCATTCTCGGTGAGCGTGAGGGGCGCGTCGCCGTCGGCTGGGCTGACGGCGGGCAGCGTGGTGGGGCGCGCCTGCAACACCTGCTGGAATGCGGCCACGGGATGGCCCGCGTCGCACCACGGCGTGGCCTCGCTGAGGCGCAGTTCGACGTTGAGGAGGTATTCCGCGCCGCTTTCGAGGGTGGTGGTGAAAGGCACTTTGAGCGTGAACGTGGCGCCGGGCTTGACGATGCGCGTGTCGACGCGCCCGCTCTCCACCTCGTGGCCGTCGCGCAGCACGCTGTAGGTGCCGTAGGTGCCGCTGAGGTCGAAGAAGGCGTAATCGTTGCGCAGGCGCAGGTTCTTGGTGGTCTTGGAGTAGCCCGTGAGTTTGACGTACTGGTACACTTGCTTCACCTCGGTGAGCTCGGGCGACCAGGTGCGGTCGGCGTTGATGATGCCGTTGTTGACAAAGTTGCCCTGGTGGGGCGCCTCGGGGTAGTCGTAGCCCGTGCGCCACTTGGGGAAGCCGTTCGCGTAGAGCGCGCCGGACTTGATGTCGGCGGCGTCGAAGATGCTCTGGTCTACCCAGTCCCAGATACAGCCGCCTGCGCCGTAAGTGGAGTTCTCCATCTCGGTCCAGTACTCCTGCAAGTTGCCCACGGAGTTGCCCATGGCGTGGGCGTACTCGCACATGAAGTAGGGCTGCCCGCGCCAGTTGCTGTTAGCGTAGCGCGTCACGTTGGAGACGCTGGGGTACATCACTGACCAGAGGTCGGTGGGGTGGTCGGCGGTGCCGTGGTCCTCGCGCGTGGCGCCCTCGTAGTGGATGGGACGTGCGTCGAGGGCGCGGGCGGTGCGGTAGGCGGCGAGGTGGTTCACGCCGTTGTCGCTCTCGTTGCCCAGACTCCAGAAGACGACGCTGGGGTGGTTGCGGTCGCGCAGCACCATACGCGCCGTGCGGTCGGTGAACTGGCCCTCCCACGAGGGCGTGTCGGCGATGCCCTGGCCGTCGCTGGTGTGGTCGCTCCAGCTCTTGTGGCACTCCAGGTCGGCCTCGTCCATGACGTAGAGGCCGAAGTGGTCGAACATGGCGTACATCTTGGGCTGGCGCGGGTAGTGGCTGGTGCGCACGGTGTTCACGTTGGCCTGCTTCATGAGGCGTATGTCGGCGAGCATCGTGGCGGTGTCGATGGCACGCCCGTGGACGGGGTGCGTGTCCTGCGTGTTCACGCCCTTGAAGAAGACGCGCTGGCCGTTGATTTTCACCTGCCCGCCCGCGATGGCGATGTGGCGGAAACCGAACTTTGTGGCCATGGCCTCGGTCTCGGCTGCGCCGTCGAGCAGGGCGAGCTCCACGGTGTAGAGGCTGGGCGTCTCGGCCGTCCAGGGCAGCAGGCCGGTGAGGCCGTCGATGGTGAAGGTGTCGGTGCGCTCGGCCTGCCCGTCGGCGAGGCTCACGGGGAAGTCCTCGCGGCGCAGCGTCGTGCCGTCGGGGGCGACGAGCGTCAGGCGCACGGTGCGCTGGCAGGCGGTGGCGGGTGTGTTGGCCAGGGTGACGGCCACGGCCACCCGGCCACTGGTATAGCCAGGCGCGGTGAGCGTGGAGGTGATGTAGTGGTCGCGGATGTGGGTGGGCGGCACGGCGTAGAGGTAGACGTCGCGGTGGATGCCCGTCATGTGCCACATGTCCTGCCCTTCGAGGTACGAGCCGTCCGTCCATCGCAGCACGCGCACGGCGACGCTGCCGGGCTGGCCCGGCGTGACGAAAGGCGTGATGTCGAACTCGGCATCGTCGTTGGAGCCTTGCGAATAGCCGACGTAGTGGCCGTCGACCCACACCTGCACGCAACTGTACGCGCCGTCGAAGTGGAGGATGGTGTGCAGGCCGTCCCATTCGGTCGGCACGGTGAAGTCACGGCGGTAGGAGGCTACGGCGTTCGTGAGACCGCTCTTCAGGTTGATATAGGGCGGGTTGTCGGCAAAGGCGTAGTTCACGTTCATGTAGTAGGGCCGCCCGTAGCCTTTCATCTCGATGCACGAGGGCACGCTGATGGTGTCCCATACGCTGACGTCGGCGTCGCGTCCGAAGAAATCGGCCTCGCCGGGCATGGCGCCCGTGTCCTCGGTGTAGTGGAACTGCCACACGCCGTTCAGACTCAGCCGGCGCGCACTCAGCGGCTCGACCCATGGCGTGGCGTAGTGGGCGGCGTCGGCATGGAGGGCGTCGGTGGTGGCGTAGGGCGTGTAGGTGGCGTGGCCGGGCAGGCGGTTCTCCTCGTAGAACGTCTCGTCCTGCCAGAACAGCGGCCTCGCGTCGGCCACACGGTGGAAGCGGAACCAGGTGGAAGTGGCCGTGGCCGACGTGGTGCGCGTCAGTGTGCCGCCCGTGGTGGCGGCGAGGTAGACGGTCGCTCCGCTGTAGCGCTGCGGTGTGCCGTAAATCTGGTACCACCCTTCCTCGCCCTCTACGGCTGCGAAAAATAGCTGCTGGTTGGTCTCCGACGGTGATACAGCCCACTGCACGGGATAACTTTGTGTGGGCGCGAGGTCAATGGCCATACCTGTGGCCGCGCTTATAATGGCCGTACCGCTGTCGAGGGCGCGCAGCACCCACGTCTGCGTGGCGTCGCCCTCGGCGTATTCGGAGAGCGTGAATGTGGAGTTGCTGGCAGTCTTGCCGCCTGTGGAGACGTACCGCCCGCCGGGGTAGCACTCGATGGCGTAGGTGCCGCCGGGCTGGGGCTGGGCATTTAGGAGTGTGGCTGTAAACAACAATAAAAATGTTGCAAGATACTTGCAAACGTTTGTCGAAGCCAGTGATGTGAAGTGGACTTTCATCTCTTATTGCTTAAATGGGATGGAAATCTTTTGAAAGGCCTGCCAGTCTTTTTTCTGCCAAACGCGGAAGCGCGAAATGCGGACGGGTAACATTCAGACCGCCCTATATATATAATACGGAGTGTCTGCGTCTTGGCGAAAAGGCTGCGGCTTTCCCGGGCAAAAATACAAATAAAGTCCGTTTTGCCATAAAAACGAGCCAAATAAGGCCTGCGCGAGCGGCGTGGCTTTATCGCCGTTTGCACAAAAATGATGATTTACACTATTTTGTCGTACCTTTGCAGTTCAATGGAATGAGACGCTTCCCGTCTGTTGGCACATGCGCCCTGTTTGGGTTTGTGTTGCCCCACAGAGAAACAATTTCAGCCCCGGACGCCGTTTGTTTTTTCCAGCACAACTTTTCTGAGCAAGGCTTCCGATATTCGTTTTTCCCAAAAAGGATTCCCACAGACTTATGGCCAAGGAAATGATGACGCCGATGATGAAGCAGTTCTTCGACTTCAAGGCGAAACATCCCGACGCGCTGCTGCTGTTCCGTTGCGGCGACTTTTACGAGACATACGGCGAGGACGCTGTGACGGCGGCCAAGGTGCTGGGCATCACGCTGACACGCCGCAACAACGGCAAGAGCGGTATGGGCACCATCGAGATGGCGGGCTTCCCCTTCCACGCGCTCGACACCTACCTGCCGCGCCTGGTGCGCGCGGGCTACCGCGTGGCCATCTGCGACCAGTTGGAAGACCCCAAACTGACCAAGACGCTGGTCAAGCGCGGCATCACCGAACTGGTCACGCCCGGCGTGGCGATGCAACCCGGCGTGCTGGCCGACAAGGAGAACAACTTCCTGGCCGCCGTGCACTTCGGCGCACAAAGCCTCGGCCTGTCGCTGCTCGACCTCTCCACGGGCGAGTTCCTTGTCACCGAGGGTGCCACCGACACGGTGAAAAAACTCATCGACAGTTTCGCGCCCAAGGAAATCCTCGTCGTGCGGGGCATGAAGGCGCGCTTCGAGAAGTTTTTCGGTACGGGCCACTACACCTACGAGACCGACGACTGGACGTTTTCAGCCGCCACCGCCGAAAACTCCCTCCACGCGCTTTTCAAGGTGAAGAGCCTGCGCGGCTTCGGCGTCGACCACCTCAAGGAGGGCCTCGTGGCCGCCGGTGCCATACTGTGCTACCTCGAACTGACGCAGCACACGGCCACGCAGCACATCACGCGCATCCAGCGCATCGAGGAGGAACGCTTTGTGCGTATCGACCCGTTCACCGTGCGCAACCTCGAACTTGTCACGCCGATGCAGCCAGGCGGCACGGCGCTGCTCGACGTCATCGACCAGACCATCACGCCGATGGGCGGGCGTATGCTGCGCCGCTGGCTGTTGTTCCCCCTGCGCGACGTGGTGGCCATCCGCACGCGCCACGACGGCGTGGAGCAGTTTTTCCGCCACACCGCCCTGCGCGAAGTGTGCGAACTCGACCTGCCGCGCGTGGGCGACCTGGAACGCCTCGTCTCGAAAGTCAGCACCGCCCGCGCCAACCCGCGCGAGATGCAGCAACTGCGCCACGCCCTGGAGGGTGCGGCGCGCATCGGCCACGTGGCGGCAGGATTGCAGGAGGAGGCCGTCAGCGCGCTGGGCAAACGCATCGCGCCGCTGCCCGAACTGGTGCAGACCCTCAAGCGCACCCTGCGCCCCGACCCGCCCGCCAAAACCACCGCCGGGGGCTACATCGGGCAGGGCGTGAACGAGGAACTCGACCAGTTGCGCCTGCTCTCAACCTCCTCGCGCGACGTGCTGGCGCAGATTGAGCAGCGTGAGAGCAAGCAGACCGGCATCGCCTCGCTCAAGGTGGGCTACAGCACCACCTTCGGCTACTACCTCGAAGTGCGCAACACGTACCGCGACCTCGTGCCGTCCAACTGGATACGCAAGCAGACGCTGGTCAGCGCCGAGCGGTACATCACCGAGGAACTCAAGGAACTGGAGGAGAAAATACTCGGCGCCGAGGACAAGATTGTGGCCCTCGAAGCCGATATCTTCGCCAAACTGCTGGCGTACACCATCAAGTTCATCCCGCAGATACAACAGACGGCGCAGGCGGTGAGCACGCTCGACTGCCTCTTCTCGCTGGCTACCACGGCAAAGGCGCACCGCTACATACGTCCCGTCGTGGACAACACCACCGAGATTGACATCGCGCAAGGGCGCCACCCCGTCATCGAGACGCTGATGCCGCCTGGCGAGGAGTATGTGGCCAACGACATCGAACTGGACACCGAGCGGCAGCAGATTGTCGTCGTCACGGGTCCCAACATGTCGGGCAAGAGCGCCCTGCTGCGCCAGACGGCCCTCATCACCCTCCTGGCGCAAATAGGCAGCTACGTCCCGGCGGCTGCGGCGCGCATCGGCGTCGTCGACAAAATCTTCACCCGCGTCGGCGCCAGCGACAACATCTCGATGGGCGAAAGCACCTTTATGAACGAGATGGTCGAGGCCGCCAACATCATGAACAACCTCACGCAACGCTCCCTCGTGCTTTTCGACGAACTGGGACGCGGCACAAGCACCTACGACGGCATATCCATAGCCTGGGCCGTGGTGGAATACCTGCACGAGAACGCCTCCGCCCACGCGCGCACCCTCTTCGCCACCCACTACCACGAGCTCAACGAGATGGAGAGCCGCTTCGAGCGCATCAAGAACTACAACGTCAGCGTGCGCGAGGTCGACGGCCAGGTTATCTTCCTGCGCCGTCTGGCACGCGGCGGCTCGGAACACAGTTTCGGCATCCACGTGGCGCGCCTGGCCGGTATGCCGCCCGCCATCGTGCGCCGCGCCGAGCAGGTGCTCGCCGACCTGGAGCGCGCCTCGCGGGCGGCAGGCGAAGTCAAGCCCGAGGCCATACGCAGCGAGGGCGAGACGGCCACGCAACTCAACTTCTTCAAACTCGACGACCCCGTGCTGGAGCAGATACGCGACGAACTGCTCGGCCTCGACGTGAACAACCTCACGCCGCTCGAAGCCCTCAACAAACTCAGCGACATCAAGCGCATCGTGGGCGAGCGGTAAGAACGTCTACAAATCACGAGCAATCGGCGCAGCCACTGATAGGTGGTCTGCGCCGATTGCTTTGTTCTTTACGCTTTGCCCCCGTGCGCCTACCTGTCCACGTGGCGCAGGGTGCATACAGCCACTTCGGGCCACGCGCCGAGGCGGAAGGGCACAAGGCTTGAGCCGAGGCCCGTGGTGACGATGAGTGTCTGTCGCCCGGCGGTGTAGCGTCCGCCCCATTCGTCGTAGACCAGCGCGGCGGGCGACCAGCCGAAGAGAGAGAACTGCATACCGTGCGTGTGGCCAGAGAAGGTAAGGGGGATGTCCATTTGTCCCACCACGCCGCGTCGCCAGTGCGTGGGGTCGTGGGTGAGCAGCACGGTGTAGGGTGTGCCGTTCACGCCTTGTAGCGCTCGAGACAAATCGGCCAGACGCGGCAGGTCTGCGCGCTTACTGTCGTTTTCGACACCTGCAATGACGAGGCTGTCCGCTCCGCGCCGAACGACGGTGTGCTTGTTGAGTAGCAACTGCCAGCCCAACGTGTGCTCCGCCTGTTGCAATCGGGCGATGTGGGCAGCCTGACAGGCGGAATCGGGCCAAGCGTAATAGAGCAAGTAGTCGTGGTTGCCCATCACGCTGACCACGCCGTCGGGTGCGCAGAGGCGCGAAAGTTGGGGCATGAATTCGTCGAGTTCGCGGTCGCTGAAGTTCACCGCGTCGCCCACGAAGCACACAAGGTCGGCCCTGGTGGCATTCACGAAGTCCACCATCCGCCCTACGGCAGCGGTGTCGGCGGTGTGCGTGCCCACATGAAGGTCGCTCACCACGGCGATTCGGTAGCCGTCGAACGCCGCCGGGATTCGCTCGTCGGCCACGAGGTATTCCTTGCGCACAAAACGTTCGCTTCCTGTAGTAATGCCGTAGACCAGCGTGAAGAATACCGTCGCCGCGCCCGCAATGCCCACGCCGTTAAAGAATCGGCGCACGCTGGGATTCGCCCGCCGGAACAATAACCCGAAGAGCATAAACAGGGCGGCCACACATTGCGGCATGGCCACGCACAGCACGGTGGTGAGCAGCCTCGTGCGCCAAACCGTCGGCTCCAGGCTGATGAACCCTGCCGCAGCAAAGAGGAACACGGTGCCGACGAGCAACAACAGATTGGGCGCCAGCATCCACCACCTGCGCCAGCGCGGCAGGCAGGCATATATGGCCAGCGCAGGTACGATGGCGAGCAGGATGAATGAGAGGGAGACGCGGAGAAGCATAGTGGGGCAGGGGAAATATCTAAAAATCTTGAGCCAGCGCATCGCGCATCCGTCGCTCGTAGTCGGCGCGCTGGTCGGGGCTTACCTCGCCGACGGCGAAATAACGGGCGGCGGGATGGGCGAGCATCAGGCCGCAGGTGGCGGCGTGGGGCAGCATCGCACCGCTCTCGGTGAGCGCGATGCCCAGTTCGTCGAAACCGAGGCGGCGGGCAATGGGGAAGATGGCGCGCTGGTCGGGCAGGCAGGGGTAGCCCACGGCGGGGCGGATGCCTTGGAACGCCTCGCGGTGGAGTTCCTCCTGGGTCAGTGCCTCATCGGGCGCGTAGCCCCAGTGGCGTTTGCGCACCTCCTCGTGCATCCGCTCGGCGGCGGCCTCGGCCAGGCGGTCGCAGACGGTTTGGCGCAGCATTGTGCGGTAGGGGTCGCCGCTTTCTTCGCGTTCCATAGCGCGCTCCACGCAGGTGGCGAAGAGGCCCACGCGGTCGCTCACCCCGTCGCCGCCCTCGCGCCCACGGGGCAGCACGAAGTCAGCAAGGCAGAGGGAGGGCTTTCCCGCGTCGGCCCGTTGCTGGCGCAGGCAGGGCAGGCGCCAGGTGTCCTCGAACAGCAGGTCGTCGCCGTCGCTGCGGCAGGGCAGGATGAGGAAGCGCGCGCGCACCTCGCCGCCCTCGCGCTCCAGTTCGTGCAGGCACGCCTCGGCGTCCTCAAAGAGGCGCAACGCCTCGCGCGCCTGGTCGCGGTCGGCAGCGGGGAAACTTTCCACCCACGCGGCGCGGCATGCTGTGCAAGCGTGGACGGAGGCCACGGCGGCGAAGCGCGCCTGCAACTGCCAGGCGTGGAAGAAGTACGGCCACGAGATGTAGGCCGCAAGTTCGGAGGGGCGGTAGACGAGGGTCATCGTGCGGAAAATTCATTGGCGTACACGCACCTGCCGCCCACCCAGGTGCGCAGCACGCGGCTGCGGAAGGTGTGGCCTTCGAGGGGCGACCAGTTGCAGCGGCTGAGGATGCGGTTGGGCGTGAGCGTCCACGGGGCGTGGGGGGCGACGAGCACAAGGTCGGCGGCCAGTCCGGGGCGCACGTGCCCACGGTCGTTGAGGCCGAAAAGGGCGGCGGGGTGGTGGCACATCAATTCAACGAGCCGCTCGACGGAGAGCACGCCTTCGGCCACGAGGTCGAGCATAGCGGGCAGTGAGAACTGCACCATCGGCACACCGCTGGCCGCCCGCAGCGCGCCGCCGCGCTTTTCACGGAGGCGGTGGGGCGCGTGGTCGGTAGCGATGGAATAGAGCGTGCCATCGCCGATGGCAGCGCGCAGGGCGTCGCGGTCGGCGGCGGTTTTCACGGCGGGGTTGCACTTGATGCGCGCACCCAGGCGGGCATAGTCGGCGTCGCAGAACAGCAGGTAGGTGGGGCAGGTTTCGCCCGTGACGTGCTCGGGGGCGCCGCGCAGCAGTTCGGCCTCGTCGGCGGTGCTGACGTGGGCGATGTGGAGGCGCGTGCCGTAGCGCGCGGCCATGT
>JAGBKI010000047.1 GCA_017933995.1 Bacteroidaceae bacterium | reverse complement strand
CTGTAGGTACGCGAAGTGCAACGGAGCGCACCGACACCGTTTCTCTTTCGGAAATAGTTGTTATCGGCTATTGTTTGTGCTGGATGCTGCCAAGTGTAAGACGCTGGAAGCGTCTCCCTCTCTGTAACTGTAGGTACGCGAAGTGCAACGGAGCGCACCTACACCGTTCCTCTTTCGGAAATAGTTGTTATCGGCTATTGTTTGTGCTGGATGCTGCCAAGTGTAAGACGCTGGAAGCGTCTCCCTCTCTGTAACTGTAGGTACGCGAAGTGAAACGGAGCGCACCTACAGCAAGGCGTCACAGCTGGACGCACGCTGAAAGCGTGCCCCAGAGGCGAAGAGAAATGAGTTATATCCGTCGTTAGAGATGCTTTAGATGTCTTGTCGATAATCCTACCCTGTAATAGTTTCCGCCCCGCACGTAAAGGTTCTTCTTTGCGTGCGGGGCGGGGTGGGGGATTGTGGTTGCAGGGGGATTCGACCTACTCGATACGTATGGCACTGCCCGCCGTGCCTTGTGCGCGAACAAGGTGGATTTGGGGGGTGATGCCGGTGCGTATCTGTTCCGTGTGGCTGATGATGCCCACCTTGCGTCCGCCTATGCTTTCGAGGTTTGAGAGCGCGTCCATCACGAGGTTGAGCGAATCGCGGTCGAGGTTGCCGAAGCCTTCGTCGATGAACAGACTGCCCAGGGGCAGACCCGCGCCGCTCAGACTGCTGAGCGCCAGTGCCAAGGCCAGGCTCACCACGAACGTCTCCCCGCCAGAAAGGCTGTTGGCGTAGCGGCGTCGGTCGAACATGTCGCGGTCGATGACTTCGAGCGTCAGCGTGCCGGGCAGGGCGGCCAGACGATAGCGCGGCGAGAAACGGGCCAGTTGTGTGTTGGCTCTGGCCACGAGGCTGGCAAAGGTGTACTGTTGCGCAAGCTCCCTGAACCGCTTGCCGTCGGCTGAACCATAGACTTTGCTCAATCGGCTCCACCATGCATAGTCTTCGCGTGCGCGTTCCATGTCGGCAGCGAGTAGCCCCAGCCTTCTCTCGGCTTCTTCGTGGGCGATGAGACGGGAGGAGACGGCTATGTGTTGTTGTTTGAGTTCGCTAAGTTTCAGCGTGATGGTGTCGGCCTCGGCCAGCAGCATTTCTCGCCCGGCTTCGCCCTCGACGCGCGGCTTCGTGGGCAGCGTTGTCATCTCTTGCAGGGCTTTCTCGGCGGCTGCGAGGCTTTGCACGGCGGCTTTCTGGGCATCGCGCAGGTCGCGCAGCTCCCGCCGCAGCAGCAGGTAGTCGCGCCCGCTGCCTAAGAGTTTGTCGAGTTCGGCGTTTTGTATTGGCGCGTGCTCGCGGTTGTAGGACAGAATCCAGCGGTCGAGTTCGGAGGTGCACCGCTGGTAGTCCTCGGCGTCGGCCTCGCGCTGCTCGACTAACTTTTGGCGGCGTCCGCTCAGCTCGGTCACGGTGTCGGACGCAGCGCGCCAGGCTTTGTCGGCGCGCTCTTCGTTTTCGCGTGCCTCGGCGATGGCGTTCTGTAGTTGCAGTTGCAGGGTGGCAGGGTCGCTCTCGCCGAAGATGCGGGCGAACTCGCCTTCTTTTTCACCCAGTGCCTCGCGCAGGCTGCGCAGCTCGTCGGCAGCCTCGACGGCCATGCGCTTGGCCTCGGTCTCGGCGGCCTGCATTTGTTGCAGCTCGGTGCGGCTCTGCGCCAAGCGGCTCTCGCCGATTTCGATGGCGTTGTTGATGCGTCGCCAGTCGGCTTCCATGCCCGACAGGCGCGTGCGGAAATCGTCGGCACCCTTTTTCCACTCGTCGAGCCACGAGGTGATGCTGATGAAACCGTCGAGGTCTTGGTACAGGTCGCGGTAGCGCTTGTCGCTGAGGTCGGCGTTTTCGCGCAGATTGCTGATGGTGCCCTCGGTGGTGGCCACGTCGATGCGGGCGTTGGCGGCACGCTCCTTGTCGTCCTGCATCTGTGCGTTGAGCTGGGCGATCTCTTCGCTTATCTGGTTGATGTTGTGCTGGTGGTGGGTATACTCGCGCAAGGCACGTTGCAATTCGTCGCCCTCGCGCTTGGTGCGGTCGATAAGCAGCGAGATGTGGGTGATGCGGGCGTGGTGGTTGACAGTGGCGCTGCTGTCGGCGAACGAGCCGTCGAGGGCGGCGTAGGTTTTCCACTCCTCGATGTCCTCCTGCAACATGCGTCGGCGGTCGTCAAGGTAGTCCATGTCGGCCAGGTGGACGGTCTCGAGCCGCGACAGTTCCAGTTCGAGTGCGCGCAGGCTCTCGCGGTGGCGCGCCAGGCGGGCGTTGCTGTCCTGCCACTCATAGCGCAGGTTCGACACGAGTTCACCAAGGGCGCGCTCGGTCTCGGTGTGGTAGGGGTGGTGGGTGGCGCCGCAAAGTGGGCAAGGGCGTCCCTCAACCAGGCTGCCACGCAGGCTCTGTATGTCCTGGCTTTGGGAGAGGGTGTAGGACTTGTAGTGGCGGTCGTTCTCGTCGCGCAGCTTGGCTTCCTCGGCGTGGGCTATCTCAATCTTGTGGCGCAACTGCTCGATATCCACATCGTCGCGCGAATATTTGCTCTGCCGCTCGCTGACCAGCTCATAGCCCTGCGCGATGCGCCGCCACAGTTTTTCGGCTCTGGAGAGTTGGCCAAGCCGCGTGGTGGTTTCGGAGGCTTTCTGCTGCAACAGCGGACCGTCGATGCCGCGCACGCCTTGGCGGTGTATGTCCAGACGGTTTTGGAGGGCGAGCATACGTGTCTGGCTGTCGCGTCCCTGTTGTTCGAGGCGGTCTACGGTCTGCGCCAGCTCCGATAGGCGCATTTGCATGTCGGCGAGCTTGCGGTGGCTTGCCTCGTTGATTGCGGCTTCGCTGTGAAACTCCGTGAGCCTGTCCTTGACAATGCCGAAGTTCTCGAACATGGCACTGTGCACATTGAGTGTCTGCCAGTGGAACTTGTCTTTGGCCACGGCTTGCTCCTGTTCTGCGAGGCGTGCCTTCTGCCGCTCGGCGGTGTCGTGCTTGCCTGCGAAGTCGCGCTCGGCTTCCTCGGCAACCTTCTCGGCTCGCTGCGTGGCCTGACGCGCCGCGTCGATTTCGCCGATGAGGCGGAAGCCGCGCTGGATGTCGTCTTGGCGGTCGGCCAGTGTGCGCTCGGATTCTTGGCGGTTGTCGCGTGCGCGCGCCAACTGCTTTTCGGCTTCGTTCTGCCGCTGCGTGGCGTTGATGAGGTCGCGTCCCATCTGTTCCTCTTGTTCCTGCCAACGTCGCTCGGCGGCGCGCAGGTCCTGAATGCGTGTCCAAAGCGGCGCGATGGGCTGTGCACGGTCGAAGAGGCGTAGCGCGTGTTCGTCGGCCTCGCGCATCACGCGGGCACGGTCGGCCTCCTCGCGTGCGCGTTCAAGCCGCTCTACTTCGCGTTGCTGCCGCTGGTAGTTGTCGAGCCACTCAATCTGTCGCGCCACGGCCTCGCGGTGGGCCGTCACGGCATCAATCTGCGTCTGTAGCCCCTGCTGTTCCTCTGCGGTCTCGGCCAGCTGTTCGGGCGAGAGGTGGGAGAGCATCAGCGTGTCGCTCTGCGTGGCGTAGTCCTTGACCACGGCCTCAGCTTCGCGGGCTTTGTCGTAAATCTTGACCGAGAGCTTTCCGTATATCTCAGTGCCAGTGAGCTTTTCGAGCAGGGCGGACTTCTCGTCGTGGCGCGCGCGGAGGAAACTGGCGAAACTGTTTTGCGCCAGCATCACGGTGCGCGTGAACTGGTCGTAGTCCAGTCCCACTGTGTCGAGAATACGGCCTTTGACCTCTTCGGCGGGATATTCCTTGACGTGCGGCGTGAGCTGGCGGAAGGTCTGCGTGGCGCGTTCGTAGGTGCCCGTGCGTTTCAGGCGCACGCTCCATGTGGCTTCAAAGGAGCGGCCGTCGGGCAGGGAGAATACGACGCTGCTGCCGCCCTCTTTCTCGCCGCGCCGCAACAGGCCGCGTGGGTCTTTGGCCTGGATGGACTTGTCGCCGTCGGGGCCAGCGGCGAGTTTGTCGCTGCGTATACCCTCTATGCCCTCAAAGCGCGGGGCGCGGCCATATAGCGCCACGCACACAGCGTCGAGCACAGTGCTCTTGCCCGAACCGGTGTCGCCGGTGATGGCAAAAAGTCCGGCACTGCGCAGCGGCTCCTGGGTGAAGTCAATGGTCTGCTCGCCTTCGATGGAGGTGAGATTGCGTATGGTGATTTTCTCTATTTTCACGGTGGAGTGGGCTTTGATTGTTGTGTAGCGGGTGTGGGGCGGGGGAGAGACTGCGGCGCCAACGGTTAGCCTTCCGCCGCCACTTCTTCGAGCGTGGCGCGCAGGCGCGTCTCCATGGGTTCGGGCAGATAGTCGCCGTATTGTTCCTTGTAGACGCGCTGGGCCATGTCGAGCGGCGTGAGGTCTTTCAACCGCTCTACGGTGAGTTCTGGCTCGCGCTCGTCGGTGTCGTGGCGCTCGGCAGTCATGCGGCAAAAGTGTACCGCTTTTTGGGAGAGGATGTGGCTGATGTCGGCCATAAGTTCCGGCTCTGGCTGCTCCTGCACTACGCGGATTTCCAGATAGGGCCAAGTGCGCCCGTCGTCGCCTGGCTTGCGCTCGGGCAGTTTGGCAGTCTCATAGCGCACGGCGTCGGGCGAGGCTGCCCCGTTTTGCGGGATAGAAATGAGCGAGCGCAGAGGTGTGTAGGGGAGGCGCGTCACGCGTGTCTGCCCCTCCGCGCCAATTTCCACGAGGTTTACGCCGTGCTCATAGCGTTTTTCGCTGAACGACATGGGCAGGGCGCTGCCCGCATAGTAAGCGGCGGGGCGGTTGGAAACACACTGCGCCTTGTGGATGTGGCCCAAGGCGATGTAGCTGAACGCGTCGCTCAGCACATTGACGTTTACGCACTCACTGCCACCGACAACGAGGCGTTCGCTGTGCTCGTTGGCGCAGATTTCGGCACCGGCGGTATAGAAATGGCCAGTGGCGATGCACGGCACACGGCGGCGCCCGCTCTTGTTCATCGCGCGCAGGAAACCGTCGTAGAACCACGATAGTGCCTCGGCACCGTTGGCACCATTCGGTGCGTCGCCAGCACGAAGGAAAGGCAGCGCCCAGCAATAGCAAGCCGTTTCGCCCGCTTCGCGCAGGCGCAGGGGTATGCACAAGGAGGCAATGTCGGGCGTGCCGTCGGCAGACTGTGGCACCGTGCCGCGCACAGTGATGTCGTGCAGGCCGAGCAGTGGTGCAGGTGCCTCGATGCGGCGCGGCGAGTCGTGGTTGCCCGCCGTGACGACTACCTGCAAGCCAGGCAGTGTGTCGCAAGCCGCACGCAGGAACTCGTAGTAGAGTGCCTCGGCGCTGGCGGGGGGATTAGAGGAGTCGAACACGTCGCCCGTGACAAGCAGGGCGTCGGGCGCATGAAGGCGTATGACATCGACAAGCCAATTTAGAAAATGCCGCCCTTCCGTTTCGCGGTCGTGGCCGTGGAACGTGTTGCCGAGATGCCAGTCGGCAGTATGGATAAACTTCATTGTAGTGGAATGTGGGACGGGATGCACTTCCCGCCAAATCAAGTATGGACGGTGCAGCCAAGCGTCCTTTTTCCTTTTCCTTTGCTTTCGCCAGGGCTGCAACGCACCTTGTGTCGGCAAAAGTAGTGTTTTTTTTGCGCCGCAGCGTGCCAGCGCGGCAAAAAGTGTATGCAGCACCCCGTTTCAGTGGAATAGTTTCTCCCAAACCCCGTTTTCGCCTTTCTCAGAACAAATCCTCTTTGGGGCTGTATGGGTGTGGTTGTGCGGCACACGGATGGTGGTGGCACTATACCGTATTATATATATATATAAGGAATAGGGGAACAAAAAAAGACGCAAGGCACTTGGTGTCTTGCGTCTTTAGAGAAAATTCGTCCCGAAGTCGTGCGGGCTGGAAATGATGTCGGGGTGAAAGGATTCGAACCTTCGACCCCCTGCTCCCAAAGCAGGTGCGCTAACCGGACTGCGCTACACCCCGAAAGTCTAACAGCGACTCCCGCATTGGCAAAGGCGTTTTGACAACCAGCGGAAATCGGCTGCAAAAATAAGCGAAAGTGTGCAAACGGCGCTATATCCTCATACGTTTTTTATAAAAGCCCGATATTCTTACACCGTGTCGCCGTGCGCGAAAACTGCGTGCTTTGACGCGGCTATGTTTTGCAAAAAGGATTTTTATTGTTTTGTAAAGTTGGTTTTGCAAGGGAGATAAAATTCTTTTTCATCAGTTTTTATTTCCTTTGTGACCGTTTTTGGGCTTTCTCCAAAAACGACAGGCCATTTTTGAAGGCCAGGAAACGATAACACATCTCCTTTTCTACAAATTTCCACATCCATGAGAAAAAATTACTCTCGTCCCTGGATGCGTCCCGTATCGCTTTACGGTGAGTGCCAAGCCGAGCTCAACGCCTCTGGCGACGACAGCGAAGAACCCGAGGCCGACCAGACGCGCCGCTTCGGTTTTGAAGAACCCGGCGCGAAGGCTCGCGTCATTCCCTTTTGGGACGAATGATTCTTTAGATAATCAGTTGATTAGTTAATCAGTTGATTAGTTGTTTGGCGGCGGCAGTGGAACGACAGCACCACGCCACCATAACAAACATATAACGAGAAACAAAAAACACAACCAATACAATGAAAGCGAAAACACTACTTCTTTCATTACTGATGCTGCTCGGCGCGCTGCCATCGCTGGCCGACGTGAGCTTCGACAGCAGCAAGAAGTACACATTGCAGCATGTGTATTCAGGCAAATACCTCTTCCTGGCCGAGTCCTATACGGAGACCGGCACGGTAAACGCCACGTCCCTCCGAGAAATCGGCACCGTGTTCACCATTGCTGCCAGCGGCAGCGGCTGGACATTCACCAAGGCTGACAACACGGACTATAGCATCGGCCGCAGTTCCACAAGCTGGAACACCAGCAATACCGGGAAAGCCGTATGGACGGTGGCGGAAGTCACTGTTGGCGGCGAGACGCTCTACACCATCACCAATCCCGACAACGATAACAAATACCTCGCACCGAACCTGCCGCAAGAGGACCAATCCGGTTACATCTACTGCAACAAGACGGGCGATGCGCAATACATGTATTGGCGCATCGTGGAGTATGACGAGAACAACATAGACGTCAGCAAGACCTATGCCATCCGCCATGTGTCTTCGCAACTCTACCTGACGCTCAACACCGAGGCGAGCGGCGGCTTTCAGGATCCCGTTTCGGCTGCTGTGGTGCAGCCTTGGCCTATGCGCTTCACGCTGACGAAGAGCGGCGACGGCTACACCATCACCCCCGACGGCGGCACACACTATCTCGGCGCACAGACATCGCCCAACAGTTGGTGCGCCAATAACAGCACACAAACCGCCTGGCTCATTTCGGGTACGGGCGAGGGCAGTTATTACATCCAAAAGGACGGCACTTATTACCTCAGTCCCAACGATGCTGCTGCCGCAGCAGGAAGTTATGTCTACACCGACAAATGGACGGACACCCAGATAGCCAATGCCAAGTGGGAGCTTGTGGAGGCCGACCTCGTCACGACCATCACGGCGCTTCCCGGCCTGCCCACCAACTTAACCGCCGAGCCGGTCTATACGCTCTCCACGCCTGGACGCGGCTCGGTGCTTTGCACGTCGGGAGGCACGACGCTCCAAGGCAACAAGGCTACGAGCAACACCGTGACGTTCGACGCCTCGGACACGCGCTTCCAGTTTGCCTTCATCAAAGGCTTGCTGGGCACTTACCTTTACAACGTGGGGACGGGGCTGTTTGCCCGCAACGCCGAAGGGAGCAGTTCCACCATCTCGGTCTCCAGCACGCCAAACGCGGACGGCCTGGTAACATTATTGGCCAGCACTAATGGAACTTACGCCACAACCTACCCCTCCGTGCTTCAGGTGGGCGACTACCAAATAAACCTTTCAACGGGCGGCACGGGTGTCTACTCCTGGAACAGTACAGGCGACGAAGGCAACTGCCTGCAGATAGGCATAGCCGGTACCGCCGACCTCACCGCCGCATACGCTGCCGTGCAAGCCTACGAGCAGCAGTACATCGCTGACACGCAGCTGGCTCTTAGCGCTACGGTGGGCTATCCGCATGAATCCTCCACGCCCTATGCCAACCTGGAGGCAGCCGCCGCCGCATGGGGCAGCGGCACGCCTACACTTGCCAAGATCAACGCGGTGAACGCCGCTATCACGGCTTTCCACACCTCGGCCATCAGCGACCGAACGATGCCCAGTTCCAGCAAGACCTACGTCGTGGAGGCATGGGACACCGGGCGCGGCGCGTGGTACTACAACTCCAGCGCCCCGACCGTGGACGGTGCCATCTATATGGCCGACACCAAGAAGTACGGCGACACGACGACCGACATTGCCGTTTCCACAAGCGACCCCAACCAGCAGTTCGCCTTCATCTATTCGCAGAACTGGTACATCTACAACGTCGGCTCGCAGCGCTTCGTCACCGAATATGGCTCGGACAATGCCCGCCGCGCCGTGCTCGCCACCGACATCACCGACGCAAGCCGGGCCACATTCAAGGCTTCCGCCGAAAACCCCTCCAAGCAGGGCTCGCCTTGGGTTGTACAAGTGAACGGCGACGACATAGGCTTGAGCAACGGTTCGTCTTACACCAACCCCGCCATTATGTTCTGGCCGAGCAACAACGACGGTGGCAACTGCGTCCACTTCATCGAAGCCGGCACACTCGACAAGGAGAACGAATGGGTGGCCTACAACGCTATATATAAATATGAGGGCAACGCCGAACTGAACTACACCATCAACTATGTAGGCGCGCCCTCCGACGCCGCGAAGAGCGTCACGTTCCTTGACGTGAACTTCACCACGGGCATCACCACCTACTACCCCGCCGCCCTCATCACCTCCGCGCTCAACGGCGGCAAGGGCATCACGCCCGTCAGCGTTGAGGGCTACAGCGTCGAAGTCACTTTGGACGGCACGGCCATCACCGTGACCTACACCGCCACAGAGAAGGTGGCCGTCACCTATATATATAAATACGGAGACACCGAGTGGCTGCGCGAAGAAAACGAAGTGACGCCGGGCAGCAAGTATCCCGACCTGCACGCCAAACCCTCCGGCGTGGTCTACGACTTCCCCGAAAAACTGATTTCAGGCACTGTTGGCAGTGCCGAGGAGGTGACCATCACCTGCACGCTGACGCCCAATTACCAGATTGTGCCCTCCGCAAGTTATGCTACGGCCAAGTGGTTCTACCTGAGTATGCGCGATGGGGATAACAAGTATCTGTACGCCACACGCACCACCAATACGAATCTGACGTTGAACCAGACGTCGGTTTCTTCCAATACTACAACAAAAAAGCAATACCAGTGGGCTTTCGTGGGTAACCCGTTCATCGGCTACAAAATCTACAACAATTCAGCCGGTAGCGACTACATCCTGACCAGCGTTGCGCTCACGGGAGACGGCGGCACCACCTACCCCCACATGGAAATGGAGGCCGGTCTTTCGTCCGACTACAACACGCACTGGACAATTACCGAGGACGGCCTTGGCGGTTTGCTTGCGCGCAAGGGCGAGAGCAATTACATGAGTAACTACGGCGGGGGCACAACGCTTGCCTTCTGGACCAGCACCGACGTGGGCAGCCGCATCTGCTTCTCGCCGGTCGAGGCTTCCCTGGCTGCCACAACCTCGCTCAAAGACAACGCTGGCACCACTTGGAGCACGTCGAAGACCTACCGCCTTGTGAACCGCAAGACAGGGCGCGCCCTTGTCGCCACGTCGGCCTCCGCACTCGGCACGGCTGCGCTTGACAACACTTCCTCGGCCCAGCAGTGGACAATTACGAAACCGTCCAACTCCTATTCTTACCTGCGTGCCAAGAATTCCGGCTACAGCTGCTACATCAACTCCATCAGCCTGACTTCGGCAGGGGCAAGCACAAGCAATTCAAACATCTACTTCTTCCCCTCCAGCACCGGTGCCGACGGCGTGCAATACTACCGCATCTCCACGTCGAGTTCGCTGCCCACGTCGGGCAACACCCGCACGTTCCTGGCCGACAACGGCTCGACGGCCATAGGCTGGTCGTACGACGGCACCGGCACGGAGTGGTATCTCGAAGAGTTCACGCCCTCCTCGGCCCAGACCAAGACCTATGCCACCAGCATCACCAGCGGCAACTACTACCGCCTCATCAACAACTACCGTGACGGCAGCCGCACGATGGTGGATGTGTACGGCACGGTGTCGACCGGCGCATACGACGAAGAAAGCTATAGCCAGGTGTGGCAGATAATCAAGTCGGGCGACAACTACAGGTTCAGGAACGCGATGACCGGCCAGTACATCCAGGACACGCGTACGGGCGCGTCGCAGGACTGGACGACTGCCACTTCGACGTCCTCCATCAACTTCGCCCTCGGCGGCACCTCCACCAACTCCGCCGGTCAGACGACGTTTGCCTTTGTCTCAACCACTGGAGCGTACTTAAACTATGGTTCAGGCGTTAAGCGCTGGGGCTTCCACTGCGATGGGAGCAATGCCGTCGTTTCATGGGAATGGGACGCAGGCGCCAACTACTGGATTCTTGAGAACGTCACCTTGACCGACGAGGAGAAAGCCCAAATTGCCGAACTCCAGTCGTCCACGGACTACACTTCGACCCTCGCCACCTTCTTTGACGACGCTGCCTGCACGCAACTGAAGAGTGAATACGCCTCCAAAACCGACGCGCAATTGCGTTCGGCCATGAGCGCCCTGCCCACGATGTTACAGGAGATGGGTGTGCACGTCAAGAACGACACTTGGAACAGCAACGCCGTCTGGAACCACTATGAGAAGGACTTCCGCATCCACGACTACGACGTATTCTCCGAACCTGGTGTCTGGAGCAGCAAACTCCAATTCGGCTCGTTCAGCCGCCTCCACCAGCCCACAGGCATCCGCCTCAAGTCAAACGAATACGCTTACCTGCTTGTGGATGCCGACGTGGCCGACAGCGACGGCCACCTCTATGCCGAACTGGTGAGCGACCTGGGGCTTGCGGGTTCGCAAATAGCCCTGCACCGTGGGTGCAACAAGATTCTGGCCGGTGCCGACTGTGAAATCTTCATCACATACAACTGCACCAACACCGATAAGGCGCTCAGCACCTATCCCGACATCAAGATACAGATTGCGGGCGGCACCTGCAACGGCACGTTCGACATGCGGCGCGGCCACACCAACAACGACTGGCTGTGGCTCACCAACAACATGTTCAGCGACACCTACCTGCACATCAAGTCCAACCACACGCTCTTCAACACCTACCTCGACCGCGTGAAGGACACGGAAAACATCACCGGCGTGCTCAACATCTGGGACTACGTCTTCGTGACCGAGGAGAACCTGATGACCACGCGCTTCTATGACGGCTACTACAAGCCCGTGATGATTGTTTCTGACTACGCCAGCGACGGTTACGACAACTGGAGCGCCCTCATTGGCGGTGCCTACGGACGTGTTTCCATGCAGAACAGCCACATCACCTCCAACGGTGTGTTCAACTACAACGCCCTGCTCTACAGCGGCACCGAGGGTGGCCAGCAGTGGGTCATCGAACACGAGGAAGGCCATGGCCACCAGAATCCCTACAACTACACCGGCGGCACCGAGTCGTCCAACAACGGCCTGGCGCAGATTGTGAACCACATCTGGGGCTACCGCACCAGCCGTGGCGCGGCCATCCGCTACCTCATCGACTATTTCAACAAGGGCTACACCTGGGTGGACTATATGCGTGCCTACAATTCCGGCGGCTCGTTCTACGACAAGGAAGATAGCGACCTTGCCATTTGGCTCACCAACAAGATTATTTACCAGCTGTGGCTCTACTTCCACCTCAAGGACGACGACGGTTTCTTCCCGCGCTTCGTCTCCAAGATGGTGGAACTGGGCGGTATCGTCAAAGGCACAACCACGTCAAGCCCGTCCTACTACTACAACGACTACCTGCGCCTTGCCAGGGCGGCAACACTCGCCTCTGAGACCGACCTCTACGAGTTCTTTAAGGCTTGGGGCTTCTTCGCCTATGCCGACGAAATCAAGAAGTCCGGCCTGAGCTTTACCGACGACTACAACATCGACTTTGCCGACGTTCCGGCTTCCGGCCTCTACTGCCTCAACGACTATCGTGGCTACTACATCAAGATGCCTATCCGAGGTGACAGTGACGACGAGGCGCGCCTGACCGACCTGATTAACCTGATGCACAGCCAGCCCAACAAGGCTCCCGGCATCCTCTTCATCAACGATACGGGCGAACTGCTCGAAATCACCGCCGAGAACGAGTGTACGAAGTACGACCCCACACTCATCGGCACCACCAAGCAGTACGCCAACACCGCCGCACAATACGGCGCTGGCTCTACCGGCACCTACAACACGTTCAATGGCAAGAACGAGGCCGACAACCTCAGTTACGCCGTCAGCGGCACCACCGTCTCCGTCACAGGTAGCGGCGCCGTGGGCTACAAGATTTACGACGCTAATGGCGACCTCGTATGGCTGGCCTGCACCAACGAGTTCACCGTCAGCAGCGCCATCGCCACCGGCCTTGGCAACGGCACCTACACCCTCGTGGCCAGCCTTGGTAACGACAAGGACCTCATCCTTTCCAACACGGGCAAATACTACGCCACGCTGAATATCTACCGCTCCGCTTCCGACGTGACCACCTACAACACGTCCGGCAAGCAGCCCAGCGACTACACCAGCCTCAGCGGCGTGCTCGGCACCAACGCCACCAAGGGTACGCTCCTCGGCGACTTCGACGACAGCGACGTGCAGCCCGGCGTGAACAATGTCGTAGCCACCATCAATGTCAGCAACAGCGGCGTGTGGGCAAACCGCGAGAACTACATTTACCGCTACACCGACGCTTCGGGCGACGACAGCTACAACACCGCCTGGAAGATGGTCATCACCGACAAGGTGAACTTCTTCATCCCGACGCCTGCCAATGTTCCCGTGAAGGCTCAGAACGTCGTCTACGGCCGCAGCGGCAAGAGCGCGGGCTACAACTCCGTCTGCCTGCCCTTCGCCTTCAGCAAGGCCGACTTCACTGATTTGGGCTACGACGTCACCGTCTACGAACTCACGGGGCGCGACGGCGGCACGATGAAGTTCACCAGCACCGAGGCCGAGATACCCGCCGGCACACCCGTCATCATCAAGGACAACGTGACGGCCTGGGACTTCACGCTCAACAATGTGAATCGCAAAATGTGTGGTACCCCGGTTGATGCCATCGGCTCGCAGGCCACGCTCCACGGTTCCTTCACCGGCGGCACCATTGGCACGGGCT
The DNA here is from genome assembly GCA_017933995.1 of Bacteroidaceae bacterium. Taxonomy (GTDB): domain Bacteria; phylum Bacteroidota; class Bacteroidia; order Bacteroidales; family Bacteroidaceae; genus Alloprevotella. The sequence continues at coordinate 75,633 of JAGBKI010000047.1, read as the reverse complement.
ATTACAAACTGAACGGTGCCGGCACCAAGTTCCAGAGCACCACCGCCGCCAGCACCATCACCCCGTTCCGCGTCTACCTTGAAGCCACCGGTGCCGCCGTGCGCCAGTTCACCGTTATGTTCGAGGAAGGCGAAGCTGTGACGGCCATCGGCACGCTCGACGCCGACGGCAACCTCACAGCCGCGCCCGCCGACCAGATCTTCGACCTCCAGGGCCGCCGCGTCACCCAGCCCCAGCGCGGCCACATCTACATCGTCGGAGGCAAGAAGGTGAAGTTCTAAGAGGAATAGAAACTATAGAAACTATAGAAATCATAGAAAACCCTAAAATCCCCCGCTGCCGACCGGCAGCGGGGGATTTTGTGTTGATAATGGTCGAGACTCCCCTTATTCGCTGACATTTTGTCGGTCTACAGTTTTATTTTCTGCCAATTTGGCGGGCGTGGGGGCTTTTCTCGCGCTGGCACGGCGGTTGCTTTTTATTGGGTGCCGACAGTCGTAAGATAGCGGCAGCGAACAAGAAAACAAACAACAAAACTTAAAAACAAAACAACTATGACAACCATTCGCAGAAACTACCCGACCAATTGGCTTCCCAGCATCTTCGACGACTTTTTTGATGCCACGATGCCTCGACGCAACAGTACTACCGCCCCTGCCATCAATGTGATAGAGGCTGACAAAGAATACCGTGTGGAGGTTGCCGCACCCGGAATGAACAAGGACGACTTTAACATCCATCTTGATGAAGATGGAAATCTGGTCATCCAGCTTGAAAAGAAACAAGAGCAGACTGAAGAGCAGGAAAAACCCCGATACTTGCGCCGCGAGTTCAGCTACACTAAGTTCCAGCAGACTCTCATCTTGCCCGAGGATATAGAGAAGGACAACATTGCAGCCCGTGTGGCAGACGGCGTGCTCACTGTGACCTTGCCGAAGCTACAGCCCGCAGAGAAAACTCCGTTGAAACGCCACATCGAAGTGCTGTAAGGTTCTTTGAGACATGTACAAACACAAAAGCGCCCCGAACAATTCGTCCGGGGCGCTTTGTGTTGAATGCAAAGTTCTCCTTAGTCGGCCAGTATTGCCTTACTCTCCGCACTTTTGTGCTTCCCAGTCTCGCTGCACTTACGCGCAGCGGGCTGACGGTCGCCCGCGCGGTTCGTGAAGCAAAATTAGCCGACTAATCGGCTAACTTCGCTTCGAGGAATTTGCGATTGAGGCGTGCGATGTGATGTGGGCGATGGTCTTGCTATTCTAATTGGTATTACCATCCTTCTTCTACTTCTGATGTTTTTCTAGATAAACTACCAAGAAGATAATTTATGGGGTAATTGAGAATGGTTTCTATTTTGGACACCTTGTCTTGCTTTTTCTTTTTAACACTCCCATCCTTTTCGAACCAACAGCCAACTAGACTCTTAAACGTCTTAGGCATAGCTGCTGCCGTTGCTGAAACATTGAGTTGTCGATCAATGAGAGGTGCATCGATTCTGATTCGACCATCTTTAAAATGAAAGACAAGATTATACTTTGCCCTATATTCAACAAAGGCACTACCAAGTTTGTATGTGCTATAAAGGACATCTGATAAAGCTCTTATCGTTATGTTGGTAGGCTCTATCTCGTTAAGAACATGTTGAGGGCTATTGTATAATGTAAACACATTTGATTTAACCATATCATATAGTTCTTGAGCCGTTTTTCCCTCATATTCGACAACGATAAACGCTTTTCCTTCAATCGTTTGAAAGGTACCATCTGGCTTCAGATTAAATTTGACTAACTTTTGAGCATTCATTGTGGCAAATGCCATCAACAATGAAATACAAACTAATATTTTCTTCATTTTAATAAAATAAATAGGCGAGGAACCGTTCGATGCTTATCAGAACTTTGGTTACCGCCAAGTGACCATTCAAAACAACAAGCACAAAACAGCCCACGCCTATACGACGTGAGCCTTTTGTCTGCTTGTTCTTGTTTTGAATGAATGATTTGGCGGTATTCAAGTTCTAAGAACAAGAGCAAAAGCTCAAATCTATATTTAATAAGTACGAACAGGAACGCTAACCTGTAAGTTTTTTTATTTGTTAATTGTTGGGCGTTCGCCCAATAGCGTTTGAGCTTTCGCTCAAACTTTTCTTAGCCTCTGCATCGTTCAAGTAAACTTGTAATGCACTTGGCTTTCGAAAATGTTCCTGTGGGCAGGCAACACTCAGTGCGGCCGCATCCCGATGTACTTTTTGTTACTGTCTGATTCTTGCTTCAAATGTTAAATTAGTTACACGATTATTTGCCAATCTCTTTGATGTATTCCTGAATGGTGACAAGTTGAAGCTTGGGCCATGCTATCTCTTCAAGGACACGGAAATGTGAATCGTTGGAGACGATGTACTCGGCATTCCCCGCGACGGCACAATCAACAAACTTATTGTCATCTGGGTCGGCTTGTATCAGATTGAAAAAGAATGAGGGAGAAATCCTAATGGTGTGTTCGTTGTTGACGATGGCATTGACGATGACTTCTGCAAACCATGCATTGGTCTTCTGCTCCAGTATTTCCATATACTCAGAGAGAATCTCTGTAGACACACACCACTCAACCCTTCCTTCCACAAACTCCTTCCACACTTCGTGGTATAGGCTCTTGGAAGGAACGCACATCAGCAAGCAGTTTGTGTCTAAAACAATCCTTCTCATTGGGCATGGAGGTAGGGGGTGCGCATGTGTTCCTGCCCCCACTGTTCTATTTTGCTTCCACTGATTACACCAGCATCCCATAAACGGTCTGCCTCGGCCACAGCCTCCTTGGAATAGAAATCAAATAGAAGTACTTTCAACTGCTTAAGAGACTCCTCTGTCCTGCATCTATTCATCATCTCCAGTATGTGAAGCTGACCGATGCTTAATACCGTGTGTTGCGATGTTGCAGCCCTCATAGCTAAACAATTATTGAATATTGCTGCAAATATACAAAAAGATTGAGAGCGACAAAAGAAGTCTGAAAAGATTATCGGCGCTTCCGAGGTGTTAATCCAGAACAGCACAATGCAATCCTGCCATTGAAATGGCTGACAACACCTATCAGATGCCAATGGCATCAATTCCAGAAACCATAATCGTCCGATGCAGAAAAGGAGCAACCCAAGAAGTTGCTCGGGTTGCTCCTTTGATAAAATAGAACGAAATGTTAGTCGGCCAGTTTTGCCTTGAGGAACTCGCGGTTGAGGCGGGCGATGTTGGCGATGGTTTCGCTCTTGGGGCATACTGCCTCGCAGGCGCGGGTGTTGGTGCAGTTGCCGAAGCCGAGTTCGTCCATCTTGGCCACCATGGCCTTGGCGCGCTTGGCGGCCTCTACGCGGCCTTGGGGCAGCAGGGCGAACTGCGACACCTTGGAGCTGACGAAGAGCATGGCCGAGCCGTTCTTGCAGGCGGCGACGCAGGCGCCGCAGCCGATGCACGTGGCGCAGTCCATGGCCTCGTCGGCGTCCTCCTTGGGGATGAGGATGGCGTTGGCGTCCTGTGCCTGGCCGGTGCGAATGGTGGTGTAGCCGCCTGCGGCCTGGATCTTGTCGAAGGCGGAGCGATCCACCATGCAGTCCTTGATCACAGGGAAAGCTGCCGAGCGCCAGGGTTCTACGGTGATGACGTCGCCGTCGTTGAAGCGGCGCATATAGAGCTGGCAGGTGGTGGCACCGCGCTCGGTCTTGCCGTGGGGCGTGCCGTTGATGTAGAGCGAGCACATGCCGCAGATGCCCTCGCGGCAGTCGTGGTCGAACGTGAACGGCTCCTGGCCGTCCTCGATGAGTTGCTCGTTGAGGATGTCGAGCATCTCCAGGAAACTGGTGTCGTCGGGGATGTCGTGCATCTCGCGCTGGTCAAAGTGACCCGCATCCTTCGGCCCGTTCTGCTTCCAGTATCTTATTGTAAAGGAAATATTCTTTGCCATGGTTTTTAGCTCTTGTAGTTACGGGTTTGTACTTTGATGATTTCGTAGTTGAGCGGCTCCTTGGAGAGTGTGGGCTTGGTGGCGTCGTCGCCCTGGTACTCCCAGCAGCCGACGTAGAAGAAGTTCTCGTCGTCGCGCTTGGCCTCGCCTTCCTCGGTCTGGTGCTCCTCGCGGAAGTGGCCGCCGCAGCTCTCCTCGCGGTGGAGGGCGTCGTTGGCCACGAGCTGGCCCATCAGGAGGAAGTCTTCGAGGCGCAGGGCTTTCTCAAGCTCTACGTTCACACCGTCCTGCTGGCCGGGCACGAAGAGGTTCTCGTAGAACTCCTTGCGCAGCTTGCCGATGAGTTCGATGCCTTTCTCCAGACCCTCCTTGGTGCGGCCCATGCCGACGTACTCCCACATGATGTGGCCGAGCTCCTTGTGGATGCTGTCCACAGAGCGCTTGCCGCCGATGCCGAAGAGTTTGTCGATGCGTCCCTGCACGTACTTCTCGGCCTCGTCGAACTCGGGAAGGTCGGTGGAGAAGCGCGGCACGGTGATCTGGTCGCTGAGGTAGTTCTGAATGGTGTAGGGCAGCACGAAGTAGCCGTCGGCCAGACCCTGCATCAGGGCGCTGGCGCCGAGGCGGTTGGCGCCGTGGTCGGAGAAGTTGCACTCGCCGATGGCGAAGAGGCCGTTGACGGTGGTCATCAGTTCGTAGTCCACCCAGATGCCGCCCATCGTGTAGTGCACGGCGGGGAAGATCTGCATGGGGGTCTCGTAGGGGCTTTCGTCGGTGATTTCCTCGTACATGTCGAAGAGGTTGCCGTAGCGCGCCTCAATCTCCTTGCGTCCGAAGTCCTTGATGGCCTGCGAGAAGTCGAGGAAGACGGCCAGGCCGGTGCTGTTCACGCCGTAGCCCTTGTCGCAACGCTCCTTGGCGGCGCGGCTGGCCACGTCGCGCGGCACGAGGTTGCCGAAGGCGGGGTAGCGGCGCTCCAGGTAGTAGTCGCGGTCCTCCTCGGGGATATCCTTACCCTGGATTTCGCCGCGCTGCAGTTTCTGCGCGTCTTCGAGTTTCTTGGGCACCCAGATACGTCCGTCGTTGCGCAGCGACTCGGACATCAGGGTGAGTTTGGACTGCTTGTCACCGTGCACGGGGATGCAGGTGGGGTGGATCTGCACATACGAGGGGTTGGCGAAGAGCGCGCCCTTGCGGTATGCGGCGATGGCTGCGGAGCAGTTGCAGCCCATGGCGTTGGTGGAGAGGAAGTAGGTGTTGCCGTATCCGCCAGTGGCGATGACCACGGCGTGGGCGGCGAAGCGCTCCAACTTGCCAGTGACGAGGTTGCGGGCGATGATGCCGCGTGCGCGTCCGTCGATGATCACGACGTCGAGCATCTCGTAGCGGGTGTAAAGTTCCACGGTGCCTTTGTTCACCTGGCACATCAGCGAGCTGTAGGCGCCCAGCAGAAGCTGCTGGCCGGTCTGGCCCTTGGCGTAGAACGTGCGGCTGACCTGCGCGCCGCCAAAGGAGCGGTTGGCGAGCATACCGCCGTACTCACGGGCGAAGGGAACACCCTGGGCCACGCACTGGTCGATGATGTTGGCGCTGACCTCGGCCAGACGGTAAACGTTGGCTTCGCGGGCGCGGTAGTCGCCGCCCTTCACGGTGTCATAGAAGAGGCGGTATACCGAGTCACCGTCGTTTTGGTAGTTCTTGGCGGCGTTGATACCGCCCTGCGCGGCGATGGAGTGTGCGCGGCGCGGCGAGTCCTGAATGCAGAAGTTGAGCACGTGGAAACCCATTTCGCCGAGCGAGGCGGCGGCGGAAGCACCGGCCAGACCTGTGCCGACGATGATGACGTCGAGCTTGCGCTTGTTCTTGGGGTTTACCAGCTTTTGGTGGGCCTTGAAGTTCGTCCATTTTTCGGCGATAGGCCCTTCAGGTATGCGGGAATTAAGTGTTGCCATTGTTATAGTCTGTGTTAGAAAGGGTTAGATTGCACACGAGCCTCCGCAGCAGAAGCCTTTAACAAAGAACACTACGGCCACGGCCACGAACATGAGGATGACGATGGTGGACCAGATTTGGCTGATGCACTTGATGCGGCCGAACCAGGTCTTGCCGCTCCAGCCCAGCGTCTGCAGGCCGCTCCAGATGCCGTGCGTCAGGTGGAACCACAGGGCGCACAGCCACACGAGGTAGATGACGAAGTAGACGGGGCAGCTGAACGTCTGGGCTATCCAGCCTGCGCCGTCGGCGGGGGCGGGTTGGCCGAACGTCGAGAGGTCGAACAGCTCGGCGGCCATCATGTTCCACCAGAAGTTGTAGAGGTGGAGCAGCATACCCAGGCAGATGATGAGGCCCAGCACGAACATGTTCTGGCTGGCCCACTCCACCTTTTCGGGCTTGGCGGTGACGGCGTAGCGGTTCTGGCCGCGCGCCTTACGGTTTTGCAGGGTGAGCATGATGGCGTACAGGAAGTGGATGACCACCAGTGCCGCCAGGGCTACCGTGCCGACCACGGCGTACCAGTTGGAGCCGAGGAACTCGCAGATTGTGTTGTAGCCGTCGGCAGAGATGAGGGCCACAACGTTCATGCAGGCGTGGAAGGTGAGGAACAGCACCAGCGCCAGGCCGGTCACCGACATCACCACCTTGCGGCCTACAGAGGAATTACATAACCACATAAGCTTTAAGTGAATTAAATGATTTGTATTGGATATTTCCTTGTGTGTATATGCCTTGCTGTAGTGAGTACCGTCGCGCCAGGCAATGAGGGGCGTTTTTCCTTATTTGTTAGGAAAACGTGGGGTGCATGGACACACTCCCTGCTTTCAGCGCAAAAGTAGGCTTTCCCTTGCGTTTATACAAATTTAACACGAGAAAACTACGTGCACGGGGCGTTTTTGGCGTGGTGGGAAAGGTTGTCCCACCCCGCTTCTGTCGGCGCGGGTGGGTCAGTAGGGGAGGCAGACAAAAAAAGTGCTCCCAAAAAACGTCCGTTATTTTGGAGCACATATCTTTAACAAGAGCAATGTTCGATTTTTATATGGTTTTGATGCTTCCTTTTGCAAATAAATCTTAGCTCGGCGGGGGTGCGTGTTATCTTGACGGGCGTTTTGTAAAGCACATGTTGCAAAACAACGGTTTTGTATCGCGCGCGCGTGATATTAATATGGTATGTAGGCGGTAGGGGAGTGCCAGTGCTTTGTCTGTAGGGGACATACAAAAAGACGCAACGGTCGTTGCAGTCCTTTGCAGCGGGCTTTGCAGAAAGTTGCAGCGGGCTTTGCAAAGTTTTTCATAAGCCAAAGAAACTTTTATTTAAGCCAAAGAAAAATTTCTTTAGGCCAAAGAAAAAAATCTTTGGCTTATGAAAAACTTTGCACACCTTGCGCGTGTGAACGCGAGGCAGCGCGATACTCCCCTGACACCTGTTATAGCAAAAAACGAGGGTGCGTCCCCATCGGGACACACCCTCGCATGTGTTTCTTTGCTGGCGCAGGCGGAATTACTTGCGCAGGCCAAGCGCTTTTACAATGGCGCGGTAGCGCTCAATGTCCTTGCGCTTGAGGTAGTTCAGCAGCGAACGGCGCTTACCTACCAGCATCACCAAGGCCCTTTCGGTCGTATGATCTTTACGGTTGGCCTTGACATGCTCCGTCAGATGGGCAATACGGTAGGAGAACAAGGCTATCTGGCTCTCAGCGGAACCAGTATCCGAATTGGACTTCCCGTACTTGCCAAAGATCTCTTGCTTCTTCTCAGCGTCTAAGTACATAGATGAAGAAATGTGTTTTGGAATAAGTGTGTTGTTAATCGTGCTCCCTTTTTCGCGGAAGCGGGTGCAAAAATAACGCTTACCCATCTTTTGCGCAAGAAAACTGCCTGTTTTTCTTCCTTTTAGCCCTCTTTTTTCACTTTTGCACGTTTGCGATGTAGGATTTGTGCCAACGGAATCCGTCGAAAGTTCCATTAGCTTTTCCCATCGGCGCGGAATTTTGCGATTCTTGCTATGCGCGTAGAGACAGCAAGCCCGGACGCTGACGATGCGACCGGGCTTGGGTGTGTGCGGGAGGGGAGGTCCTCGGGTTCTTAGCCTTATTGGTTATCGCGATGACGCAAAAACCTAAAAAACTGCTCTTACTTCACAACGACCTTCACGCCGTTTCGGATGAAGACGCCGGGGGTGAGGGGGCGTGCGACGGGGCGGCCTTGGAGGTCGTAAGTGATTGAAGATTGGCCACCCGCCATTGTCACGCCGTCAATGCCCGTGGGGAGGGTGAGGGCGAGGGCGGCGGCGTCGGTGAAGGCGCGGTCGAGGTAGGCGGTGTAGGCGGGCAGCGTGCCGTCGGAGGCGACGAACTGCGGCGTGCCGTCAAGGACGTAGGCCGCCGAGGCGTCGTCGAGGACGGTGCGCTTGGCCACGCCCAGCAACAGGTTCGCGGCGGGTGCGTCGGTGGCGGCTGACGGCTCGGCCACAAGGGTGACGGCCCGGGGCTGGTCGGTGATGAGGAGTACGGGCGTGTGGGCGGGAACGACATTGCCGTCGAGCGATTCGATGGTGACGCTGGCCTCGCCCTTGGCGGTGATGGCTGCTGCGGTGGCGTCGGCGGGGAGCGCGACGCTGAAGGGCAGGCAGACGGTGGCGGCGGCCACGTCGGCACCAGCCACGCCCTGCGTCGTGACGGTGAATGTCGTGACGGGGGCTATGCTCCACAGGGCGGTGGCCTCCGTACCCTTACCGCTGGTCAGTCCGGCATCGGTGAGGTTGAGGTAGTTCGACGTGCCGCTGGTGCCTGCGTCGCGCACAGTCCACGTGCCGGGGGCGGGGGTGGCGAGGGTGTAGCTGTGGGTGGTGGGGGCGGCGAGCAGGGTGACGGCGCGCGTGCCGCTGGCCTGGCCGAGGAAGTTGCCGTTTTCGGGGTTGAGCAGGTAGTACGCGCCCGTGTTGCCCACAGGCAGCACGCGCCACATCTGGCTGCGGGCGTCGGCGTCGGTGGCCTCGGCTGCGGCGGTGGTGGCGTCGATGGCGGCGGCGAGCACGGTGGCGTCGTCGGTCTGGCTGACGAAGCGGTAGAGCCTGCCGTCCTCGAAGCCCACGCGGGTGGCGTCGGCTATGAAAGCGTTGTAGGCGGTTTGCAGGCCGTCGAAGGCGCTTTGCGTCATTCCGCTGCCGTCGACGCTGGCGTTGTACGCGTCGAGGGCGTCGGCGAGTGCGCTGGCGGCGTCGGCGGTGGCGTCAATCTGGCCCACGTTGGTGCCGGTGTTGGCGGCGGCCTCGGCGGCGAGCGCGGCCATCTCGGCGGCGGCCTCGTCGATGTAGACGGGCGCGGCTGTGCCCATCACGCTGAGTTTGCGCTGGCCGTCGTCGGCGAGGTAGACGGTCTGCTGCGTGCCGACGGGGGCAACGTACCACGACGTGCCCGAACCGTTGCTGATGGCCCACTGCTCCACGTCGCCCTGCTGGATGAAGGGCAGGTCGGTGCTCTGCGGCTCGCCCTTGAGGGTGAGGGAGTGGGCGGTGCCGGCGGCGCGGTTGTAGAGGCGGTAGCCGTCGACGTTGTTGCCCGTGAAGCACCACAGGTCGGTGTCGGTGAACGTGGGTCGCTCCGTATTATATAAATAATAGTGGCCGCGCGCGTCGGGCTGGTATTGCAGGTAGCGGTCGTTCACGCGCAGGCGGTACCAGCGCGTGGTGTCGGCAAACTGGCCGTCGGCGATGGTGGTGGACACGACGGGCTGGCTGCGCAGCGTGCGCTCGTAGGTGACATAGACCACGGTGGGGCCGGTCACGGCGGTGACGACGGGCGACACGCCGTCCTCGGCGTTCATCGCCAGCCGCTTGTAGCCGCTGAAGGTGGGGGCGGTGAGGCGGTTGGTGGTCTTGGCGTAGGTCTGCACGTCGAGCAGGCGGCGGTGGGTGCCGTCGGTCTCGTAGCAGATGTAGGTGACAGGGTAGTACTTGTCGGAGTTGGTGAGTGTGACGGGCAGCAACTGGTAGCGCGAGTTGCCCTCGTTCTCGCCCCATCCCACGGGCTTGGCGGCCTGTGCGTTGAGGTACTGCGAGGAGGCGGCGTTGTAGAGGTTGAAACTGCCCGCCGTGCTGCTGGCCGTGATGGTGAACGTGGCGGGCGTGGTGCCGGTGGAGACGGTGCTGCCCGAGAGGCCGCTGATGTAGTTGCCGTCGATGCCCGTGCTGATGGTGTAGGTGTCGCCCGTCTTGTGGAGGGTGAAGACGTAGGGCATCACGGTGATGTTGTTCTTGGCGGGCTGGCTGCTGCCGAAGGTGAGGCTTCCGCCCTGGTCGTAGGCGTACCTGGACATGCCGGTGCTGTAGAGCAGGAAGGTGAGGCCGTCAGTGAGTTGGTCGAGCGAGGTGGCGCGGGTGGCGATGTCGCTGATGACGGGCACGGCGGTCTGCTGCGTCACGGCGAGCCACTGCGCGGCCTCGAACCGGGTGCGCTGCTCGTCGGTGAGCGTTGTGGCGGCGGGTTCGAAGGCGAGGGTGGCGGGTGTGGCGTCGGCGTCGCTCTGGCCCACTACGCCGCTGTTGATATAGGCGTACCACGCGCCGCCGTCGTTGGCGGCGAGGAGGTAGACGGGCTGCGCCGCCTCGGTGAGCGGGCAGAGGCCGTCGGCGGTGGAGAGGAACGCGCCGTCCTGGAGGTTGAACAGGAAGTAGGCGCCGAGTTTCTCGCTGCGTGCTACGGCCCACTGGTGGGCGGCGTCGGCGGTGGCGTCAGTTTTGCCGTCGGTGCAGGCGCGCCCGCCGTTGGCGTAGAGGTAGCCCTGGCCGGAGAGGCGGATGTAGTACGCCTGCCCGCTCTGAAGTTCGCCGAGCGACGTAATGCCGTCGGCCAGTGCGGCGACGCTGAACAGGGCGAGGGATATGAGGGAGAGTATCTTTTTCATAAACTTATAAACTTATTCACTGTTCATAGCACTTGACGCGTGTGCCGTCGCAGCCCACGGCGAGGATGTAGGCGGGGCTGGCGGTTTCGCCGGACGTTTTCCAGATGACGTGTGTGTAGCGGTCGGAAGCCACGGCGTCGCCCAGGCCGAACATCGTGGCGTGGAGCAGGTTGCCGTCGGCGTCGTAGGTTTCGTAGCCCACTGCGCCGTTCCATACGTAGTTGTCGACCTTGACGACGGTGTGGCCGTTGAGCGTGGTGCGCGTGCAGCCCGTGCCGGGCGGCACGAGGGCTTCGAGCTTGACGTTGTCGCGGAAGATGTGCATGTTGTAGGCGTTCATATACACCAGTTCGGCGGGCACTTCGGGGTAGCCTTTGCGCGCGATGACGTTGGTGGCGGAGTTGAGCATCGAGCGCGTGATGGTGAGGTAGCCGCTGGTGTAGTCGTCTATGTAGACGTTGCTCATCACCTTGAGCATACCGGCCTTCTCGAAGAAGGGGAAGAAGTTCAGTTCGGCGCAGTTGCTGATTTCCTTGAAGAAGTTGAGGCGCTTGTTGGCGTCGGTGGCGGAGGTGAGGGAGGCCACGGTGCGTATCTTCTCGAAGTAGTCGGGGAAGGCGTTGTAGGCTTTGTCGGCGGCCATGGTGTAGAGCACCATCTGCCACAGCGGCACGAGGGCCACGAAGTGGTCGATGGTGGTCTTGCCGTACTCGGTCTCGGTCTGCCAATAGTAGTCGGCGCCGGCGTCGTTCACAACGTCCATGTCGATGAAGTTCTGCATACGCCCGCCGCGCACACTGCCAATGATGCAGTTGATGCTCTCGTCCTCCAGGCGCAGCTGCGACCAGGGCAGGCAGTACTGCACCCAGGCGGAGTAGATGTTGTTCGTCACCTCGGTCATGCCCACCCAGCGGAAGGCGCCGAGCTGGTTGTTGTGCCCCAGTTCGTGGGCCAGTCCCCAGGACTCCAGGCCGATGGGGCTCACCCATCCGCCGAACGAGCCCCAGGCGCAGTGCGCGCCCTCGCTGTCGGCGTAGAGGCCGGAGGTGGAGGGGCGTATGAACTGGTGGTTCTTGGGCGCGCGGTTGTGGCGGAAGAGGCCCATTACCTCCCACTCGCGCCACACGACGCTGTCGAGTTTCTGCGCCAGTTCGAAGCCGCGCGCGGGGCACTGCGCCTTGAGGGCGTAGAGCGGGGCTACCATGTGGACGCGCGGCGTCACGATGTCGAGCACCTCGGCGGTGGCGTTGGCCAGGAGCGATTTCCACGTCTCGTTGTCGTCGGTGTCGAGGTTGAAGTAGCCGTTCTCGCAGCCGTAGAGGAAGTGCAGGCGCACGGGTTCGGCGGTCTCCCAGTCGGTGCGGTAGTTGAGCACGTAGCTGGTGCCCCGGTTGGTCACGGTGAAGACGTTGAGGCCGTCGTGCAGGGTGTATTTGGAACTGGTGCCTATGCCGTCGAGGGCGCAGTTGAACACTTCGAGCTGCACGTTGCTGCTGCCGATACCGCTGGCCACGATGGCGGCCTTCTCGCCCGCCGTGAAGTAGATGCCGGTGGGGTTCTCGTGGGCGTCGTAGTAGGCGCTGGTCTTCAGTTCGGCTTGCAGGCTGACGATGGGGCGGTAGGCTTCAAAGGTGCCGACGCGGTAGGCCATGCTGTAGTGGCCGTCGAGGATGTCCTGCGCCAGGCGTTTGGCCAGCGGCGTGCCGATGGCGTCGATGTCGGCCTGCGTCGTGCCGGGGCGCAGCTGCGTGTAGAGGTCGTCGGCAAAGACGGAGAAGTCCGCCGCGCCCTCGCCCTCGTCGTCGATGAACTGGATTTCGGCGGCGGAGATGTAGGACTGGTAGCCCGCCGTGACGCTGATGCGCACGGACAGCACGCCGTCCACACCGGCGGTGCCGAAACTGTAGGTCTTCTGCGCGTCGTCGTTCTCGTAGTTGGCCGAGCCGTGTTCGAGGTAGGCCGTGCCGTTGGTGCTGGTGCTGACGGTGATGCTGCGGAAGACGCCGGTGCCGTTGCCGCGCGGGGTGTAGAGTATGCGGTTGAGGTGCTGCGGCTCGGCGAAGTTGAACGTCAGTGTGACGGGAAACGTCGTCGAACTGCTCCACGTGCTGTGGTAGTAGGTGGAGGTGTTGCCGTCGATGGCGTTGGTGATGGGGGCGTTCTCCTTGGTGCTCTCGGAGGAGGAGGCGTAGGCGCTCTGCACCTTGACCTGCCCTCCCGCCACGAGTGCGAAGGGGTTGGCCTCCTGCGTCAGGGCGACGGTGCGCGTTGCGCCGTCGGCGGTGAGGGTGAGTGTGGCGGTGCGCTCGTCGCCGTCGTTGCGGGCGAAGACGAGGCTCACGCCGTCGGCCTCCTTGGCGGCGGTCACCCACGAGGCGTCGGTGGCGGCGGTGAAGTCCGTGCCGCCCACGCCGATTTTCACGGTCTGGCCTGCGAACGACACGCTGCGCGCCGCGTCGCCGGCCACGAAGAGCGGCGTGCTGAGCGACGGCACGGGGGTCTGCGCCATTGCTATAAACGGCCACGTCGCAAAGAGCAGGGCCAGGAGAGCCTGCTTTAGGTTCGTTTTCATGGGGAGGAAAGTTATTGTTGTGTTGTTATTTCCCTTTTAACACTTGTAGACCGCGTAGCACGATGTCGCTGCGACGATTGGCAAAGCGGAAGTACTCGTTGCGATCCCATAGGTTGTAGACAATTTGTGCCTTGAGCGTGAACAGCAGGTCGCTCATCGTGGCATCCAGCTCTGCCGTATCCTTCGGCTCTATGCCTTTGGCCTTGGCTTGTTCCATCACAGAACTGATGAGCGACTGCGGCACAATGAACTGCTGCTCGAACTCGTCGAACGTGGGGTAGCGGGCGTGGAGCAGCTTGCGGTTCTCCATCGCGTAGCGCAGCGTGGTGTTTATCAGGATATCCGTGCGGCGTAACCGTCCGAAAAACGGGGTGTATTTGGTCGTGTCGAGCGGCACGAAGACGTCGGGCATGATGCCGCCGCCACCGTAGACGGTGCGCCCCTCGTTCAGCGTGTGGTAGACGAGCGTGCTGTCGAGGTGTATGCTGTCGATGGACGAGAGTTCGCCGTGTTCGTAGCGGTTCTCTACGTCGTTGTCGTAGTCATCGCGCTTGCCTTTCTCGTAGGGCTTCTGTATGCAACGGCCCGTGGGAGTGTAGTAGTGCGCCACGGTGAGGCGTATCATCGAGCCGTCGTTGAGCGGGAAGGGGCGCTGCACCAGTCCTTTGCCGAACGTACGTCGTCCCACGATGGTGGCGCGGTCGTAGTCCTGCAAGGCACCGCTGACAATCTCGGAGGCCGAGGCGGTGAACTCATCGACAAGCACCACCAGTCGCCCCCCGCGCATCAGACCACCGGGGCCGGTGCTGTAGTTGTGACGCGGTACAGTGCGCCCCTCGGTGTAAACCACCAGTTGGCTCGACGGTAGGAACTCGCTGGCCACTTCCACAGCAGCCTCAAGATAGCCACCACCATTTTGCTCCAAGTCGAGCAAGAGGTCTTTCATCCCTTGTGCCTTCAGCGCCTTGATGGCTTTGCGCAACTCGTCGCCCGTGTTGGCCCCGAAACGTTCCAGATGGATGTAGCCAATGCCGGGTTCAACCATGTAGAAAGCGTCTACCGTCGAGACGGGAATTTGGTCGCGCACGAGCGTGACGTACCAAGGCTTCTTGATGCCGCGCCTGACAAGGCCGAGGCGCACGCGCGTGCCTTCGTCGCCGCGCAGTTTCTTCATAATGGTGTCGCGCGGCATCTTGACGCCAGCAATCGGCTCGCCGTCGACGGTGATGATGCGGTCGCCCGGCTCGATGCCAGCCTTCTCGCTGGGGCCGTCCTTGGTGGCCTGGATGACGACGAGCGTGTCGTCGAGCATGTTGAACTGCACGCCGATGCCGCCGAAGCCGCCTTGCAGTGGTTCGTTGAGGCGGCGCGTCTCTTCGGCGTTGCTGTAGCTGCTGTGGGGGTCGAGTTGCTCAAGCACGCCGCCGATGGCGTTCTCCACGATGGTGGCGTCCGAGACGCTGTCCACGTAAAAGTTGGAAATGAAAATCATGGCGGCCTGTAACTTGCGTATCTGATCTATATCGAAGTCCAAGCCGAGATGCTGTGCTGGCGAAAGCAGAGGGCAGATGGTGAAAAGAAGCAAGAGAAATGGCATCTTTATTTGGCAAAGAACTGCTTGAAAGATGCTGCGGTGGGTGTACTCCATAATTATATATAAGAGGGTGAAACTCGGTCGGGATAGAGGCTTTTAGGGGTAGAGAAAGGGATATACATAAGCCTAAGCACGGGGATTAGGCAAAAACTCGCTGACATCGCGCCCGTAGGCCATCAGTTCGCGCACGACGCTGCTGGAAATGGCGGCGTGCTGGGGCTCGGTGAGCAGCAACACGGTCTCCAGGCCGCCCAGCCGCTTGTTCATGGCGGCCACGTCGCGCTCGTACTCAAAGTCCTTGACGCTGCGCAGGCCGCGCACGATGAACTTGGTGCCGAGGCGCGCGGCGAGGTCGATGGTCAGGTCGTCGTAGGAGACAACGGAGATGCGCGGGTCGTCCCGGTAGAGGCGGCTGATGAAGGCCACGCGCCGCTCGGTGGGGTAGAGGGGGCGCTTGTTCTCGTTCACGCCCACGGCTATCACCACGTGACCGAACAGTTCCGTGGCGCGCGCCACGATGCTGGCGTGCCCCACCGTGAAGGGGTCGAACGAGCCGGGGAAGATGGCGGTCATTGAGTTTGTGAGTTTATGAGTTGTTTAGTTGATTAGTTGTTTAGTTTTTTAGTTGTTAGGTAATGCGGACGGGGCTTCCCAGGGGGCAATCTATCAACTAAACAACTATTTAACTAAAAAACTAAACGACTAATCTACTGATTAACTTCTTCTTCTTCCGCCAAATCCTCCTCGACGCGGAGGTTGCCGATGATGAACTGCTGGCGGTCCATGGTGTTCTTGCCCATATAGTAGGCCATCAGGTCGCCGGGCTGGTCGCTCTTGTGCAGCGACACCTGCTCCAGGCGTATGTCCGGGCCGATGAAGCCCCGGAACTCGTCGGGCGAAATCTCGCCCAGCCCCTTGAAGCGCGTAATCTCGGGATCGGGGCCGAGGCGTTCGATGGCGGCGAGGCGCTCTTCGTCGGTGTAGCAGTAGGCCGTCTCGTATTCGGCGCGCTTCGACCCGCTGCCCTTTGCGCCCTTCTTCTTGTTGCGCACGCGGAAGAGCGGCGTCTGCAGGATGTAGACGTGCCCCTTCTTGATGAGGTCGGGGAAGAACTGTAGGAAGAAGGTGATCATCAGCAGGCGGATGTGCATACCGTCGACGTCGGCGTCGGTGGCCACAATGACCTTGTTGTAGCGTAGGCCGTCGAGGCCGTCCTCGATGTTGAGGGCTGCCTGCAGGAGGTTGAACTCCTCGTTCTCGTAGACCACCTTCTTGGTCAGTCCGAACGTGTTGAGGGGTTTGCCGCGCAGGGAGAAGACGGCCTGCGTGTTCACGTCGCGGCTCTTCGTGATGCTGCCGCTGGCACTGTCGCCCTCGGTGATGAAGATGCTGCTCTCGCTGCGCGGGTCGTTGTCGTCGGTGAGTTCCTCACCCTTTTTGAGTTTGGGCGCGGGGTCGTTGTAGTGTATGCGGCAGTCGCGCAGCTTGCGGTTGTGGAGGTTGGCCTTCTTGGCGCGCTCGCGGGCCAGTTTGGTGACACCGGCGATGGCCTTGCGCTCCTTCTCGCTCTCCACGATTTTTTGCAAAATGACCTCGCCCACGTCGGTGTGCTTGTGCAAGTAGTTGTCCACCTGCTCCTTGATGAAGTCGCCCACGAACTTGTTCACGCTCACGCCGCTGAGGTGGAAGGGGTTCCCGTTCTTGTCCTTGTCGGGGGCCATGGTGAGCGAGCCGAGCTTGATTTTGGTCTGGCTCTCGAACATAGGCTCGATGACGCGGATGGCGATGGCGGCCACGAGGCCGTTGCGCACGTCGCCCGGCTCGAAGTTCTTGCCGAAGTGCTCCTTGATGGTGCGGGCCAGGTGTTCCTTGAAAGCGCTCTGGTGTGTGCCGCCTTGCGTGGTGTGCTGGCCGTTGACAAAACTGTAGTACTCCTCGCCGTACTGCCCCGTGTGGGTGAAGGCGATTTCGATGCCGTCGCCCTTGAGGTGCACGATGTCGTAGAGGCCGGGCGAGGTCATGTTGTCGGTCAGGAGGTCTTTCAGGCCGTTGCGGCTCACGATGCGGCGCCCGTCGTGGTAGATGGAGAGGCCGGTGTTGAGGTAGGTGTAGTTGCGCAACATGTT
This sequence comes from Bacteroidaceae bacterium, assembly GCA_017933995.1. Taxonomy (GTDB): domain Bacteria; phylum Bacteroidota; class Bacteroidia; order Bacteroidales; family Bacteroidaceae; genus Alloprevotella. Next base: position 58,490 of record JAGBKI010000047.1, on the reverse strand, counting down.
CGACACGAACTCGTCGCGGAAGCGGTAGCGCAGAAAAAGGGTGTCGTCGGGCGTGAAGGCGATGTAGGTGCCGTTCTCCTCGGTGGTGTCGCCCTCGGTGTCGCTGACCATCTTGCCGCGCTCGAAGGTCACTTCGCGGAACCTGCCGTCGCGGTGGGTGCGCGCGGTGAAGCGCGACGAGAGGGCGTTCACGGCCTTCAGGCCCACGCCGTTCAGACCCACACTGGCCGTGTAGTTGTCGTTGTCGAACTTGCCGCCCGTGTTGAGCTGCGAGACGACGTCGACCAGTTTGCCCGGCGGGATGCCGCGTCCGTAGTCGCGCACGGTGGCCGAGAGGCTGTCGGTGATGCCCACCTCGATGCGTTTGCCGAAGCCCTCGTTGAACTCGTCGATGCTGTTGTCAATGGTTTCCTTGAGGAGCACGTAGATGCCGTCCTCGGCGTGCGCGCCGTCGCCCAGGCGTCCGATGTACATGCCGGCGCGGGTGCGCACGTGCTCCATGTCGTCAAGGTGGCGTATGTTGTCCTCGGTGTAGTCCGCCGCGCTGCGCAGCGTCTGTGTTTCTTCTGCCATTCAGAGTGTTTCGCTTTTTGCTTGTGCGGCAAAAGTACGAAAAAACAAGGGCAAAGCAAGAGGAAAGTGCTGCTTTTCACTTGCTTTGCCATATGCCAGTACCTTTGGCGTAAACCTATGGTGCGAAAATAAGGACACTACGCACGGGCAAATCGTGTAATTGTTATGCGCGTGCGTAGTGTCTGCTTCTGTCGAGACTGGGGTTAGAGATCGAGGCGATAGACGTTGGTTTCGCGCTGTTGGAAACCGAGGGAGTGGTAGAGGTGGTTAGCAGCTTCGCGCGAGGGGCGGCTGGTGAGATTCAGGCAAGTACAACCCTCGGCGCGCGCCTCATCAACAGCGCGGGCTATGAGCTGGCGGGCGTAGCCGCGTCCCCGGCAGGCAGTGTCGGTCACGACGTCCTCCAACCAGGCTTTGTGTCCTGTGGGCATCTGGACAAGGCATAGGGTACAGGTGGCGCGGATGACGCCTTCCTCGTCGCGCCCGATAAAGACTCGTGTGCTTGGGGCAACGAGCAGCGTGGTCAGTGTGGAGGTTGTATAAAAGGGAGCGGTGGAGGAGAGTTGTGGCAGCAGGCGGTTCATCGCCACTATGAGTTCGTCACTGGCCTCTGTGGCGCGGGATATTTGTAGGGTGTTGAGGTCGCTCAGCAGGTCGGCGTAAGTTTTGCCAATTGTGGGATGGATGACGCTGGCGGCGATTTCGCAGAGCGGCTCGAGCACAAAGCGTCGGCGCGGCAGGTGGGGGTGGGGAAGGCTGAGGCGCGGCGTTTCCACTATTGCGTCATCCAGTGCGAGCAGGTCAATGTCTATGGTGCGATCGTGGTATCCGTTCACACGGCTCTTGGCTGTGCGCCCTAGTTCGCGCTCCACGGCTTCGGCAGTGTCAAGAATGGTCTCGGCGTCGAGCGCGGTGTCTATGACCGCTGCGGCATTGATAAAAGGGTGTTCGGAGCGAAATCCCCATGGTGCGTAGTTGTGCAGGCTAGAAAGGGCAACAAGTCGCCCGGTGCGTGTTGCAATAAGATCGGCCGCTCGCCTAATTTGTGCTTCACGCTCACCGAGATTGCTACCGAGGGAAAGAAGAAGGAGCATAACGAGCGCGGGGTTACTCCACGATGAGCATGGCGTCGCCGAAGGGGCCGAAACTATAACCTTCCTTTACGGCCACTTCGTAGGCGTGCATTGTGTGTTCGTAGCCGCCGAAAGCGGCCACTACCATCAGTTGGGGTGAGAGCGGCATATGGAGGTTCGCGAGCATCGAGTCGGCCACGCGGAACGTGTAGGGCGGGAAGATAAATTTGTTGGTCCAACCTTCGTATTCTTTGATGCGTCCGTAGGTTCCTACAACGGCGGTTTCCAGTGCGCGCATTGTGGATGTGCCGACGGCCAAGATGCGCTGCTCCTTTTCGCGTGCCTCGTTCACGCGGGCTACACAGGCACTGCCAATGCGCATCTGCTCGCTGTCGACCTTATTTTTGGAGAGATCCTCAACATCGGCGCTTTGGAACTGATTCAGCCCGTTGTGGAAGGTGACGTAGGTGGTGTCAATGCCTGCAATCTCCATACGCTTGAGCATCTGCTTTGAGAAGTGCAACCCTGCAGAGGGGGCGCAGACGGCGCCTTCCTCGGTGGCAAAGAGCGTTTGGTAACGCTCCAGGTCTTCGGGTTCGCTGTCACGGTCCACGAAACGCGGCACGGGAGCTTCGCCGAGGCTGTAGAGCAGTTGCTTAAATTCCTCGTGGTCGCCGTCGTAGAGGAAGCGGAGCGTGCGGCCTCGGTTGGTGGTGTTGTCGATGACCTCGGCTACGAGGCCGCCGTCCTCGCCGAAGAAAAGTTTGTTGCCGATGCGTATCTTGCGGGCGGGGTCAACAATAACGTCCCAAAGGAAGAACTCGTCGTTGAGTTCGCGCAACAGAAAAACCTCGATGCGCGCGCCGGTCTTCTCCTTATTGGCATAGAGGCGGGCGGGGAAGACGCGGGTGTTGTTGAAGACAAAGAGGTCGTGCTCCTTGTAGGGGGCGAGCAGGCTGACGAAGTCTTTGTGCTCAATGTCGCCTGTGGAGCGGTGGAGCACCATGAGGCGGCACACGTCGCGGCTATATTCGGGGTACTTGGCGATGTTTTCTTGCGGGAGGTCGTACTTGAATTGTGAGAGTTTCATTGCGGCAAGGGTATACGAGGTTTAAGAGGTTTTAAGGAGGTTCAGATGTTTAAGAACAGCACGGTTACTACATTTATTGTCTATACAAGGTCTGCGCAAAACTGTCGATGGTGTAGCATCGTTCGGCAGTGATGTCGCCGACGCGGGTGCGGCGGAGGGAGGTGAGGTGTGCGCCGCTGCCGAGCGCCCGTCCGATATCGCGCGCCAGTGAGCGGATGTAGGTGCCCTTGCCGCAGGTGACACGTAGCGTGACGTCAGGCAGAGCGAAGTTCACGACCTCGATGCGCTCGATGTGTATGCGCTTGGGTTGTAAGGTGACGTCACGCCCCTTGCGTGCCAGGTCGCAGGCGCGGTCGCCCGCCACCTTGCAGGCGGAGAAGACGGGCGGAATCTGCTCCATGTCGCCCTCGAAGCGTCGCAGCGTGTCGTGGAGCAGTTCGGGGGTGATGTGGTCGTAGGGATAGGTGGCGTCGACGGGATGCTCCAGGTCAAAACTGGGCGTCGTGGCGCCGAGGCGCAGCCCGGCGATGTATTCCTTTTCGTGGAGTTGCAGGCGCTCGATTTGCTTGGTGGCGCGCCCGGTGCAGACGATTTCCACGCCGGTGGCGAGGGGGTCGAGTGTGCCGGCGTGGCCCACCTTGAGACACTTCACGCCCAGATGGCGGCACAGCAGCCACCGCACCTTGGCCACCAGCTGGAAGGAAGTCATGCGGTAGGGCTTGTCGAATGCCAGTATTTCGCCTGCGAGGAAATCCATATTTTTTAGTTATTACTTAAAAAGAATGGTCAGCACGCCTGCCACAGCGCAGTAATAGGCGAAGTAGATGAGTTTGCCCTGGCGGACGACGCCTATCATCCACTTGCAGGCCACGACGCCGCTGACGAAGGCGGCCACAAAGCCCACGGCCATGGGCAGCGCGCCCACGCCGCTGAAGGTGGCGGCGAAGCCCTCCTTCACCACCTTGAGGGTGTCGAGCAGCGCCTCGCCCAGTATGGGCGGTATAACCATCAGGAACGAGAACTGCGCCATCGACTCCTTGCGGTTGCCGAGCAGCAGGCCGGTGGCGATGGTGGAGCCACTGCGGCTGAGGCCGGGCAGCACGGCGGCGGCCTGCGCCAGACCGATGACAAAGGCGTCGCGCACCGAAATCTCCTCCTTCTGTCGCGGGCGGGCGTAGTAGGAGAAGGCCAGCAGAGCGGCGGTGAGCAACAGGCAGACGCCCACGACGAGCAGGCCGCTGCCGAAAATACGCTCCACGGTGTCCTTGAAGAACACACCGACGATGCCCACGGGAATCATCGAGACGACAATGGCCAGCAGATAACGCTGGTCGGCATTGGGGCGGCGCGCGCCGTCGGCGCGCGTCTCGCAGGGCGCGAACGTGCCGCGCACAAGTTTCCAGATTTCGCCCCACAGCACGACGAGTGTGCTCAGCACGGTGGCCACGTGGACAGCCACAGTGAACATCAGGTTTTCCTCGCTGTCCACGCCCAGCAGGGCGGAGCCGATAGCCAGGTGGCCGCTGCTACTCACGGGCAGGTACTCCGTCAGCCCCTGCACGAGGCCGAGGATAAGGGCTTCAATCGTTCCCATTGTTCTTGTTATAAAGAAGGAAATGAAGAAAAGGGCTCGTGGAATAGCCCGCCACGCGTAGTCGCGTGTCCGTGAAGCAACAGGCAGGATGCTTCAATTATAAACAAGGCTATTGCTTGGGACTTTCTTCCGTTCCTTTCCGTTTGCTGGGGATAAGGATGGCCACAATCATCAACAAGTAGCCAAACAGACAGATAAGTGGTGCCGCTTTAATGTGTTGCGCGGCAAAAACGCTGGGATTGAAGCGCTCCGCTGTCGAAGCGTCGCCAGCCATAAGCACCATCCCGACCACAACAATGGCCATCGCTATTGCGAGTAGCACAAAGTTCAAGCGGGAAAAAGCAAATTCACGTTTCATAAACGTTTTTAGTAGTTATGGATATGGGGTGAAGCGTGTTGCCGAAAACCAAAAACGATGTGGGCTTTGGTTCAAAAGGGCATATTTCACCGAAATTCGCGGCAAAAGTACGAAAATTGCAAAAACAACAGCCTGTATAGTTGCTTTTTACTTGTTTTTTTATATTTAAATAAGCATTCTAGTTCCAATTGAAGGAATTGAGAGCAAAAAAACTTATATATACGATACAACGACCTAAAATCATAAGGAAATAAGTGCTACCTAAAATCAATTGGAACAACAGAACGAATTGGAATACTTTCTCTTTTCTTGTCTTTTAACTTGCTTACTTACAAATCTATGCTGTCCACAAAAGGAAAGGTGCTAATTTTAGAAAAAAATCAAAAAACAGCGCAGAAAGATAGTCCGAATGACTTTGGAAATAGACGGACTGTTTTTGAAAAACATTGGGTTGTTTATTGGAAACAACGTGTTTACTTTTGAAATCTTGACAAAAGAAAATGGAGCAATCAAAGAAAAGAAGCGTTCAAAAGGCTCGTTTTCACGGTATGTTTAGTTCTTTTGAACAAAAATAATGATAACTTTGCCGCAAAACAGCAACAAAAACCGTGTACATCGTAACAGCCGGAAACATGGGTAGCGGCAAGACCACGCTCACCCGAATGCTCTGCGACCACTACGGGTGGACGCCGCGCTACGAGCAGGTGGCCGCGAACCCCTACATCGAGGACTACTACAAGGACATCCCGCGCTGGGTGCTGGGTATGGAGGTTTTCTTCCTCAAGGAGCGTTTCCGCGACCTGCTGGCCATCAACGCCGCCTCGCAGGAGGAGACGCTCATCCAGGACCGCTCCATCTTCGAGGGCGTCTACGTCTTCGCCCGCAACAACTACGAGATGGGCAACATGCAGACGCGCGACTTCGAGACCTATATGGAGCTCTTCGAGAGCATGATGATGGTGGCGCGCCAGCCCGACCTGCTGATTTACCTCCGCGCCAGCGTGCCCCACCTCGTGAAGAACATACAGAAGCGCGGGCGCGACTACGAGCAGGGGCTTTCCATCGAATACCTGCGCGGGCTGAACGAGAAGTACGAGGACTTCATCTTCAACAAATACAAAGGCAACTGCCTCGTCATCGACGTTGACCCGCTCGACTACGAGCACCGCTCCGAGGACTTCAAGCGCATCGTCGACAAAATCGACGCGCGGCTGTTCGGACTATTCAAATAGTAAAGAAGTTTAAGAGGTTTAAGAAGTTTAATGAGGTTTAATCCGTCCGGCCTCGCTCAAGGCTTAAGAGGTTTAATGAGGTTTAAGAGGTTTAGTCCGTCCGGCCTCAGCCTGCATCCAACCGGCCTCCGTCCCGCAAGGCTAAACCTCTTAAACCTTTTCAACCTCATTAAACCTCATTAAACCTTTTCAACCTCATTAAACCTTAATATATGCACATCGCCATCGCCGGAAACATCGGCAGCGGAAAGACCACGCTGACCAAGATGCTGGCCAAACACTACGGCTGGTCGCCGCGCTTCGAGCCCGTGGAGCACAACCCCTACCTCGACGACTTCTACGCCGACATGCCCCGCTGGTCGTTCAACCTGCAAGTATACTTCCTCAACAAGCGCTTCAAGGAAGTGGTGGAAATCAGCAAGTCGAAGGACGTCATCGTGCAGGACCGCACCATCTTCGAGGACGCGCGCATCTTCGCCCCCAACCTGCACGACATGGGCATGATGAGCGACCGCGACTTCAAAAACTACACCGACCTGTTCGACCTGATGATGTCGCTCGTGCGCCTGCCCGACCTGATGATATACATCCGCAGCACCATCCCCAACCTCGTCTCGCAGATACAGAAGCGCGGGCGCGAGTTCGAGAAGAGCATCCGCATCGACTACCTACAGGGCCTCAACGACCGCTACGAGAACTGGATTGCGGGCTACAAGGGCCACCTCATCATCGTCGACGGCGACAACCTCAAGTTCGAGGGCAGCCAGGACTCCTTCCGCCAGGTCACCGACATGATCGACGCCAAACTCTACGGCCTCTTCCCGATGGAATAAGCAGGGGGAGAAAAGGGGAGTTAGAAGGAGTTAAAGGGGAGTTAGAAGGAGTTAGAAGGAGTTAGAAGGAGTTATAGAGGAGTTAAAGGGCCGATAGTCGCGGCTGACGAAAACTTACGCTAACAATATCGGCACTATTACCCAACTCCACTACAACTCCACTACATCTCCACTACAACTCCACTACAACTCCACTACATCTCCTCATCACCCCTCCAGAGTTTGGACGTTATACATAAAAAATGTGATGACACATAGTTTTAAGGACATAGTGGCTTGGCAGAAAGCACACGCGTTTGTTATTCTCGCGTACCAAACCACAGCTACTTTCCCGCCACGGGAAACCTATGGTTTGCCGTCACAATTAGAACGTGCAGCTGTGTCCATCGCTGCAAACATTGCTGAAGGATACAGACGTATAAGTAAAGCGGACAAACTCCGCCTGCTCAATATCGCCCAAAGCAGCCTTGAAGAGTGCCAGTATTATATATTACTCGCAAAAGACCTGCAATATATAGATAGCCAGCAATATATAGCACTAAGCGAAGCGATAAATTGCGCAAGTTATTTCCTCAACGCATACAGCAAAGGCATAAAGGAAAAAACGTTTAGTTCAGAAATATAACAACCCCTACCCCCTCTTTATCTCCCCTTCCTTTTCGTCAGCCACCACATTCGGCACTATAACTCCACCTAACTCCTTATAACTCCTCTTTAACTTCCCTTTAAGAACATGTCCTCCCGTCTCTACATCTTCGACACCACGCTGCGCGACGGCGAGCAGGTGCCGGGCTGCCAGCTCAACACGGTCGAGAAAATACAAGTGGCCAAACAGTTGGAGAAACTCGGCGTCGACGTCATCGAAGCCGGTTTCCCCATCAGTTCGCCCGGCGACTTCCAGAGCGTCATCGAGATTTCCAAGGCTGTCACCTGGCCCACCATCTGCGCCCTCACCCGCGCCGTGGAGAAAGACATCGACTGCGCCGCCGAGGCCCTCAAGTTCGCCAAGCGCGGGCGCATCCACACCGGCATCGGCACCAGCGACCTGCACATCAGGTACAAGTTCAACTCCACCCGCGAGGCCATCATCGAGCGCGCCGTCGCCGCCGTGAAATACGCCAAGCGCTACGTCGAGGACGTGGAGTTCTACGCCGAGGATGCCGGGCGCACCGAGAACGAATACCTGGCGCGTGTCGTCGAGGCCGTCATCAAGGCCGGCGCCACCGTCGTGAACATCCCCGACACCACCGGCTACTGCCTGCCCTCCGAGTACGGCGCCAAAATCAAGTACCTGATGGAACACGTGGACGGTGTGCACAACGCCATCCTCTCCACCCACTGCCACAACGACCTGGGCATGGCCACGGCCTGCACCCTGGAGGGCGTCATCAACGGCGCGCGCCAGGTTGAGGTGACCATCAACGGCATCGGCGAACGCGCCGGCAACACCAGCGAGGAGGAAATCGCGATGATACTCAAGTGCCACCCCCACCTGGGCATTGAGACCAACATCAACACGCAGCGCATCTCCGCCACCAGCCGCATGGTCAGTTCGCTGATGAACATGCCCGTGCAGCCCAACAAGGCCATCGTGGGCCGTAACGCCTTCGCCCACAGCAGCGGCATCCATCAGGACGGCGTGCTGAAGAACGTGCAGACCTACGAAATCATCGACCCCAAGGACATCGGCATCGACGACAACGCCATCATCCTCACCGCCCGCAGCGGCCACGCCGCCCTGAAGCACCGCCTGGAGGTGCACGGCGTGGAACTCGACGAGGAACGGCTCAACAAAGTCTACGAAGAGTTCCTGCTGCTGGCCGACAAGAAAAAGGAGGTCACCGACGACGACATCCTGATGCTGGCCGGTGCTGACCGCGCCGCTTCGCGCGCCATCAAGGTGGTGAACCTGCAAGTGACCGGCGGCGTGGGCGTGCGCCCCGTGGCTGCCCTGACGCTCGACATCGCCGGCGAGCGTTTCAGTGCCGCCGCCGAGGGCAACGGCCCCGTGGACGCCGCCATCAACGCCCTCAAACAGATTGTGCGCCGCAAGATGACGCTCAAGGAGTTCACCATACAGGCCATAAACCGCGGCTCTGACGACGTCGGCAAGGTGCACATGCAGGTCGAGCACGACGGCCACCTCTACTACGGCTTCGGCGCCTCCACCGACATCATCGCCGCCAGCGTCGAGGCATACGTCGACTGCATCAACAAGTTCAGGAAATAAGCCTACACCAAGTCTGCCATATACTACCGACAATTCTGATTTTGCACACGAGTGTGCAAAATCTAAAAGAGCCACACTTTGTCGTCGGTCTATACTCCCGCCTCCTATGTCCCTCTACCCCAAATGGCTGCTTGCCCTTGCGGGCGTGAACCTGCTCGGCCTGCTGCTCGCCGTGTTCTACCTTTTCGGCGGCGTGCAGCCGTTCGGCACGAGCGGTGACGCCGTGGTGCGCTTCCTGCTCTACCTCGCCACGCAATGCCTCTGGGTAGTGCCTGTCGCCTGCTTCTTCGGCGCACTGCGCGCCCACGACTACCAGCATCCTGTACTCGCAGTTTTTATTTCGCTTACAGGAATATCCATATTGGCTTTTGCCACACTCTTTTTATTCCAAGGCAGCAATTAAACGCTTGCAATCCTTTCCGCAATCCACTGGCCTACTTCGCGTGTGCCGTAGCGGGGGGCGGAGGGCAGTTGGATGTCGGGAGTGCGGACGCCCTCGGCGAGGCTGTCGTCGACGGCGCGGCGCACGCAGGCGGCTTCGTCGGAAAGGCCGAAGTATTCGAGGAGCATAGCCACGGAGAGTATCTGCGCGAGGGGGTTGGCTATGTTCTTGCCCTTGGCCTGCGGCCACGAGCCGTGGATGGGTTCGAAAACGGGCGTGCCGGTGCCGGTGCTGGCGCTGGGCAGCAGGCCCATCGAACCGCTGATACACGAGCCCTCGTCGGTGAGGATGTCGCCGAAAGTGTTCTCGGTGACCATCACGTCGAAGAAGCGCGGCTCCTGTATCATCCGCATGGAGGCGTTGTCGACGTACATAAAGTCGGTCTCGACGTCGGGATATTCGCCCATCATCTGCTGCGCCACGCTTCGCCACAGACGGCTGCTGGCCAGGACGTTGGCCTTGTCTACGACGGTGAGGTGACGGCGGCGCTGGCGGGCGTACTGGTAGCCGACGCGCAGGATGCGCTCCACCTCCTCGCGCGTGTATTTATTGGTGTCCCAAGCTTCGTCCTCGCCCTCGTGCTTCTCGCCGAAATACATGCCGCCGGTGAGTTCGCGTATGCACACGAAATCGGCACCGCGCACCAGTTCCTCGCGCAGGGGCGAGAGGTGGAGCAGGCTGTCGAAGGTCTGCACGGGGCGAATGTTGGCGAAGAGGCCGAGCTGTTTGCGCATGGCGAGCAGCCCCTGTTCGGGGCGCACGGTGGCGGCGGGGTCATTGTCGTACTTGGGGTCGCCGACGGCCGAGAACAGCACGGCGTCGGCAGCCTGGCAAGCTTCGAGCGTCTCCCTGGGGAAGGGGTCGCCCGTGGCGTCGATGGCGGCTGCGCCCACAAGGGCTTCGGTGAAGGTGACTTCGTGGCCGAACCTACGGGCCACGGCTTCGAGGGCTGCGCGCCCCTGGACGCTGATTTCGGGGCCTATGCCGTCACCGGCAAGCAGGGCTATGTTGAGCTTCATATTTTTAGTGAATAGTGAAAAGGTAATAGTGAAAAGTTGAGTTTGGCTTTCTGGCGAAAAACAGCGCGTGTCCCCGTAACTCAACTTTTCACTTTTAACTATTAATTATTAACTTGGCTTGCTTCATATTCTTCTATTTTGTCTTTGTTTTCAAGCAGGAAGTCGATGTCGTCGAGTGCGTTCTGTAGGCAGTACTTCTTGTAGCCGTTGATGTCGAAACGCTCGGCTTGGCCGGTGGCGTCGATGGTGACGGTCTGGGCAGGAAGATCGACGGTGACGGTGGCGCGCGGATCTTTGCGTATCTCGTCGAGCAGGGCTTTGTGGAACACCTCGCCCACTTGCAGGGGCAGCACAAAATTGTTGAGTTCGTTCTGCCGGTGGATGTCGGCGAACGAGCGCGCTATGACTACGCGGAAGCCCGCGTCGGCGATGGCCCAGGCTGCGTGCTCGCGGCTGGAGCCGCAGCCGAAGTTCTCGCCAGCCACGAGGATGCAGCCGCTGTACGCAGGGTCGTTCATCACGAAGGGGCGCGGCGTGTCGTCGGCCTCGTAACGCCAGTCGCGGAAAAGGTTCTGGCCGAAGCCCTCACGGTCGGTGGCCTTGAGGAAGCGCGCGGGGATGATCTGGTCGGTGTCGATGTTGTCGAGCGGCAGCGGCACGCACGAACTGGTGAGTATGGTGAGGGGTTGCTTCATCTTCTTTAGTGAAAAGTGAAAAAGTAATAGTGAAAAGTTGAGGATGCCTTTTCAGTTAATAATTAACAGTGAATAGTGAAAAGTTGAGGATGTGTTAGCAGACGTCGCGTTGCGTGTTCATTTCACTAAAATAAGTAATGCGAAAACTGCGCGAAAGCGAAACTACACTTTTAACTATTACTTTTTAATTATTCATTACTTCCTTGTCCTGTTCACGATGGTGTCAATCGGTTCGGGGAGTACTTTGACAAAGGCTTCGGCGGGCGTGCCGCGCTCGATGTAGAGCGTGCCGTTGCCGGCGTAGGTGTAGGCGGAGAAGTAGGACGTTGCCTCGCCGTCGCGGTAGAACGAGAGGGCGTAGGTCTTGCCGCCGGTGGGCTCCGGCTCGTTGCGCTTGGTGCCTTTCCTGATGCCCTGTGAAGCGAGGTGTGCCTTGACGCTGTTGAAGCCTTGGGCGGTGAAAGGATAGGCGTTGTGGGAGAGCAGGTCACCGTAGCACGTCACGTCGACCACGATGCTGTCCTTGTCGATGGTGATGCTGAAACTGCGGTGGAAGGAGGGGGCTGTGGACGAGTCGGTGAAGTCGTAGCGCACGGCAGTGGTGGCTGCCCACTCGGCGTCGCTAATGGTACCCTGGGGCTGTGCGGCCTGGGGCTTGGGCAGCGGCAGGTAGGTGTCAAGAAGTGCCTCGATGGGCTGGGGCAACAGGGCGAAAAAGGCGTCAGCGGGGTTGCCGGACTTGACGCGCAGTGTGCCGTAGTCCTTGGAGGCAAAGGCTTTGAAGTAGGGCGAGCCGAACGTGTACTTGCTGCACGCCACCGTCTCCGTACCCGCGCCGGGAGCGGGCGCACCCTGTGGCTCACTGAGGGCACTGAAGCCCTGCGAGGCGAGTTGCTTTTTGAACTTCTCCCACTGTTTGGCGGGATAGCCTATCTCGACGAACTGCGTCTCGCCGCTCGCGTTCCACATCACGACGCGCAACATTCCGGCGGTGACTTCGATGGCGTAGTTGCGCACCATCTCTGTGGGCAGCGAGCCGCATTCGTAGGAGTAGGTCACGAGTTGCGTGTCCTTGAGGTCTTTCTTTGTGAGTGCCTTTTGTGCATCGGTCTGACAGCCGAAGGCGAAGATGAGGGAAAGGAGTATTGCTAAGCGTTTCATAGTTTTAGTGAAAAGTGAAAAAGTTAAGAGTGAAAAGTGGAGTGACGGCTTTGCGTGGGGGCGGCTGCGATGCAGCCGCAAACACAACAGGCTGCGCAAAAAGGCTGGGGGCGTAACTCCACTTTTAACTTTTATCTTTTAATTATTAACTAAAGGAATGTTCTCGGGTCGGTGATGACGCCGGTGACGGCGGCTGCGGCGGCTGTGAGGGGACTGACTAATACGGTGCGTGCGCCCGCTCCCTGGCGTCCCTCGAAGTTGCGGTTGCTGGTGCTGACGCAGAGTTTGCCAGCGGGCACTTTGTCGTCGTTCATCGCGAGGCAGGCCGAGCAGCCCGGCTGGCGCAGTTCAAAGCCCGCGTCGGCCAGCACGCGGTCGATGCCCTCGGCCTCTATCTGGCGGTAGACCGCCCACGAACCCGGCACGAGCCAGGCCGTCACGCCGTCAGCCTTGCTGCGGCCTTTCACGATGGAGGCGAAGGCACGGAAGTCCTCGATGCGCCCGTTGGTGCAGGCGCCGAGGAAGACGTAGCCCACCGCCTTACCTATCATCCGCTCGCCAGCCTTGAACTGCATATATTCCAAAGCTTTCGCGTCGCTCTCGGTGGCCGGTGCAGGGATGGTGCCATCGACGGGGATGCCCATCCCAGGGTTGGTGCCGTAGGTGACCATCGGGGCGATATCGGCAGCGTCGAAGCGCACCTCCTTGTCGAACACGGCATCAGTGTCGCTGCGCAACGTCTGCCATCGCGCCACGGCCTCGTCCCACGCCGCGCCTTGTGGCGCCTCCGGGCGGCCTTTGAGGTAGGCGAACGTCACCTCGTCGGGCGCTACCAGTCCGCCACGCGCACCCATTTCGATGGAGAGGTTGCAGAGCGTTAGTCGGCCCTCCATCGACAGCGCGCGGACGGCCTCGCCCGCGTACTCGATGAAGTGGCCCGTCGCGCCGCTGGTGGTGAGGCGGCTCATCAGGTAGAGCGCCAGGTCTTTGGCCGTCACGCCCTTACTGAGGCTTCCGTCGACAGTGATGCGCATCGTTTTGGGCTTGGCCTGGAGGATGCACTGCGAGGCCATCACCTGCTCCACCTCACTCGTGCCGATGCCAAAGGCCACCGCGCCCACCGCGCCGTGCGTGCTGGTGTGGCTGTCGCCGCATACGATGGTCATGCCCGGCTGCGTCAGTCCGCGCTCCGGCCCCACGACGTGGACGATGCCGTTGCGCTCGTCCGTCAGGCCGTAGTGCGTCAGGCCGAACTCCTTGGCATTGGCCGCCAATGTCTCCACCTGCCTGCGCCCCACGGGGTCGGCGATGGGCTGGTCTTGGTGGAGCGTGGGGATGTTGTGGTCGGGCATACAGGTGATGCGGGCGGGTCGCAGCGGGCGTATGCCGCGCCGCCGCAACCCCTCGAAAGCCTGCGGGCTGGTCACCTCGTGGCAGTAGAGGCGGTCGATGTAGAGTTGGTCGGGGCCGTCGCTGACGTGCTGCACCACGTGCGCGTCCCATATCTTGTCGAAAAGCGTGTGCATAGGCGTGGAGTTTAGTGGGAGACTTAGGTTATGAGAAAAAGGGAAAACCTAAGTAGAACAAAGGTGACAGTAAAATAGACGGTACATTTGCCCACAAAAGTACAACAATCCGTGTAAATTGCACACTTTTGCGTGGCAAGCAAGGCGTTTTTGCCTAATTTTGTGCCCTCTAAACGCACATAGGCTGCCTTTGTGACGTAATATTATTAAAAGTAGTGCGCATTCAAGACTTCACATACAATCTGCCCGAGGAGCGGATCGCGAAATACCCGCTTGCGGAGCGCGACTCGTCGAAACTGCTGCTCTACCGTGACGGGCAGATTTCAGAGGACACGTTCCGCAATCTGCCCCAGTACCTGCCCGAGGGCGACCTGATGGTGCTCAACAACACTCGCGTCATCCGCGCTCGCTTGCGTTTCCGCAAGGAAACGGGTGCAGCCATCGAGGTGTTCTGTTTGGAGCCGTTACACCCCCACGACTACCAGCAGAATTTCGCAGCGCGCGGGCGTTGCTCGTGGTCGTGCCTCATCGGCAACGCGAAAAAGTGGAAGACGGGGCTTGTCACCGCCGAGGTCACCGTGGGTGGCCGACGACTGACGCTCACTGCAGCGCGCAGCGAGGCCGTGGGAAGCGGTTTCGAGGTGCGCTTCGACTGGGGTGACGACGGCGTGACGTTTGCCGAGGTGCTCGAAGCCTGCGGCGAACTGCCCATCCCGCCCTACCTAAACCGCGCCACGGAGCCCGGCGACCTCCAGACGTATCAGACTGTCTACAGCCGTGTCAAGGGCAGTGTGGCCGCCCCCACCGCTGGGCTTCACTTCACGGAGCGCGTCTTCGCTGCCCTTGACGCCCGTGGCATCGAGCGCGAGGAGGTGACGCTCCACGTTGGCGCGGGCACGTTCAAGCCTGTAAAAACCCCCACCGTAGAGCAGCATGAAATGCATGCCGAGTGGATTAGCGTGGGCCGCCATACCATTGAACGCCTCTTGGCTCATGGTGGTCGGTGCATCGCCGTGGGCACCACCAGCGTGCGCACGCTGGAGTCCTTATATTATATAGGTGTGATGGTTGCTGCCGAACCCACCCTTAGTCCCGACGCCATTCACGTCGACCAATGGCGGCCCTACGCCGAGGAAGCCAACGCGCTCTCCACCATCGAGGCACTCGAAGCTCTATTGCGCTATATGGCCGCCCACGGCCTCGAAACCATCCACGCCACGACGCAGATCATCATCACGCCTGGCTACTGCTATCACGTCGTGCGCACGATGCTCACCAACTTCCACCAGCCGCAGAGTACGCTGCTGCTGCTTGTTTCCGCCTTCATCGGCGATGACTGGCGTCGTGTTTACGACTACGCCCTTTCACACTCGTTCCGCTTTCTCTCCTACGGCGACAGCTCCCTGCTCAACTACTGACGCAATGTGGCGCAGTGGATTCTTTATAGCGTCTTTTTGTCACGGCCTGTTACCAAAAGCACGTCGGTATCGCCCCGTAGTGCAGAAAATACGTGCGCAAATTCTTTTCCGCCTTGGCCTAACCCTTAACTTTGCATGCTGAAAACAAATCACATAGCACTTTAACTTTATGGAATGGCTTAGCAACCTCTTCCTCAACACCTCCTCCATCGCCCACATCGTGCTGCTCTTCGCCGTCGTCATCTCGGCGGGAATGGCGCTGGGCAAAGTCAAGTTCGGCGGCATAGCCCTGGGCGCCACCTTCGTACTCTTTGTCGGCATCCTCGTCGGCCACATCTACGCCGCCGCTGGCTGGGCCGACGCCGAGACCAACCTCGCCGCACCGCAGCAGGTGCTCAACTTCGTGCAGGACTTCGGCCTCATCCTCTTCGTCTACTGCATCGGCCTACAAGTGGGCCCCGGCTTCTTCCACAGTTTCAAGAGCGGAGGCGGCCTGCAGATGAACTACATCGCCATCGGCATCGTGCTGCTCAACGTGGCCACGATGCTGGGCCTCTACTACCTCGTCTTCGCCTCGCGCGGCGACAACCGCGACCTGCCCATGATGGTCGGCGTGCTCTACGGCGCCGTCACCAACACGCCCGGTCTCGGCGCGGCGCAGGAAGCGCTCAACTCCATCGACGGCCTGAAGGGTCTCAACATAGCCTCGGGCTACGCCTGCGCCTACCCCCTCGGCGTCGTCGGCATCATCGGCGCCACCATCCTGCTGCGCTTCATCTGCGGCATCAAGTTGGAAAAAGAGGAGGAGGACATCCGCCGCGCCCAGGAGGACAACCCCCACGCCAAGCCCCACCGCATGACGCTGCGCGTCACCAACCACAGCATCAACGGCAAGAAACTCTCGCAGATACGCGAGTTCCTGGGACGCACGTTCGTCTGCACCCGTATGCAGAAGGACGGCGAGTTCGTGGCCCCCAGCCACGACACGCCCGTCTACTACGGCGAGCTGATGAACATCGTCTGCGCCGAGGACGACGCCGAGGCCGTCAGCGCCTTCATCGGCGAGGACGTGCCGGACTTCGACTGGAAGATTGAGAAAGCCCCCATCGTGTCGCGCCGCATCCTCGTCACGCAGGGCAACGTCAACGGCAAGACGTTCGGACAGATGCACTTCAGTTCCGTCTTCGGCGTGAACGTGACGCGCATCACGCGGCAGGGCATGGAGCTCTTCGCCGACCGCGCGCTGCGCATCCAGATTGGCGACCGCCTGCTCGTCGTGGGCGAGGCCGACGCCATCGACCGCGTGGAGCGCGTGCTGGGCAACAGCGTCAAGCGCCTCGACCACCCCAACATCGGCGCCATTTTCCTCGGCGTGCTGCTGGGCATCCTGCTCGGCACGCTGCCCATCGCCATCCCCGGTATGAGCGTACCCCTCAAACTGGGTCTGGCCGGCGGACCGCTCGTCGTGGCCATCCTCATCGGCGCCTACAGCTACAAGTTCCACCTCAACACCTACATGACCAGCGGTGCCAACCTCTTCATCCGCGAACTGGGTCTGTCGCTGTTCCTCGCCGCCGTGGGCATCAAGGCCGGCAGCACCTTCTGGCAGACGGTCACGCAGGGCGACGGCCTCACCTACGTCTGGACAGGTTTCATCATCACCGTCCTGCCCCTGCTCATTATGGGCTTCGTGGCGCGCAAGGTCTACAAGTTCAACTACTTCACCCTGATGGGTCTCATCGCGGGCAGCACCACCGACCCGCCCGCCCTGGGCTACGCCAACCAGACAGCCAACAACGACGCACCCAGCGTCGGCTACAGCACCGTCTACCCCCTCTCCATGTTCCTGCGCATCCTCTGCGCCCAGGCCATCATTCTCTTCCTGTGCTCGTAAACTGAAAGCGGAGTGTTCGGAATGCTCTGATTATTCGGAGTATTCCGAACACTCCGATTACTCCCCCCTCCCAATGCTCAAAGGAATTTCCCCGCTCATCTCCCCCGAACTGCTGAAAGTGCTGGCCTCGATGGGCCACGGCGACGAAATCGTGCTGAGCGACGCCCACTTCCCCGCCGAGAGTTTCAACGCCCGCGTGCTGCGCGCCGACGGACTGCGCGTGCCGCAGCTGCTGCGCGCCATCCTGCCCCTCTTTGAGCTCGACGCCTACGTCGCCGACCCGCTCGTGATGATGTCGGCCGTGCCGGGCGACACGCTCGACCCCGCCGTCGAGGCCGCCTACCTCGAAGCCGTCCACGAGACCAACCCGCAGATTGCCGGCTTCGGCCACGAGGAGCGCTTCGCCTTCTACGAGCGCACCCGCAAAGCCTATGCCGTCGTCGTCACCGGCGAAACAGCCAAGTATGGCAACATCATCCTCAAGAAAGGCGTCACGCCGTGTTAAACGTTTTCCCGTTCGCGCCGTCTAACACGTATAATCTCCTTTTACCTATGAAGAACTTATTCCTTCCCCTTTTCCTGTCGGCTTTTCTCTTTGCCCCTGTACAGGCGCAGCAGAATCAGGAGGTGCGCCGCACCAAGTCCTTCTTCCTTTTCAAAGATTTCCGTCCCGCTGTGGTGCGTCAGACTTTTGGGCGCACCGTGACGGTTGAGAAGGCCAACCTACTTTTGCGCGACGGCACGCTTGTCTATTTGCAAGGCGACAGCATCCTCGCTCCGACCAACGCCAGTATTCTTGGTGTGGACTTCGACAGTACGATGACGTTTATGCGTGTGCAGGGCATGGAAATGGGGCGTGTGCTCGCCCGCGAGGGCTTTAACTATCTGCTTTGCGTCACGACCTTCGACCGCAGCATGATGACCGACGAAATGAATACCTACACCAACCTCTCTTCGTTGGCTCAAGAGGCTGGTTTCTTCGATTCCAATTATCTGCGCGACATAAACCCAGGTAGTCCCGACTTTCTTGGCTACCCGGTTTGCGACACTTACTATTTCAGTCTGAAAGGACACGTGATACCCGCTACGGAACGCGAGGTAAAACGCCGCATCGCCGCCTCCCACAAGAAAGACTTCAAGGCGCTGATGGCCGATCGCTGGTGGAGCTGGCGCGATGCCGAGAGTCTGGCACGCTTGCTCGGACTTTTTCCCGAATAAGTCCCACCCGCAGACATCAAAAGCAATGGGGGAAATGTCTCTACCGACGTTTCCCCCATTTTCTTGTGTCATATCACCACCTTGCGACCGCCTATGATGTATATTCCAGGGCGTTCGGGGCGGGCGACGGGGCGACCTTGCAAATCGTAATAGATAGTGGTGCGATCGGACGCGGGGTATGACGTAACAGCGCCAATGCCGGTGGAAAGCGGCACGGTGAAGGTGCATTCCACCTGCACCTCCCACGGCTCGCGCAGGCGGTAGGTGTAGGTGTGGCCGGGGTGTAGGGAGGCGAAGCGCACGGTGTCGCACACCGTCTCGCCCGTGGCGGCGTAGAGGTGGTAGTAATGGCGCGGCGCGGCGGCACTGGGGGCGGAGGGGTCGTAGATTTCGTAGGTGACGGTGCAGCCCGCGCGCCCGCCGTCGGGGCTGTTGGTGTACGGCTGGCGTATTTCCACGGTGCCGTCGGAGGGGAAGGTGACGGTGGGCTGGCCGAACGTGATGTCCGCTGCCGGGGCGGTGCCGATGCTGATGGGCACGGCACAGAGCAGGGTGCTGTCGTCGGGGCTGGCGCGGAAGATACGCTCGCCGCCCTCGTCGAACTGTAGGTGTAGGCGCAGGATGCGCGATTCGCCGGGGTCGAGCGTCACGCCGCTGAGGCCGTTGTAGTCGCCTTGGGCGAAGAGGGCGGTGTCGGTGGGCAGGTTGGTGAAGAACTCGAAGGGGGCGGTGAGGCGCGTGTTGGCGGTGTTGGTGACGGTGAGGCGCACGGGTGTGTAGCGCCCCGTGAGCGGCTCGGCCTCGAAGGTGATGTCGCTCAGGCTGAACTCGCGCCCCGTGCGGGGGTAGGTGGGCGGCAGGGCGTCGGCCACGCTGTCGGGACAGAGCAGCAGCGCCTGGTGGTTGCAGAAAAATCCCTCCACACGCCCGTCCTCGGTGGGTTCGTCGAGCGGCTCGGCGAACGACAGCATGTCGAGGAGGAACCAGCCGTCGTACTGCCCGTCGTAGCCCCAGTTGAGGTGATAGAGGCCGCGCTCCTCGTCCACGCCGTCGATGACGAAAGCATGGCCGCCCAGGTGCTGCGTGTAGCCGACGTAGACCACGGGTCGTCCGGCGTGGATTTCGTCGGCCAGGAGGCGTTCCCAGTCGTCGGCGGTGTAGTCATAGCTGTCCACGAAGTCGGCGCGCCCGTAGCCGAAGACGCGGTGCATCGGCTCGACGAGCCGCCGCAGGCTCGACCCGCTGGCCTCCAGCCCGAAGTTCATCCGCGCGGCGCAGGCCAGCACGTACATCAGGCGCGCCACGTCGGCTGTCGTCGCGCTGTCGTCGGCCTCGGTGTAGGCGTCGCGTATGTGGGCGGTCTCGATGGTCTCGCCAGGCAGGATGTCGGCAATGGTATAGTGGGGCGTAGTCCAGCCGTGGATGGTGTCGAGCAGGGTGACGGGCCGCCGGTAGTAGGTGACGACCTGTTCCGCCGCCGATGCCACGCAGCCCGCCTGCGTGCGTGTGGGGCTGAGCGCACCCCAGTCGTAGAGCCAGTAGGGACACAGCCGGTTGTAGGGCCGCTGGAAGCCGTGGCGCGTGGTGAGCAGGGGGCCGGTTTGCGCGTGAAGTGGTGGCAGTATGGCGAGCAGCAGCGCAATGGCCGTCACCAGGCGGAGGTATAGGCGGGGTAGGGGAGTTTTCATTGGGAAAGGAAGAATGTTTTTTAGTGAAATCTCTCGGCGGCGGCCTGAAAGGCCAACAAGCAATCAGTCCAGGGCAACGCCCTGGGGAGCGGCGTTTTATGTGTGTGCGGTCATTTTGAGTGTAATGGTGCTGTGTAAGACGCTGAAAGCGTCTCCCTTTCTGTAACCGCGGGTTCGCGGAATGAAATGGAGCGAACCTGCGGCAGCGGGGGATGGTTTGACGGACGCTGAAAGCGTCCCCCACGACGGATTAAAGTAACTTTTCGCGCCGGTGGGGCACGCTTTCAGCGTGCATTCAGTGGTGTACCGTTTGCCGCGGGTGCGCTCCATTTCACTTCGCGCACCCGCGGTTACAGAGGGGGTGACGCTTTCAGCGTCATAACGTCGGTTCATCGTTTCTATGGTTATAGCGGACACCATTAATTTAGATTGGCGGTTTCAAAACAGCGGGGCGATGATGCGCGTGGCGGATTCGAGCAGACGGCGGCGCAGGGGGCGGCGCGCCCAGCGGTCGGCGTCTACCTCTTGGCTGTGTTTCATATCGGCCTCGGCCACGAGGCGTATGCGCGCGGCGGTGTCGGCGTCGTAGACGAGGGCGGACACCTCGATGTTGTTGAGGAAGGAGCGGAAATCGATGTTGGCCGACCCCACAGCGCACCACGCGTCGTCGGCCACGATACACTTGGTGTGGAGGAAGCCGCCGTCGTACATATAGACGCGCACGCCGGCCTGTAGCAGTTCGGTGATATAGCTGTCGTTGATCCAGCGCAGGGTGCGCCCGTCGGGCTTGCGGGGCAGACAGAGGCGCACGTCGACGGCGCTCATGGCGGCGGTCTTGAGCGCTTGCAGGAACGGCTCGGTGGGCATGAAGTAGGGCGTTTCGACGTAGAGGTACTTGCGTGCGTGCATCGCCGCCCAGGTGTAGGCGTACATCAGTTGCGGATGGGGCGTCGTGGGGTCGTTGGTGACGAGCTGCACCGGCACCGCTTCTGAATTAGGAATTAGGAATGAGGAATGAGGAATTGGGCTGCGCGAGGGCGAATGAGGAGTTAGGAATGAGGAATTAGGAATTGGGCTGCGCGACGACACAGCCTGGTTTTCGTCGGCAGCGGTGGCCGTAGGCTTAATTCCTAACTCCTCATTCCTCATTCCATACTCGCGTGGCTTAATTCCTAACTCCTCATTCCTAATTCCTGATTTCGTCTGACCAATTCCTAGATCCTCATTCCTTGCTCCTAATTCGCCCTTGACGAACGCCCAGTCCGACAGGAACACGTGCGCCATGCGGGCGACGAGCGTGCCGTGCAGGGAGAGGTGGAGGTCGCGCCAGGTGAAATCCTCGCGACCCAGGTAGCGCTCGGCCAGGTTCATACCGCCGATGAAGCCCGTGGTGCCGTCGACGATGCAGAGTTTGCGGTGGTTGCGGTAGTTCACCTTGTGGGTCAGGGCGGGGAAGCGCACGGGCAGAAAGGCTGCCGTGTGCACGCCAGCGCGTTCCATTCGGCGGAAGAAGCGTGTCGGGACACGCCAGCAGCCCACGTCGTCGTAGAGCAGGCGCACCTCGACGCCGCGCTTGGCGGCACGGGCGAGGGCGTCGGCCACGCGTCGGCCCACGCTGTCGTCCTCGATGATGTAGGTTTCAAGCAGGATGCTCCTTTTGGCCTCGTCGAAGGCCTCGATCAGGTCTTGGAGCAGCGCCGTGCCGTCAGTGAAGATGCGGATGTCGGTGGCGGTGTCCATCTGCGCGCCGAAACCCTCGGCGCATAGGCTGGCCAGGCCGCGCCACGCGTCGGAGACGCCGCCGGCGGTGCGTATAGTGCTTCGTTGCTGGCGAGGGGGAACGCGCTTTCTGCCTTCCTGGCGGCGCGTGGCGCGGACAAGCAGGCGCGGGCGGCGTATGTTGCGCCCGAAGAAGTAGAAGGCCACCAGCCCCACGACGGGCAGCAGCACCAGCGCCACAATCCAGGCGATGGTGCGCTCGGGCTGCCGGTTTTCCAGCAGCACCACGATGGCCGTACCCAGCACCAGCAGCAGGTACACGGCCATTCCGAGCCAAAGGAAGACGGAGGAGACCATAAAGTGCTATATACTCGGCGCGAAAATACAACATCAATGCAAAACCGCTGCAACCTCAACCGTTTTTTCGCTTGGGGCTATTGTTCGGTTTGCGCCGCCATCGCAGCGTTTTTCCGCCTTTTTGTCCTGCTCTGGACCGGGCCGACGCTACGCTGTTGCTACGCCAGATGGTTTTTCGGCCTACGTTGCTACTACGAAAGCGCATATAGATTTGGCAAAAAAGACAAGATGTTATGTAAAAAGCGTGTAATTTCAAAATAATGTGGGTTTAGGTGCATTTTTTTCGGGAAAAAGTTTGGACAGAGTGGATTTGCGCCTTACTTTTGCACCAAGAAAACGAAACAATAGTAAGTTTTTTCATCTCTATATAAGTTCTGTGAGGTAGCAATCGTCGTGAGACGCTTTCTACCTTTTTTTGTGCGCTTACGCGTCGTGGCCTCGGGAATGCGTGAAATCGTTCCGGGCGCGCCGGACACCGCAACAGTGCTTCCGCCGTGACGTGTGCGCTTGCTCCGTAAACAGCGCGGGCGGTGGGGAAAGCGGTTTTGATTCTTTTTCAACCCCAGCGGGGTTGCGGATGTTAGGCCGGGGCAGCGCCCCGCTAACGGTCGGCGCGTAAATCAACCTCGGAGAGGTTGCACAAGAAGCGTGTTGCACTGTTTTTTTGTGCAACCCCGCTGGGGTTGGTTTTGGGGGCGTTGTTTACCCGGGGCCTTGCCCCGCTCTCCCGTCTGTAACCCCCTCCTGGGGTTAAGGCTATGCGAAAAAAGAACAGGCGCAGGAAACGGCTGCCGCTTCGGCTGCGGGCGGCCCGTGCTGCGCTTCCGTAAAATCCTGTTGGCTTTTCGGAATTTTTATTTGAGCCAAAGAAATTTTTCTTTGGCCTAAATAATTTTTTCTTTGGCTTAAAGAAAATTTTCTTTGGCTTATGAAAAAACTTTCCACGGGGCACAAGAAAGTTGGTTGTGGCGCTGTGGAAAGTTTTTAATCGTGTGGTCTGACTGTTTTTCGCCTATCTTGTCGTTTCGACGATGCTTGTTGGCGGGAGCGAAGCGTTGCGCCGCGCGGTTTCCTCCACCACGCGCGCGGCCAACTCGCGGAAGGCCAGCCCTGTGGCGGTGTCGGGGCGCACGGCTGCGGGTTCGCCTCCGTCGCCGCTCTCGCAGATGGTTTGCACAAGGGGTATCTGTCCGAGCAGGGGCACTTGCATTTCGTCGGCCAGCCGTTTCACGCCCTCGCGCCCAAAGATGTAGTATTTGTTCTGGGGGAGTTCGGCGGGCGTGAACCACGCCATGTTTTCTACCAGGCCGAGGATGGGCACGCCCACTTTCTCGTTGCGATACATGTCAATGCCTTTGCGCGCGTCGGCCAGCGCCACCTGCTGGGGGGTGGACACGATGACTGCGCCGGTGATGGAGAGCGTTTGCAGCAAGGTCAGATGGATGTCGCTGGTGCCGGGAGGCGTGTCGAGCACAAGGTAGTCGAGCGCGCCCCACTTCACGTCGCCCACAAGTTGCTTGAGTGCGTTTGAGGCCATAGCCCCGCGCCACAAGGCTGCGGTGTCGGGATTGACGAAGAAGCCCATGCTCATCAGCCGCACGCCGTATTTCAGCGCGGGTATCATGAGTTGCCGCCCGTCAATCTCCTCGGCAAAAATTTGTTCGGCCTCGACGTGGAACATTTTGGGCACGCTGGGGCCGAAGATGTCGCAGTCGAGCAGACCAACCTCGTAGCCTGCCTGCGCCAGCGCCACGGCGAGATTGGCTGCCACGGTGCTTTTGCCCACGCCGCCCTTTCCGCTGCTCACGGCAATGACGTTCTTTACCTCCGGGAGCATCTTGCCCGGTTCGGGACGGTCTTTCTGCCGCGTGCGGACGCTGATGGCCACGTTCACATCGGGCGAAACGTAGGCGTGTATGGCTGCCTCGGCGGCTTTGACGGTGCTTTTCAGAAACGGGTCGGTGCTCTTGTCGAACAGCAGGGAGAAACTCACGTTCATGCCGTCGATGCGCAGGTCGTCTTCGAGCATGTCGCTCTCTATGAGGCTTTTCTTCGTGCCGGGGTAGCGCACGGTGGCCAGCGCGTCGGTTATCAGTTTGGGATAAAGTTGCATATCAGTTTTTTCTTTCGTGGCAAAAGTATGCTTTTGTTCCCAAAGCGGCGCTGTTGCGAGCGGATTTTGTTGCAAATGGCTGGGCAAACGGACGTGTCTCCGTATTTATATATACGCGCGCGCGTAAGGGTGTAAAAAGGGTGGGGGGGGGGAGCGGAAAAGCGCGGAGGGACTTGGCGCATTTCGTGCCTTGTGCTATTTTTGGCCTCTCTTTGCTATGAGAAGATGCGCAAGGCTATGAAGGAGATTCGGCTATGGGACTACGAGTCGCCAGTGGGGCGGCTGGTGCTGGGCGACGCGGACGGGCAACTCTGCCTGTGCGACTGGCCTGGCAGCGCGCGCCACGAGGCAGTGGTGCGGCGCGTGTGCCGTGCGCTTGGTGCGGAGACGCGCCGGGGGCAGACGGAGTTGCTGCGCCGCGCGGCCACGCAGCTTGACGAGTACTTCGGCATGGAGCGGCGTGCCTTCGACCTGCCGCTGCTCATGGTGGGCACGGCGTTTCAGAAAGCCGTTTGGCAGGCGCTGTTGGAGCTGCCATACGGCACGGTGGCCACTTACGGCGAGTTGGCGGCCATGCTCTGTGCACGCGGAGTGTGCAAGCGTGGTGCGGCGCGGGCTGTGGGTGCGGCTGTGGGCGCGAACGGCATGAGCGTGGTTGTGCCGTGCCACCGTGTGCTGGCTGCCGGCGTTTCTTTAGGCGGATACGCAGGCGGCCTGCCAGCCAAGCGCTTTTTGAATGGCATCGAGTCGTTGGCGCGTGTGCAGGCTGGCGAAACATAAGGGCGTATGCCCGTTTTTTTATTCACTTTTTATTTTTTTCCAAACCATTATGTACACCTTCCCATTCAGGAAGCGCGAGGTCATCACGTTCCGCCAGTTCCGGCGCACGGGGTGGGCGCTGTTTGCTGCGCTGGGGCGCGAGGTGCGCATCGGCGTGCTGTCGGTCGGCACGCTGCTTGCCGCCGCCCCCTGCTTGCAGTTAGAGGCGTTCGCAGTGCGTCCCGTCGGAACGGACGAGGACATCGTTCAGCCGGGCGACACCATCCCGCTGACGGAGGCCACTGTAGCGGCTTCGCGTGCTCCTATGGCCGCAGGCATTGCGGCTCGGCAGGTGACTACGCTGACGCGTGATGACATCGCGGCGGCGGGAGTCACCGCTGTCAGCGACGCGCTGAAACTTGCAGCGGGCATAGACGTGCGCCAACGCGGCGGTTTTGGCATTCAAACGGACATCAGTATCAACGGCGGCACTTTCGACCAGCTGGCCTTGCTCGTGAACGGCATCCCCTACGGCGATGTGCAGACGGGCCACAACGCTGCGCAGTTCCCGTTCGCTTTGGCGGACATCGAGCGCATAGAAGTGTTCGAGGGAGCCGCTTCCCGAATCTTCGGCAGCCAGGCTTTCAGCGGCGCCATCAACGTCGTGACGCGCCAGCGCGGCACGGAAGGGCGCGCCGAGTTGCAGGCAGGCAGTTACGGCACGCTGACGGGCGCGGCGCGGCAGGCAATAGACAGCGGCGGCGGGCGTTTCCACACGTCGCTCAGCGTGGGCGGCAGCCGCAGCGACGGTGCGGTGAAGAACGGCGACTTCAAAGGCGCCAAGGTCTACTGGCAGGGCGTCTACGACGGCGACGACCTGCGCCTCCATGTCCAGGCCGGACACGTGGCCGACGACTTCGGTGCCAACACGTTCTACAGCCCGGCCAACGACCGCCAGTGGGAGGCCACGCGGCGCACGCTTGTCAGCGCCCGTGCCGACGCGCGGGCGGGCGGCCTGCACTTGCAGCCCGAACTGTCGTGGACACGTACCACCGACCACTACCAATGGGTGCGCGGCACGCACGACTACGAAAACTTCAACCGCACCGACGTTTATCACCTCGGCCTCAACGCTTGGGGCCAGTGGATTCTGGGACGCACGGCGGTGGGGGCGGGCATCAGCGACGAGAACTTGCTTAGCGGCAACCTCGGTACGCCGATGGACGAGAGCCGCTACGTGCGTATCCCCGGCCAGGACGGCATTTACTATACGCGCAACGCCCACCGCACGAACGTAGATGTGTATTTGGAACACAACGTCGTGTTGCGCCGCTGGACGTTTTCGGCGGGCTTGCTTGGCGGGCGCAGCAGCGCACTCGACCACCGTTTCCACCTTTACCCCGGTGTGGACGTCAGTTGGCGTCCCGGCAGCGGCTGGCGGCTTTTCGCTTCGTGGAACAAAGCCCTCCGCCTGCCCACGTTCACTGACCTGTGGTACAAGTCGCCCTCGCAGCAGGGCAATGTCGGCCTCCGCCCCGAGCGCAATGCCCAGGCGCGCGTCGGTGCCGAGTGGGCGCGCGATGGGATAGCCGTCAGCCTCAAGGGCTTCCACTCCCGTGGGCGCGACATGATTGACTGGGTGATGTACAGCCCCACCGATGTCTACCACGCCGCTGCCTTTCGTCTCCACAGCCTTGGCGCGAGTGTCTCTGCGCGTGCCGACTTGCGCCGTTGGCTTGGCAGTCGGCAGCCGTTGCGTCGCCTGTTGCTGGAATACGCTTATGTGCATCAGCGTCGCAAGGACGATGCCTACGTGTTCCGTTCCAATTACGCGATGAACCACCTCCGTAACAAGTTTGTCGCCACGCTGTCGCACGACCTCCCCGCTGGGCTGCGCGCCGACTGGACGCTGCGTGTGCAGAACCGCGCTGGGGCCTACCAGGTCTACGAGGGGCTTGCCCCGACCGACCGCACACGCCACTACGGCACCTATGCGCTGCTCGACGTGCGTCTCTCGTGGCAGCGCGGGCGCTATGCGCTTTCGTGCGACCTCTCCAACGTGACCTGCCGCCGCTATGTCGATGTGGCAGGTGTGCCGCAGCCCCGCCTTGTCGCCCTGGTGGGCGGCAGCGTGAGGTGGTAGGCCAACGGGGATACGCCCCAAAAACAACTCCCAGCGGGGTTGCACAAGACTGGTTCTGCATCAGGTCTTTGTGCAATCCCGCTGGGATTGTTCTACAGCGGCGTGAAAAGCTGGGGATGTGCTTTCCCTGACTCCCGTTTACGCCCGCGCGCCTTTCCTCTTCCCCACCAGAATCGCGCAGAGGGCGGCGGCAGCGGTGGCCATCGGGTAGAAAAGCCACGGGATAATCTCCAAGGGGCTGATACTGGCCATTCCGGCGGCCATAAGGAGCTGCGCGCCGTAAGGGAGCACACCCTGGACGGCGCAGGAAAAAGTGTCGAGAATGCTGGCGCTGCGCCGCTTGTCCACACCATAGCGTTCGGCAATGTCGTTGGAGATGCGGCCCACGCTCAATATGGCCACGGTGTTGTTGGCGGTGCATACGTTCGTGAGGCTCACCAGTGCGGCAATCGACAGCTCCGCCCCGCGCGCGCTCCGTATGCGGCGCGTCAGGCGGTGGATGAGATAAGTGATGCCGCCGCCCACGCGAATCACTTCGAGCAGGCCGCCCGCCAGCATCGACACCACGATGAGTTCGCCCATGCCCGTGATGCCATCAGCCGAAGCCTTCATCCAGCCTGCTGCGTCGAAACTGCCGTAGAGCAGCCCCGTGATGCCCGTGGCGGCATTGGCGATGAGCAGCACGAGCAGCACGTTCATTCCCGCCATGGCCAGGACAACCACGAGCAGATAGGGGATAACTTTGAGCCAGTCGCTCTCGACAGTGTGTACGGTGTTTCCCGCGTGGCCCAGGCCGAGCCAGGCGTAGAGCGCCAGCGTGAAAAGTGCGGCAGGAAGCACGATGCGGAAGTTCACGCGGAACTTGTCGCTGAGCCGACAGCCCTGCGTGCGTGTGGCGGCCACAGTGGTGTCGCTGATGAAGCTCAGATTGTCGCCAAAAAAGGCACCACCCACCGCTGCGGCGGTGAGCAACGGCAGGGCAATGCCGCTACCCTCGGCCAGTCCTGCACAGACGGGGACGATGGCCACAATCGTGCCGACCGAGGTGCCGATGCTGAACGACACGCCGCAGGCCGCCACGAACACACCCGCCACAAGTGCCTCGGGAGGCAGGGCGGCGAGCGTCAGGTTCACGGCGGCGTCGACGGCACCCGTGGCGCGCGCTGTTGAAGCGAATGCGCCCGCGAGCACAAAGATCCAAACCATCAGCAGGAGGTCGGCAGCCCCGGCGCCGCGCGCGAACTGCGCGAGTCGCACGTCGATGGGCAGTCCGCGAAGCGTCCAAAGTGCGTAGACAGCCGTGAGCACAAAGACCACAAGGATGGGCACCTCGGCTATGCCACCACCGAGGGCGCCGAGCACCACGAAAAGTCCCGCCATCACCAGCAGCGGACTGAGCGCTAACAAGCCGTGACGGCGCACCTTGCGGCGCAGGGGAGAGAAGGTAGGACCAAGTTCTGCCATAAGTGTAAACTGTAATGTCTGTAGTGTTTGCCAGAAAAAGCACAGTCGCCCGTGCAAATCGTTTCCCTTGGCCGCAAAAGTACAACAATCTTTGCGGGTGAATCGGCCTTTGCCGCTGAAAACCTTAAATTTGCGGTCGTTTAAGCGCGGCACCTCGCCGTTTTACCCCAATCCTTACCCAGCCATTCCTCACGCCCCCAAATGAGCCAGATACCCCGCCTGAAAGACGTCGCCATGCGCGACACGCCGTTCGCCGACCTGATGAACCGGCGCATCTACAACATCATGCTCCTCTCCTCGAAGTACGACGCCTTCATGCTGGAGGACGACGGGCGCGTCGACGAGGAGATTTTCAACGAGTACACCCACCTGGGCCTGCGCTACCCGCCGCGCTTCACGCAGGTGCAGACCAAGGGCGAGGCGCTGAAACTGCTCGCCGAGCGGCCTTTCGAGCTCATCATCGTGCTGCCCAACATGGACAAGCGCGACATCTTCGACGAGGCCAAGGAAATCAAGGCCGCCCACCCGGCCATACCCATCGTGGTGCTCACGCCGTTCAGCAAGGAGGTGACACGGCGCATACAGCGCGCCGACTTGACGGGCATCGACTACGTCTTCTCGTGGCTGGGCGACCCGCAGCTGCTCGTGGCCATCGTCAAACTCATCGAGGACAAGTGGAACGCGCCCCACGACTGTGCCTCGGTGGGCGTGCAGGTCATCCTGCTGGTCGAGGACAGCGTGCGCTTCTACAGCAGCGCGCTGACCCACCTGTTCCGCTACGTGCTGGAGCAGAGCCAGTTCTTCGCCGCCGAGGCCCTCAACGAGCAGCTCAAGACGATGCGTATGCGCGGGCGGCCCAAGGTGATGCTGGCGCGCAGTTACGAGGAGGCCGTCGGCCTATACCAGCTCTACAAGGACAACATACTGGGCGTCGTCTCGGACATGAGCTTCGGCATGGGCGGGCGCAAGAACCCCGAGGCGGGCTACGAACTGGGCCGTTACATACGCCGCCACGACAAGTACCTGCCCGTCATTTTCGAGAGCAACGAGGAGCGCACGCGCGCCCTGGCCGCCGAACTCGACGCCGCCTTCATCAGCAAGAACAGCAAGACCTACCCGCAGGACCTGCGCCGCGAGGTGCGCCGCGGCTTCGGCTTCGGCGACTTCGTCATCACCGACCCCGCCACGGGGCGCGAGCTGATGCGCCTCAAGACGCTCAAGGACCTGCAGCACAACGTCTTCAACATCCCCGACGAGGCCATGCGCCACCACCTGCGGCGCAACCACTTCTCGCGCTTCTTCTTCTCGCGCGCCATGTTCCCGCCCGCCGTCATCCTCAAGCACGTAGACGTCGACGAGTACGAGGACATGGACGAGGCGCGCCAGCTGGTCTTCGACCTCATCATGAACTACCGCCGCCTGAAGAACGTCGGCGTGCTGGCCAACTACCGCCAGGACATGTTCGACGAGTACAGCCACTTCGCCCGTATGGGCCGCGGGTCGCTGGGCGGCAAGGGGCGCGGCCTGGCCTTCATCGCCCAGATGATGCGCCGATACCCGCGCCTGGAGACCGAGCGCATGAGCGTCGGCATACCCAAGACCGTCGTCGTCTGCACCGACAATTTCGACACGTTTATGGAGAGCAACGCGCTCTACGACATCGCCCTCTCCAACGCCAGCGACGAGGAAATCCTGATGTCCTTCGAGTGCGCGCCGCTGCCCGAGGCGCTGGTCAGCGACCTGCGCTCCTACCTGCAGTTCGTCAGCCACCCCGTCGCCGTGCGCTCCAGCAGCGTGCTTGAGGACGCCCACTACCAGCCCTTCGCAGGCGTCTACGCCACCTATATGGTGCCCGTGGGCGACGACAAGGCCGCCGCCCTCGACGACCTCTGCAAAGCCGTCAAGGCCGTCTACGCCAGCGTCTTCTTCCACGACAGCAAAGCCTACATGCAGGCCACGCAGAGCGTCATCGACCAGGAGAAGATGGCCGTCGTCCTGCAGGAGGTGGTCGGCACCGCCCACGGCACGCTGTTCTACCCCACACTGTCCGGCGTGGCGCGCTCGCTCAACTTCTACCCCATCGGCGACGAGCGCGCCGAGGACGGCGTGGCCTCCGTGGCCATGGGGCTGGGCAAGTACATCGTCGACGGCGGCGTCACGCTCAAGTTCTCGCCCGCCCACCCGCGCCACATCCTGCAGCTCTCCAGCACCGACATGGCCCTGCGCGAGACGCAGCGCCGCTTCTGCGCCCTCGACCTGTCGCAGCGCGGCGCCGAGGTGAGGCGCGACGACGGCTACAACCTGCGCGACGTGGCCGTGCGCGACGCCGACCAAGACAAGACCTTCAAGTACATCGTCTCCACCTACGACCCCGACAGCGACATGCTGTGGGAGGGCGCCACGGGGCGCGGGCGCAAGGTCGTCACCTTCGCCAACATCCTCCAGCACGAAGCCTTCCCGCTGGCCGCCACCGTCAGCAAACTCCTCGACATCGGGCTGAAGGAGATAGGCCGCCCCGTCGAGATTGAGTTTGCCATGGACATACGCCCCGACGGACAGCACGCCGACTTCTACCTGCTGCAGATACGCCCCATCGTCGACAGCAAGGAGCGCGTCGAGGAGGACCTCAGCCTCATCCCGCCCGCCCGGACGCTCATCACCAGCCACAGCGTGCTGGGCAACGGCATCCAGACCGACGTCGACACCGTATTATATGTAAAGACCGCCGCCTACGACGCCGCCGACAACCCCGTCATCGCCGAGGAGATTGCCGCCATCAACGAGCGGCTGCTCGCCGAGGAGCGCGGCTACGTCCTCGTCGGCCCCGGGCGGTGGGGCAGCAGCGACCGCTGGCTGGGCATACCCGTCAAGTGGGCGCACATCAGCGGCGCGCGCGTCATCGTCGAACTCGGCCTACAGAACTACCAGGTAGACCCCAGCCAGGGCACGCACTTCTTCCAGAACCTGACCAGCTTCGGCGTGGGCTACTTCACGATAAACCCCTTCCGTGGCGACGGCACGTTCGACGAGGCCGCCCTCGACGCCCTGCCCGCCGAGCAGGAGACCGACCACGTGCGCCTCGTCCGCCTGCCCGCCCCCTGCGCCATCAAGATGGACGGACGCCGCCAGATGGGCGTCGTGATGAAACCGTAGCGGGGCGCTTACAGACGCTTCGGAACAGTAAAAACGGCCGGATACGCTTGTATTCGGTCGTTTTTGCGTACTTTTGCGCAAGTCTTAAGACCCTGAATGCGAATGAACATATCCGAGCTGCTGTCGCAAGGCGGGCGCACAGCCTTTTCTTTTGAGATTTTACCCCCGCTCAAAGGCGCTGGCCTTGACCGTTTGCGCCGTGTCGTGGAGACGCTGCGCGACTACGCCCCGGCCTACATCAACATCACGACGCACAGTTCCGAGTACGTCTATCACGAACGCCCCGACGGCCTGTTGCAACGCACCACGCTGCGCCGCCGTCCGGGCACTGTGGCTGTGGCAGCCGCCATCCGCTACGAGTATGGCATACCCGTAGTGCCCCATGTCCTTTGCAACGGTTTCACGCGCGAAGAGACGGAATACGTGCTCCTCGACCTCCAGTTTTTGGGTATGACCCACATCCTCGCGCTGCGGGGCGACAAGCCCAAGGTGGCTCATCTGTCGAAGCCCGACACGCTGGGCGAAGCGAACGTACACGCCACCGACCTCATTGAACAGGT
Source organism: Bacteroidaceae bacterium (assembly GCA_017933995.1). Taxonomy (GTDB): domain Bacteria; phylum Bacteroidota; class Bacteroidia; order Bacteroidales; family Bacteroidaceae; genus Alloprevotella. Next base: position 26,178 of record JAGBKI010000047.1, on the reverse strand, counting down.
GAACGACTTCAACAAAGGGCGTTTCATCGACGGCACAGAGGTCGCGCCCCCGCCTACCCCCTTTACATTCGGCGTGGCCTGCTATCCCGAAAAACACGAAGAGGCCCCCAACTTGGAGGCCGACGTGGTCCGCTTCAAGCAGAAGGTCGATGCGGGTGCCGAATATGGCGTGACGCAGCTTTTCTACGACAACGCGAAGTATTTTGACTTCGTGAAGCGCGTGCGCGCAGCGGGCATCGACGTGCCGATAGTCCCCGGCGTGAAACCTTTCACCAAACTGTCCCAACTCACCACCATTCCCCGGACTTTCCACTGCGACCTGCCCGAAGCTCTCGTCAAGGAGGCGGCGCGCTGTCGCGACGATGAGGACGCGCGCAGGCTCGGTGTGGAGTGGGGAATTGCCCAGTGTCGCGAGTTGGTAGCGGCTGGTGTGCCCGGCATCCACTTCTATTCCATGGGTTCCGCCGACAGCATCAAGGAAATCGTCCGACAAGTGTACTAAAACCCACAACCATGCTTTTCAGCGAAGTGATAGGGCAAACGGAGGTCAAGCAACAGATGCTTGCACAGCTCGCCAGCGGGCGTGTGCCCCATGCGCAGCTGCTTTACGGCCCCGAGGGATGCGGCAAATTGGCTCTGGCCCTTTCCTATGCCACCGCCCTGCTCTGCAAAGAGCCAGTGGACGGCGCGCCTTGCGGACGATGCGCGGGCTGCAAGATGACAGCCAAGCTTGAACACCCCGACCTCCATTTTGTCTTCCCCGTGCCCAAGAGCAAGGAGGTGAGCGACCAGTACATGTCCCAGTGGCGCGAGCTGCTGAGGGAGTCGCCCTATTTCGACGCCAAGGGGTGGTTTGCCCGCATGGGTGTAACCACGCAGCAACCCCACATATTCGTTTCCGAGGCCGAGCAAATACTGCGCAAAATCAGTTTGACCTCGAACCAAGGCGGCTACCGCGTGATTATCATCTGGCACGCCGAGCTTCTTCGCACCGAAGCCGCCAACAAACTCCTCAAAATTCTTGAGGAACCCATGCCCGGCACGGCTTTCCTGCTGCTCACCGACCGTCCAGACCTGTTGCTCGACACCATCGTGAGCCGCTGTGTGCGCGAAGAGTGCAAAGCGCTTTCCGCCGACGAGATAGCCGAAGCCCTCGCCACACACTACGGCCTTTCCTCCGCCGACGCGCAAACCGTGGCCCGCAGCAGCGGCGGCAGTTTCACCACGGCGCGTGCCCGTGTCACACAAAACGGCGAAGAGGAGCTGTTCCTCGACATGTTTAAGTTGCTCATGCGCCACGGCTTCGCCCGCAAGGTGCGCGAGTTGCAAACTTGGTCGGAACAGGTGGCCGAATGGGGGCGCGAAAAGTGCCGCCGCTTCCTGCAATATATGCACCACGTGGTGCGCGAAAGCTACATACGCGCCGCCGCGTTGCCACAGCTCACGTACACAACGCCCCGCGAGGCCGATTTCCTCAAGCGATTCGCGCCTTATGTGAATGAGCGCAACGTCGAAGGCTTTTTGGCCGAGATCGACTCCGCCATGCGCGACATCGCGCAGAACGCCAACCCGCGCATGGTGTTCTTCGACCTGGCTTTGCAGTGCCTCGTGCTGGTTCGGAAGTAGTGCCCGCCTCGCCGTGCTGCGCCCCCGCCGTCAGTCCACCCACAATCATTTATATAACCTCCCCTTCAGTTTTTTTCTTTTCCGCCTTATGGATGCAAACAATTCCCCACGCTTCATATCCGACCAGGGCCTGAACGGACTTTGTGCCGCCTCGTGCGGGCGCAGCGACCACCAGCTCAACTCGTATGACTACCTGGCCGGGCTGCCTGGCAACATCAACGACTGCAACCTTGTCGAAGTGCAGTTCAAGAACACCCGCAAAGCATATTTCCTCAACGAAAACCGTCTTCCTCTCGTCAAGGGCGACATTGTGGCCGTGGAGAGCAGCCCCGGCCACGACATCGGCGTCGTTTCGCTCACCGGCGCGCTTGTGCGCCGCCAGATTGAGAAAGCCGGTTTCAAGACCCCGCCCGACTTGCGCCGCATTTATCGCAAGGCGCGCCAACTTGACATCGACAAGTGGCACGAGAGCCGCGCCTTGGAGCAGGACACGATGATCCGCGCCCGCCAAATGGCAAAAGACCTTGGCCTCCAGATGAAAATAGGCGACGTGGAGTATCAGGGCGACGGGCAGAAAGCCATTTTCTACTACATTGCCGACGGGCGCGTGGACTTCCGGCAGCTCATCCGTGTGCTGGCCGACGCTTTCCATGTGCGCATCGAGATGCGCCAAATCGGCGCACGGCAAGAGGCGGGGCGCATCGGCGGCTTCGGACCCTGTGGGCGCGAACTCTGTTGTGCCACCTGGATGACCCGCTTCAGCAGTGTGTCGACCGCTGCCGCACGTTTTCAGGACATTGCCCCCAACCCGCAAAAACTTGCTGGGCAGTGTGCGAAATTGAAGTGCTGTATGAATTACGAGGTAGACCAGTATATGGAGGCTGCGCGTCGCCAGCCGAGCCGCGAAATAGATCTGGAGACCCAGGACGCGACCTACCACTACTTCAAGGCCGATGTGCTCGCCGGAACCGTCACCTACAGCACCGACCGCCGCATGGGAGGCAACTTGTGCACCATCACGAACGAGCGAGCCTTTGAGATAATCAAACTGAACAAGGAGGGGCAAAAGCCGCTGCGCCTTGAGGCCGACAGCGACTACCGTCCGAAACCCTCCCACGACCTCCTCGACGAGCAGAGCCTCACCCGCTTCGACAAAGACCGCCACACGTCCAAGCAACGCCGCTCGCGCGGCGGCGGACGTGGCCAGCGCAAACCCCAGCGATGAGCCGCCCCCGACGCATATCCCTCCTATTTTTGGCCGCGTTGCTCGCGGCCTGCACCCGTGTGCCCGACTATGCCGCTTTCGTGAGCCTGCCCACCGACGGGTGGGACAAAGCCGTGCCTGCGGTGTTCACCGTCGACACGCTGCCCCCCGGACGCTACGCGCTGCGCGTCGCCGTGAGAAGCAGCGAGGCCCACAGCTATCCCTATCGCGAGCTTGCGCTGCTTTTGCACCAAGAATGGGGCACCGACAGCCTTTCGCGCGACACGCTCATCCGCCTGACGCTTTTTGACCGCAAGGGCGACCCCGCCGGGCGCGGCCTCTCGCTCCACGAACACGAAGCTGCTGCGGGCTATGTGGCTCTCAGCGACAGCGCAGCGGGGCGTATTGTCGTGGCCCACCACATGCGCGACCTCTCCAAAGTGCAGGGCATCGCCGCCCTCGGCCTTGTGCTGACGCGCGAAGAGTAGCGCCGTGCCGCCACGGGGCATAAATTTAGCGGGCAGCAATAAAGAAACTCCTTAATTGCTGCCCGCTTTGCATTGGGCGTGCGTGCCGCGCGGGAATTATTCGCCCGCGTCGGGCGCTGCCTGCCGTGAGTGGTAGAAGCGGAGGGGATACAGGTACAAATCGCCCCACTGGTCGAAATCGAAAATCACCAGTTCGCCGCCGCGTGTCCACCGATAGCGGCACGAGAAGCTTTCGTAGCCTAAGGGATAAAAGTACAGACGGTCCTTTGAAGCCCACCAAGTGAACTCATAGCCTTGGCCGTCGCCGTACTCCACGTATCCGTTTTTCCGCGTGCTAAGCACGAAGTACACGCTGCCGTCATCGCTTTCGTACTCGCCCATCATTTCCTCCTCCCAAGGGTCGTCTTCGCAGGAGGTCAGTGTTGTGAGTGGCAGCGCCAAGAGCAGCAGCAAGGGTAGCAACTTTTTCATGGTTTTTTTGTGTGTGTTTAGAGGTTTGGTTTGCAATATGGTTAAAAACTCACACGGCAATAACTCCTCATTATTACCGTTCCTGGCGGCAAAGATAGGATAAAAGGTACACACGCACCATATTTCGGTGCCTAAAAAATCGCACACCCCGTTTTTCCGAAGCCATAGCATCCGCGCCGAAAGCCTTTGTAAAACCGCCGGAATCCCTCGGAGAACCGCGCCGAAAGCCCGAAAAACTTACTGGATCGGGCTAATTCTCCAAATTAAGCCTTAATTTGGCGAAACTAAGCCTTAGTTTGTACAAATTAAGCCTAAGTTTCTACAAACTAAGCCTAAGTTTGCAGATTTTCCCCACGACAAAAAGTTTTTGTGCGGCTTCGGGCGGGAATGGGGTGGGGGATGAGTGAGAATGAGAAGGTATAAAAATACTGTATATCGCTTTTTGGGGGAAATGACACCTGCGCCGAAAACTCTCGGACGTGCTTGCAATCCCAGCGGGATTGCAGAAGATAGGCCGGGGCAGCGCCCCGGATTTCACCGGCATACAGACCAACCCCGGCGGGGTTGCACAATCGTTGTGGCGGCCTCCCTTTGTGCAACCCCGCTGGGGTTGTTTGATATGGGTATTGTGCCACCGGGGCGTTGCCCCGGCCTATCACCTGTAACCCCTTTGGGGTTATTGGCTGCGCGAAGGGTACTGGCATCACTTTTTCAACCGCCTTCGCGCCGAGAAACGGTTGGCAATCCCAGCGGGATTGCAGAAGATAGGCCGGGGCAGCGCCCCGGATTTCACCGGCATACAGACCAACCCCAGCGGGGTTGCACAATCGTTGTGGCGGCCTCCCTTTGTGCAACCCCGCTGGGGTTGTTTGATATGGGTATTGTGCCACCGGGGCGTTGCCCCGGCCTATCACCTGTAACCCCTCTGGGGTTATTGGCTGCGCGAAGGGCACTGAGATCACTTTTTCAACCGCTTGCGTGCCGCCTCTCCCCGCCTTGCAGTATCTTTGCTCAAAAAGCGAAGATACGCTGCGGCTCGGCATGGAAAAAGAAAGCGAGCTTTCTTTCCCCTGCGCTCGCCTTGCAGTATCTTTGCTCCATATATGCGTAGTAACGATGCAATCCTGACGGACGCGCTGCCCGCTTCCGATGTGCCGGAAGCGGCGGAGGTGGTGCGCCTCGTGGTCGACGGCTGGGACGAGCGCTTCATTGTGGCTCACCCTGCGGGTACGGACGCGGGCGGCGGCTCTCTGCGCGTGTTCTACGGCGGGCGGACGGCGACCTCGCTCTACAAGGAGGGCGACTGGAGCTACCTCAGGCCGATGCTGCGGCGCGGCGGGCGGCTCAATGCGCTGTGTCCGCAGGTGCGGGACGGCGTCGTGACGGCAGCCCTGCTTGTTTGGGAACCCGACTACCTGGTGGACATTTCGGCCATTGCGTCGTGCTTCGAAACCTATGGGACTTCGCCGCTTGCGTACTTGTTGCGGCGGCTCAAACCAGCGGTGACGTCGGAGGCTATCCTGCTGGGCGAACTGGCGGGGCAGTTCCTGCGTGAGGAGGTGGGGGCGGCGGCGAAGCCTGCGACGTATGCGGAGAGCGCCATGACGTTTTTCCACGAAAACGCCCTGCGGCTGCTTTGCACAGGCGTGGGTTCCGACTTCCACACAAAGGCCAAGGCCCAGCGCGCCAACGTTCGCCACCTGTTGCGCGGCACGCTGGCTGCCGACATCGCCGAGGACGCCACGACGTTCTTCGCCTCGGGCGCTACGGTAGAGCCTTCGTTTTTTTGCGAGGCGCTGGGTCTGCAAGGGCGTATGGACTTTCTGCATGCCGGACGGGGCGTGGTGATTGAGCAAAAGGCGGGTAGGGGAGACTATCGCAATTCCAGCCCCGACAAACCCGCCCATCGTGAGAACCACCGCGTGCAGCTGTTGCTCTACATGCTCTTGCTGCGCTACGGGGGCGGCCTTACGCCTGCCGCCTTGCGCCAGCTGCGCGCCTATCTGCTTTACTCCCGCAACGGGGAGGGACTGCTGCCGGTGGAGTTTGACACCGCTGCCGCCTTCTGGGCCATGAAGCTGCGCAATGAGATTGTTGCGGACGAGTATGCCTACTCGCTCGGCGGCTATACGCGTCTGCGCTCGCTCGATGCCGACGCGCTGAACACGCGCCATGTGGGTGGCCCGCTCTGGGAGCGCTACCAACGTCCGCAAATCGAGGCGCTGCTCGCCCCGGTGCGCACGGCGACGGAGCTGGAGTTTGCCTACTACAGCCGCTTCCTCGCTTTCCTTTCGCGCGAACACTGGTTGGCCAAGGTGGGCGCGGCGCGGGGCAGTGCGGTGGCCTTTGCCGACAAGTGGCGCGCCACGTCCGAGGAGAAACGACAGGCGGGCGACCTGCTCTGCGGCCTCACGCTACGTTTGCCCGCCGAGGGCGCGCAGGGCGTGACGGATGTGCTGGTACTCGACTTCGCGCAGGGCGACGGGCTGACGGCGGTGTCGAATTTCCGCAAGGGCGACATCGTCGTGGTTTACCCCTACTCAGACGGCGCTGTGCCCGATGTGCGCCACGCCGTGTGCCATCGCGGCGTTGTGGCGGCGCTTACAGACCGCAGTGTCACCGTGAGCCTTCTCTCGCCACAGGCTGGTGCGGCATCGTTCTACGGGTCAGTGGGGCAGCGCTGGGCTGTCGAACACGACTACTACGAATCTTCCTTTACCTCGCTCTGCCGGGGGATGCAGGCTTTCCTCACTGCGCCGAAAGAGCGACGCGACCTGTTGCTCTTCAACCGCGAGCCGCGCATCGACCGCTCGCAACGGCTCTGCGGGGACTATGGCGCGGCCAACGAGATGGTGCTGCGCGGGAAGCGTGCGCGCGACATGTTCCTCATTATCGGCCCGCCGGGCACGGGCAAAACCTCCCTCGGCCTGCTCACTGCGCTCAAGGAAGAACTCCTGTCGGGCGACGGCGCGGTGTTGCTGCTTTCGTTCACGAACCGCGCCGTAGACGAAGCGTGCGCGAAGCTCGCCGAGAGCGGCATCGACTTTATCCGCCTCGGCGGGAAGCACGCTGCCGACGAGGCCTTCCGCCTCCATCACTTCGCCACGCGGGCGGCGCGTTGCGCGAATGCGGACGAGCTGCGGGCGGAGATTGCCCGGACGCGCGTTTTCGCGGCCACAACCGCCGCCACGGCCACACTGGGCGACCTTTTCAAGCTCAAGCGTTTTTCGCTGGCCATTGTCGACGAGGCGTCGCAGATTCTCGAACCGCACATCGTGGGATTGCTCAGTGCCACGGCTCCCGACGGCACGCCTGCCATCGGGCGGTTCATCCTCATCGGCGACCACAAACAGCTGCCCGCCGTGGTGCAAACGCCCGAGGCCGATGCCGCCGTGGCCGAACCTGCGCTACGCGCCATTGGGCTGGACAACTGTCGGCAGCCCTTGTTCCAAAGATTGCTCCGCCGCTATCGCGACAATGCCGACGTGGTGTATATGCTCACGCGACAAGGACGTATGCACCCCGATATCGCTGCCTTTCCCAACGAGGCTTTCTACGGGAGCCGCTTGTGCGAAGTGCCGCTGCCCCACCAGGCCACTACGCTGCCTCGCAGTGGGCGCGGTCGCCACGGCATCGAGGACTTGTTGCTGACGCGACGCTTGGCGTTCGTGGCCGTGCCCGCGCCGCAGGAGGGGGTGGCCGACAAGGTGAACGCCGACGAGGCCACAGCTATCGCAGCCACCGTGGCGAAAATCTATGAAATGGCTGGGGAGCGTTTTGACCCCGCGACGACCGTGGGCGTCATCGTGCCCTATCGCAACCAAGCCTGTGTCGTGCGCGCCGCCGTCGATTCGCTCGGCATCGCGGCGCTCGCTGGCATCACCATCGACACCGTGGAGCGTTTTCAAGGCTCGCAGCGCGATGCCATCCTCTATGGTTTCACCGCACGAAAGCCCGAACAGTTGGCTTTTCTCACCGAAAGTACGTTTGAAGAGGACGGTGCGCTGATCGACCGCAAGCTCAATGTGGCCATGACCCGCGCGCGCGAATGCCTGCTGCTTTTTGGCAATCCCGACCTGCTTGCCAGCGTGCCCGTGTTCCACCGTCTGCTTGACTTTGTGCGTCGTCGCGGTGGCTACATCGACGTGTCGCCCGCCGACTATTGTTCTGGCCGCTTCCAGGTCGCGCCTCGGGAACGATAACCCCACGAACACAAAAAGCAGGGGAGCAAGCGGCTGGCTTGCTCCCCTGTGGCTTTTCCGCCTCCTTGCTGGAGGACGGACTTGATGCCTTTCGCGGCGTTTATTTCACCTTCTCGACGATGGCTTTGAACGCCTGCGGATTGTTCACAGCGAGGTCGGCGAGAACCTTGCGGTTGATTTCGATACCCTCCTTGTGGAGACGGCCCATCAGCTGGCTGTAGCTGAGACCCTCAAGGCGAGCGGCGGCGTTGATACGCTGAATCCAGAGGGCGCGGAAGGTGCGCTTCTTGTTGCGGCGGTCGCGGAAGGCGTAGGTCAGACCCTTTTCCCAAGTGTTCTTGGCAACGGTCCAGACGTTCTTGCGGGCGCCGAAATAGCCGCGGGTGAGTTTCAGAATTCTTTTGCGCTTCGCGCGGGAAGCGACGTGGTTGACTGATCTTGGCATTTTGGTGTTTGTTTTCGACTGTCAGCGCCGCCTTGTCGTCTCCATGCTGGAGGGGCGGGCTTCGGGCTGCGCAGTCAGGTTAAAGTGTTGGGGGGATGGTTTCTCGGGTAAGGCTTGTCCTGACGTCGTTTAACGGAGGCAGAGCAGCTCGCGAACCTGGCGAACGTTCGACTTGTCGACGAGGTCAACGTGGTCGAGGTTACGCTTCTGCTTCTTGGTCTTCTTGGTCAGGATGTGGCTGTGATAAGCGTGGTGGCGCTTGATCTTACCCGTTCCGGTGAGCGCAAAGCGCTTCTTGGCACCGGAGTTCGTCTTTACCTTTGGCATTTCTTTGTGTGTTTTGGTGGGTTATTGAATTTAGGGAAGGCGGCCGTGTAGAGATGCCGACGCGACGCGCGCTTCTATTTTAGTTAATCAGTTGATTAGTTAATCAGTTAATCAGTTGGGTGGGCTTTATGGGGTGTGTGGGGTTTATGGGGTTTATGGGCTTGCTGGGCTTTATGGGCGGGCGGCCTTGCTTTACGGTGGCGGCACAAGCCGGAGGGATTAAACCTCTTAAACCTCCTTAAACCTCCTTAAACTTCGTTTTCAGAAGTCCTCGCCTTCCACTTTCGGGCCGGTGTATTCCTTGGGGGCACGCTGTTTGGGCTGCTTCTTCTCAGGGCGCGGCTCGGTGGTTTCGGTCTCCTCGTCGGTGGTTTTTTCTTTCTTGACCTGCACTTTCTTCGGGGCGATGAACATCGTCATGCGCTTGCCCTCGAGTTTCGGCATCTGTTCCACTTTGCCGTATTCCTCCAAGTCGGCAGCGAAACGCAGCAGTAGCACTTCGCCTTGCTCTTTGAAGAGGATGGAGCGGCCTCGGAAAAAGACGTATGCCTTTACCTTGTCGCCGTCTTCAAGGAAACCCTTGGCGTGCTTGAGCTTGAAGTTGTAATCGTGGTCGTCAGTCTGCGGCCCGAAGCGTATCTCCTTGACCTCAATCTTGACCTGTTTGGCCTTGAGTTCCTTCTGGCGCTTCTTCTGCTGGTAGAGGAACTTGGAGTAGTCGCAGATGCGGCATACGGGCGGCTCGGCGTTGGGGCTGATTTCCACAAGGTCGAGCTCTTTCTCGCGTGCCAAGCGTAGGGCGTCGCGGGTGGGAAGAACGGTGGGGGCGATGTCGTCGCCGACGATACGCACCTCGCGGGCGCGGATTTGTCCGTTGATGTTGTAACGGGGCGTTACTTTGCGGTTTTTTGGTGGTTGTCTCACAGAAAGTCTGTTGCGTGACGGTTTTTGTGTGCTTAAAAAATGCAAAAAGCGCGGCAAAAGTAACCTTTGCTGCGCTTTCAGACAAGTTTTTGCCCGCTTTTTTCTTTCGTTGGCCCTAAAAGCGGCGGCCAGTTGCGCCCCGCCGTTTGAAATAGTTGCCAGTTTTGGATGTATTGTTCCAAGCAAAACCGACCCCGCATTGGGCGAGGTCGGCTTTGTTGGGATGGTTGTCAGGGTGGTGGGCTTAGTAGTCCTTGGTGAGTTCGTCGACGAGGCGCTGCACCTGGGCGGCGAACTCGGCGGGGGTGGCGCTGCCCTGGTCGCCGGCGCCCTGGCGGCGGACGGAGACGGTGCCCTCGGCCTGCTCCTTCTCGCCGACGATGAGCAGGTAGGGGATGTGCTTGAGCTCGTTGTCGCGTATCTTGCGGCCTATCTTCTCGCTGCGGTCGTCGACGCTGACGCGCACGCCGACCAGTTCAAGTTCGTGCCGCACGCTCTCGGCGTAGTCGTTGAAGCGGTCGGAGATGGGGAGGACGACGGCCTGATCGGGGGCGAGCCACAGGGGGAACTTGCCGGCGGTGTGCTCGATGAGCACGGCCACGAAGCGTTCCATCGAGCCGAAGGGCGCGCGGTGGATCATCACGGGGCGGTGCTTCTGGTTGTCGGTGCCGGTGTATTCGAGCTGGAAGCGCTCGGGCAGGTTGTAGTCCACCTGGATGGTGCCGAGCTGCCAGCGGCGGCCCAGGGCGTCGCGCACCATAAAGTCGAGTTTGGGGCCGTAGAAGGCGGCCTCGCCGTATTCGACGACGGCGGGCAGACCCTTTTCCTCGCAGGCTTCGATGATGGCGCGCTCGGCCTTCTCCCAGTTCTCGTCCGAGCCGATGTACTTGTCGCGGTTCTCCTTGTCGCGCAGGGAAATCTGGGCCTCGAAGTTCTTGAAGTCGAGGGCGCGGAAGATGATCATGATGATGTCCATCACGCGCAGGAACTCGTCCTTGACCTGGTCGGGGCGGCAGAAGATGTGGGCGTCGTCCTGGGTGAAGCCGCGCACGCGGGTCAGGCCGTGGAGTTCGCCGCTCTGCTCGTAGCGGTAGACGGTGCCGAACTCGGCGAGGCGCAGCGGCAGGTCTTTGTAGGAGCGGGGCTTCCAGGCGTAGACGGAGCAGTGGTGGGGGCAGTTCATGGGTTTGAGCAGGTATTCCTCGCCCTCCTCGGGGGTGGTGATGGGGCGGAAGGAGTCCTTGCCGTACTTGGCGTAGTGGCCGCTGGTGACGTAGAGGTTCTTGGAGCCGATGTGGGGTGTCATCACCTGCTGGTAGCCGTAGCGCTTCTGTATCTTCTTGAGGAAGTCTTCGAGCAGCAGGCGCAGCGTGGTGCCTTTGGGGAGCCACATGGGCAGGCCCTTGCCCACCATCTCGGAGAACATGAAGAGCTCCATCTCCTTGCCTATCTTGCGGTGGTCGCGGCGCTTGGCCTCTTCGAGCATCACGAGGTACTCGTCGAGGAGTTTCTTCTTGGGGAAGGTGATGGCGTAGACGCGGGTGAGCTGGGGCCGCTTCTCGTCGCCGCGCCAGTAGGCGGAACTGCAGGCGGTGACTTTGACGGCCTTGATGGGGGCGGTGCTGGGCAGGTGGGGGCCGCGGCACAGGTCGGTGAAGGCGCCCTGGGTGTAGGTGGTGATGGTGCCGTCCTCAAGGTCTTCGATGAGTTCGTTCTTGTAGGTCTGGCCGCGCTGGCCGAAGAAGTCGAGGGCGTCGGCCTTGCTGATGTCGCGGCGCACGAGGGTCTCCTTGCGCTGCTGGAGCTCCATCATCTTCTTCTCGATGCGGGGGAAGTCCTCTTCCTTGATGGTGACGCCCTGGGGGGGCATCACGTCGTAGTAGAAGCCTCGCTCGATGGCGGGGCCTATGCCGAACTGCGTGCCGGGCCACAGTTCGCCGATGGCCTCGGCCATGAGGTGGGCGCTGGTGTGCCAGAAGGCGTGCTTGCCCTCGGGGGCGTCCCACTTGTAGAGTTTCAGCTGGCAGTCGTGGTCGATGGGGCGGAGCAGGTCGCGCGTCTCGCCGTCGACGCCGCAGGCCAGCACGTCGGCTGCGAGGCGGGGCGAGATGCTCTCGGCCACTTGGAGGGCGGTGACGCCGGCTTCATACTGGCGCACACTGCCGTCGGGGAATGTGATGTTTATCATTGTCGTAAGGGGGAGTTTATATGGATGGGGGCGGCTGCGATGCAGCCGCAGACACAACGGGCTGGCGCATTGCCAAGACGGCGGGGGCGTCGGGACGTGGAACGTCGGGGCATTTTGGGCTTTCTGGGCTTGACCCCTGTAACCACAAACGGCACGCCCGCAATAACATCGCCGGTCGTGCCGTTGTGGTCGTTGGAGTGAGATAGCGGGCTTATGGCCCTGTGTGCGTTTATGCCTCGGCGGGTGCTTCCTCCTCGGCGGGTGCGGCTTCAGCCTCGGCCTCGGCCACGCTGGCGGCGGCTTTCTTCTCGGCCACCTTCTTGGCTATCTCTTCGTTCTGCTTGCGCTCTGCGGCCAGACGCTCCACGGCGGCGGCTTTGCGGTCGGCGGCCTGCTTGCTGAGGATGGCTGTGGTCTGCTTGGACTTCTCGGCCTTCCAGGCTTCGAACTTGGCCTGTGCGGCCGCTTCGTCGAAAGCGCCCTTCTTGACGCCTCCGCGCAGGTGCTTCATCAGCAGGACGCCCTCGCGGGAGAGGATGCTGCGCACGGTGTCGGTGGGCTGTGCGCCTACCTCAAGCCAGTAGAGCGCGCGGTCGAACTTGAGGTCGACCGTGGAGGGGTCGGTGTTGGGGTTGTAGGTGCCGACCTTTTCGATGAAGCGTCCGTCGCGGGGCGCGCGGGAGTCGGCTGCCACGATGCTGTAGAAAGCGTAGCCTTTGTGGCCTCTGCGCTGCAGTCTGAGTTTTACTGCCATAGTTTGGTTGGGTTTTTGGTAAAAACTGTTGTGAAATGAGTTTGAACCGGTCCGCTATCGCGTAACGGCGGCGCAAAAGTACGACAATCTGCGCTAAAAACAAAAGAAAACGTGTGGCTTTCTGCTTTTTTTGTGCAAAAAGCATCGCGGAGCGGATGCATGTGGCGGTGAAACGAGCGGTGTGCGGTGGTGAAACGAGCGGCGTGTGGCGTGGGAGCGGCGGCTGGTGGCGTGGAGCGAAAATCGCCGCCCTTTGCTTCGCACGGGAGCAAAGGGCGGCGGTTGTAAACATTTCTATATATTATATATAATACGGAGTGGTTATTCCCATTCGTGGTGGAAGTGGCGCGTTTGCCAATCACCGGGATTATCTACAGGGCCACCTCCTTAGTCGTCGTTGTGCAGGTCGCCGCCAGGGTCGTTTGACGAGGCAATGACGGCTTCTGCGGCAAGGCCGATGGCTCTGGAGCAAGGTGAAATATATGTTCTTCTCATGCTTGTTGTTGCTGTGCGATGAAATGTTTATCTGATGACAACTTTCTTGCCGCCGTTGATGTAGATGCCCGGGCGGCTGGGAACTGTGGCAATGCGGCGTCCGTCGAGCGTATACCAGCCTTGGGACAGGCTGGGCTTGATGACGGTGGCACCGAGGCCGGTTATGTCGTCCTCAAAGTCGTTCTCGTCCACGATGATGGCGCGCACGTTTGACGTGTTGTCCAGTTTGTGGGCAGAACTGTGGAGACGAGCCGTGTGGATGCGGAAGTAAGAGCGGTTGGCTTGGGTCTGGCCGGGATTCTTTGCCTGCACGAAGCAGCCGTTGTTGAGGCCGAAGGAAACGAAACCTTCACCGTAGTCGCCCGTAGTGGTCATCTCGATGTCGCTTTTTCCTTGAACATACTCTTTCTCTGCGTAGTCGAATGCGCCGGTATCATCGTACACGTGATGGTAGTAGGCAATATCGAGGTCGGTGCGGGAAGGATCTTTGGCCAAAAGGTCGTTGTAATCTTCTTCGGTGATGACTTTCCAGTAGGGATAGACCATTGTGCGGTCGTAGCACGGCACGAGCACGTTGCCTTGGTCGATGTGGTTGTCGTGGAAGTTTGAGCGCAGGGACGAGCTGGACTCAATGGAGCTTAGCGTCTCATTGGCAGTCAGCTCAAAGATGTCTATCCAGCGACGGTTACCTGCTCCCGTGCCGCTGATGCCGAGGTCGGCGGGCGACGGGTTGGTGCTGCTATCGCCAAAGCCAGGCTTGACGAGCACTTTCGTGCCTTCACCGAGCTGTTCCCAGAGGTAGTCTTCGCCCTGCTCCTTGACCAGTGTCCAATTGATGTCGCTGGGGATGGTGTAGCGCATGTAGTAAACACCGCAACGGTTGTTGGCAGTGGTGGCAATAGAGGTCTCGTCCTGCGAATTGGCGGTGTAATATACGTAGCGCTTGTGGGTGCTGACCACTTCGGTATAGGTGACGGGCTGGCCGTTTTCGTCCTCGACCACATTGCCATCCTCGTCAGTGAGGGTCACGGTGCGCGTGAACGCAATGGTCTCGTCAAGGTCTATATCGTCGGCCATGCGCTCGTCTTCTCCGATGAAGAGGTTCTTGTCCACGACGTTGAACAGCAAGTTGCCGCTTTCATCGTAGTAGTATTCGCGCAACTGGCGCCACTTGCTGCGACGCTCGCGCAAGTCTACCCACGTTTGTCCTTTGAGGCCTTCCAGGGCCTCTACGGTGGAGTAAGTGTCTTGCACCTTGAGGCTGATGCGCGGGGTAGAAGCGTCGCTGTCGTGGATGTCGCCCACGCCAAGATAACTTACGGAGTACTGGCGCGGACGCACGTTGGTGTAGTTCACCACGCTGGCGTAGTTGGCAAAGAGCGGCACAAGATAATAGGCGGCACGGGTGTAGGAGAGCAGGATGCCTTGGTCGTAGGGGGCGATGCCGTCGCTTACCTCTGCCGTGGCAATGCGCGGAATGTCGTCCACGTCTTCGTTGTCGTGATACTTGTGTGCGGTGCGCGGCATCACGTGCGGGACACCGCCACTGCTGAGGGTGTTGGTTTCGTAGTCGCGTGCGTAAGCAGTAGCCGTGCCGGGCTTGATGTAGAAGTCGTTCACGACCGTGCCAAGCTGTCCGTTGTCGCCGTTTTGGTCGGTTGCGGTGGTTACTGTATAGGTGTCCACGCTGCCGCCGTGGTCGGGACGGAAGTTGTAGATGTCGTTGTGCCATGCCGAGGAGGCGATGTACCAAGGCGACTCGGTCATGTTTCCCGGCTCGCCCCACTGCGGCTTGTTGTAGGAATACCTAAGGTCGAACTTCACGCGGTAGTCGTGGTGGTCGTAGACAGAGCTGAAGATGTTGATGCGCTGGTCGTGGACATAGGCTTCGCCACAGCCAATGGGCACAATGAGGCGCAGGCGTTTGAGATCTGCCGCGCGACTTTGCGCGGTAGTAATATAGTATACGGCAAAGGGCTTGCCGTCGGTGGTGATCAGGGGTGCCACATTGTCGGTAAATTCTACGGTGAGATTTTCGCCACCTGTGGTGAACGCGCCATCGCCTATGAACAGGCCATCGGCGTTTACGTTCTTATCGGCGCTGATGGGAATATAGGTGATGTAGGTACGGTAGTAGGCTTGCCTGCCTATGCTCTTGACGTGCTTGGGAATGTTAAAGATATCCTTGAAGCCTGTGAAGGCAAACGCTTCGTCCCCAATCGTGGTGACGCATTGGGGCTGCTTGCAAGTGGCGAGCTTCCGGCAATAATAGAAGGCTTTGTAGGCAATGGTGGGTAGGCTTGCCACGCTGCTGAAGTCGGGATTATTCAACACGCTACAGTAGGCAAAAGCCGAGTCTTGCAGGGCGGTGAGGCCGCTCCCCAATGTAAGAGAGGTCATGACGCTGCAATTGTAGAAGGCTGCGTTCTTGACTCTCTCAGCGGCAGTGAGGTCGGCAGTGGCCAATTTCTTATTATACGCAAAAGCCTGCCAAGGAATAATTTTATCCCAGTTGGTGTAGGAAGACGTGAGGTCTATCTTCGTGAGACCGCCGTACAAGAAGCACTGATTGCCAAACTGCTTGAGCTTCGCCGGCACGAGCAGATTTTCAAGCAATGGGTAATTGGAGTATTCGCAGGCGTTGTCGGCCACATACTCAATGTTGTTGTGTGCCGTCCAGTCGGCTGTGCCTGCCTCTCTGTATAGACTGTTGTAGTCCTCTCCGTTCCAGAAGCCAAGTTGGCAGGGTTTTCCGCTGACGGCACCAGCATTGTAGAGCGCGCGGTAGCCAATGTAGGTGACCGTACTGGGCAGGATGATTTGCGCTACTTCCATACCAGAAAAGGCGCCATAGTCAATGCCCACAACTTTGAACTTCTTGCCGGAGTATATGTGGCTGCTGTTTGTAATCGTAAGCTCCTTGGGGATGCACAGGTATTTGTCATCCGCGTCCCCATAAGTGCCGTCAGAATTGCGGTCAAACACGCCGAGTGTAGCGAAAGTGGAACTTAAGTATCCATCGTTTGTCTCCTCCGACTTTGCGCCCGCTACCACATAGCCGTCGTAGCCTTCGGCATCGCGTGAAGGCAGTATGGCTAAAACTGTGTAATAAACGCCTTGCGTTGAGTTAGGAAAGAAGTTGCCTAAATTGACGACGGCGTCTACGCCTGACCCGTAAGTAGCTCCTTTTACGGCGTTTGCAAAGGCTTTGATGACGGTGCCCGGGGCGGAAGCGTAGTTAGTGTTGTCGTTCTGCGCGATGTAATAATCGCGGTCTTTGATACGGTTTTCTGCCGTGGCGGTTGCGCATACGTATAGCAATAGCGCCAAAACAGTTAAGAAGTAGCGTTTCCTCATAATAGTGGTTATCGTTAGGTTTCGAGTTGTTTCCCAAAGAATCAGATGGGTTACAGGCAACGCCTCTCGGCGGCTCTTTGTAATCCATATTGCAAAGATAAACAGTATTAATGTTAAATGTTTGACCTATGAGCGGTCTACGTAATTAAATAGTCGTTTTTTAACACTTCGGAAGTGCCTTTTGTTAATTCTGCTTGCCAAATAGCCCGCACGATAGTCATTTTGTGTGTTAGAAAATGACTATTGCGGGATTCCGGGAGGGGGATGTGGCAGAAGTAGGGTGGGGGGGAGAAGGGCTTGCTGCTGGCACACGAACCTCTGTAAGGGCTATGGTTCGCGTGGGCGCAACCCCAACGGGGTTGCAGCTGTTAGGCCGGGGCACCGCCCCGGTTACGGGAGCGTGTGCGACCAATCCCAGCGGGATTCCTGCCTTGCAAGCGCTTTGCGATTAGCACAGGGGGTGCTCTTTCTCATAGCTTTGTGCAACCCCGCTGGGGTTGGTTGGGGTGTGTGCGTTTCCACCGGGGCGTTGCCCCGGCCTAACATCTGTACCCCCCGCTGGGGGAATGTGCCCGCCTCCTTCGCTTGTGTGGCATGCTTTCAGCGTGCATCGGAGGGCGTTCGTCTGCTGTAGGTGCGCTCTGTTTCACTCCGCGTACCTACAGTTACGGAAGGGGAGAGGTAAAGGCGTCTTGCAAATCCGTTTGCAAGGTGGCTGGGCGCGTGAAAATATTATCGGGATGCGCACACGGTGGCGGTGGGCGTATGCGCAGCGGGCGGAATCCGCAAAAAGACGCTGGAAGCGTCTCCCCCTCTGTAACCGCAGGTACGCGGAATGCAATGGAGCGCACCTGCGGCGGCGGTGTGTATGGGGACGGACGCTGGAAGCGTCCCCCACGACGGGAATGTGCCCGCCTCCTTCGCTTGTGTGGCATGCTTTCAGCGTGCATCGGAGGGCGTTCGTCTGCTGTAGGTGCGCTCCGTTTCACTCCGCGTACCTACAGTTACAGAAGGGGAGAGGCAAAGGCGTCTTGCAAATCCGTTTGCAAGGTGGCTGGGCGCGTTAAAATATTATCGGGATGCGCACACGGTGGCGGTGGGTGTATGCGCAGCGTCTTTGTTATGTTTTTTAAGTCCTTTCCGTCCTGGCAGAAACCGATTATTTTTCCTCCCGCTCCCACGCAAATCGTATCTATGTCCGCGCAAATCTCCAAATTAAGCCTAAGTTTGGCGAAATTAAGGCTTAGTTTGTACAAATTAAGCCTTAGTTTGTGTAAATTAAGCCTTAGTTTGGAGATTTCGGGCTTTGCGCGCGGTTTTTTTGTGCGTTTGGGTGAAAATGCTGTGGACTGAAGGACGATTTCTGCGTTGCCAGTCGGGGCGCAGGGCACACTCCGTATTTATATATATGGGAGAAAAACGGGGGCACAGCGGTGTGCCTTGAGAATAATTCGTACTTTTGCCCCTCGTAACCCCACATCGCTTCAAGGAAATGGGCGTTTTCGCAGACTATCTCAGCACTTTCCAGCTCATCATCAAGGGCTTGCTCATCGGCATCATCTGTTCAGCGCCGATGGGGCCCGTGGGTATCCTGTGCATACAGCGCACGCTTCGCAAGGGGCGCGCCTACGGTCTTGTCACCGGGGCGGGCGCCGCGCTCAGCGACCTTTTCTATGCGCTTATCACGGGTGCAGGTATGTTGCCGCTGATGATGGAGTTTATCGACAACGAGCAGAATCTGTTCTACCTCAAGATTGTCGGCGCCATTATGCTTTTCATTTTCGGCCAGTGGCTTTGGCGCACCGACCCGAGCAAAGGTTTCCGCCAGTCGTCGGGCAATAAGGGCACGCTGTTCCATAACTTCATCACGGCTTTTGGCGTCACGCTTTCCAACCCGCTCATCATCCTGTTGTTCATCGCCTTGTTCAACATGTTCACATTCGTCATCCCCGGCAATGTGTTCGGCACGGCGGTGGGCTACGCCTCCATCGTGGGCGGCGCGATGCTGTGGTGGTACGGCCTGACGTATGTGATGGCCAAGATGAAGAGCAACTTTAGCCTTCGTGGCATCCTCATGCTCAACCGCACCATCGGTGCCATCGTGCTCACGGTGTCTGTGATTTATGCTGCGATGACCATCTTCCACCTTTCGCTGCTGCCGTATTGACCTATTAGGCTCTTTAGTGTTCCAAGTGCCCCTAAGGATCCGAGGGTTTCTCGTGGTTCTGGTTTTCCTAACACTTCCCGCCTCATGCTTATTGCTACCCGCCTGCGCGAGGCCAATCGCGCCGAATACCTGCTCTACATGTGGCAGGTCGAAGACCTCATCCGCGCCTACGGCGGCGACATGGCGCGCCTTGAGGCCGACTACCTCAGCCGCTTCAACGTTTCCGATGAGCAGCGCGAGGCCATGCGACGCTGGTATGCCGACCTCTGCGAGATGATGCGCAGCGAGGGGCGGTTGCAGAGCGGACACCTGCAAATCAACCGCAACACCCTCGAAGGCTTGTGCGAGCTCCACGCCGCCCTGCTGGCCCGCGAGGATTTCCCCTACTACCGGCAGCTCTATCAGCGCACTCTCCCCGCGCTCGTGGCTTTGCGCGCAAAAGGCGCAGGAAGCGACGAACCCGAACTACAGACGATGCTCACCGCCCTCTACGGCACGATGCTGCTGCGTATGCAGGGAAAGGCCGTCAGCGAAAGCACCGCCGAGGCCACCCGCACCTTCAGCGACCTCCTTGCCCAGCTCTCCGACTATTTCGCCAAGCACGCGCGCGGCGAACTCAACCTTGACCAACCCGCCTGAACCCATGAACCTGCTCATCACCGGCGCCAACGGCCAGCTCGGCAGCGAACTTCGTCTGCTCGCGCCCCGATACAGCGCCCACACGTTCCATTTCACCGATGTCGCCGAACTCGACATCACCGACGAAGCCGCCGTGCGCGCCTTTGTCAAGGCCAACGCTATAGACGTGCTCATCAATTGTGCCGCCTATACCGCTGTCGACAAGGCCGAAGCCAACGAAGCGCTCTGCCAGCGGCTCAATGCCGAGGCGCCTGCCCTTCTCGCCCGCGCCATGGACGAGGCTGGGGGCGCCATCATCCACGTCTCCACCGACTATGTCTTCGACGGTACAGCCCACGTCCCCTACACCGAGGACGCTCCCACCTGTCCCAACAGCGTCTACGGGCGCACGAAACTCGCAGGTGAGGAGGGCGTGCGCGCCGCCTGCAAACGGAGCGTCATTGTGCGCACCGCGTGGCTCTACAGCACCTTTGGCAACAATTTCGTCAAGACGATGCTCCGACTGGGACGCGAGCGCGACGAACTTGGCGTGATTTTCGACCAGATTGGCACCCCCACCTACGCCCGCGATCTGGCCGCAGCCCTGCTCGCCATCGTCGAGCGCGGTCTTGTGCCCGGCACGTACCACTTCACCAACGAGGGCGTCACGTCGTGGTACGACTTCACCCGCGAGATACACCGTCTGGCTGGCATCAAGACGTGTCGCGTCCGTCCGCTGCACACCGCCGAGTATCCCACACCCGCCGCGCGTCCCCACTACTCCGTGTTGGACAAGACCAAAATCAAGCAAACTTTCGCCCTCGACATCCCCTGGTGGCAGGAGAGCCTCGCCGAGTGTGTTGCCGCCCTCGAAGCCTGACACTGGGGCGATCGTGGCTTTTTCTGCCCTCGAAACAGGCTTTTTCACCGTGTTTCGGCACTTTTTTCAATAAAAAACCGCTCGTTCTATTGTGCGTTTGGAAAAAAGGCGTACCTTTGCACCGCCTTTTGAAAAAGAAGGCCGACAGTTTGGAAGTTTGGGTGAGTGGCTGAAACCACCAGTTTGCTAAACTGGCGTACGGGTCAACCGTACCGGGGGTTCGAATCCCCCAGCTTCCGCACCGTTGTAATTAAGGGTTAAACAATAGGCCGATTCAGCGAATCGGCTTTTTTCGTGCCCACAAGGCGCAGCGGGGCGTGCGCCGCTCCCTTGCCGACAATTTCGGCAACACGACCGTTCAGCCCGCCGCCAAACGTTAAAAACCTGCGGTCTTTTCCTAACAAATGTAAAAAAACACGCTTTGTTTTTATCAAAACACGGTAAACGCTGTTAAACCTTCTGGTTTTTTCTATATCTTTGCAGTATAGAACTTGCAGCGCCACGCGAAGTGGCTGTGCAAAAATGGTATAAAGTTAAATCAGCAGCCGACGTCACCATATTTATATATATAAATACGGAGTCGGCAGCGAGGAAAACACCACAGAGACAATGAAGAAGATTACCACACTTACGCTTGCGCTGCTTGCCGCAATCGGCACGAGCCGCGCCCAGGACGATGACGTCTACTTCGTTCCTTCGCAATCCTCTCGCCAAGCGCAGCAGACGCAGCGCCAGGCACCGCGCAGTTCGTATGACTATATCGACGCAGACGATGCCTGGGCCGACCACGACAATTGGTACGACGGCCGCCTCGGCGGCATGGATGTCGACGCCTACAACCGCCGTGCGCAGAACCTTGGCGAGAACGAGACGCTCGACTCGCTCTCCTACCTCTACGGCTACGAGGACGGTCAGGACGACTGCACCTCGCGTATCGTGCGCTTCCATTCGCCGAGCTTCGGTGTCTATGTGAGCAGCCCCTATTACTACGACTACGTTTACGATCCTTGGTACGACATCTACGACCCTTGGTATAGCTGGGGCTATGCCGGTTGGTACCGTCCCTACAGCTGGCGTTGGAACTGGCACTGGGGCTGGAACTCCTGGTACTGGCGCACTGGCTGGTACGGCGGCTGGTATGGCGGCTGGTACGGCTGGGGTCATCGTCCAGGCTACTGGTATGGTGGCGGCTGGGGACACCACCCTGGCGGCTGGTATGCCGGACGCGGTGCCAGCGGACGCGGCGGTAACCGTGGCCTTTGGGCTGGCGGTGGACGCGGCGGGCGTGCCACGGCAACGGGACGTGGAGCACGCAGCTTCAACAGCAACACCCGTGGCTTTGGCGGCACCTCGCGCAACACGTATGGCCGTGGCGGCAACACGCCTGATGGCACAGGCTTCCAGAACAACGATGCCCAAGGTGTGCGCGGCACAGGCCGCCTGACCACAGGCCGCAACGGCGTGACGGGCAGCGGACGTTCAACCGGCCGCACATACGGTTCGCAAGGCAGTACCTCGGGCACCCGCCAGTTCGGCAACACCAACGCCAACCCCTCGTCGCGTTCCACTACGCGCCAGCAGACCACTACGCAGAGCAACAGCCGCTCTGCCGGACGCAGCTATGGCAGCAGCAACAGCGGTAGCAGTTCGCGTAGCTACAGCGCCCCCTCCTCGCCCTCGCGCAGCGGCGGCAGCTTCGGTAGCAGTGGCCGCAGCAGCGGTGGCAGCTTCGGCGGTGGTGGCGGCTTTGGCGGCGGTCGCAGCGGCGGCGGCAGCTTCGGTGGCGGTCGTAGCGGCGGTCGCAGGTAAGTTCACCCGACGTTGAGCTTGCAAGCACAGGGGGCTTTACGCCCAGCCATTGCTGAGGTCTTGTGACCGCAAAGCGCTCATTGTCCTTGAGCTTGGCAAATTCCAATCCCCCTGCCAACAGATTCTATCCAACGACAACAATTCTCAAAATCCATAGAATATGAAAGCAAAAGCAATATCGGCAGCCCTGCTGCTATCCTTCTTCGTCGCACCCGTGCAGGCGCAGGACATCTATAAGGTCCAGGCACTCACCGACCAAGACCTCAACGGTACGGCGCGCTTCGTGGGTATGGGCGGTGCGATGAACGCCCTCGGCGCCGACCTCAGCACGATGGCCACTAACCCCGCTGCCATCGGCCTCTATCGCCGCAACGACTTCGCTGTGACGGGTAGTTTCACTTCGCAGCCCAATGGCGAGAGTTTCCTCGACATAGACAAGAGCCGCGCGTCGTTCGACCAAGCCGGTCTCGTGTTCAAGACAAACGTCGACGGCAACAGCCTCAAGTTTGTCAACTTTGGTTTCAACTACCAGAAGCGCCGCAACTTCAAGAACTTTGTTGGACTGGACAACGTGCCGACCTTCGGCCTCTCGCAGACTTACACGATGGCCGACATGGCCTATTACCGTGGCGTAGACCTGCAAACGGAACAGGGCTACAACAGCGTGCCGCTCTTTACGGGCGTGGGCTACGACGCTGGTGCCATCCTCGCCAACCGCGATGCCAGCGGCAACCTTGACCCCAACGACCCCTATACGCCGCTGGCAGCCGACACTTACACGCTGAAGCGTGCGCAATGGGGCGGGCTGTCGCAGTTCGACTTCAGCATCGGCCTCAACTTCGACGAGCAGATTTACGCCGGTGTGGCCTTTGGCCTCTACGACCTCAATTTCCACAGCGCGGTCGATTACCTTGAGTTCCAGCATGGCTATTCCGAAGGTTACCTGTTCCAAAATGAGGAGAAACTCACTGGCACTGGTTTCGACGTGAAGGCGGGCGTCATTCTGCGCCCCATTGCCGAGAGTCCCTTCCGCATCGGTCTGGCCATACACACGCCCACGTGGTACGACCTTACCTACGAGTCCTATAACTTTGCCAGCGTGCCCGACTACAGTGGGTCGCAGGTGACGTTTACCGAGGCCAGCGACGGCATCCAGCCCTACGATTACAAGGTGCGCACGCCGTGGAAGTTCTCGCTGGCAGCAGCCACCACCATCGCCAACAAGGTGGCCATCGATGCCGAGTACGAATACAGCGACCTCTCGACCTGTAGTGTGTCCTATCCCGACTACGACGATTGGTACAGCTATGGTAGCGGCAACCGCGACTACAGCCTTAAAGACGAAATGAAGGCTTGCCTCAAGGGGCAGAGTACGTTCCGCATCGGTGCTGAGGCCAACGTCGCTCCCGGATTCTTTGTCCGCGCTGGTTACAATTACGTCAGCGCGCCAATGAAGGACGACGCTTATCTGAATCTGCTTGTAGACGGCCAGTCGAGCAACTACGCCAGCGGCACGGACTTCGTCAATCTCGGTGCCATCAACCGCTTCACGGTGGGCCTTGGCTACCGCCACAAGGCTTTCTTCGCCGACTTGGCCTATCAGTACCAGCAGCAGGAAGGTACGGTCTATGCCTTCCGCGTCTACGATGACGCATGGGGACAGAACCTCGCAGGCAAAAAGTTCGACCTCAACCGCAACAACTTTATGCTGACTCTCGGTTTCAAGTTCTGACAACTCTATACCGTATTATATTATAGCACCGCCGCGCGCACTCCGAACGTTGCACGCGGCGGTGCTTTGTTGTGCAAAATCGGAGCGTCCGCCGCGCAAAAGCATAGAAAGTTCATTGTGAACTATTTGCGCGTGCAAGGTTTTTCGTACTTTCGCGCCGTCATTCAGGCAGATAGGCTTTTTTCAGGCAGCGCAACGCACACTACAAACCGCGCTTGTGCCAAACAACTGATTAACTTATCAACTGATTAACTTGTAAACTTATCAACTCGCAATATGACAATCCAACAGCAAAAGATTAAGACGCTTGTCGAGATGCGTGCCAAAGCCCGGCTGGGCGGCGGCGAGAAAGCCATCGACAAGCAGCACGCCAAGGGTAAACTCACCGCCCGCGAGCGCATCGACCTCCTGCTCGACAAAGGCTCGTTCGAGGAGATGGACATGTTCAAACTCCACCGTTGCCACAACTTCGGCATGGAGAAGAAGCAGTTCTTGGGCGACGGCGTGGTATGCGGCAGCGGCACCATCGAGGGCCGCCTGGTCTACGTCTTCGCGCAGGACTTCACCGTGAACGGCGGCTCGCTCAGCGAGACGATGGCACAGAAAATCTGCAAGGTGATGGACCAGAGCCTCAAGATGGGCGCGCCCTGCATCGGCCTCAACGACAGCGGCGGCGCACGCATCCAGGAGGGCATCAACTCGCTGGCCGGCTTCGGCGAAATCTTCCAGCGCAACATCGAGGCCAGCGGTGTCGTGCCGCAAATCAGCGGAATCTGCGGCCCCTGCGCCGGCGGCGCCGTCTACAGCCCCGCGCTGACCGACTTCGTCGTGATGCTCAAGGGCGTGAGCTATATGTTCCTCACGGGCCCGAAGGTGGTCAAGACCGTCACAGGCGAGGACGTATCGCAGGAAGACCTGGGCGGTGCCTCCGTGCACAGCACCAAGAGCGGCGTGGCCCATTTCACCGCCGACACCGAGCAGGATTTCGCCGCCCTGATACGCCGCCTGCTCTCCTACCTGCCCCAGAACAACCGCGAGCGCGCACCCCGCGTCGCCTGCAACGACCCCATCGACCGCCGCAGCGACAAGCTCAACACCATCATTCCCGACAACCCCAACCAGGCGTATGACATGTACGAGGTCATCGCCGAGGTGGTGGATGGCGGCGAGATGCTGGAGGTGCACCGCGACTTCGCCCGCAACATCATCGTGGGTTTCGCCCGTATGAACGGACAGACGGTGGGCATTGTAGCCAACCAGCCCAAGGTGTACGCCGGTGTGCTGGACTGCAACGCTTCGCGCAAGGCTGCCCGCTTCGTTCGTTTCTGCGACTGCTTCAACATCCCCATCGTCTCGCTGGTCGACGTGCCAGGCTTCCTCCCCGGAACCGGCCAGGAATACAACGCTGTCATCGACCACGGCGCCAAACTGCTCTACGCCTACGGCGAGGCCACCGTGCCCAAGGTCACCGTGACGCTGCGCAAGAGCTACGGCGGCTCGCACATCGTGATGGGCTGCAAGCAACTCAAGGCCGACCTCAACTACGCCTGGCCCAGCAGCGAAATTGCCGTGATGGGCGCCGCCGGAGCCGTGGCCATCATCGACGGTAAGGCCGCCAAGGAGCAGGAAGACCCCAAGGCATACCTCGCGCAGAAAGAGAAGGAGTACAACGACTTGTTCAACACACCCTACAAGGCCGCCGAGTTCGGCTACATTGACGACGTCATCGAGCCGCGCAACACGCGCCTGCGCATCTGCCGCGCACTGGCACAACTGGAAAACAAGCGCGAGACGCGCCCGGCCAAGAAGCACGGGAACATTCCGCTTTAATGATAAGAAATTAGGAGTGAGGAATTAGGTATCAAGCCTACGGCAATCCGTTAGAATAAGGAATTGCCGTTCGGAACGATATTCCGTCCACACCCTCCGCGCAGCCTAATTCTTCACTCCTAATTCCAAATACCCCAGAAAAAATGAAAACCCTACGATACCGCGTCGGCTCGCACGACTTCCGCATCACGCTGCGCGAAACGGACGGCAGCGTGGTCAGCGTCACCACCGACGGCCAGCCCCACCGCCCGCCTCAGGACGCTATGCCCCGCTACGCCGCCGCCATCAGCCTCGCCCTGCTGCAATACGAGGTCGAGGAGGTGCACGACGACGAGCCTCAAGCCATCACCATCACTCACAACGGCGGCACCTGGAACACGCCCGCCGAGATGTTCAACAGCCTATAACGGCACTATCCCCCAACAAGCCATGAAGCAATACAGTTACAACATAGACGGCACGCGCTATGACGTGCGCATCGAAAGCCTGCGCGACGGGCGCGCCGAAGTCACCGTGAACGGCGTAGCCCTCGACGTGGAAATACTCAGCGGCACGCTCACCGAGGGCCAATTGCCCGACGTGGCCGAGGCCGCTGCCGCCGCACCCGCCCCAGCAGTTCCCGCTGCTACACCCGCCGCCCCCGCAGCCGCCCCCGCAGCCG
>JAGBKI010000046.1 GCA_017933995.1 Bacteroidaceae bacterium | reverse complement strand
CGGCGTGACCCGGGCAGTCAACGTGAGCGTAGTGACGCTTTGCGGTCTCGTACTCTACGTGGGCGGTGTTGATGGTGATACCGCGCTCCTTCTCTTCGGGAGCGTTGTCAATCTGGTCGAAAGACTTAACCTCGGAAAGGCCGGCCTTAGCCAGAACCGTGGTGATAGCAGCGGTCAACGTGGTCTTACCGTGGTCAACGTGACCAATGGTACCGATGTTAACGTGCGGTTTAGTCCTTTCAAAATGTTCTTTAGCCATAGCTGTTTATTAATATATTAATATGTGTGTGTTCAAAAATCGGCGGCGCGGGCCGCCGTGTGAGCTGTTTACGAGATTTGAACTCGTGACCTCTTCCTTACCAAGGAAGTGCTCTACCACTGAGCTAAAACAGCAATTCTTTTTGTCTTTGAGCGGAAGACGGGGCTCAAACCCGCGACCCCCAGCTTGGAAGGCTAGTGCTCTATCAACTGAGCTACTTCCGCAGACAGCCCTGTGGGGCTGTGGGCAAAGATGGATTCGAACCACCGAAGGCGAAAGCCAGCAGATTTACAGTCTGCCCCATTTGTCCACTCTGGTATTTGCCCTTGCTCATCCGCCCCTTAGCGAGCCTTTTCAGACACCTCGGTGCGCATTTGCGGGTGCAAAGGTAGGCATAAATCGCTATTGGCAAAACTTTTCGCGTTTTTTTTTGCTTTTTCACGGCTTTTTCCGCTGCGTGGGTGTGTTTCGGTTGTCACCCAACGGCAATTTTGTACCGTTTCTGTATGCATGTAGGCGTCGCCGAACGCCCCTTTTCGCGCGCGCGTATATATAATAAGGTATATAGTGGGGCGGGCCGCTGTGCATTTCGACGGCAATAGGTGACGTTATCGCCTCTTCCGACGCCTTGCAAGGGTGGTGCAACCCTCTTTAGTGTGCATTGCAGGAAATTGCACAGCGCTATGTAAAAGTTTGTATGGCTTGTGCAACTCCGCTGGGGGTGGTTTTATTGGTTTTGCATTGCCGAGACGCTGCCCGGCCTAACGTCTGCAACCTCTCCGAGGTATACAAAACGCCCGCAGTGCTGGGCTTGCACTGCGGGCGTTTGGGGGATAGGGGGCTGCTGTAAACTCTCGTAACAGTGACGGTTTATTATACGGTGGTCGTATACCCAGCCGCGCACGAAGGCTTTAGCGCTTCTGGTGGACGCTTCCTGCGTCCGTTTAATATGTATGTGACTACCACAGGCGCGCTTCGTTGCACTCTACGTACCTATGGTTAGAGAGGGGGAGACGTATGCAGCGTCATTAAATATCCCCGGCGCATATAATAACCGTTTGTGCAACCCCGTTGGGGCTGGTGATAATGTGTTCGCATCACCGGGGCGCTGCCCCGGCCTATCATCTGTAACCTCTCCGAGGTAGTTGTTGCAGGTATCGGCCTGGCCTGGCATATTATCGGCAATCTCTCCGAAGTTGTTGCTTTAGATGTCGGTCAGCCCTGGCCTATCATCTGTAACCTCTCCGAGGTTGTTGCTGCGGGTATCGGCCTGCCCTGGCATATTATCGGCAATTTCTCCGAAGTTGTTGCTTCAAATGTCGGTCAGCCCCGGCCTATCATCTACAACCTCTCCGAGGTTTGTGCCGCCCGCACAACATCACTTCGTCTTGTCCTTGAACTTTTCTATCTGCCGGAGCAGGGCGTCGATGGCTTCGAGCACGCCTTCCTCGAATGTGTCGCAGACGCGCTCGGCGTGGAGGTCGCCACCGGGTATGTAGAGGTGCATCTGTACTTCTTTGTTCTTGGCCGTTTCGGGCTTCACCACCTTGAGTGTTACCTCCAGTTGCGTGGCGCGCTCGACCTTTTTCTCCAGGCGCGCGGCCTTTTTCTCGATGAACGCTTGCAGACGCTCGGTGGCGTCGAAGTGGATAGCTTTGATTTTGAGTTCCATGGCGTTGTGTTTTTAAGGGTTTGCTTTCGCGCGCGTATGCGTGCGTGTATATAATACGGAGTGTTTTGGCCTGCCTTGCGGCTTTGCGGGCAAGGGCGCGGCGAGTTTTCATTTGCGAATGTACTAATTTATGTGAACAGCCGAGACTTTGTGGCTTACAAAACGCGCTTTTTCGTGTTTTTTCAAACTTTTTTAACGCTTCAGGGGGTGCGTTTGTGATTTCTTTGTACTTTTGCGGGCAACCTTGTTGGAAACTGGGGTTGCCAAAACGCGCGCGTTGTGCGGACTGAATGCAAATTAAAAAACCTTTATCTATACTGTAATGAAGAAGAAAAGCTTTCTCCTTGTAAGCTGCCTGCTCCTCATGGTTTGCGGCAGCGTGTTTACAAGTTGTAAGGAGGACATTGATGACAGCGCTTATGCCATCAAGGACGATCCGACGATTGCCGACATCCTTGACAGCCGCGCCGACCTCTCTTACATCAAGGCTATTTTTGAGCGTGTGCGCTTGGGCAACGCCTCGAACGCCTCCTCCATCTATGCCGCCCTCTCTGCGCGCGGCAACTACACCGTCTTCGCCCCCGGCAACGATGCTGTGGCAGCCTATTGCCAGAGCACCATCGGCACGACGGACATCACACAACTTTCCTACGAGCTGGCTCAACTCCTGGCCTACAGTTGCGTCATCGACAACGAGGACGCTTCGGCTTACGAGTCTGCCGAGTTCCCCACAGACGGTAGTACGTTCCTCAAGTCGAACCTCTACGACCGCCTGCTGACCTGCGAGGAGCAGGAGGCTGGGCCGTACATCATCAACGGCACCTCGGAACTCGTTCCGGGCGACTTTGACCACGAGGCCACGAACGGCTACCTGCACGTCATCGCCACCGTAATCGCGCCCTCCAGCAAGAGCGTGGCGGAACTTATTGCCGACGCCGACAATCTTCACATTATGGCCAACCTCATCACCGTGACGGGCATGGCCAGCCGCATTTCCGAGGACCGTGACATCGACTACGAAAACAACGCCGACCGTCCCGAGGAGCGCTACTGGAGTTCCGTGGCCTATTCGAGCGGCAACTACAACTGGCCCATCCCGACCAAGCGCTACCTGGGCTGCACTGGCTTTGTCGAGACCGACGATGTGTTCCAATCGGAGTGGGGCATTGAGGCACCGCAGTTGGACGCTGACGGCAACGTAACCAACTGGGCGGCTATTCAGGCTCAGCTGCTGGCTAAGGCACAAGCAGCTTATCCCGAGTGTACCGACGCTGACCCCACCAGCTACAACAACGCGCTGAACCGCTTTGTGGCCTATCACTTTATCAAAGGACGCATTGCCTTCAACCGCTTTGTCCACCACTTCAATGAGCACAACTACCAATATGGCTCCGATCCCCTGAATCCCCAGACGCAGAACTATACTGTCGACTGCTGGGACTATTTCACCACTATCCCCCTCAGCGTGAAGATGGTGGACAACAAGGCCGAGGAAGAGCGCGCTCTCATTAAGGTTTTGCAAGTACCCGACGGCGACCATGAGATTTACCTGAACCGCATCAGCAAGTACAACAACGGTTTGCGCGATGACTACAAGGAAGTCTCCACCCGTGCTTACCAGCCCGGTATCAACATCAAGGTGAACGCGCTCAACGGTGTCAACGACAACAATGCCGCCAACGGTTTCTACTACCCCATCGATGGTATCCTTGTCTACGACCAAGCTACCCGCGAGGCCCTGACCAGCGAGCGCATCCGCGTGGACCTCACCACCATCCTGCCCGAGCTTATCAGCAACAACTATCGCGGCCAGAAGTACGAGGCTTTCGAGCACGGCTATTTCGAGAACATCACGAACGAAACCGAGAACACGGAGATGTACTACCTTAACTGCGGCTGGATATCTACTGGCTGGCACGACTATGAGGGCGACGAGATGCTGTTCTCCGGCGTGTTCGACTTCGTGCTGCGCCTGCCGCCAGTTCCCGTGACCGACCAGTACGAGATTCGCATGGGCTGTGCAAACAATGAGCTTCGTGGTATGGCGCAACTCTACTTTGGCGATTCGCCCGACCGTTGTGTGCCTGTCGGCCTGCCGTTCGACCTTCGCCAGAAAGCCAACTACGACTCCAATCTCCGTCAGTCAGCCAACCCCGACATTCCTTTCATCAAGGACGAACATCTCGACTGGGACGAGGACCGCATTCTGGAGAATGACAAGGACATGCGTGTACATGGCTACATGAAGGCCCCCAACTATTTCTGGGACATTCCGCGCACCAGCCAGGCTCGCCATCAGGGCGGCGACGGATCGCCGTGTCTGCGCAAGATTGTCACCACGCAGGTGCTCGAGGCCGGCAAGTCCTACTACATCCGCTTCAAGTCCTCGCTGAAGAAGACCAACTCGCAGTTCTTCGTCGACTACTTCGAGTTCGTGCCCAAGGCTGTCTACGACGGCGTACAGGCTGAGGACGTTTGGTAATTCCTTGTCCTTTACAGAGAAAACTATAACAGCGGCGGCTCTTGCATTAAGAGCCGCCGCTGCTTTTATTGTGGCTGAAAAGTTTCCGTATTTATATAGCTGTCTGTTAGAACTTTAAGCCGAAAAGTCGGTGGTATGACGCTGGAAGCGTGCTCCGCAAGCGCTATAAGTTACTTCCGCCCGTCGTAGGGGACGCCTTCAGCGTCCGTTTTATGTATGTACCGTCTACCGCAGGTGCGCTCCGTTGCACTTCGCGTACCTGCGGCTACAGAGGGGGTGACACTTTCAGTGTCATGCCGTTGGCTTATCTGTTCAGAGATTTTTGCGGTTGCTAATAAATCTATTAGCGGACACCAATATTTGAGAAATTCTGACCTTTACGCACTGTCTGCATAGGCTCTGCAAAACGTTGCAGGGTCTATTGCAGAAAATAGCAATACCTATTGCAAAAGTTTGCCCTGCGCTGTGCAAAAGTTTGCCCTGCGCTGTGCAAAAGTTTGCCCTGCGCTGTGCAAAAGTTTGCAGTACGCTGTGCAAAAGTTTGCCCTACGCTGTGCAAAAGTTTGCCCTGCGCTGTGCAAAAAATTGCTCTACGCTGTGCAAAAAATTGCTCTACGCTGTGCAAAAGTTTGCCCTGCGCTGTGCAAAAAAATGCACGCGGCTTGCAAAAGGTGTGCAGACCACGTGCAAAAAGGTTTATGGGGTTGGGGATATGGATGGGTGGGGCCGGCGGTCAGCCGATGTGGCGCGCCAGGAAACGCTCCATGGCGCGGTAGAAGTCGAAGCGGTTCTCCTGGTTGTGGAAGCCGTGGCCCTCGTTGTCCTTGACCATATATTCCACCTCGACGCCTCGCCCGCGCAGCGCCTCGACCATCTGGTCGCTCTCGGCCTTGTTCACACGCGGGTCGTTGGCGCCCTGTGCCACGAGCAGCGGCACGCGGATGCGGTCGGCGTGGAGCGCGGGGCTGGTGGCGGCCAGCAGGTCGTGGTCGGCCTCGGGGTCGCCCACCTGTTCGTGGAGCATGTCGAGCAGCGGACGCCAGTAGGGCGGGATGGTCTGCATAAAGGTGAAGAGGTTCGACACGCCGACGTAGTCGACGGCGCAGGCGTAGAGGTCGGGCGTGAAGGTGACGCCCGCCAGTGCGGCGTATCCGCCGAAACTGCCGCCGTAGATGGCGATGCGCGCAGGGTCGGCGATGCCCTGTTCGACGAGCCAGCGCGTGCCGTCGGTGATGTCGTCGAGCACACGGCCTCCCCACTCCTTGTAGCCCGCCTCGGTGAAGGCGCGCCCGTAGCCGGTGCTGCTGCGGAAGTTCATCTGGAAGACGGCGTAGCCCCGGCTACAGAGGAACTGCGCCTCGCTGTTGAAGCCCCACGTGTCGCGCGCCCAGGGGCCTCCGTGCGGATTGACAACGACGGGCAGGTTCTTTTCCTTGCCACGGGGCAGGGAGAGGTAAGCCTCAATGGGCTGTCCGTCGCGCGCCTGGTAGACCACGGGGCGCATTTCGGCCATCTCGGCCTCGGGCAGCCAGGGGGCGAGTTCGGCGATGAGGCGTGGCGCCAGGCCGTCCTCGTAATAGTAGTACGCGCCGCGCGTGCGGTCGCTGCCGACGTAGACGAGGAAGCGCTCCTCGGCCTTGTCGCAGGCGGCGATGCCGACGCGGTGGTCGGGGAAGAGGTCGTCGAGGCGGCGGCGGAACGTCTCGAACGCCGGGTCGAAATAGTGGCGTTCGGCACCCTTGTGGCCGGTGACGGATACGCTGCACAGCACCTCGCGCCGCTTGGAGTAGTAGATGCCGCTGATGTCGTAGCGCGGGTGTTCGTAGAGCACCTCCAGTTCGCGGCAGGTGGCGGGATCCATACGCACCAGGGCGGTTTTGTCGCGCCCCAGGTTGGTGACGGCCAGCACCTCGCGTCCGCCGGGCAGGAACTCAAGGAAATCCACCGTCTCCTTGAAGTTGGTGGTGAGCACGGGGCGGAAAGGCTCGTCCTCGCTGTCGCGGTACAGTATCTGCGTGTTCACGCCGTCGACGATGGCTGTGGCCGCGCGCAGCCGTCCCTCACGGTCGGTCATCCAGCCTTGTATGTTGCCCGGGTTCTCGGCCACCTGGCGCAGTTCGCCCGTGGCGAGGTTGAGGCGGTAGGGGTCGAACGCCTCGGGGTTGCGGCGGTTCATGGCGATGAGCACCTCGTCGTCCACCTGTTCGAGGTCGTCGATGAGTTGCGTGCGCACGCCGGGGAAGTCGGTGTAGCCGCGCAGCCCCGTGCCGTCGATGCCCACGGCGAAGAGGCGGTAGTTCTCGTCGCCGCCCTCGTCTTTCATAAAAATGATGCGCCGGTTGTCGGCCCACATGTAGCCCGCGACGCTCCGCTCGGTCTCGAAGGTGAGCTGCACGGGCTGCGCGCCACCCCCGGTGGGCTGCACGAAGACGTTCATGCGCTCCTTGTAGGGTGCGAGGAACGAGATGTGGCGCCCGTCGGGCGAAATCTGGAACGCCGTCTGTGGGCTGTTGCGGAAGAAATCTTCAAGGGGGAACACAAAATTAGGAATTAGGAGTTAGGAATTAGGCTGCGCGACGTAGGGAATTAGGAATTCTTCATTACATCTTGGCGGACGTGGTTTTTGTTATGCTACTCAACAGGTGGTAAATCTCTTTTCCGTCTGTGTAGATAGACTCGAACTCTTTTTGTGTGAGGAGTTCCGATTTATATAATAGACGTAGCCAATAAAGAGTTTCGTTGCACTCCTTAAAGGAAATGTACATCTTGGAGAGAAAGTCTTTTCTGCTGATAGCGCATAAGGCCTCGCACACATTTGCTCCTATGCTTGTGCCGCTGCGAAGTAACTGTTTGGGTATGATGTATGCTCTCCTGTCATCCCGTAGGAGTTTGTATAAATTGATTATTCGCAAGGCAAACGCTTCGCTCTTTTCCTGGATGACGTTGTTTCCTTTTTCCATTAAAACTGTGGAGAGTTAGAAATTAGGAGTAAGGAATTAGGAATTTTGCTGCGCCACGATGAATGCGTGGGAACTGCGGAAAAGGTGGCCGTAGGCATAATTCCTAATTCCTTACTCCCAATTCCTCATTCAATACGTCGCGTAGCCCAATTCCTAATTCCTAACTCCTAATTCCTCTTTAGGGTCTCACCCCAGCAGTTTCACGCTCAGTTTGTCGAGCATGTCGCGGGTCATGGCGTCGAGGTCGAAGCGGGGCGCCCAGTCCCATTCCTGGCGGGCACAGGTGTCGTCAATGCTGTTGGGCCAGCTGTCGGCGTTGGCCTGCTTGAGGGGGTCTACGTCGTACTCCATCTCGAACTCGGGCTTGTACTTGCGTATGGCGGCTGCCACGCCCTCGGGGTCAAAACTCATGGCGGCGATGTTGAAGCCGTTGCGGTGGATGAGGCGGTCGGGGTTGGCCTCCATCAGGTTGACGCAGGCGTTGAGGGCGTCGCGCATGTACATCATGTCCATAAAGGTGCCGGCTGCGATGGGGCAGACGAACTTCTCGCCGCGCACGGCGCTGTAGTAGATGTCGCAGGCGTAGTCGGTGGTGCCGCCGCCCGGGGGCGTGACGTAGGAGATGAGGCCGGGGAAGCGCACGGAGCGCGTGTCCACGCCGTACTTGTTGTGGTAGTAGTCCGAGAGCAGTTCGGTGGTCACCTTGGACACGCCGTAGATGGTGCGCGGGCGCTGGATGGTGTCCTGGGGCGTGTTGTCGGCGGGCGTCTCGGGGCCGAACGAACCGATGCTGCTGGGGGTGAAGACGGCGCAGTTGTGCTCGCGCGCCACTTCGAGGACGTTCCACAGGCCGTCGATGCCTATCTTCCAGGCTAGCTGGGGGCGTCCTTCGGCCACTACGCTGAGCAGGGCGGCGAGGTTGAAGATGGTGTCGATGTTGTGCTTGAGGCAGACGGTGGCAATCTGCTCGCCGTCGGTGACGTCGCAGATTTCGTAGGGGCCGCTCTCCTTGAGCACGCCTTTGGGCTTGGCGCTGGGGATGTAGCCGCAGACGACGTGGCGGTTGCCGTAGATCTTGCGGAGTTTCATGGTCAGCTCGGAGCCAATCTGACCCGTTGCGCCGATGACAAGGATGTTTCTCATTGGGTTAGTGTTTATCAGTTTGTTGGTTGTCTTAAATGTTGGCAGCGCAAAATTACGGTGTGGCGCGCGCCCGCGCAAATAATTTGTAGGCTTGTTTGCCCGTAGTGGCCTAAAAAACGCCTTTTCCCTTTGCTTTGCCTTTTCCTTGACGTACTTTTGTGCGCAAATAACCTGCAATAACAATGAAAGTGAACAGGAAAACGGCGGGACTGGCGCTGCTCGGTTTGTGCTTGGGCGGTGTGCTGGGTAAACTCGTTGTGATATACACCCATCCCGAACCCTCGCAGGAGCAATCAGTGGCCGTTTCCGCTGTCGATGACTCTTTGTATTCCGAGATCCTTGACCCCGCAGCCCGTGCTGTGGCCGACTCCATCGCCAAGGCTGATTCCGTCTGGCGCGCCGACAGCATCGCCCGCGAGGAGGACAAGGCCAGGCGGAAAGAGATTGCAGCGGCGTATGTGAAGAAGTTGGGGGAGATACAGCGGAAATTAGATACAGAAAACGAAGGTTATTATGAAAGGCGGGATTATATCGCATATTATTATCTCCATGACATTTCAAAGGATGGCGTTCCGGAGTTGTGGGTAACCGCACCATTCAGTTCTCCCGTAAATGAGGCTTTTTATGTGTATGCTTATAATAAGAAGTTAGAGCAAATATATACAGACGAAGTATTAGAAGGTGGGTTCCATTTCGCAAAAGACAATGGTTCTATGGTTTGTTATTATTGGGCTTATGATGAAGAGTCTTTTTTTAGCAAAAAGATATCGTATAAGAACAACAAGCTCCAATGCACCTTGATAGCAAAGGGAGATTATGATGATTATACTTCTTACAAGCCCCAAGGACAAATAATAGAATATGGTTCGTGGCATCCATATAACGATATACAGCCCATCTACAAAGCTTTAGCCATATCCCCCACCGAATAATAACGCACACAAACAACATAACTCCTAACAAATATGTACGGAAAATTCCAAAAGCACCTGCAAGACCAGTTGCAGGAAATCCGCGAGGCCGGCCTCTACAAGGAGGAGCGCCTCATCGAGAGTCCCCAGCAGGCCGCCATCCAGGTGGGCGGCAAGACCGTGCTGAACTTCTGCGCCAACAACTACCTGGGCCTGTCGAACCACCCGCGCCTCATCCAGGCCGCCAAGGACGCTATGGACAAGCGCGGCTTCGGTATGTCGAGCGTGCGCTTCATCTGCGGCACCCACGACCTGCACAAGGAACTTGAGGCCGCCATCAGCGACTACTTCAAGACCGAGGACACCATCCTCTACGCCGCCTGCTTCGACGCCAACGGCGGCGTGTTCGAGCCGCTGCTCACCGCAGACGACGCCATCATCAGCGACGCCCTCAACCACGCCTCCATCATCGACGGTGTGCGCCTGTGCAAAGCCAAGCGCTACCGCTACGCCAACGCCGACATGGCCGACCTGGAGCGCTGCCTCCAGGAGGCGCAGGAACAGCGTTTCCGCATCATCTGCACCGACGGCGTGTTCTCCATGGACGGCAACGTAGCCCCGATGGACAAAATCTGCGACCTGGCCGAGAAGTACGACGCCCTGGTACTCGTCGACGAGAGCCACAGCGCAGGTGTCGTAGGCCCCACCGGCCACGGCGTGAGCGAGTTCTTCAACACCTACGGGCGCGTGGACATCTACACCGGCACGCTGGGCAAGGCGTTCGGCGGCGCGATGGGCGGTTTCACCACCGGCCCCAAGGAGGTCATCGCCAAACTGCGCCAGAGCAGCCGTCCCTACCTTTTCAGCAACAGCCTCGCCCCCGGCCTCGTCGGCGCAGGCATCGAGATGTTCAAGATGCTCAAGGAAAGCAACGCCCTGCACGACAAGCTTGTGGAGAACGTGAACTATTTCCGCGACAAGATGATGGCCGCCGGCTTCGACATCAAGCCCACGCAGAGCGCCATCTGCGCCGTGATGCTCTACGACGCTCCGCTGTCGCAGAAGTACGCCGCCCTGCTACAGGAGGAGGGCATCTACGTCACGGGCTTCTACTACCCCGTCGTGCCGAAGGGCCAGGCCCGCATCCGCGTGCAGATCAGCGCCGGCCACGAGCGCGAGCACCTCGACCAATGCATCGCCGCCTTCATCAAAGTGGGCAAGCAGCTCGGCGTGCTGAAGTAAAGGTTATACTGTATTATATATATAAAGGCAAAGGCCAACGGACACACCGTCCGTTGGCCTTTGCTTTCAGCGAGACTTACAAGTCTACAACATGCC
The DNA here is from genome assembly GCA_017933995.1 of Bacteroidaceae bacterium. Taxonomy (GTDB): domain Bacteria; phylum Bacteroidota; class Bacteroidia; order Bacteroidales; family Bacteroidaceae; genus Alloprevotella. Next base: position 5,658 of record JAGBKI010000046.1, on the reverse strand, counting down.
TTGCGCACGGAGTTCGTGCGCGGCGGTGCAGAGTTCGTCGTACCACTCTTGGCCGAAGCGGCGGACGAGGGGTGCACGCAGGAACTTATAGACGGGCAGACCCAGTTCGCGCCCTTTGCGCCTCGCCGCGTCGCAGACGCTCCAGCGGTGGACGTTGAGGCCGACTAACCCGTCGCCGAGTTGCTTCTCGCGGATGGGATAGAGGGCGCACGAGATGGGCTTGGACCAGGCGGCACTGCCGAGTATTTTTTCCACAGCACAACAGCAGCATCCCGCCGCGTCATAGCAGGTGAACACGCAGTCCTTGCCGCCGACGATGGAAGTCACGAGGTCGCCTTCGGGGTCTACGGTGGCCACGCCGTGCTGGTCGATTTCGCTCTGCGCGCGAGCCGACAAGAGCGGCCACACGCCGTCGAGCGCGTCTTCAAGATGCAGGATTTCTTCCTGCCGAAGCGGCGCGCCGCTTTCGCCCTCAACGCAGCACGCCCCGCCACATGCGTCAAGGTCGCAGCAAAAACACTCGGTGAAAACGTCGAACGAAACGATTACGTTGCCGATTTGTAGCATAGGGGTAATTGGGAATGGTTGGGTTGGTTGTCGTAATGCGGCAACAGACTTAACGGGATTACCACACGACGGGCTGTTTGCCGTGCTGCACAAGATAGTCGTTGGCGAGTTGGAAGTGGTGGTTGCCGAAGAAACCACGATAGGCAGAGAGGGGCGAGGGGTGTGCGCTGCGCAGGATGAGGTGGCGCGCGGGATCTACGACGGCTGCCTTACGTGCGGCGTAGCTACCCCATAGCAGGAACACGAGATGTTCACGCCGCTCAGCGAGCAGGCGCACCACAGCGTCGGTGAACGTCTCCCAGCCGCGCCCCTGGTGCGAGCCTGCCTGCCCTTCGCGCACGGTGAGCGTGGCGTTGAGCAGCAGTACACCCTGATGTGCCCAGCGTAGTAGCGAACCGCTTGTGGGAACGGGCGCGCCTGTTTCGTCGGCCACTTCGCGCAGAATGTTCTGAAGCGAGGGCGGGTGGGGCACACCGTCCGCCACACTGAAGCAGAGGCCCTCGGCCTGCCCCGCGCCGTGGTAAGGGTCTTGGCCGAGAATGACAACTTTCACGTCCTCGAAGGCGCATTGCTCGAAAGCGTTGAAGACGAGTCGTGCGGGTGGGTAGCAGCGCGTCGTGCGATACTCGTTGTGGACGAATGCGGACAGTTCAGTGAAATAGGGCTTGTCGAATTCGGGCTGCAACAACGGCAACCAGGACGGGGATAGGTGGACTTGCATAAAAACGGGGCGTTTGGTGCTTTCGTGTGCAAAGGTACGTTTTTCCTTGCAAAGAAATCCCGCCATCCCCAAGGCCGTTGCGGCGAGAGGGGATGGCGGGATTGGTTTTGGGGTGGTTGGAAGCGGTGCGAAAGCACTGCTTACGGGTGTTTCCTGGTTTTTTTAGAGAAACAAACGTGCGCGGATGGGGCACACGGTCTAACTGTGAATCACCGAGCCTACAATCATCAAGATGATAAGGGCAATGGCAAAGAAGGCTGCTGTTTTGACAAGGCCGAGAATCAACTTGACCCAGTTGGCACCCGAGTTCGAGGATTTGTTTTCTGACATAATTTTAAGGGTTTAAGGGTTTGAAATGTTTGTGGCTATAGTTACACGCGGCGCGGCAGTGCCGTTAGTGTTCAGAAGCGCGACTGCGACTTGTTAGGGCGCGTGCGGATGAGCAGGGACGGTGTTTCGCTGACGATTTCGGTGAGCTCAATGAAGTCAAAGCCATCGTTGTAATAATAAACTCCTTTCAATATAAATTGGTTGCTCAAATCATCGTTGTTCACATTCTTGTTCTCTATGAGGCTCAGGAACTGGCGGCCTACTGCACTATCCCTCTCAAATACAATTCTTATTGATTTAAGACTTCCATCTGCTTCTTGCCTGCCAGTAACATAGTCGTAATAATCATTCCAACTATCTATGTCTGTTGTAGAAAGACCACAAGAAAAGATAAAAGTTTTGTTGTCGTTCTCCCTCGCCTTGTTATTTATCTGCTTCACCGTGGTCTGACCATAGAGCGTCGTGGCCTCCCAGTCGAGTTTGAAACCATCGGGCGTGCGTATCACAAAATGCGAAACCTCGTAGTTCTTATTTAGTTCAACCCGCAGTGCGTATAGCGATGTGGCGATACATACGGCACCATCTGTACCATCGTACCAGTCAAACTCGTCCAGCGTTCTGATGCCGTTTTTATAGTAGTCGCGCATCTTGGGTAGCACGCGGGCGGGGTCCGCTACGTACTTGGCGCGCTCCTCCACCGTCGAGGCGCGGTAGAACAGCAAGAGGAAATCGGCGATGCTGTCGGAAAGAGACTTGGGCGCGGGGCGGGCTGCCTGTGCTTGGAGCGCTGCCAACTGCCCCTGCATCTCCGTCAGCCTTTGGTTCAGGCTTGCGTTTTCGCCTTCAAGGCGGCCTATCTGCTGCTGCAAGGAGGCTACTTGTCCCGACAACTGCCCTATCTGCGCGTCCTTCTCGCCGATGCGGGCGGTCAGCGTGGCGTTCTCGGTTTCCAGTTCGGTGACTTTCGTCTGAAGTTCTTTCTTGCTCTGTGCGGCGGCGCTTAGACAGATGGCGCAGAGCAGGGAGAATAGAAAGGTCTTTTTCATTGTGTGTGTTGGTCTTTTAGAAGTTGGTGTCACACGTCCTTGATTTCCGCAAGTTTCCACACGACGAGGAGGTGGAGGCAGAGGAGCAGGAGGAGGGTGACGGCGTAGTAAGGTTCCGCCACGCCGAGCAGGGCGAAGCCGAGGTTCACGGCCAGCAGCACGATGAGGGCGGCGAAACTCCACGCCTTCATATTGACGCTCTGCCTGCCGTTTTCAAGGCGCAGGGCAAGGAGCGGAAGGAGTGTGCTTAGAACCGCCACGCCCGTGCCGATGCCGACGACTAAACTGCCTTCGTCGTCCCCGGCGATGTGCCAGGCCAAGTAGCCCAGCGCACACGACACGATGAGCGACAACAGGGCGGGAAATGCTTTGAGTTTCATTGTGGGGGCTCGTGTCTATAGGATTTCTAGTGTTTCTAGAGTTTCTAGTATTTCTAGGATTATTAGTTGTTCTCTTTATTAGGCACCGGCGGAGTGAGTGCCACAAGCCTTAGCACTGCGGGGGTGCGCTCCACGGGCTGCCAGGCGGCGAGGCCGGGGTGCCAGCAGAGGGTGTCCTTGGTGACCTGCCCGTTCTTGATGAGCGTGCAGAGGTCGGTCTCGCCGAGCGGCCCCACCTGCCGCCCTTCAACCGCCACATAGTAGGTGGCGGGAAGGGGCGGCGGTGCGAGCGTGGGCGCGGCGGCGGGGTTAGCGGGCGGCATGGCCTGGATGCTGCCGGGAATGTACATCCCCTGCATGGCCCGGTTCATCACGCCCACCATCTGTTGCGCCACGGCCATGCCGAGGCCGAACTCCACGAGGCGGTCAACGGAAAAGAAACTTTGGTCGGTGTTCATGGCCACAGAATCCTTGGGATTATTGGTCTTAATAAGAACCCCAATCCCATTCAACCAGGTCGGAGCGGACAAAACCGACTTTGCCGTCCGCCTGTATCTTATACCAATTACCACTCTTTCCAAGGCAGCGGTATCCTTCGTCAATATCTCCGATGGCCTCCTCTGCATTGACGATTTTTGCAACGACGGGAGAGTTGGTGTTAGGCTGCTGTCTGACATTCACCGCGCCCTTTCCGTATTTTACATGAACATAGCCCTGTCCGTTTGCGGCGGAATAAGTCACGACCTTGTGTCCGCGCTTGGGCACCCAATAGATGTCGGACCATTCAACTTTGTATTGGCTGCTGTTCTCACCGAGATATTTGCCTTTGATCTGGCCGGACGTGGTCACGACAAGTTTGGCTGACTGGGCGAAGCCGGATGAAATGCCTAAAAAGAGGCTCAAGAGAGAAATAAGAAAAATCTGTTTCATTGTCTGAATTGTTTGTTGGTGTTATCGGCTTAATACCTCTTGCGGAACAGGTTGCCCAACATCATGCCAACCTTTTTGGAAAGCGACGCATCGGAGGGGATAACCTTTCCAAGCACCTTGTCCACGTATGTTTGAAGCCCTGTATTCTCGGGATACTGTGCGCGAGCTTTGGTCGCTAATTCCTTAATCCACTTCGACAGGGTAGGGATGGCGATTTTCTGTTCGGTAAGTATGGCAAGCGTCTGCAGTTGCTCCTCTTGCTTCACAGGGGAAGGAATGATGTTGATGGCATTCTCTATGTTACTCTTCATCAGGTCAACCCTTGTCTGAAGAGAGTTGAAATCATTGTTGTATGCTTGGCTCTCAATGGTTCTGATTGCGCTGAACAGGCTGTTGAGCGTAACAATCTTTTCGTTGATGTCGGTTATGCCGGAAGCATTGGCAATATCAGCCTTTATGCTGTCCAATTGCTCAGTGAGTTCCTCTCTGAGGAGGCGTCTTTCTTCCGCCTCTCTTTCTTGTTCGCTACGTTCAGCAAGCATTGCTTTCTGAACTTTGATATCGCGCTTGGCAGCGTGTTTGTGATAATCTTCCCAAGCGTCTTTTTTGAAAAGTCCCATAGTTTTTGTTGTTAGGATTGCCTACTCACTTAAAGGCTTTTCGGCTTACTCCATATATAATATACTCTGCAATGTCGTTTCACGGCGCGGGCGGCGGAGGCGGTGTGCCTGCGCCGGGCGGTGGCGGTGCGAAGATGGCGGCGAGTTCGGGCACTGCGGCGGCCTGTGCCCAGTTTGCCATACCTTGCCGCCAGACGTAGCTCTGCGGCGTGACCACGCCCTGCTGCACGAAGGCGGCGAGCTGCTGCACCGTGTAGGGGCCGGCCTGCTGGCCGTTGTTCGACACGAAGAAGGAAACGCTCGGCATGGGCGGCGGGGTGTTCATCGCGCCCTGCGCCTGCTGGCCCATCTGCTGCATCATGCCTGCCATCTGCTGGCCCATTGCGCCGCCCATCATCATGCCCGTCATCATCCCGGCGGGGTTCATCGAGCCGCCGCCCCCGCCGGTGCCCATCGCGCCCATCTGCCCGAGGCTCTGCGCGCCTGTGCGCAACACCTCGGTCTGCTGGTTGAGGGCGTGCGCGCCGATGAAGTTCGTCTCGGTCTGCAGCCGCTGGGCGCGCTGCGCCTCCTCGCGCTGTATGCGCATCGTCTCGGAGAGGTTCTCGGCGTTGATGGCCTGCATGTCCTGCAGGTTCTTGATGTTCACGTCGGTCTGCGCGTTGAGTGTGCGGGCGGTGTTGCCTGCGGTGAGTTGGCGCAGCTCGGCGTAGTAGGGGCTTTCCTTGTCAATCTCCAGTGCCTCGATGTCCAAGGCTTTAAGCTGCACGCCGAAGTCGCCCTCCATGCGCGGCTTGACATAGCCCTGTATGCGGTCGTTGATGTCGAGTATGCGGCGCTCCATCTGCACGACGGGAATGCCCGCCTCGTCGGGTATGTTCGTCACGACGCCCTTGACGTACTTCGCCACGGCGTCCTTCACCTGTCGGCGGAACTGCTCGTGGTTGAAGTCGATGAGGCGGTGGAGTTTGATGAAGCTGCGGTAGTCGCCGACGGAGAACGTGATGGTGCCTCGCACGGCCATCGGCACGCCGTGGTCGGGCAGGCGCGGGTCGAACACGTCG
>JAGBKI010000045.1 GCA_017933995.1 Bacteroidaceae bacterium | reverse complement strand
CTCGACGCCTACGACACCGCCGGACGCCGCCTCTGGACGCGCACGCTCCCCGCCGACGGCAAGACATACGCCACCGTCGACTGGCCGCTGTGCACCTCGCTCGGCGCGCCCCTCACCGCCGGCCTCTACATCCTCCGCGCCACCCAGGGCGGACACGAGAGCAAGGGCGTCAAACTGATTGTGGTGGAGTGAAGCCCCCCCCCGCCCCGTCTGCCCAGCCACCCCAGCCCGCCCACTTACCCCAGCCCCCCATACACCCACCCCAAAGACCATAAACCGCCCCCTCGCGCGTTATATATAAGGTACAACCCCGTTCCCCAAGAAAAATGAAACGCACTTTGCATACCCGCTGCCTGCTCCTGCTCGCCGCCGTGCTGGCCCCGATGGCCGCCGCCGCGCAGGACGAGGGCGAGATTGTGGACCAGTTCAACCCCATCCTCACCGCCGTCACCTCACAGAGCATCTGCCCCGAGGCGCGCGCGGGCGGTATGGGCGACGTCGGCGTCGCCACCGACCCCGACGTGCACTCGCAGTCGTGGAACCCCGCCAAATACCCATTCGCCGTGAGCCGCGCCGGACTCAGCGTGGACTACACCCCGTGGCTGCGCCAGCTCACCGACGGCATCAACCTGGTAAACGCCAGCGGATACTACCGCATCGGCGACTACTCCGCCGTCAGCGGCTCCATACGCTACTTCTCGCTGGGCGACATCGTGACGCAGGACGAGTCGATGACCATCAAGCCCTACGAGTTCGCCGTCGACGCCGCCTACTCCCGTATGCTCTCCGAGACGTTCAGCGCCGCCGTCGCCCTGCGCTACATCTACAGCGACCTCAGCGGACACTACGACGACAGCCAGGAACCCGGCTCCGCCTTCGCCGCCGACATCGCCGTCTACAACCAGAGCTACATCAACCTGGGACGCCGCGAGTGCCAGCTCGGCCTCGGCCTGAACATCAGCAACATAGGCTCGAAAATCAGCTACGGCGACGACCGCTCCTACTTCCTGCCCACCAAACTCGCCCTCGGCGCCAGCCTGATGGTGCCCGTCAATGAGTACAACCGCTTCACCGTGGCCTTCGACGCCTACAAACTCCTGGTGCCCTCCATGCCCCTGCAGCGCGCCGACGAGAGCGACGAGGACTTCAACCAGCGCATTCAGGACAAGTACTACGACGTGTCGTCCATCAGCGGCATCTTCAAGAGTTTCAACGACAGCGAGCGCGGTTTCAAGGGCGAGCTGGAGGAAATCTACTACGGCATCGGTCTCGAATACACCTACAACGACAAGTTCACCCTGCGCGCCGGCTACCACCACGAGAGCGAGTCGCAGGGCGGGCGCAAGTACTTCACCGTCGGCGCGGGCTTCCGCATGAACGTGCTCAGCATCGACGCCGGCTACGTCATCGCCACGCAGCCCACCAACCCGCTGGACCGCACGCTGCGTGTCTCCCTCTCCTTCGACTTCGACGGCCTGCGCGACCTCTTCGGCGGTCGCCGCCGCTGACACGTATCCCCGCTGCTCCACCACCATCTGGGCGCGAAAGGACGGAACTTCAAGCTTTCCTCCTTTCGCGCCCGGATTTTTTTGCCCGTTTGCCCCAGATAAATTGTGCGCAGACCCACGAAAGAACTTATTAAGTCCACATAAATCTCCAAATTAAGCTTAGATTTGTACAAACTAAGCCTTAGTTTGTACAAATCAAGTCTTAGTTTGTATAAATTAAGCCTTAATTTGAAGAATTAGTCCGTTGCGGAAAGTTTTTCAAGCGTTGCGCCTACGAAAAAGTCCGACTCAGGAAAAACTAAGTCGGACTTGCGTTCGATGCGATGCCGTTGAATTTCGTGGCCGCCCGATTTGAGTGCGGGCGGGATGCGGCAGGTGGGCAGACTATATATAAGTTTATGAGTTTGTGCAGGGTAGGTGCGAAATGCAAACCCTTTGGCACGAACCGCAGCGCAATATAGCACGTTTTGCCGTATTTTTGCCGCCCAATGGCTTGCCAACTTAATAACTCAAAAACTTACTAACTCATAAACTCCCAAACCATGACACCTGAGCAACTGTTGCAGCAAGAGCAGGACCGCCGCGAGATACGCGCCCTGGTGGATGCCTACGCCTACTGCGCCGACCGCCGCGACTGCGAGGGGCAGATGAGCCTCTTCACCGACGACACGCACTTCGTGGTCTACATGGACAGCCACGCCGCCGAACCCTCCTACGCCCTCGACGGACGCGAGAGCCTGCGGCCCGTCTTCGAGAACCTCAACACCTACAACCGCACGATGCACTTCGTGGGTCAGCACACCCTCCGCCAGCTCTCCGACACCGAGGCGCAGGGGCAGGCATACTGCATAGCCCACCACCTCAACTACACCGAGGACGGCGGCCAGCGTCTGATGATAGCCTACATGCGCTACGAGGACACCTTCCGCAAGGTCGGCGGACGCTGGCTCTTCGCCGAGCGCATCCTGCTCGTGGACTTTGTGGAAAACCGATAAAACCGCACCAACTTATGACAAAGACACAGAAAACCGCACTCATCACGGGTGCTTCGAGCGGGCTGGGCGTGGAACTGGCCCGCCTGCACGCGCAAAACGGCGACGACCTCGTGCTCGTGGCGCGCAGCGTCGGCAAGATGGAAAGCCTTAAGGAAGAACTTGAGAAGCAATACGGCACCGCCGTGACCGTCATTGGCAAAGACCTCTCCCAGCCCACGGCGCCCGAGGAAGTCTACGAGGAGGTGAAGCGGCTGGGCATCGAGGTCGAGTACCTCATCAACAACGCGGGCTTCGGCGGGCGCGGCACCTTCGCCGAGCGGCCTATGGAGCAGGAACTGATGATGATACAGGTGGACATCGTGGCCCTGACGAAACTCACCAAACTCTACCTGCCCGAAATGATCAGTCGTGGCCACGGGCGCATCCTCAACGTCTCCTCACCCGCAGGCGAAATGCCCGGCCCGCTCCAGGCCGTCTACTACGCCTCGAAGGCCTACGTCACGTCGCTGAGCAACGCCGTATGGTACGAGGCCAAGGACACCGGCGTCACCGTCACGACGCTGCTGCCCGGCGCGATGGATAGCGGTTTCACCCGTGCCAGCGACATGCAGAACACCAAACTCTTTGAGCACATGGTTTCGCCCGCCATCGTGGCCAAGGCTGGCTTCGAGGGCATGATGCGCGGCAAGATGACCGTCACCGGCGGCCTCACCCTGATGCAGAAAGTCTTCACCAACCTGACGCACTTCATCCCCAAGAAACTGCTGATGAAGCAAATCTACGAGATGCAACAACTCAAGAACTCGTAAACTTGATTAAGGGGCGCGCAAATAAAGGTTTTGGGGGCGCGCGGCGTGGGTTCAGAGGCGCACTTCGTCGAGGTTGACGAGGCCGCCGGCGATGGCGTAGATGGTGAGGCCGGCGACGGAGTGGATGCTGAGTTTGCGGGCGATGTTCTTGCGGTGGGTCAGGACGGTGTTCACGGAGATGAACAGCTCCTCGGCCACTTCCTTGTTGGTCATCCCGCGCACGATGCAGCGCACGATGTCCTTCTCGCGCTCCGAGAGCGTCTCCTCCTTGGCCTGCGGAGTGTCGGGGACGGCCTCGCCCGCGCCGACGGCCACTTTCTCTTCGAGCAGTTCGACGGCGGGGATAAATAGGTGGTCTTCCATCTGCTCGTGCTGGTGGAGGTCGGCCTCGCAGTTGAAGATGTCGAACAGCGCGGAGAGCAACTGGTTGGCGTCGCCGCCGCCCTGGTAGTACTTGATGATGATGTTCTTCAGTTCGCCGAGTTTGCGCTCCACGGCGTCGTGGCCGCGCGAGTAGACCTCGATGCTGTAGCCCTCCTGCCGCCGGCCTTCGAGCAGCGCGCGGACGTAGGGGAAGGTCTTGTCGTTCTCGTAGGCCATGTGGCGGCGCACTTCGGCCTGGTATTCGTCGAAGAAGCGCAGGATGAGGAACGACACCTTGCTCTCGCCGCCGCAGTCGATGGCGGCGAGCAGTTTGCGGCGTATCTGCGGCAGCAGGAAGTCAAGGAAATAGGTGTGGGTGTTTTCGAGGTAGGCGATGAGGGTGCGCACGCTGAGCCTATCGCGGAAAGGCTGCGCGGCGTCGGCGCCGCCGGTGTTGAAGTTGGCCACGGCCAGGAACGTGTCGGTGTCGACGCCGCCCTCCTGGCAGACTTCCTGCACGGTTTTCTCGCCGAAGCCCAGCGGCAGGCCGAAGCGGCCCAGCATCAGGAGCAACTGGTAGTCCTCGGTGAGGATGTCGCACATGCGGTCGGTGGCTTTTATCTTGGGGGAAATCATATTAGGGTAGGGGAGTTTATCACCGCAAAAATACAAAATCCTTGCGTGAAACGCGGCACGCGGGGGCGTTTATAACCACGGCGGGCGGCTTTTTACCCTAATTTGGGTATTGCCGCACGCCGACGGCACTTGTAATTTTGCACCCGAAAATCCAAAAATATACCTGATAACCCCGTAAAAACAACCCCATACGATGAAGATACTTTCGCGCTCACTGGCCCTCGCCCTGCTGGCGTCGGCCTCGCTTATGCCCACGTCGCTGCGTGCCACGACGGTGCCGGGCGACACGCTGGCGCCCGCCGACGACTACAAGTTCCGCCTGGGCGGCTACGGCGAGGCGGTGGCCTCCTGGAAGGACTACGGCCTGAACCGCTGGACGGGCACCTCGGACGGCAGCAGCCGCGTGAACCACTCCACCATTGAAATCCCGCGCTTCGTCATCGCGATGGACTACAAGTTCTCGCGCCGCTGGACGCTCGGTGCCGAAATCGAGTTCGAGGCAGGCGGTACGGGCATCGAATACGAGATGGAGCAGGGCTCGGGCAGCGAGAACGGCGAGTACGAGACCGAGGTGGAGAAAGGCGGCGAGGTGGCGCTGGAGCAGTTCCACATCACCTACAGCCACGCGCCCTGGCTCAACGTCCGCGCGGGCCACATGGTGCTGCCCGTCGGCCTGACCAACAGCCACCACGAACCCATCTTCTTCTTCGGCACGCGCCGCACGGAGGGCGAGACCACCATCATCCCCTCGACGTGGCACGAGACGGGTCTGTCGCTCTTCGGGCGTGTGGGCAGCCGCACCGCCACGTTCGACTACGAGGCGATGGTCGTGGCCGGCCCCAACCCCAATGGCTTCGACAAGTACAACTGGGTGCAGAAAGGCAAGCAGGGCTACTTCGAGGCCGACAACTTCACGCGCCCGGCCTACATCCTGCGCCTTGACTGGGTGGGGCTGCCCAACCTGCGCATCGGCGGCAGCGTGTACTGGTGCGCCGACGCGGGTCGCAACGCCGACAAACTGGTGACGTACAAGGCTTACGGCAAACTGCCCGTCTGCATCTACAGCCTCGACGGGCAGTACACGGGCCGCTTCGTCACTGCCCGCGCCAACTACCTCAGCGGCAACGTCCACAACGCCGACGCTATCAGCGGTGTGAACCGCCGCTACAGTTCGGCCTCGCCCTACAACCGCACGCCCTACGTGGCCAAGCGCGCCGTGACATGGAGCGCCGAGGTGGGCGTGAACCTGCACGAGGTGTGCAGCGCGCTGGGCTGGACGGACAAGATGCCGGTCATCTACCCCTTCGCGCACTACAACTACTACAACCCGCAGGAGAAAGGCCAGTCGGCCACGTCCGATATGGACGCGCGCTGCCAGGTGAGCCTCTGGAAAGTGGGCCTGAACTGGCGCCCGCTGCCTAACCTCGTCGTCAAGGCCGACTACACTACGCGCCAGATCGGCACCTCCAAGATGTTCGGCAAGGGTCAGTACAACAGCGAGAACGAGTGGAGCCTCGGCGTGGCTTACGTCGGGTGGTTCTTTAAGAAGTAAAAACAACACCTTTTTTAATTCACATCATTTTCTATTATGAACAAAAAACTTTTGCTTGCGGCTCTCTTCGGCCTCGGCTTGACACTGTCGTTCACAGCTTGCAGCGACGACGATGACAAGAAGGGGCCCGACGATGTCGCAGCAGCAGACATCGACTGCACGACCGAGAACGTGCAGAAGTGGGCCACCTACATGGGCGTCGTAGCCCAGAAACTTGTGGACGACTCCGAGACCTTGCTCAAGGACTGGGAGACGAGCTACGAAGGCGGCCAGAGTTATGCAGCCCAGTTCATTGCCCACAACGGCAACCAGGGCTACCAGTCCGCCTCAGACTGCGTGGAGGAAATCCTTGACGGCTGTGCCGACATCGCCAACGAGGTGGGTTCGGCCAAGATTGGCGACCCCTACGACCTCTTCCTCGGTGGCGACAAGACCGCCGCGCTCTATGCCGTGGAGAGCTGGTACAGCTGGCACTCCATCGACGACTACAGCAACAACATCCGCTCCATCCAGAACGCCTACAACGGCTCGCGCAACGGACAGGTGGCGCAGAACTCCATCTCCAACGCCGTGCAGCAGTTCGACGCCCAGCTCGACGCGCAGGCCAAGGCTTACATCCAGGCCGCCTACGACGCCATCCAGGCCATCCCCGCCCCGCTACGCAACAACATCGTGTGCCCCGAGACCGAGGCCGCTATGGACGCCTGCGCCGACCTGGAGGACTTCATCAGCAAGCAGCTCAAGCCCCGCCTGCTCGAAGCCTACGCCGACAATGACGAGGCCCTCGACGCAGTGGTGGAGAACTACGTGAACGCCGTCGTGCTGCCCACCTACCGCGACCTTGTTGCGAAGAATCGCGCCCTGCTCACCGCCGTCAGCAACTTTACCAAGGCCCCCAGCAACGCTGGTTTCGAGGCTTGCGCCGACGCTTGGCTTGCCGCCCGCGAACCGTGGGAGACGAGCGAGGCTTTCCTCTTTGGCCCCGTGGCCAACAAGGGTCTTGACCCCAACATGGACAGCTGGCCTCTCGACCAGGACGGCATCGTGGCCATTATGAACAATGGTGACTACTCCGCCCTCGACTGGAGCGGCGAATACGAGGAGGAAGAGGACGGCGTAGAGAACGAACGCGCTTCCGCCATCGCCGAGGCCCAGAGCCTGCGCGGCTACCACACCCTTGAGTTCCTCATCTTCAAGGACGGCAAGGCGAGGACCATCAAGTAATCCCCCTTAGGAGTTAGAGGGAGTTAGGAGGAGTTATAGTGGAGTTAAAGGGCCGATACACCCGGCCGCCGAAAGTGCGGCTGACAGTAACGGCGCGATAACTCCCTCTAACTCCGCCTGACTCCCCTTTACTCCCCTTTTTCTTTATCCGAACATAGACACGACATCTTTCAACGACTTATGCGGCCACTCCGTATTATATTATATATAGCGTCCGCCCTCGCCCTGGGCGCGTGCAGCGAGGACGGCCTCGACGTGGACGACATCGACGTGCCCGACGGCTACGCCCTCGCCGCCGGCACCTCGACCAACTTCCTGCGCTCGTCCTATGCCTTCGACACCGAGGCCGACTGGGTGACGGGCAAGTACAAGACGCGCTTCAACCGTGGTGACAAACTCTACGACGACGTGCGCACCAGCGCCACCGACGGCAAGCAGGGCGGCGGCCTCGGACCCGTCTATGCGGGCTACAGCTGCGGCTCGTGCCACCGCAACGCCGGGCGCACCGAGCCCGCCCTGTGGAGCAGCGAGGGTTCCGGCCCCAACGGCTTCACCTCGGCACTCATCTACATCACGCGCAAGAACGGTGCTTTCTTCAAGAACTACGGGCGCGTGCTCCACGACCAAAGCATACTCGGCGTGCGCCCCGAGGGAAAGGTGCACATCGACAAGGTCTACCAGCAGTTCACCTTCCCCGACGGCGAGCCATACGAACTGTGCTATCCCGTCTACACCATCACCGACTGGTACGCCGACGAGATTGACCCAGCCGACCTCTTCTGCACCGTGCGCATACCGCTGCGCCACGTCGGTATGGGGCAGATGATGGCCCTCGACCGCGCCGAAATCGAGGCGCTCGCCGCCAAGAGCAACTACCCCGAATGGGGCATCAGCGGGCGCTGCAACTACATCAACGAGCGCGGCGTCCTGCAACTGGGCCTGAGCGGTAACAAGGCGCAGCACGCCGACCTCACCGTCGAACTCGGCTTCAGTTCCGACATGGGCGTCACCAACAGCCGCTACCCCGAGGAGATTTGCGAGGGGCAGATACAGATGCAGGACGGCTCGATGATGGGGCTGAGCTACGACCAGCTCGACGTCACCACCGAGGAGATGGAGAACGTTGACCTCTACCTCCACGCCCTCAGCGTCCCCGCCCGCCGCAACGTGAACGACCCGCAGGTGAAGCGCGGCGAGCAGATGTTCTACAAGGCCGGGTGCCACCTCTGCCACGTCACCACGCTCCACACCCGCCCGCGCGGCGCCACCCTGCTCAACGGCACCGAACTGCCCTGGCTGGGCGGCCAGACCGTACACCCCTATTCCGACTTCCTGCTGCACGACATGGGCAGCGAGATAATGGGCGTCGGCCTCAACGACAACTACGTCAGCGGACTGGCGCGCGGCAACGAGTGGCGCACCACCCCGCTGTGGGGCGTCGGCCTGCAGCAGACCGTCAACGGCCACACCTATTTCCTCCACGACGGGCGCGCACGCAACTTCGTCGAGGCCATCATGTGGCACGGCGGCGAGGGCCAGGCGTCCAGGAACGTCTTCGCCCGCCTCCCCAAAGCCGACCGCGACGCCCTCGTGGCGTTCCTGTGGTCGCTATAGAAAGTCTGGTGGCACTAGTGTTCCTAATGTTCCTAGTGTTTCCAGTATTCCCAGTATTCCCAGTATTCCCAGTATTCCCAGAATTCCCAGTATTCCCAGTTTCCCCAACCCCGCAAATAACAACACCACAATGAAAAAGATACTTCTCCTCGCCCTCCTCGTCCTCCCCGTCGCCGCGCTGGCGCAACAGGAGGAGGAAGAAACCGAAAACGGCGTCGTCTCCGTGGCCGGCAAGGAAGGCTTCACCATCCGCAGCAAAGGCGGCGACTTCGTCTTCAAGCCCTACCTCCTCGTGCAGGGCGCGGCCAACTTCAACTACTACGACGACGAGGGTCTCGACAAAGCCTACAACCAGGACAACGTGGCCAACTCCGGCTTCAGCATCCCCTACGCCATCCTCGGCTTCACCGGCAAGGCGTTCGACAAGGTGAGCTACAACCTCTCCATCAACGCCGCTGCCAGCGGGGCAAACCTGTTACAGCAGGCGTGGTTCGACGTCAAGTTCAAGGACCAGCTCGCCGTGCGCGTCGGAAAGTTCAAGACGCCTTTCAGCCACGCCTACCTCACCACGCTGGGCAGCACGCTGTTCCCCCAACTGCCCACGTCGCTCACCGCCCCCGTCATCATGCCCTATTCGCTCAACGCCGTCACGCCCAACATCGCCACGGGCTTCGACCTCGGCGTAGAGGTGCACGGCCTCATCGCCAAGAAGTTCGGCTACGAGGTGGGCCTGTTCAACGGCACCGGCAGCGGTACCAACGCCGCCACCAAGACCTTCAGCGACGACTGGCACATCCCCTCGCTGCTCTACGCCGGGCGCTTCACCTATATGCCCAAGGGCGTGATGCCCAGCACGCAGGGCGACCCCAACCGACTGAACGAGGATAAGATGCTCTTCGGCCTCAGCCTCTCCGAGAACGTCGAGAGCGAGAGCGAGAGCACCAACGACTTCCGCGCCGGACTGGAATGGGCGTGGCTCAAGGGACGCTGGTACTTTGCCGCCGAAGCCTACTATATGAACGTGAACTTCACCAAGCGGCAGAAGATTTCCGAGGACTATAACTATTGGGGCGGCTACGCCCAGGCTGGCTATTTCGTCACCGACCGCGTGCAGCTCGCCGCCCGCTACGACTTCCTCGACCGCAACGGCACCGGCAAGGACGGTATGCTCAACATGCCCGCCGTCGGCGTGAACTGGTTCATACCCGGCTGCAACCTCAAACTGCAGGGCATGTACCAGTACATAGGCCGCACCGGCCACAAGACGCAGCTTGACCGCGACAACGACGACCTCGGCCAGCCTATGCACACGGCCAAGATTATGTTGCAGTACACCTTCTAAGCCCCCGCCATTCCCGATGACCAAGAAACTTCTCGGCCTGCTGCTGCTCGCTCCCGCCGCGCTGTGGCTCACGGCCTGCGACGACGGCCCCGTTGACGAGAGCGTCAGCTTCACGCAGCAGGGGCGCAACGTGCGCCTCGCCGCCACGCTCACCGGCACCGACACCTGGCCCGACGGCTACAAACTGGCACTGGCCGCCTTCGACAGCGAGAGTGACTACGCCCTCACCGCCCGCACGCTCACCGCCATTCCCGCCGACGGTAAGGTGTCCGTCGCCCTCACCGGCATACCCGACGAGGCCGTCACCGTCGAACTCTGCGTACTCAACAACCTGCGCCAGCGCATTGCCACCTTCGCCAGTCTCGAAGGTGCGGACCTGCTCACCGGCCAGGACACCATACCCTTCGCGGCGGGCGACGTGCGCATGAGCATGTTCGAGGCCGTGCAGCGCGAGGTGTTCAACACCACCTGCGTGGGCTGCCACGGTGCGGGCGACGGTGCGGCGGCCGGCCTCTACCTCACTGAGGGGCGCAGCCACGACGCACTCGTAGGCCAGCCCTCCAAAAAGGTGGACGGCGCGCAGCTCGTAGTCCCCGGCGACCCCGACGCCAGCGTACTCTACGGCCTCATCGCCACCGAAGGCTATTGCGATGACACCTGGCACTACCGCCACATCAACGAAATCAACAACACCCGCCTCCACACCCTTGTCCGTGACTGGATTGAGCAAGGCGGAAATAATTAATAATTAAAAAGTAATAAGTAAAAGTTTAGTAACTTTGCGCGCCTCAACAGCAAAAGGGGCGTCGCCAACATCCGCCAAATACTGTTGGCTTGCAGCCCCTTTGCCACCCAATGGCTCAAAACCGCGCTTGACACCGTATATAATTTTTTACTTTTTACTTTTTATTTTTTACTTCTCTGAATGAGCAACCAACAAACCGTCCGTTTCGACCGCGCGTTTGCTGAAATCCACCGATACGAACCCGCCGACGGCGGGGTGGGGGAGGTTCACGCCATGCTCCACGTCGCCGACGCCACGCTCACCTACGACGAACAGCTCGCCGCCCTGCAAAGCGCCTACGCCGCCCTGCTCGGCAGCCTCGGCAGCGACGTCCTGCCCGTCATCAAGCGCTACTTCCTCAGCGACGCCGCCAACCAGGCCAACCTGCTGTTGAGCCACGAGATTGACGACCCGCTCGGCGCACTCTCCGTGGTGCAACAGCCGCCGCTCGACGGCACCAAAATAGCCCTGTGGGTCTACCTGCTGCGCGGCGTCAAGGCACAAGCCGTGCCGGGCACACAACTCTTCGAGGCCACCCACAACGGCTACCGCCACCTCTGGGCCGGTGCCTACTGCAACAAGGAAACGGGCAGCGAGGCGCAGACCACCATCATCTTCAACACCTACATCCTCGAACTCGCCGCACAGGGCTGCACGCTCTCCGACAACTGCGTGCGCACCTGGTTCTACGTCAGCGACATCGACAACCGCTATGCCGGTATGGTGCGCGCCCGCAACGCCGTCTTCGAGACCCAGGGTCTGACCGACAAGACCCACTACATCGCCTCCACCGGCATCGGCGGCATCGGCGCCGACCCCAAGTCGTTCGTCCACATGGACGCCTACGCCGTGGCCGGACTACAGCCCGGCCAGATGGGCTACCTCTACGCCGCCGACCACCTCAACCGCACCAGCGAGTACGGAGTTCGCTTCGAGCGCGGCACCTACGTTGACTACGGCGACCGCCGCCAAATTTTCATCAGCGGCACCGCCAGCATCAACGACCGTGGCCAAATAGTTCATCCCGGCGACATACGCCGCCAGGCCGAGCGCACGCTCGAAAACGTCGGCGCACTGCTCGCCGAGGGCGGGGCCGGGTTCGACGACGTGGCGCAGATGGTGGTCTACCTGCGCGACCACGCCGACTACGCCGTCGTGCAGCACCTCTTCGCCGAGCGTTTCCCCGGCAAGCCCGTCGTCATCGTCTACGCCCCCGTCTGCCGCCCCGGCTGGCTCATCGAGGTAGAGTGCATGGCTGTCCGCGCCGCCGAAAATCCGATGTACAAGCCTTTCTGATTCTCCAAAGGCACAACTACAATCAGAGAACCATAAACCGTTGGCTGTCCACCAGATAGCCAACGGTATTTTGTCTTGATGAAATGCTGCTATTGTTCTTAGACAAACGCCTTTCTACCTGCTTGAGACGAAATTACTTGTTCCGATGGCGCATATTCGGTGGGAGTTTGCGAACTTTGCCGTGCTTTTTCCCACCGCGCGTTGTCCGATAAAAGGATTTCGCAATCCAGGACCAACAACATCACTATGCGCCGTCTGTTACTTGTTATAATCGCTTTGCTCATTGTCGCAATGGCAGTGGGCACGTTCGTGGAGCGCGCTTCTGGCCACGAGGTAGCAACAGCAACGGTGTATTATGCGCCTTGGTTCCTTGGACTTTGGGGTGCTTTGGTTGTGGCTGGTGTAGTCGTTGTGGTGCGATGGCATTTGTGGCGGCGCTTTTGGGTGTTCATGCTCCATGTCTCGTTGCTGCTTGTGCTCTGTGGCGCGGGTATTAGTTTCTTTACATCACGTCAAGGCACGCTCCATCTGCGCCAAGGCTCGAAGGCCAACTATTTTTTTCCCTCGGACAGCGACCTTGCCTCGCCGCTTCCCTTTTCCTTACGTCTCGACACGTTCATCGTTTCCTTGACACCCGGCACCAACACGCCTCGCGACTTTGCCAGCCGCGTCACGGTGTTTCCGTCTGTCGCCGACACCTTTTCGGCCGACATTGCGATGAACCGTATATTGACCCGCAGCGGTTTCCGTTTCTACCAGACGTCGTATGACAACGACTTGCGCGGCACTATCCTCACCGTGAAGTACGACCCTTACGGCCTTCCCCTTACCTATGCGGCCTATGCCCTATTGGGGCTTTCGATGATGGCCGTCCTCATAGGCCGTTTTTGCCGCCGTAATGCCGACAGGCAAACAGCTCTTAACAGAACCACTTGACCACTTGAAACAAATCCGTTACATCCTCGCCTTGCTCCTTTCCGTGTTGGCCTTGTCCGTCACGGCGCGTGAGCGTGTACCAGCGGTCAGTGCCGAAAAAGCGTCGAAGATGGAGCGACTCCAAGTTTCGGGCGAAGAGCGTGTAATGCCGCTCGGCACACTGGCGCGCGACTTTTTGCTTGGCGTATACGGCAGAACGTCTTATCGCGGCCTCACCCCTACGCAAGTGCTCGCCGGATGGACGCTACGCCCCGATGTATGGAAAGATCAGCCTATGATACTCGTCGGCGATGCAGCCTTGCAGGCTCGTCTCGGACTGAAGGAAAAGCACTGTGCGTTCGCCGCCCTTTTCGCGCCCGACGGTACCTATCTTGTCGAGCCGCTCACGCGCGACAGTGTGCCTGAGAAGTTGCGCAAAGCTGCTATTGAGCTCGACGAGCGCGTGGGGCTTGTGTTGCTGCTCACACGGGGCGAACTTGTCCGTCCCGCTCCCACGGCGGCCAAGGTCAGCGAAACACGCGTCACAGCGGAACTCCTTTTCAACCGCATCCCATTTACGGTCGTCCTCTTCATCGCCTGCCTCGTCTTGGGCTTCGCACTCTTTTTTATCCCGTCGCGTTCGTCCAAGGGCGTTCCCACTATGCTCCGTACCGTCTTGCATGGCTTTATTCCCTTTTTGGCACTTGTCCAGAGCGCTGCATACGTGTTGCGCTGGTATATAGCGGGACGCATTCCCCTTGGCAATGGTCCCGAAACAATGCTTTTCATGGCACTTTGCCTACTTTGGCTCGCAACCTTTGCCCGGCGCCACCAGCCCCTGCTCACCGCCCCCGCTATATTGATGGCCGGGTTTACGCTGCTTGTGGCGCACATCAGTGAAGGCACACCCCATATCGGCGGTCTGATGCCTGTGCTCAATTCTCCCTTACTCTCTTTCCACGTCAGCGTCATCATGATGGCCTATGCCCTGCTCGGCGTGACCTGTGTGCTTGGTGCTGTCTGGCTTTTCCGTCGCGACGAACGTCTCACCGCGCTCTCGCAGCATCTGCTCCTGCCAGCCGTATTCCTGCTTGCGTCAGGAATCTTCCTCGGTGCTGTGTGGGCTGCCATCTCGTGGGGAAACTACTGGAGCTGGGATCCCAAGGAAGTGTGGGCACTCATCACGCTACTGGTCTACGCCGTGCCGCTACATGTGCGTAGCCTTCCCGTCCTCCGCCGTCCCCGCGTATACCATATATATATATTAGTGGCTTTTCTCAGCGTGCTTGTTACCTACTTTGGTGTAAACTACTTGCTTGGCGGTATGCACAGTTATGCCTAACGCGCACTTGTCGCCCTTTTTCACAAAACGACATCATTTTCCGATGAATCTCGCTCGCCCCATCCTTTTCTTCCTTTGCGCTTTCTTTTACGCACTATGTGCCACTGCACAGCGCAATGCGACGTTCGAAGCCTACATCGCGCAGTATGCTCCTGTTGCCGTAGAACAAATGAAACTCCATGGCGTGCCGGCCAGCATCACACTGGCGCAAGGGCTGCTTGAGAGTGGGGCGGGGCAGAGCCGTTTGGCCGTGAAGGGTAACAACCATTTCGGCATCAAGACAGGTGGCGACTGGACGGGAGCCTATATGCTCAAGGACGACGATGCGCCAGGCGAACGTTTTCGCGTCTACGCCTCGGCAGCCCAAAGTTTTGAGGACCATAGTCTCTTTTTGCGCGGACGCAGCCGCTATGCGTCGCTATTTGCACTTGCCCCCACCGATTACAAAGGCTGGGCGCGCGGGCTCAAGGCGGCGGGCTATGCCACCAACCCTGCGTATGCCGACCGCCTTATCCAACTCATTGAGACCTACGACCTCGCCCGCTTCGACCGCCAGGCGACTATGGTTCAAGCCGAATGTATACAAACGCCCATAACTCCCGCCACCACCGATGTGCAGCGTGGGCGGACGGTATCTGTTGCCACGCACCAGCCTGTCGTGGCCTCCTCCAGCCGACCGCGCATCTATATGGCCAACGGGGCGTACTATGTGCTTGCTTCTCAAGGGGACACCTATGCGGCTATCGGCAAGCGCTGGGGCGTGAGTGCGCGTTCGCTGCGTGCTTACAACGAACAGCGCAAAGGCTATGAGCCACGTGCTGGCGAACGGGTCTATCTGGTGAGAAAACCTGCCCGCGCCGAAAAACAGTATAAGCGTTTCCACCACGTTGTCCGCGCTGGCGAAACGCTCCAAGCCATTGCCCAGGCTTACGCCGTGCGCACGCGCACGCTCTATCATCTGAATCGCTTGCCCGATAGTTATGTGCCATCGGTGGGCGACCGCATCCGCATTCGTTGAAAACGTTATGTTGCGGCTCCGTTTTCAGTGAGGACGAGGCCGCAAGCATAAGCACAACGTGCGCTTCCTGCTTGTGAGGGGCGCACGTTTTGTTAACGGATGACGACGGCTGTATAGACGCGCCCGGAGCGTATGCCCTGGCGGCGGGCGGAAAAGAAGCGGTCGGCGTGCGTGTAGGTGCAGAGGCCGCAGTCGCTGATGTGCGCGTCGGGAACTCCGGCGGCGCGCAGTTCCAGGCGGTTGGCAAGGGGAAGGTTGAGGTGCCAGCGTCCGCCAGAGCGGCTGGTGATTTGGTCTATGGGAAAGCCCGCGTCGGCAAAGGCTTGTGGCAGTTCGTCGCCCACCTCGTAGGCCGCGCGGCTGATGCCAGGCCCGATGGCGGCGCGGAGGTCTTCGGGGCGCACGCCGCAGAGCGCGTCCATTGCCTCGACGGTGCGCCGCACGATGCGCCCCAGTGTGCCACGCCAGCCCGCGTGGACAGCGGCGGCGGTGCGCGTGCGCGGGTCGTAGAGCAAAACAGGGATGCAGTCGGCGGTCGACACACCGATGCACAGGCCGGGCGTTTGCGTGATGAGGGCGTCCACCGCATTGACCGTTGACCATTGACCATTGACCATTGGCGGTGCGTCGACAAGGGCCACGCGCGTGGAATGCGTCTGGCGCGGCAGCACGATGTTGGCAGCGGGTATGCCCAGACGCTCGGCGAGGCGGCGGCGGTTTTCGGCCACGGCCTCGGGCGCGTCGCCGTTGTAGTGGCACACGTTCATCGAGGCGTACTCGCCCGTGCTGACGCCGCCACCGCGCTCCGTGGCAAAGGCTGTGACATCGGGGTGGAGGGGGAGGAGCATGTTAATAGTGAATAATTAAAAGATAAAAGTGAAAAGTGTAGTTACGTTTAGCCTTTGCCTTTGTCAAGAAAGACTACGCCTTGAATCGCTGCCACCACATTCTCCACTTTTCACTCTTATCTTTTAACTTTTAACTAAATCTTCCCAATCGTACTCCTCAAGTTCTTCCTCCTCGTCGGTGTCATCGTCATCGTCGGATGGGGCGGGGAGTTCATCGTCGTCCCAGTCGGCGAAGTCGGAGGCGAGCAGGGCGGCCTCGCGGTCGCGATGGACAAAGGTCTCGTCGGCCTCGGCGGCGACGGGCGCGTCGTCGGCATTGAGGTTTTCCCAAAGGATGTCCTTCAAGCGGTCGATGCCCTGGCCCGTGACGGCGGAGATGAAAACGGTGGGGATGTCGCGGGGCAGCGTCTCGGCGAGCATCTGTTCCAGTTCCTCGTCGATGAGGTCGCACTTGCTGACGGCCAGCACGCGGCGCTTGCGGAGCATGGCGGGGTTGTAGCGTTCCAGTTCGGAAAGCAGCACGCGGTAGCTCTCGGCTATGTCGTCGCTGTCGGCGGGGACGAGGAAGAGGAGGGCGGCGTTGCGCTCGATGTGGCGCAGGAAACGCAGTCCGAGGCCGCGCCCCTCGGCGGCGCCCTCGATGATGCCAGGAATGTCGGCCATCACGAACGAGCGGTTGTCGCGGTAGGCCACGACGCCGACACTGGGTTCGAGGGTGGTAAAGGGATAGTCGGCCACCTTGGGGCGCGCCGCCGACACGGCGGAAACGAGTGTGCTCTTTCCCGCGTTGGGGAAGCCCACAAGACCCACGTCGGCCAGCATTTTGAGTTCCAGGACGACGGTTTTCTCCTGCATCGGTTCGCCGGGCTGGGCATAGCGCGGCGTCTGGTTGGTGGCCGAACGGAACTGCCAGTTGCCGAGGCCGCCTCGCCCGCCCTTGAGCAACATCACGGTCTCGCCGTCGCGGGTGACGTCGCAGAGGTAGCGTCCCGTCTCGGCATCGTAGGCCACGGTGCCGCAGGGCACGTCGATGTAGCGGTCCTCGCCGTCCTTGCCGTGGCAGCGGTCTTTGCCGCCTGCGCCGCCGTTGCCAGCGAAGACGTGGCGGTCGTAGCGCAGGTGGAGCAGGGTCCAGTAGTTGCGGTTGGCGCGCAGGTATACGTTGCCTCCGCGTCCGCCGTCGCCGCCGTCGGGTCCGCCGTTGGGGTTGTACTTGGCGCGGTGGAGGTGCATGGAGCCGCGCCCTCCCTTGCCCGAGCGGCAGAAGATTTTAACGTAGTCGATGAAGTTGGAGGCCATATCCTTTTAGTGAATAATAAAAAACGCGTTGGCGGAATTAGCCCAATAATGCGTATTTTGAATAATTTTGAATTTAATTTTGTAAAATTTCTCGCCGTAGGCGACTACTCTTGATGCGCTTCGCGCAGAAATTCTTCAAAATTGTTATCAAAATTGAACAAATATAGGTAATTCCGCCACTGGACTACAAGTTATCAATCACAGCCCGCAGCGCGGCGTTGATGTCTTCGAGTGCGCCGTGGCCGGTGACGGCGTTGCGCAGGCCGGCTTTGTCGTACCAGGCGATGAGCGGGGCGGTCTGTGCGTTGTAGACCTCAAGGCGCTTGGCGATGGTCTCGGCGTTGTCGTCGGCGCGTCCGCTGGTCTTGCCACGGTTGATGAGACGCTCGATGAGCATCTCGTCGGGCACCTGCAGCTCCAGCATGGCGTGCACCTGCGTGCCGCGCTCGGCAAGCATCCGTTCGAGTGCCTCGGCCTGCGGGATGGTGCGGGGGAAGCCGTCGAAGATGACACCGGCGGTCTTGGGCAGCGCGTCGTAGGTGGCGGCCAGGATGTCTATCATCAGGTCGTCGGGGATGAGCTGGCCTTTGTCGATGTACGCCTTGGCGGTGCGTCCGAGTTCGGTGCCGTTCTTAATCTCTGCGCGCAACACGTCGCCGGTGCTGATGTGGTCGAAACCGTAGCGGGCGACGAGCATATCGCTCTGCGTGCCTTTGCCGGAGCCAGGCGCGCCAAAGATGACGATGTTTTTCATAGGGAGTTTATCGGTTGGTAAGTTAATCAGTTGGTTGTGTGAGCGGGGTTGGGGGATTGACCATTGAACATTGACCATTGACCATTGCCGTCTGGCGCGGTTACGGTGCGGTTACGGCGCGTAGCCAATGGTAAATGGTCTATGGTCAATGTTCAATGGCCGTCTTCCGTAACGACGTATATATCGCGCAGGCCACGCCCGTAGCGGTCGTAGTCGAGACCGTAGCCCACGATGAAGTCATTGGGGATGCGGAAACAGCAGTAGGGCACATCGAGTTCCACCTTGAGGTTGCCGGGCTTGACGAGCAGGGAGCAGATGCGCACGTCGGCGGGGTTCATGGCCTTGACGGCCTCGACGAGGTGGGTCATGGAAAGGCCGCTGTCGATGATGTCCTCGACGATGACCACGGTGCGGCCTTCCAGACTTTCGTTAAGTCCGATGAGGTTGGACACGGTGCCGGTCGATGACGTGCCTTCGTAGGAGGCCACCTTGATGAAGGAAATCTCGGCGGGGATGGTGACGGCGCGCACAAGGTCGGCGGCGAAAACGAAAGCACCGTTTAGCACACCGAGCAGCAAGGGGTTCTTGCCTTCAAGGTCGCGGCTGATTTGCGCGGCGACTTCGCGGACGCGCTGCTGGATTTCGGCTTCGCTGAGGTAGAGGCGGAAGCTGCGGTCGAGGATTCTGACGGTTTCCATGGCGGGTGGGGATGGGGAGGTTAGCGGGGAGTGGATTTTTTGTTCACGGACGGCGCGCCGCGGGCGCACCGTTTTTCTGTGTGCAAAGTTACGATAAAAACGAGTGCAGAGCAAGCAGAAAACTTGTTTTCGTGCTTGCTCTGCCGAGTGTGAGTAACTTCAGCAGGGGCCAAAGTTACGAAAGGACGGGCGAAATGCGGTGCCGGTTACAGGAAGATGCGCTGCGTGACGGTGATGTAGCCCACCTTGCGCTTCATGCCCTGCTGGCCGGCGTAGCCGCGGTCGAGGAAATTGTGGAGAGGCATAGAGAACTGGAGCAGCGTCTTGCTCTTGCCCTCGTTGGTGTTGATGCCCAGGGCGAAGTCAAGTCCCCAGCCGCCTTTGAGGCGTCCCTTGTCGGTGTCGGCCACGGAGCCGCTGCAGCCCGCCACGACGTCGTAGAATGCGCCGGCTTCGAGGGTGTTCTCGCCCACGCCCAGCACGATGCCCGCGCGGGGCTGGAAATAGTGGCCGCGCAGGTTGTCCTTCGTGGCGCGGAAAACGATTTCCTGGCTCTTGTAGTAGGCACCGGCGTATACGCCCACGGTGCCAGGTTTGAAGGAGGCGTCGAGCCCCACGGCGCAGTCACCTAAGTGTTTGAACGGGTTGCCGAAGGCGTAGTGGTAGGGGCCGTAGATGTCCTGCCCGCTGTGCTTGAAGCCGCGCTTACCCATGCCGATGGGGAAAATGAGTTCGGCGCGGGGCACGATGCGGTTGGCCCAGAGTTCGGCCTGCTCGTTGTCCTTGAAGGCGAAGTGCTTGGCCAGCAGCGTGGCAGCGTTGTAGATGGTGGTGGAAAAGTAGTTGGAGGTGTACAGACGCGTGTTGAGCGTCCACGTACCCTCCGTCTGCTGCGCGGAGAGGCTGGCGGCGGTGACCAAAAAGGCGGTCAGTAGAAGAAATTTCTTCATCGTGCTGTGGGTGATAGTTAATGAATGATTGTAGTTTGGTTTGCGAATGGACGGTCGAGTTCGCGGCCTCGCCGCCAGTACAGCGGCGTGGCTTCGCTTTGAGGCAAAGATACGAAAAAAGAGCGGATTACGCCGCCGTTAAAAGCCTTAAAAAAAAAGCGTCGCTTGCAGTAGCTCCTCGTACGCTTTCTGAAGGAAAAAAAAGAAAGGCTTGCCGTTTGGGGTAAGCCTTTTTCGCGATGCGTTGTTGCGGCGACCGGAATCGAACCGGTTACCTCAAGGTTATGAGCCTGGCGAGCTGCCAACTGCTCCACTCCGCGATGTAATGTTGTAGTTCCTTTTCGGAAATGCTGTGCAAAAGCGCAGGGCTTTTGGGCTTGGCCAGACTTTTGGCCGGAAAAAGCATAAAATTCGCGGAAAACACTCCCAGCAGACGCATTGCGGCTTCCGAAACCGTCTTCTCTCTTGAGCACTTCGTGTGTGATGCGACGAAAATCGTAGCGGCTGTGGGCTGAAACGTGTATGTTGCGGCTTAATTCCTGTCTATATCCACGCAAATCTGTAAATTAAGCCTAAGTTTATACAAACTAAGCCTAAGTTTGGCGAAATTAAGCCTTAGTTTGTACAAATTAAGCCTTAGTTTGCAGATTTGTGTGGGTGTAGAAACTTTTTGTATGGGTATGGAGGGATTTGATGGGGCGGAAGTTGGGATTTTCGGGTCTGCAAACTGTGCGAAAAATGCTGAAAGCGTCTTCCTTTCTGTAACCGCAGGTACGCGGAATGTAATGGAGCGCACCTGCGGCAGGTGCCAGCAGTTGAATGCACGCTGGAAGCGTGCCCCACGGGCGTTTTGGGTTGCCCGTTCCCGTCGTGGGGGACGCAAAGGCGTCCGTAATACCGTCTCCGCTGGTCGCAGGTTCGCGTCGTTACACTTCGCGAACCCGCGATTACAGAGGGGGAGACGCTTCCAGCGTCTCACAACCTGCCTGTCGTCTAATGTACCCCGCGCTGCGGCTCGGCAGAGAAAATTCCGCTACGCTCCCTTTTCTCTGCGCTCGCCTTGCAGTATCTTTGCCTTTAAGCGAAGATACGCTGCGGCTCGGCAGAGAAAATTCCGCTACGCTCCCTTTTCTCTGCGCTCGCCTTGCAGTATCTTTGCACCAGAATTTTAGATTGACCGAATAAGACCTTGACGGACACATATCCCTCACAACTCCTTGAACGGGCTGTTTCGGAGATTGCAAAACTGCCGGGCATAGGGCGCAAGACCGCGTTGCGCCTGTCGCTCCACCTGCTGCGCCAGGACAGTGCCGCCGTGCGCGCGCTGGCCGACAGTCTGACGGGGCTGCGCGACGGTGTGAAGCGCTGCCACGTGTGCCACAACCTGAGCGACACGGACACCTGCGGCATCTGCGCCGATCCGCGCCGCGACGCCTCCACGGTGTGCGTGGTGGAGACCGTGAGCGGTGTGCTGAGCATCGAAAACACGGGGCAGTATCGCGGCCTCTACCACGTCCTGGGCGGTGTCATCTCGCCGATGGACGGCATCGGGCCTGCCGACCTTGAGATACAGAGCCTCGTGGAACGCGTGGAGGCGGGCGGTGTGCGCGAGGTGATTTTCGCCCTCAGCCCCACAATGGAGGGCGACACCACGGGCTTCTACATCTCGCGCCGCCTGGCCGGGGCGGATGTGCTGCTGACCACGCTCGCCCGAGGCATCAGCGTGGGCGATGACCTCGAATACACCGACGAAGCCACCCTGGGGCGTGCGCTGGCCGCGCGCGTCAAGATGGGGTAGGGGGCTGGGAGGACTCTTAGAGTTCTTAGAGACTTTAGATTTCTTAGAGTTTATAGAAAACGCCAATGTCAAATCTCCGATATAACCAACTCGCGTTTGCGCTGACGGCGGTGGGCGCGGCGGCCTTCTTCGCGCTGTGCGAGAAGGGCGTGCTGCCCACGGGCTACCTCGGCGGGCAGCCGCAGGTGCAGTACGTTCTCGACGTCGTGTGCGCCGCGCTGTGTATGGGCGGCACGTGGGGCGCGCTGCGTTTGATGCGCTTCGCCCGTCCCGCCGCCGACCTCAAGGCGCGCGGCGAGGCGGCCTACGGCAGGTGGGCGGCGGTGCGCACCGCCGTCGTCGGCCTCTGCGTGTTCGTGGAACTCTTTGTATACTACGCCACGCTGCAAAGCCAGACTGCCCACTACGCCCTGATGATTTCCATCATCGCCGCGCTGTTCTGCGTGCCCACGCAGCGCGAGTGCGACACCCTCACCCATAAAGACGACGAGCCGTGCGACTGAGCGTCATCATCGTGAACTACAACGTGGCGGCCTTCACCGCCGTGGCCGTGCGCGCCCTGCTCCGTGCCGAGGTGGCGGGCGGGCTGGAGGTGTTTGTCGTCGACAACGCCAGCACCGACGGTTCGGCGGAGCGTCTCGCAGCGTTGTTCCCCGCCAAGGACTTCCCGCAGGTGCACCACCTGCCGCAGCAGGAGAACCTCGGTTTCGGGCGCGCCAACAACCTCGCCGCGCGCCGGGCCAAGGGCGACTACATCCTCTTCCTCAACCCCGACACGCTGCCCTCCGAGCACCTGCCCGCCCGCCTGCTGGCCTTTGCCGACGCCCATCCCGACGTGGGGGCGGTGGGCGTCAGCATGACGAACGACGACGGCACTTTCGCGCCCGAGTCGCGTCGCGGGCTGCCCACGCCCTGGACGGCGTTCTGCAAGATGGCCGGGCTGACCGCGCTCTATCCCCGCTCGCGCCGCTTCGGCCACTACTATATGGGCTACCTGCCCAACGACGCGCCCCACGAGACCGAAGTGGTGAGCGGCGCGTGCATGATGGTGCGGAATGACGGGCGCGGCGACTGGTTCGACCCCGACTACTTCATGTACGGCGAGGACATCGACCTGTCCTACCGCCTGATGCAGGAGGGCAAGACCAATTGGTACGTGCCAGCCGACCTCGTGCATTTCAAGGGCGAGAGCACCAACAAGACCACCTACCGCTACGCGCACGTCTTCTACGGCGCGATGCTCATCTTCCTGCGCAAGCACTACCCACGCTACGCCTTCTGGCTGCGCCCGTTCATCGCCGCCGCCATCTGGGCCACTGCGGCCAAGGGCTGGCTGCATGGCAGGTGGGCCGACCTGCGCTACCGCCTGTCGCGTAGTGGCAATGCCCCGCAGCCCGTTCCCGCCCGTTTCGTCGGCACGCACTTCCTGGAGGCCGCCGCCGTGGCCGAGGCCGACGGACTGCGCCTACAGCCTGCCGATGTCACCACGCTCCGTGACGGCGACACGCTGCCCGCCGGTGCGCTGGATGATTGCGAACTTGCCGTCTTCGACACCGCCGACTGCGCCCCCTCCGCCATCATCCGCAACCTCAAGAAAGCCGCTGGGCGTGTGCGCCTCGCCCTCTTCGACCCCGCGCTGCGGCGCATCGTGACGCACGGGGCGGGAGGGCTATAACAGAAGTGTCGGAAGTAACAAAGTAGATAAGTAGTGAAGTAGTTAAGCCGTTACGATAACGCCTTGCTTGCCGCTTGTTTTGACATTCGGCTTAACTACTATCTACTTAACTACTAAATACGACGTAGTAATATATAAGATTGATGACCTCCCCCCTCCGCCTCCGCGCCCTCGAACCCGAAGACCTCGAACTGGTCTACGCCATGGAGAACACGCCCGACGTGAGCGCGCAGTCCGCCGTGCGCACCCCCGTGTCGCGCTACGACGTGCGGCGCTACCTCGAAACTCCCGCCGCCGACCCGCTCACGTCAGGCGAGTTGCGACTGGTGGCCGTGCGCACCGGCGACGGCGCGCCCGTGGCACTGGCCGACCTGACGGTCATTGATGCGCTCAACGCCCACGCCGAGGTGGGCGTCGCCGTGCTCCCGGAGGAGCGGGGTAGGGGATACGCCCTCGAAACGCTGCGCCTGCTTGAGGACACCGCGTGCCGCCGTCTCGGCCTCCACACGCTCACCGCCCTCGTTGCCGCCACCAACGCCGCTGCCCTTGGCCTTTTCCGCCGCGCGGGCTATGCCCATGCAGGCACGCTGCCCCATTATCGCTTTTCTGGCGATGGCTGGGACGATGTTGAAATCTTTTACAAGAGGCTCGCGCTGTAAGCATCCCGTTACTTCTTAGGGGAATAAAAACATTCGCGACCCGTTTGCATCCTTCCGTATGGCGCTCAAAAAGCGCACGGACAAGGCGCAAACGGGTCGCGAATTTGTAGGAGGCTGAAATGGGTGGGCTTATCCCTGTGCCGAGAGTTCGCGCAGCCCTTCGGCCATACGACGCAGTCCTTCGGCGAGGCGAGAACGCTGCGTGGCGAGGTTGATGCGCAGGAATCCCTCTGTGCCATAGAGCGTGCCGCTGTTCACCCACACCTTCTGCCGGGCCTTGAGCGCGGCCTCAATACGGCGCGTGGGGATGCCCAATGGGCGCACGTCGAGCCAAGCGAGGTAAGTGCCCTCAAGCACGGTGAGGCGGCATTGCGGCAGTTCGTGCGCCACGAAATCCTGCAAGTACCGATAGTTGTCCCAAAGGTAGGCGTTGAGCTGCACAAGCCAGTTCTCGCTCTCGTTGTAGGCCGCGATGAGCGCGTCGGCGGCGAAAGCGTTAAGGTCGCACGTCTCGTGGAGGTTGATGGCACGGTCGATGCGACGGCGCAGCAGCGGGTCGGGCGTGATGATATTGGCCACCTGCAAGCCTGCGATGTTGAAGTTCTTGGTGGGCGAGTTGAGCGTTACGGCCTCGCGTGCCCAAGGGGCGTCAAGCGAGGCGAACGGGCGGAATGTATGGCCAGGCATGACGAGTTCGCAGTGGATTTCGTCGGCGATGACACGCACGCCGTGGCGCTGGCAGATGTCGCCGAGACGGCGCAGTTCGTCGTCCGTCCAGACACGCCCAGCTGGGTTATGCGGGTTGCAGAGCAGGAACGCCGTGCAGCGCGGATCAGCTGCTTTGCGCTCGAAATCGGCAAAGTCGATGGTGTAGCGGCTGTCCGCGCCATAGAGCAGCGGTGAGTCGAGTGCCTCGCAGCCCGCGTTGCGCAGGCTGGAAAAGAAGCAGTTGTAGACTGGCGTTTGCAACAGAACCTTTTCGCCAGGCAGTGTCACGGCGCGCAGCGCAGCGGCCAGCGCAGGGATGACGCCCGTAGTGTAGATGATTTCCTCGGGACGTACCGTCCAGTTGTGACGACGATGGAACCACGAACACACGGCGTCAAAATAGGCTTGCGGCACGTGGGCATAGCCGAAAATGCCATGCTCCACGCGGCGGCGCAGGGCATCGATGACGGGCTGCGGGGCGCGGAAGTCCATATCGGCCACCCAGAGGGGGATAACCTCCTCGGCGGTCTCGTCCCACTTGGCGCAGTCTGTGCCGCGCCGATGCGTCATTTCATCAAAGTTGTAGGGCATAACGTTTGGGGATTGCAGGTTGTGTTATTATGCGTCGTAAGGCAGGCGTTCGATGGTGCAGTCGGCGGGCGCTTTGATGTTGTCGTCGAGGATGATTTCGCCGTAGCTGAACGCACGGATGGAGCCGTGGCGCGGGTTCTTCACGCTGTGGATGTGGCTGCGCACCGTGGCGTGCACGTCGCTGTACTCGAAAGCCAGGTCGCTGTCGGGGTCGAAAGTGCAGTCCTCCAGCACCAGCCCGTCACAGTAACACAGTGGCTGCGTACCGCGTATGTGGCAGCGCACAAGGCGCAGGTTGCGGCTGTTCCAAGCCAGGAACTCGCCCGAGATGGTGGAATCGTAGACCGTGCAGTTGTCCGTCTCCCAAAAAGCGTCCTTCGTGTCGAGCACGCTGTTGCGGATAACAATGTTGCGGCTGTACTGGAAACTGTAGTTGCCCTGAATGTGGCAGTGGTCC
The DNA here is from genome assembly GCA_017933995.1 of Bacteroidaceae bacterium. Taxonomy (GTDB): domain Bacteria; phylum Bacteroidota; class Bacteroidia; order Bacteroidales; family Bacteroidaceae; genus Alloprevotella. Next base: position 17,357 of record JAGBKI010000045.1, on the reverse strand, counting down.
ACCTCGATGCCGTCGCAGAACATCATGATGTAGTCGCCCTTCTTCACCTTGCAGTCCTTCAGGCGTATGTCGCGGCAGTGCCACAGCGTTTCGAGGGCGTTGGGCAGTTCCACGTTGGTGAGCGAGAGTTTCTGCATATCGCGGAACATCTTGGGCGCCTCGACGAGCGTGTCGGCCATTTCCAGATCGCGCGAGTACCACAGGGCGGCGCGCGCCGTCTCCTCGAACTTGCAGCGGCGCACAACGAAATGGTCGGTGTTCCACAGCGGGTACTTGCCCTCAAAGGTGCAGTCCTCGCAAAGGATGTTCTTGCACTCCTTGATGCCGCTCTCGCCGGCGTGGATGGTGACGTTCTTTAGGTGGAGGTCTTGCTGGCAGTACAGCGGACGCTCGCCGCCGTACTCCTTGTTCTCAATCAAAGTCATATCTCTTTTTAGTGAATAGTTAAAAGGTAAAAGTTAAAAGTTTAGTTTGGCTAAGCCCTGGCGTCCTGTTGTTGTGCTTGGTGCTGCATCGCAGCACCCCCCGCCTTCCACCCGCGCTTGCTGAAAGCCTTGTACATCAGCCGCGCGAGGAAGATGGCGCCACGGAAGCACAACTCCACACACATCGCAATCCACACGCCCTTCAGCCCGTAGACCGGGGCGAGCGCAGCGGCCAGCGTCAGGCGAACCGCCCACATCGAGAAGAGGTTCATCAGCGACGGCTTGAACGTGTCGCCCGCGCCGACGAACACGCCGTAACTCACGATGGCGGCGGCGAACATCGGCTCGGCCCACGCCTCGATGCGCAGCACCTCCGTGCCCAGCGTCTGAATTTCGGCCACGGGCGAGAGCAGCGACATCATCAGCGGCGCGCACAGGTACATCACGACGCCCATCAGCGTCATCACGGCCATGCCCAGCCCCACGGTGACAAAGGCGAAGCGTTTCATCAGTTCCGGCCGCCCCGCGCCCAGGCTCTGCCCCACCAGCGTGGTGGCCGCGTCGCTCACACCGTAGCCCGGCATGTAGCACAGGCTCTCGGCTGTGATGGCGAACGAGTTGGCGGCGATGGCGAACATGCCAAGCGGCGCCACAATGACCGTCGTCAGAATCTGCGCCAGGCACATCACGGTGTGCTGCAACATCATCGGCAGCCCGATTTTGGCCGCCCGCCCCACCACGTCGCGACGGGGCAGGAACGAGCCGCGCTCCTCCGTCAGGCGCAGTTCCTTGGAGCGCACCACGAGGAAGTAGGTCATCACCGCCGCACTGAGCGTGAAAGCCGCCACGCTGCCCAGTGCCGCGCCCGTCACGCCCAGCCCCAGGCCGGGCATTGTGAACGTCGTGCCGAGGAGCGTAAGCGGGCGCGTGGGATAGATAAAGAAAAAGTTGGTTACCACGTCGAGCGCGCACGCCCCCACGCCCAGCACGGCGGGCACCAGCATATTGCCGCTACAGCGCAGCATACCCGCCGACAGGTAGAAAAAGTAGACGAACGGGATGCTCAGCGCGAAGATGAGGAAGTAGCGCGTGGCGTCGGCGCGTATGGCCTCCTCGCCGCCCAGCCAGGCGGGAAGGAAAGGGGCGATGCACGCCCCGGCCAATGCCAGCAGCGCACCGAAAAGAAAGGCCGACGTCATGCCCTGGCGCAGCACACTGCGCGCGCCCTTGTTGTCGCGCGCCCCGACGCGGTGGGCCACCTGCACGCTGAAGCCGCTCGCCACACCGCTGCACAGCCCGCCGAAGAGCCACGTCGTGGTGGCCACCAGTCCGATGCTGGCGCTGGCCTGCGCACCGAGGCTTCCCACCATCGCCGCGTCGATATACTCCATCACGATGGTGCTGATCTGCGCCAATATGGCCGGCACCGACAGCGACGCGGCCAACCGCAACTGCTGCCCGCCGGTCATCGGCTGGCCGGTGCGCACAAGGTCGAGCAGGGAGTCTTTCTTCATTGTAAATCAGCACGAAATTGGCCGCGAAGATACGAAAAAAGGCTTTCCGCCCGTGCTACGCGCCCCTTATTTGTTACTTTTGCGCCACAAAGCGGCCTCGCGCCTCGCTTGGAAAGCCCTTTTCCCTGGCTTTTCCCCCGCCATTCCCCCGCCGCACCCTTGCGACGCCGCACGCATTTTATACCGTATTATATATATGTGTGTCCGCTACACCTCTTGAACCTATGAACCGATGTTATGACGCTGAAAGCGTCACCCTCTCTGTAACCGCAGGTACGCGAAATGAAATGGAGCGCACCTGCGGCACGTGGCACACCATCAAAAGCACGCTGGAAGCGTGCCCCACTTGCGTTATAAGTAACCACCGCACCACCCCCAACTGATTAACTCATCAACTGATTAACTCCCAATGAAACAAAAACTCATCCTTATGACCATAGCAACCGCTTCGCTCGCGGCGGGGGCGCAGACAGGTGGCGACACGTTCCGCTACACCGACGAGACGTTCGCCGACATACAGATGCTGCGCTACCGCGTGGAGGGTTTCGAGAACCTCACGCTGCGACAGAAAACCTACATCTACTACCTTAGCGAGGCCGCGCTCCACGGGCGCGACATCCTCTTCGACCAGAACGGGTGCTACAACCTGCGCCTGCGCCGTGCCTTCGAGGCCGTTTACACTGGCTGGCAGGGCGACCGCAACAGCGCCGACTTCCGCGCCTTCGCCGAATATCTGAAACGCTTCTGGTTCAGCAGCGGCCTGCACCACCACTACGGCTGCGAGAAGTTCCAGCCCGGCTTCACCTCCGAATGGCTGCGCGCCGCCCTACAGAGCGTCTGGGTGGAGAAAAACCTGCAACCGCTCTGCCTGGCCACCTGTGCCAAAGGCTCGCCCGACGGCACGCTGTCGCCCGAGGCCGCCTGCGACCGCTTCTGCCAGGAGGTGTTCCCCGTCATCTTCGACCCCGCCGTGATGGCCATGCGAGTCAACCAGCGCGACGGCGACGACCTCATCCTCACCTCCGCCGAGAACTACTACGGCGAGGGCATCACGCAGGCCGAGGCCGAGGAATTCTACACCCAGCGCAAGGCCCCGCTCGACCCGCACCCCGTGATGACGGGCCTCAACAGCCGCTTGGTGCGCGGCGACGACGGCTTGCGCGAGGAGGTGTGGCGCGAGCACGGCCTCTACGGACAGGCCATCAGCCGCATCATCGAGAACCTCGAAAAAGCCCGCCCCTACGCCGACAACGAGCGCCAGCAGGCCGTCATCGACAAACTCATCGAGTACTACCGCACGGGCGACCTCCGCACGTTCGACGAGTACAGCATTCTGTGGCTCAAGGAGACCGACGGCCTTGTCGACTTCGTCAACGGCTTCACCGAGACATACGGCGACCCGCTGGGCTTCAAGGCGTCGTGGGAGAGCATCGTGAACTTCAAAGACCTGGAGGCCACGCGCCGCGCCGAGACCCTCTCGCGTAACGCCCAGTGGTTTGAGGACCACAGCCCCGTCGACCCGCGCTTCCGCAAGCCCGAGGTGCGCGGCGTCAGTGCCAAGGTCATCACCGCCGCCATCCTCGCCGGCGACCTCTACCCCTCCACCGCCATCGGTATCAACCTGCCCAACAGCGACTGGGTGCGACGCGAGCACGGCTCCAAGAGCGTCACCATAGCCAACCTCACCAGCGCCTACAGCCACGCCTCGCGCGGCAGCGGCTTCGACGTCGAGTTCGTCATCGACGAACCCACCCGCCAACTCATACTGAAATACGGCGACCAGACTGACGACCTCCACACCGACCTCCACGAGTGCCTGGGCCATGCCAGCGGCCAACTGCTGCCCGGCACCGACCCCGACACCCTCGGCGTCTACGGCAGCACCATCGAGGAGGGGCGCGCCGACCTCTTCGGCCTATACTATATGGCCGACCCCAAGATGCAGGAACTCGGCCTCGTGCCAGACGGCGAGGCGTATAAGGCACACTACTACACCTATATGATGAACGGCCTCATGACACAACTTGTGCGCATCAAGCCCGGCAACTCCATAGAGGAGGCTCACATGCGCAACCGCTCGTTTATCGCCCACTGGGTGTACGAGCAGGGGCGCAAGGACAACGTCGTGGAACTCGTCCGCCGCAGCGGCAAGACGTATGTCCGCATCAACGACTACGCAGCCCTGCGCACCCTCTTCGGCAGGCTGCTGGGCGAGGTGCAGCGCATCAAGAGTGAGGGCGACTTTCGCGCCGCCCGCGCCTTGGTCGAAGACTATGGCGTGAAGGTCGACGCCACGCTCCACGAGGAAATCCTCGCGCGCTACGCCGCCCTCAACCTCGCCCCCTACAAGGGCTTCATCAACCCCGTCTACACCCCCGTCACCGACCAGTACGGCCAGATCACCGACGTGCGCGTCTCTTACACCGAGGGCTACGACGAGCAGATGCTGCGCTACAGCCGCGACTACCACGACCTGCCCGACGTGAACTGACAAAAGACTTTCGCTCCCGATGCTTCAGACCGTCAAACACGACCTGCACGCGATGATGAACGGCGTGCTCGCGCAGTCGCTGCGCGAAAAGGGGCTACGCTACCGTATTATATACGGAGTAGAGCTGACCCGTCTGGAGGCGTATGCGGAGGAACTGCTGGCTGAACTTGCCGACGACGAGGCGCGCTACGCCCTGAGCCGCGACCTGTGGCAGACGGAGACGCGCGAGTGCCGCTTGCTGGCTCCGATGGTGATGCCCGCCTCGCGCTTCCTGCCCGAGGTGGCCGACATCTGGGTGGAGCAGACACACACACAGGAGGAGGCCGCCGTGTGCGTGCGCTACCTCTACAGCCGCTGCGACTTCGCGGCGCAGAAGGCGTTCGAGTGGATGGCCGCTGCCGACAACACGACGCAACTCTGCGGCCTGCTGCTCATCACCCGCCTGCTGCGCGAGGGGCGCCAGCCCACGCCGCGAGACGAGGCCGAAATCCTCGACCAGGCCGCCGCCGCCCTGCCCTCCTCCAGCCTCACGGTGCGCAAGGCCGCCTACAACGCCCTGCTGGCCGTCGCCGACCTCGGCCTGCGCCAGCAACGCCAGGTCGACGCCATCCTCAAACGCCACGGCCTCTAATAACACCCGGAAAAACCGCAAAAACCAAACACAACACATACCCCATGCAACAACAAACCAAAACACTCCGCGACTCGGCGGCAATGCGCTGGACGGCCTTGCTGCTGCTCGCACTGGCGATGTTCTGCGCCTACATCTTCATGGACATCCTTTCACCCATCAAGGACTTGATGGAAAGCACGCGCGGCTGGGACAGCACCGCTTTCGGCACGATGCAGGGCAGCGAGACGTTCCTCAACGTGTTCGTCTTCTTCCTCATCTTCGCGGGCATCATCCTCGATAAGATGGGCGTGCGCTTCACGGCGCTGCTCTCGGGTGCCGTGATGTTGGTCGGCGCCCTCATCAAGTGGTATGCCGTCGACGACGCCTTCATCGGCAGCGGCCTTGAGACGTGGTTCACCAACAACCTCAACTATATCCCCGGCTTCGACGAGTTGGGCGTGTCGCCGTTCTACGCTGGTATGCCCGCCTCGGCCAAGGTGGCCGCCGTAGGCTTTATGATTTTCGGCTGCGGCTGCGAGATGGCCGGCATCACGGTGAGCCGAGGCATTGTTAAGTGGTTCAAGGGCCGCGAGACGGCATTGGCCATGGGCAGCGAGATGGCCCTGGCGCGCCTGGGCGTGGCCACCTGTATGATTTTCTCGCCGTTCTTCGCCAAACTGGGCGGCAACGTCAGCGTAAGCCGCTCGGTGGCCTTCGGCGTCGTGCTGCTGATGATTGCGCTCATCATGCTGGTGGTCTACTTCTTTATGGACCGCAAACTCGACGCGCAGACTGGCGAGGCCGAGGAGAAGGACGACCCGTTCAAAATCTCCGACCTGGGTCAAATCCTCACCAGCAGCGGCTTCTGGCTTGTGGCCCTGCTGTGCGTGCTCTACTACTCGGCCATTTTCCCCTTCCAGAAGTACGCCGTCAATATGCTACAGTGCAACCTGACGTTCACCGCGCCCGAGGCTGGCAGTTTCTGGGCTGGCACGAGCGTGACCATCATCCAGTACGTCATTATGCTCGTCGTGGCCGCCGCCGCCTTCGCCAGCAACTTTATGAAGAAGCCCGCGCTGAAGTACGGCCTGCTGTGCCTGGCCGTCGTTTCGCTGGTGGCATTCTGCTATATGGGCTATATGCGCCAATCGGCTGAGACGATATTCGCCGTGTTCCCGCTGCTGGCCGTGGGCATCACGCCCATCCTGGGTTCCTATGTGGACCACAAGGGCAAGGCCGCCACGATGCTCGTGCTGGGTTCGCTGCTGCTCATCGGCTGCCACCTGACGTTCGCTTTCGTGCTGCCCGCGTTCAAGGGCAGCGCCGTGGGCGGTGTGGTCATCGCCTACGTCACCATCCTGGTGCTGGGCGCGTCGTTCTCGCTGGTGCCCGCCAGCCTGTGGCCCAGCGTGCCAAAACTTGTCGACGAGAAAATCATCGGTTCGGCCTACGCGCTCATCTTCTGGATTCAGAACATCGGCCTGTGGCTTTTCCCGCTGCTCATCGGCAAGGTGCTCGACAAGACCAACCCCGGCGTGACCGACGCCACGCAGTACGACTACACCTGGCCGCTCGTGATGCTGGCATCGCTCGGTGTGGCCGCCCTGCTGCTGGGCCTCGTGCTCAAGGTGGTGGACAAGAAGAAGGGCCTCGGACTTGAGGAGCCGAACATCAAGGCATAATCTAAAACGAAACCATACAAAGAGAGGAGCGGACTTGCGCAGGTCTGCTCCTCTCTTTGTATTACTTTGGTAGGGAAACGAGTAGTTTATTTCACCACGACCTTGCGCCCGCCGTGGATGTAGACGCCGCCGCTCTGCGGGCGGGCGACGCGGCGGCCCTGGAGGTCGTAGAAGATTGACCATTGACCATTGACCATTGACCATTTCTCAACCGTAACATATGGCGCAGTGATGGCGGTGGGCAGGAGGGTGGCGTCGTCGGTCTGCTCGACAATCTGGTAGACGCGCGGGGCCTGGCTGCCGCTCCACGTGAGGCGCACGGCGGTGATGCCGGGCGTGGCGCTGAGGTCGAGCGTCTGCACGGGGTCGGTGAGGGTGGCGGCGGGTGTCCACGTGGTGCCGTCCTCGGTGGTCTCGATGCTTACGCCGGTGGGTAGCGTGAGGGCGCTGAAGAAGGTGAGCGACAGGGTGGGGCGGGGCTGTTGCAGGGTATAGACGATGGCGTTGCCTGCGGGCGCGGCGCAGGTGGCGGGCTTGGCGTCGACGAGTTCGGGCAGGTCGTTGCCCTCGGCGTCGGCGGCTGCAGAGGCGGCGCCGCTGTGCTTGTTCACCTCGAACTCGAAGAGGCGCAGCCAGCGCGAGGTGTTGGCGCTGATGACGCGCAGGCGGACGTATTTGGCCACGTTGCCGGCGCCGTCGAAGTCGACGTATTTCATCTCGTCGCTGTAGGTCACGACGTATACGCCGCTGAGGTTGAACGTGGTGGCGGTGCGCCCCTTGACGCGCAGGGCGGTCCACGTCGTGCCGTCGGCGGAGACCTCGACGCGGGCGGAGTTCATATAGTCGCCGTTGACGGTGCCGATGCACACGCGCACGTCGTGGATGGGCACGGCCTCGGCGAGGTTAAGCGTATAGGTGTCGCCGCCCGTCTGGTTCTTGTTCACGGCCCACCAGGTGGTGTAGTCGCCGTCGGTGAGGTTGCTCAGGGATTGGCCCGCGCCGTTGCCGCCGTCCGGCACACTGACGCTCTCGACGACGGGCGCGGTCTCGGGCGCGAGGCTGAAGGTGCGGCTGCTGAACGTGGCGGTGCGGCTCTCGGCGCCGGTGTTTTCGAAGATGACGTAGCGCACGAAGCCCTGGGGCTTGTCGTCGTCGGCAGTGAGCGTGGTCCAGTGGCGGAAGTCGGTGCTGTAGCGCACGTCGAAGGCTTCGCGCAGGGCGTCGTCGAGGGTGAAGGCTCCGGCGCGCACGGCCTGCGGCAGGGCGAGGCCCACGACGCCCCCGGCGGGCACTTCGAGGTTGGAGGCCGAGAGGTAGTACGCCTTGGTGGAGCCGCTGACCAGGGCGCGCAGTTTGCTGCCCGCCTCGCCGAGGTTGTGGAGGGGTGTCTGGCGCGTGGTGACGTCGCTGAAGAAACCCATCGGCGCGCTTTCGAGCACCCACTGGGTGAAGGGCAGGAAGTAGTGTTGCGAGGGCTGCGAGGGGCGGACGGAGACGCTGATGCCGCTGCCCATGCCTTCGAGGGCGTATGCCTTGTACTCCTCCTTGGTGGCGAGGCTGTCGAGCGTGGCGAGGGCTGCGGCGTATCCGGGCCAGCGCTCGGCGTCGGTGCCGTCGCCCTGCGCCACGTCCATCATGGCGAGCGTGCCCTGCGCCATGGCCTGGAGTTTGAGCAGCCACGGGGTTATGTCGTCGTAGAGCAGGCGGTCGGCCTCGCGTGGGCTGTCCTTGTAGGCGGCGAAACGGGCGCAGGCGGCGTCGAGGCGCATGAGGCGCTCGCGCAGGTTGCGCGTGGCGTTGGCGGTGGGGTTGGCGAAAACCGACTTGGCCTGCGTGAGCATCGTGCCGAAGGCGTCGGGGTCGTTCCAGCGCAGGTAGTCGGAGAGGAAGGTGAACTCCTCGGCGTCGTCGTCGCCCACAAGGGCGCGCACGGCGGCCTCGTAGCTGTGCTGGTTGTTGAACCCGGCGGTGTGCCAGGCGTAGTCGGCCACGCTGAAGAGGGCAATCTTCGACATCTCGCCTTCCTGCATCGGGTTGCTGACGATGCCCGCGCCGCCGGTCAGCGTGGCGGGCACGGTGCCGCTGCTGCTCACCGAGGGCATTTCGTAGAAGTTGCTGTACATGTCCTTGGTGTAGATCTGGCCGTCGGAGTTGTCGTTGCAGGGGTAGTTCCACCACCAGCCCACGTCGCGGCCCAGGTACTGGCGCACAAGGTTGAGGTCGCTGCTGTTGGGTATGCTCCACACGCCCCAGCCGGTGGTGTAGACGGTGATGTTCTGCGGCGTGGAGGCCAGGGCGGTGAAAAACTTCTGGAGGTTTTCGCTGCTGACCCAGCTTGAGGCGTATGCCTGCGGCACGAAGTGGAGGCCGCGCACGGTGTCGGCGGGTGCGGCCCCGGCTGTGTTGTAGCGCGCCTCCAGGCCGCGCTGCACGGCGGTGAGGCGGTCGGCGTTGCGCTGGAACTCGGCGTCGGTGGAGGGCATACCCACGTCGTCGACGAAGATGGCGAACTGGCGCACACCGAGCTGGTACATCTTGTCGAACTTGCCCAGGATGTCGTCCACGACGGTGCTGCTGCCCAGGAAGTTGTTGCCGGGGTGTATGGCCCAGATGAAGTTAACCTTGGTGGCAGCCGACTCCTGCGTCAGTTCCCGCACCATGTCCTGCGTCAGCCATCCGTTGCGCTCCTGCTGGGCGGTGATGGAGGTGGGGTAGGCCGCCGTCCACTGCTCGGAGTGGTAGGGGTCGCTCTTCGCGCCGTAGAGGTAGGTGTTCATCTTGTAGCGCATCATGAAGCGCAGCAGGTCTTTCTTCACGCTGATGCTGTAGGGGTAGCCGTAGTATCCCTCGACGAGGCCGCGGCTCTGCAGGTCGGCGTAGTCGTAGACAACGGCGGCGGGCAGGGCGTCGGCGTCGGCCTGGTCAAGCATCTGCTCCACCGTGGCCAGACCGAAGAACACGGCGTCGGTGTGCTCGCCCAGCACGATGAGTTCGCCCCGCGCGCCGTCGGCGGTGAGGCTGATGGCGTGGCGGTCGTACTTTCCCTCGCGCGTGAACACGCTGCGGTCGAGGCCGCGCGCGGTGGCACGGGCGTCGGCAGCCCCGCCGCTGCCGTTGAGGCCGAGGTAGATGTTCGGCACGTCCGTGCGCGCGGCGGCGGAATAGGCGGGGGTGATGGCGTGCTCGGCAAGGATGGCGTCGAGGCGGGCGCGCGTGGGCTGGTCGACGCCCTCCTCGCAGACCACGTTCACCTGGCCTGCGAGCGACGCCGTGCCGCTGCCTGCGGTGACGGACTGCGGCACGGGGTAGATGGTGTACTGCGCCCGCAAACTGCTGAGGGCGAATGTTGCTAATGCTAACAGGAAAACCTTTTTAAACATCAGTCTGTAGTGTTAAGAGATTGGTCTGCTCTGTGGCAAGGGGGCAAAAAGCCAGGTGTGTCTTACATCGGCGTGTCACCGCCGCCCTTGTCTTGCGGGCAAAGGTACGAATAATCCCAAATCGGTCATTAGAGTTTTGTAGGAGAATGGTTATTATTTTGAGGGGCTTTTGGCTGATGTTCGCGACGGCATAGCGGGCTATGCCGAGCGGGCATCACTCAAAAGATACCAAAAGAAAGATTGAGCAAACCGAATACAGAAGAATTTATTCTTATGTTGAGGTGCAGCCAATTTTATGCAAAAGCCATTATCCTGCAAAAAGACAAACATAAAAAACATACTCGTCGGTCTAATGACCGATTTGGGATAATTAGCAGATTACGCCTTTTTGCCATAGCCATTGTCGGTTGTGCCATAAGCACAGAGGACAATCCTCCAGCCGCTCGTGGGGATACAATAAGCCCCGCTATACCGTATTTATATATAGCGGGGCGTATTCTTGTGGATTATCAGTGTCCGAGTAGCGCGGGACGGGCTTGAACCGTCGACCTCATGATTATGAATCATGCGCTCTGACCAGCTGAGCTACCGCGCCTTGTGGTTTGCGGGTGCAAAAGTAAGGCACGCGAACCACACTACAAAGTGTTTTTACGTTTTTTTATTGCTTTCTGGGCTTTTTCGCGCTATGGGCGGCGGGACTTTGGATATAGCTTAGTCCTCGGTGGCCTTGCCGTCTTGGTTGATGGTGATGGTGCAGGCCACGCCGCCACTGGTCAGCGTGAGTGTGGCCGTGCGCGCTTCGGCTGCCGTGTTGGGCTGTACGGGCAGGTCGAGTCTGTGTGTGCCTGCCTTGAGCGTCGGCTCGGCTATGCTAATCCAACTGGCGTCGCTCTGCAAGGTGGCATCGTCTTGATAGACCGTGAACTCCACGTGTGCCGCCGTTGCACTGGCCAGCAGATCGAGGCTGTACTTGACATTCTCAAGCGTGATGTCGCTGCCAGAAAGTTGGTAGTAGGGATAGGTGATGTTGAGCACGGGCAGCTGCATCACAGTGATGGCTCCGTCCTGATGGCTCTTGATAAAAAGATTGGTGACACGGGTCGCACCGGTCGTGTTGGAGGTGGTGGTGAAGAATACTGGGGCGGCCATCAAGGCGGCTCCCTTTTCCGTCTGTCCGCTTGCGGGGCTGACGCTGCACCAAGAGTCGTCGTTAAGTGTGGCTGTCCACGCGTCGGTGTAGTAGAGCAGCAGGCTGTCGCGCAGTTGGTCGGCATACATCACCACGCTGTTCTTGCTGAAGGACGTTTCGTGGTAGGACGATTCGCTTTCGCAGGCCGTGAGTAGCGCGGCGAGGGCGATGACGGCGGGAAGAAGGTGGTTTTTCATTGTTGTTGGTGTTGTTTGTTCTTTATTTTAGTTAGGGACGGCTGTGATGCAGCCACAGACACAACAAAGGCGCGGGTGCAACAAAGCAAGTTGGGGCGGCGGGGTCAGTACCACTCGATGTTGCTGCTGTAGGAACTGCGCTTGTCCCACTTGAGCGCGTCGGTGAGTTCGTTGGCCTTGGCGCGGAAGGTGAAGTTGAAGCTCGTGTAGGGGCGCAACACCATGCTGCACGACATTTCGAAGCAGTGCAGGTCGCGCGCCACGCTGGCCGTGGTCATGGAGAGTTTGTGGTAGTTGAAGTCGTAGCCGCTTGAGAAACTGATGTTCCAGCCCTCGGCAATCTGTAGGTAGCCCGAACAGTTGAGCGTCTGCGTGAAGCTGTAGGGGTAGCGCATGGTGCGCGTGTTGATTTGCTTAGAGCGGTCTTCGTACATCGAAATGCCGTAGCTGAACGAGAGATTCCAGGGCATCTTGAAGGCCAGATAGCCGTCGTTGTCGGTGGTGGCCTTGACTTTTTGTCGCGGGCCGCGCTGGCTGCGGCGCAGTTCGGGGTCGATGTTGCTCTCGCTCTCGTCATCGTCGTCGCTGCGTGTGCTGCTTTGCTCGCCTTGGGGCTTGTTGCGGTCGCCGTGGCCTGTGATGAGATTCCAGAAGCGCGTGATTTTTTCGGCGTTGAGCGTGTAGGAGAGGCTCTGCGACATGCCCTGGAAACGTCCGAAGCGCCCATAGCTCCACTCCGTGCGGTCGCCCACAACGACTTGGCCGCGCTCGTTGAACACGTAGGCGTAGGTGGCGAAGACGGCGGCCAGCGAGAAGGTGTAGCTCTTCGACAACTTGAGGCGCACGCGGGTGCTGAGGTCGCTCCACGGGCGCGTCTTGGCCGCGAGGTTGTAGGACAGCGAGCCATAGAGTTCGTCGATGAGCGAAATCTTTTTCTCGCCTGTGCTGTCGCGGTCGCTGCGCACCTTCATTTCCAGGTTGTTTGAGAGCGAGAAACTCACCATACCTTGCTTGCCGCTGCTGGGGTAGCCGTACATCCCGTTCTGGTAGGGCGAATAGGTGACGGTCGAGACGTTGCCGTCGGCATCGGTCTTGACGTAACTGTCAAAGTAGCCGTAGCGGCTGGTAGTGAAGTCGGGCGCGTAGCTGAAGGAGACGCTGGGTTTCAGCACGTGGCGAATGGCGATGATGCGGTCACCGAAGAGTTTTTTCCACGGCTTGTACATACCGTAGAGCGTGGTGTTGGCTGAGACAGAGGCGTTCCAGTCGTAGAGGTTGTAGAAGCCGTAGACCGTATCCGTGACTTCGCGCTGCGCGTCGGTGTCCCACGAGCGGCGTATCTTGTTGCTGTACATAATGTCACGGAGCGAAAGCGACGGCGAGATGTTGATGTATTTGAACAGCTGGAAGGTGGCGTCAATCGGAATGCGGTGCTGCATTCCGTTGCGCCAGTCTTTGATGAGGTTGGAGTGGAGCAGTAGGTCCTCTTTTGTGGATATGGAGTTCGACATGCTGCCGGTGTACGAAAGGCTTATCTTCTCGTACCAGCGCTCTTTGCCCACCTGCTTTTTTCGTCTGAAGGGGTAGACGCGCGAAAGGGAGATGGAGAGGTCGGGCAGCGTCATGGCCACGGTCGAGTCGCGCATGTTTTGCGTCAGGTTGGTCGATAACGACAGCGAGAGGCCGATGCCGGGGAAAGTGTGGCTGTAGGAGATGGCGCTGGAGCGTGTGCTCTGCGTGTACGACAGCGGGTTGTACATCGACACGAGGTTGCTGCGTTCGTAGCTCTCGCTGGCAAAGTTCACACGCGCCGAAAATGTGGTGTTGGGCGCCGACTTCGGGTCTTTCGTGTGTGTCCATTGCAGTTTGATGCTCTTGGTCACGCTGTAGTCGGGCATGTTGCGTTCGCCCTCAACCGTGTGCAGATAGGAGAAGAAGAAGTTTCCGTTGTAGCGGTATCTCTTTCGGTAGTTAGTCTCGAAATTCAGACCCCACGAGCCTTTGGTGTAGATTTCGCCCGTGGCGCGCAGGTCCATATAGTCGCTCAGCGCAAAGTAGTATCCGCCGTCGCGCAGGTAGAATCCGCGCGCCGTCTCGTCGCCGTAGCTGGGCATGATGAAGCCCGAACTGTATTTTTTGTTGAAGGGGAAGAAACCGTAGGGAATGGCCAGCGGCAGCGGCACGTCCTCTACGACAAGATAGGCCGGGCCGAACACGACTTCCTTGCCGGGGCGCAGTTTGGCGCGCGACAAGGCGATATAGAAGTGGGGGTGCTCGGCGTCGCACGTGGTGTAGGTGCCGTGCTGCATGTAGACCACGCCGTCGCTGTCGCGCTTGCTTTCGGCGGCCTGCACAAAGCCATTGCCTTGCGTGGTAGAGACGTTCTCGATAAATCCGCGCTTGCTCCTGAAGTTGAAAGCCATTTCCTCGCTGACGTACTCGTCATTGCCCTGGTGGAACGTGGGCTTGTCGGAGAGTTCGCCCACGCTGTCGCGCGCTGCGAGGGCATGAACGGTGCTGCTGTCCATATTCATGCGGATGGCTGCCGACTGTAGTTCCATGTTCTGGTACTTCACGTTGGCCTTGCCGTAGAGGTAAATCAGCCCCGTCTCGGCATCGTAAACCATAGAGTCGGCAGCGGTGTAGTGGACGGGGGCTTCAATGCCCGCCGTGCGCGGTTTTTTGAGGCTGTCGGCGGCGATGGTGTCGGCGCGAGCCGTGTCGGACAGCGTGGGACGCAGACTGTCGCGCCTCGCTACACGCTGGTCAAAGTGCGCAAAGTAGGCCGAGTCGGCGGCATTGAGTGTGGAGTCGGTGAGCGAGTCCACAGGCGAAGGCACAGGCGGCGGAGGAAAGGGTAGGGGGGCGGCAGGCCGGACGGGTGGCGGCGGGGGCGCAGGTGTAGCGGACACCGTGGCGCGCTTGTTCTTGCCAACGCTGACAATGCCCGTCCAAGCATTGAGCGAGACGAGCATGGCAAACACTATGTAGAGCGCTTTTCTCAACGAATGCGGCTGCCTTTGATTTTTCAGGGGGCAAAAATAACACAATGCGGGCAAACCGTAAAACCGCGCGGGCGAAAACGCTTGTTAAACTTTGTTGCGCCGCCGTCGGATGCTGCTCCGCCGCCCGCTTTTCCCCGCTCCGTCGCATCCTTTTTCCGCTCTGAATCACCCTTCTTCTCGCCCCGCCGCCACCCGCTTCCCACTCTCACCGTCCCCGCTTTCCGCTGCCTTCTTCCCGCTCCCACCGTTCCACCGCCTTCTTCCCCTCTCCACCGTCCTCGCTTATCTGTTCCACCGCCTCCTTCCCACCTCCACTGTCCTTGCTTCCTTGCTCCGCCGTATCCTTTCCCCTCTCCGCCGCCCCTTTTCCCCTCCCCACTGTCCGCCGTTCCCCGTGCCGCCAAACTTGCTTGGCCGCTGTCCATCCTCGTGGCTTTCCACAACTTTTTTATGGCCTGAATAATTTTTTCTTTAAGCCAAAGAAAATTTTCTTTGGCTTAAAGAAAAAATTCTTTGGCTTATGAAATTTTCATGAAAGCCTTGCTCCGTATTATTATATGCGTCTGTGCAATATGATGAAAGCATAAAATCGGCCTATAGGCACCGAAACTTCGTTCGGCTGGGCGCAAAAAAGTGGCGCGGGGCAAAGGCTTTAACCCTTGTCCCGCGCCGTATTCACCAATCTTATTATCGGGGAAACGCCGTAGCGTTTATTGCGGAAGTTTATAGACCCACGCCTGCGCAAAGTCAGCGTGTTGCTTTTGCGCCTGAAGGAAACGGAGCGCCTCGTCGTAGGTCTGGAAACTGCCGTAACGCACGGCGGTGTATTTTCCTTCGGCCACAGCGCGCCCCTCGGCCAGTCCGGCTTTCTGCAACCGCTCCACAAGCAGCGCGGCAAGGCTTTCGTTCAGACCCTGAGCCAGCACAATGGTGTAGGGGGCGGATTCGGGCGTGACCACCGTGGTTTCCGTCGTTTCTTGAGCTGCTTCGGCCTCCTCGGTTGCCGATTCCTGCTCTACGGCCTCCTCTTGGGGCGCGGCCTCTTCGGTTGCGGTGGGTGCCATTGTGGCAAAAAGTTCGGTCGAGAACAGTTTGGCCTGAGCGGGCTGGCCAGTCGTGTCGGCGGCAGGCGCTGTCCATGTGAAGAAACAGAACACTGCGGCAACGGCTGCGGCTGCCAAGTTGGCCACATGGCGGTTGATGCGCACCACGTAACCACCTGCTTCGCGGCGCACAAGGCCGCGTGTCAGACTGATGGCCTCCTGCGGCTTCGCAGCGGGCGCAGCGTCGATATACTCAAGGCCGTAGAGCGCGGGCGAAGCAATGTCGTCCAGAGCAGGCTCGAAAACGGGCGAGCCTTCAAGGTTTACGGTGAGCCGACCCACGCCAGGGATGTCGTAAGCGCCGTCAGTGAAAAGACTGTCCTTGATGTCGGCTACTTTGTCTTCCACCACGCGCTGCATTTCGGGGAACGTGGAGTCGTACACCTGCATCAGCGACTGAACCAGCAGGCCGTCGTTCATCGTCAGCGCGGCGTTGAAGGCCACTTTACGGGTCGGTGGAAAGAACTTTTGGCTTTCTGCGTCGAAGCGGGCTGGCACGTATTGTGCAACAAATCCGCCTAAGTCGGGAATAATCACGCAGTTATGCTCAAGCAAAAGGGAGCGAAGATGTCTTGAAACGTCAAACATGCCACAAAAATAGGCCAAAAAACCTTAACAAAAAGCCCACAGGGCAGAAAAAAGTGGCTTTGCTCGCGTTTTTTTGCGGACTTAAAATTTTCTACATCTGTTATTTGCTGTATTTCAAACAAATACCGCGTTCTCTTAAACTAAAAGAACGCGGTTTTTATGGTAAATGCCTTGGTTTTTAGGGGGCTTAGTCTTTGCTCTTCCCCAAGTCGGTTTTGCGCTTGAGGCGCGGAATTTTGAGCACAGTGCCGACATCCGTGTAGCCGTTTGCGGGGAGGTTGTTGTACTCGATGATGTACTTCACGAAATAGGGGTTGCCGTAGTAGTGGCGGGCGAGGTGTTCGAGTATGTCGCCGTAGACGATGGTGTGTTCGTCCATAGTGCCGTCGGTGACGAAGTGGGTGTAGACCTCGCTGGGGTCGTTGAGCACGAAACGCTGGGTGCGGGCGGTGTCGACGGCGACGGTGTCGGCCTTGGCCACAAGGGTGTCGGCGGCTGGCACGTCGGCGGTCGTTTCGGCGGTGTCGCCGCCGCCCGTAAAGACGAGGGCGAGAACGGCGGCAAGCACGGCAACGGGAACAAGTACGGAGGCGACTATCTGCCAGCGGGGACGGGAGGGACGGGAGGGCGAAGCGGAGGAGCCGGGGCCGCCGTCGGGATCCTCGATGTCGTCTACCTCAACAAAGTCACCAAACTCACCTTCGTCTTCGTCCTCTTTTTCTTCAATGAAAGTTCCGTCGGTCGCAGCCGAGGACGCCTGCGCTCCAACTGGCGTCGTATCCTCGGTGCTTTCGGTCGGTTCTTCTTCCACTGGCGCGGCGGCGGGTTCTTCGGCGGGAGGTTCGGAGGCGGGTTCCTCGGGCGCGAACTCGGCGTTGATGGCTTCGAGTTCGCGCAGGTCGGTGTCGGGCGAGAGTTCCACCTCGGGCAGTTCGGCGAAGGGGCGGTTGGCAAGGGCGGCGAGTTCATCGTCGGGGGCGAAGAGCGTCTGCGGCTGCGCGCCGTCCTGGGCGGGTTCTACGCGGAACGTGCCGAGACCCGTCAGGCTGGCGAAGCCGTCCGCTTGCAGTCCCTCGTGGAGCGTGCCGAAGAGTTGCGCGGCGAGCTGCAGGGCGGTCTCCTGCGGCAGGTGGGCGCGGGCGGCGAGGCGCGTGGCGAGGTCGTGGAGCG
>JAGBKI010000044.1 GCA_017933995.1 Bacteroidaceae bacterium | reverse complement strand
CCGGCGTCCGAAGCCTCCGCGCCGCGCTTCTTCAGCCGCGTCACCAGCACGCCCGGCAGCACGCGCTCGGCCAGCCCGTAGGCGGGCGTCGCGGCGCGCATCATGTAGGGCGTGAGGAACGTCGTGACGATGCTCACCGCCACGACCACAGGATAGAGGAAATCGCTCGTCACGCCCAGCGACACGCCCAGCGCGGCGATGATGAAGGCGAACTCACCGATCTGGCCCAGCGAGAAGCCGCATTGCAAGGCCACCTTGAGGCTCTGGCCGCTGATGACGAAGGCACTCGTGCCCAGCACGGCCTGCCCCACGACGACGGCCACCGTGATGACCAGGATGGGCAGCCAGTACTGCACCAGTATGGCGGGGTCCACCAACATACCGACGCTGACGAAGAAGACGGCGCCGAACAGGTCCTTGAGGGGCGAGAGCAGGTGCTCAATCTTTTCGGCGGCGAGCGTCTCGGCCAGGATGCTGCCCATCATAAAGGCGCCGAAGGCCGTGCTGTAGCCCGCCTGCGCGGCGACGACCACCATCACGAAACACATACCCACGCTGACCAGCAGCAGCGTCTCGGAGTTGAGCCAACGCTTCGTGGCGCGCAGGAACAGCGGCACGGCGTAGAGCCCCACGATGAGCCACAGGGCCAGCGTGAAGCCCAGTTTCAGCAGGCTCACCACCAGCTGCGTGCCCTCGAACTTCTGGCTCACGGCCAGCGCGCTGAGCACCACCATGAGCAGGATGCCCAGAATGTCCTCCAATATCAGCACGCTCAGCACCTCGCCCGCGAAACGCTTGCGCCTCAGGCCCAGTTCGTCAAGCGCCTTATATATTATGGTGGTGCTTGACATGGCGAGCATACCGCCCAGAAACATGCTGTCCATGCCTCCCCACCCGAAGACGCGCCCCACGCCGCTGCCCACACTGATCATGAACAGCATCACGAGGCAGGCCGCCACAATGGGCTTGGCTCCCATCGAGAGTATCTTCTTGAACGAGAACTCCAGCCCCAGCGAGAACATCAGGAAGATGACGCCGATGTCGGCCCAGTGGTGCAGCGACTCGCCGTCGACGATTGACGGCACGAACGAGAAGTGGGGACCCACGAGGAAGCCCGCCACGATGTATCCCAGCACGAGCGGCTGGCCCAGGCGTTTGAACAGGATGGCGGCCAGACCGGCAGTAATCAGTATCAAGGCCAGGTCGGACATCAGCGGTGCGAGGCTTTCCATAAGCGGTGGGATTAGGGGGTTGTTTTCCGCCTGCAAAAGTACGAAAAAACGAGGGCGGCGCAAGCCGAAAACTTGTTTTCAGACTTGCGCTGCCGCGTACCAGTAACCTCGGCGCAAGCCTGAGTTACAAATATCTTGTTTCCGCCTTGTCAAAGGCGCTTGCAGGCCATTGTATGCCCGTCTCGGTGTCGCTGCGCGCCGCTCCCGCTCAGAAGTGGAAGGTCACGCCGACGCCTATCACGTCGTTGGTGCGGTCGAAACGCTCGCTGCTGCCGAAGGCACCCGCTGCCGCTTTCGTCTGCACGTCTTGCGCCACAGCCGCCGTCTTCGCGGCGTCGAGGATTCCGGCCTGCCCGGCCACGCCGGCAATGCGCGTAAGGGTGGCGGCAGTGCCGTTGTAGTCGTCCTGTGTCTTGGTGGTGCTGTAGTAGAACGTCTTGAAGTACGACAGGTTCAGGTCGGCCTTGTCCGAAAGCTTCACCTTGACGCCTGCGCCCAGCGAATAACTGCTGGTGACGAAGCTGAGGTCGCTCACGTACTTCATGCTTTTGCCCAGGCCGTAGTTGGTGGACTGTCCGCCCACAGAGGCCGAAAATCGGTCGGTGAAATCGTATTCCACACCCGCAAGCACCTCCCACGTGTTGCCGTTAAGGTTTTTCTGCTTGTTCTCAAACTGGTGCGCGTCCTTGTCAAAGTAATAGTGTCCGCTGATGGCGGCATGCAGGCGCGGGGTGAAGTCGTAGGCCACGCCCACGCCGAGCAGGGCGGGAATGTCGCCGGGCACGCTGCGCCCGTCTTCGAACTCGGCCAAGTTGGTCAGCAGCGCAGCTTGCTCGGACGTGACGTTCGAGTTGTTCTTGAGGCGCAGGCGCGTCTTGAACTCGTAGCGCGCTCCGACGCGCAGCGCACCGTTTTGGTAGGCCAGGCCCACGACGGGAGCGAATCCCCAGCCTGTTTGGTCGCAGTTCACGTCGACGGAACTCACCATGCTGCCCAGCCGTGCCAGTGCCGGGCGCTGGCTCTCGGGAAGCACAGCGCCCAGCGCGGCCACAAGCGTGCTCACATCCGTGGGCTGTCCGGCTTGCAGCAGTCCGGCAGCGGTCAGCGGGCTTGCAGACGGAATTAGCGTGATGTCGTGCACATAGCCCTTGTAGTTGCTCGTGGCGTAGACCAATCTGCCGCCAAGGCTCACGGCGAGGTTGTCGCTCAGACGGTAGCCAAGACCGATTTGTGCGCCGAAATAATATTGCCGGCCGCGCATATACGTGTTCAAGCCGTAGCTGTTTTCGAGTATATCCCCCACGCCGAGGGCTTTCGTGATGCCGTTCAAGGCCGAAGGCACCACAGAAACGATTCCCTCGAAGGAACCGAGTCCGTTCTTGAACTCGCACTTTCCGCCACCGCCTATCACGCCGAAGTGGAACGAGCCGAACCAGCGTCCGTTCACATAGCCGAGGTCCAGACTGGGCAGCACGGGCGCCGAGGCCGTACCCTTGTAGCGGCGCGAACTGATGCCGTTGCCGCCGTTGCCGCTGTAGAACGGCCCGTTGCCGTAAGCGTAGGGGCCGAAGGTGGTCACGACCGTGCGCGTCTGGAACGCGCTCTGGTTATTGACCGACAAGTGCCACCCGGGAGCGAGGAAGCCGATAGCGCCAGGGCCGTAGTACGCGCTCTCTACGTTGAACATCGCCTCCATGGCGGGGAAACGCAGGAAATAGGCGCTCTGGTTGGTGTTCGTAAGGAAACCGCCCGCACGCGTCGTGGAGAAACCGGCGGCGAGAAGCGCGGCGGCGATGAGTGAAGTCTTTTTCATTTTTCCTAAATCGCTTGTAAATTGTTTCAAACGGCGGCAAAAGTAGTGGCAGACTGCACACACGAAAACTTTTTGTGCGCAAAAATTAAGAAATGTTAAGCAACCGCACGTTTTTACCCCCGTATTTGCAAACTGCAACACACATTTTGCACACTTTGGCCAACGACTGTGCAAAATCTAAACGCTTGTAAAGAATCTTTTTGTCCGTATCTCGTCGTTTTTCTTGGGGAACAGGCCACCCCGTCGCTTGTGGGGCACGCTTTCAGCGTGCGTTCAGATGCAACCCGTCCCCTGTAGGTGCGCTCCGTTGCACTACGCGTACCTACAGTTACAGAGAGGAAGACGCTTCCAGCGTCTTTACACCGTTTCCTTAGCTCCGCGTTTTCCACTTTTCCCGATGCAGTATTTTATATATTATGATGTCCGCTAAAACTTCTCAGACGATGGACCGACGTTTTGACGCTGAAAGCGTCACCCCCTCTGTAACCGCAGGTACGCGAAGTGCAACGGAGCGCACCTGCGGCAGGCAAGCACCCTATGACAGACGCTGAAAGCGTCTCCCACAAGCGATCGGGTTCACGCAAATCCGCAAAAAAACAAAACGAAAACCCACAGCAATCGCACGCAAACCCACACAAAAAGTTTCTACGCCCACACAAATCTCCAAACTTAGGCTTAATTTGTACAAACTAAGGCTTAATTTCGCCAAACTTAGGCTTAGTTTCGCCAAATTAAGCCTTAGTTTGGAGATTTAAGCCGCTTCGGGAGAGAATTGGGGCTTTCACGCCAAAAGTTTGAAGCCATTTTGCTAAAAACAACTGCTGCAACAGGCCAAAATGCAAAGCCGCTGCAAATATCTTGCACATATTTGCGACAAAATGAACAGCATTTGGGAGTTATTATTACCTTTGTATTTGATATACAAAACTAACTGGTAACATCTAAACCCTTTTTTGTTGTGACAACAGTTTTGAAAAAGCTATTCACAGTTATGCCTTTGTCGTTGCTGCCGTCCGTGATGGCGGCCAGCGAGGCTAACCTGAAAATGCCCGAGGGCTTCGCCGACAACGAGGCCACGGGCATACTTTATTGGGGCTTCGCCGTCGTGCTGCTCGGAATGCTGTTCGGCTACTGGCAGTACCGCAAGGTGCGCAGCCTGAAAGCCCATGCGTCGATGCTCGAAATCGGCGGCGTCATCTTCAAGACGTGCTCCACCTACCTGCGCCAGCAAGGCAAGTTCCTGGGCCTGCTCTTCGCCTTCATCGCCCTGGCCGTGGCCTTGTACTTCGGCGTGCTGGAGCGGATGGCGTGGTCTTCCGTGCTGCTCATCCTGGGCTGGACGGTGGTCGGCGTGCTGGGCTCATACGCCGTGGCGTGGTACGGTGTGCGGATGAACACGCACGCCAACTCGCGTATGGCGTTCGCCGCGCTGCGCCGCCGCCCGCTCGACCTGCTGGGCATCCCCCTGTCGGCGGGCATGAGCATCGGCGTGCTGCTCATTTGCGTGGAACTGGTGCTGATGCTCTGCATCCTGCTGTTCATGCCGGGCGACCTGGCGGGCAGCTGCTTCATCGGCTTCGCCATCGGCGAGAGCCTGGGCGCCAGCGCGCTGCGCATCGCGGGCGGCATCTTCACCAAGATTGCCGACATCGGCAGCGACTTGATGAAGGTGGTCTTCAAAATCGGCGAGGACGACCCGCGCAACCCGGGCGTCATTGCCGACTGCACGGGCGACAACGCCGGCGACTCCATCGGCCCCACCGCCGACGGTTTCGAGACCTACGGCGTGACGGGCGTGGCGCTGGTGAGCTTCATCCTGCTGGCCGTACCGGCGCAGTTCCAGGTGCAGCTGCTCGTGTGGATTTTCGTGATGCGCATCCTGGGCGTCGTGGCCAGCGTCGTGGCCTACTACATCAACAACGCCATCAGCCGCGCGCGCTATGCCAACGCCGACGACCTCGACTTCGAGAAACCGCTGACAAGCCTCGTCTGGATCACATCGCTGCTGAGCATCGCCGCCACGTTCGCCGCGAGCTACTTCCTGCTGCGCGACCTGGGCGGGGCGTACTGGCTGGGCCTCAGTGCCATCATCAGCTGCGGCACGCTGGGCGCGGCCCTCATCCCCGAGTTCACCAAACTCTACACGTCGCCCGGCAGCACCCACGTCCGCGAAGTGGTCAACACGTCGCGCCAGGGCGGTGCGTCGCTCAACATCCTTAGCGGTCTCGTGAGCGGCAACTTCGGCAGTTTCTGGACGGGCTTCGTGTTCTTCATCCTGATGCTGCTGGCCTATGTCGCTTCCAACCAGTTCGGAATGGTGGACATCTTCGGCCAGTACTACAGCATCTTCGCCTTTGGCCTCGTGGCCTTCGGTATGCTCGGCATGGGTCCCGTGACCATCGCCGTCGACAGCTACGGCCCCGTGACGGACAACGCACAGTCGGTCTACGAGCTGTCGCTCATTGAGGACAACAAGGAGCAGGCCGAGCGCGAGATTGAGGAGCAGTTCGGCTTCAAGCCCGACTGGGAAAAGGCCAAGTACTACCTTGAGGCCAACGACGGCGCGGGCAACACGTTCAAGGCAACGGCCAAACCCGTGCTCATCGGCACCGCCGTGGCCGGCTCGACGACAATGATTTTCTCGCTCATCCTGCTCATCCAGCAAACGCTGGGCATCGACCCAGCCGCCGTGCTCAACCTGCTGAACCCCTACAGCATCCTGGGCTTCATCCTGGGCGGCTGCGTCGTCTTCTGGTTCACCGGCGCCTCGATGCAGGCCGTCACCACGGGCGCCAACCGCGCCGTGGAGTTCATCAAGCGCAACATCAAACTCGACACCTCCGCGCCCAAGAAGGCCGACACCGCTAAGAGCCAGGAGGTGGTGCGCATCTGCACCGAGTATGCGCAGCGCGGCATGATCAACATCTTCATCGCCATCTTCTGCTTCGCCCTGGGCTTCGCCTGCCTGTCATCGCCCGCAAGCATCGGCGGCGACGCGGCGGTGTGCCTCTTCGTGAGCTACCTCATTGCCATTGCCGTGTTCGGCCTCTTCCAGGCCGTGTTCATGGCCGATGCGGGCGGCGCGTGGGACAACGCCAAGAAGGTGGTGGAGGTCGACCTGCAAGCCAAAGGCACCGACCTGCACGACGCCAGCGTCGTGGGCGACACCGTGGGCGACCCCTACAAGGACACCAGCAGCGTGGCGCTCAACCCCATCATCAAGTTCACGACGCTCTTCGGCGTGCTGGCCATGGAGATTGCCATCAGCCCCAGCTTCCGCGCTGTGGCTCCCTGGGTGGGCGTCGCCTTCGTGACCCTGGCCCTCTACTTCGTCTACCGCTCGTTCTACAAGATGACGACGGAGTGAGGCACAACACCGCACAAGCGATAAAAGAATACCCACGGATTGCGCGAACGGGTGCAATCCGTGGGTATTCTTTTATTGCGATGCAAAGGAAAGGCACACAACACCTTCAGAACTGGGTGTAGATGAAGGCGGGGACGGCGGGGCCGGAGGCGTGGGTGTAGAGGAGGGCGAGCAGGGCGTAGTAGACGGCCCAGCGCGCGGCGCGGTGGCGCAGCAGCCCGTGGGCGGCGAAGTCGAGGGGGCAGGCGCGGTCGCGGGCGACGTATTCCCAAGCCAGCGCGGCGACGGCGAAACCAACGTAGAGCAGGCGGAACCCGGCCACGGCGGGCGGTGCGAAGGCAGCGGCGGTGGCGAGGTGGGCGAAAAAGCCGAGGGCAGCACCGACGGTGGGGGCGCGGAACAGCACAAAGGCGACGGCCACGAGCAGGTAGGTCAGCGCCATTCGTCCCGCGTCGGCGCGCGAGGGCAAGCCCCAGCGGGCGGCGCGGAACTTCTTGCGCCGCGCGAAGGCACCGCTGCGGATGAGCGGCAGGAACAGGGCGGCGTGGTAGAGGCCGAAGAGCAGGTAGGTCCAGTTGGCGCCGTGCCACAGGCCGATGACGACGAGGTTCACCGTGACGGCGGCGGCCTGCCCCACCCTGCCGGCGTCGCGCCAGTGCAGGTTGAGCGGGATGAAGACATAGTCGGTGATCCAGCCCGTGAGCGACATGTGCCATCGCCGCCAGTATTCGGCCACGTTGCGGGCCAGGAAGGGGCGGTTGAAGTTGGCGGCCACCTTGAAGCCCAGGGCGCGCCCCGCGCCGATGGCCATCAGCGAGTAGCCGCTGAAGTCGGCGTACATCTGCACGGGGTAGAGCAGGAAGGCCCACCCTGCCGCCGTCGCGCCGCCGTCGGCCCACACGCTGTCGGTGAGCGGAGCGAGGAGGTCGGCCACGCAGACTTTCATCACCGCTCCCCACAACGCCATGCGGAAGCCTGCGGCTAGGTCGGCGGCGCAGGGGCGCCAAGGCGCGCGGAGCTGGGGCAGAAAGGCGGCGGGGCGGTCGATGGGGCCGGCCAGTATGGTGGGGAAGAAAGCCACGTAGGCGGCGAAAGCCACGGCATCGCGCTCGGCGGCAAGGTGCGTGCGGTGGATTTCGACGAGGTAGCTGATGAGTTTGAACGTATAGAAACTAAGACCGACGGGCAGCACGAGGTGCAATGCTGTCCACGTGGCCTTGACGCCCAGCACGCCGAGCAGGGCGGCGGCCTCGGCGGCGAAGAAGTCCAGGTACTTGAAGGCGACGAGCAACGCCACGGCGGCGGTGACGCCCAGCGTGGTGAGCGCGCTGGCAAGGCGTTCGCGGCCGGATTGCAAGGCGCGCTCGATGGCCAGCCCCAAGGCGTATGCCACCGCTGTGGCGGCGACGAGCAGCCACAGGCAGCGCGCGTCGAGCAGCCAGTAGACGGCGTAGGACGCGAGCAGCAGGAGGGGATTGCGCAGGCGGGGCGGCATCGGGGAAATCAGGCGTTGAGTTTGGCAGCGATGGCTTCGGCCATTTCGCCGACGTTCTGCCAGCGGAGGATTTCGCGGCTGGTGAAGCGCAGGCCGAACTCCTGCTCGACGGCTACGATGAGCTGGACGTGGCTGAGGCTGTCCCATTCGTCAATGTCGGCGGCGGAGGTGGCGGGGGTGAGTGTCAGCGCGTCGTCGTCGAAGACGTCGCGAAACACGGCGGTCAGGCGGGAATAGATGTCGGGGGTGGGCATATAGATAAGGAGTAAGAAATCACGAGATATGGCAAGGTTGCTCGCTGTACGCGCTGACGTCGAGGGTGAAGCGGGCGGTAGTGGCGGCGGGGACGGGACGGAAGCCGAGGGAGGGGAGGAGGCCAGCGACCATAGCGTTTTTGGCCGTGGGGAGGTACTCGCCCTCGATGCGCCGCGCGCCGAGGCGGCGGGCGGTGGCCACAAGGGTGTTGGCCACAAACTGCTCCATGCCGCGCCGCAGCACACGGCACGACATCAGCCAGGTGTCGATGAAAAGCGTGTCGGCATCGGTGCGCCGCAGGATGACGACGCTGACCAGCCCGGCGTCGCCGAAACGGTCGGCCAGGCTGAAGCAGAGCGGCACGGCGCGCTCGTCGGCGGCCAGGAGGGAGAGGGCGGCCTCGGTGTAGCGCACGGTGCGCAGGTTGAACTGGTTGCTGCGCTGGGTGAGCTGTGCGGCGCGGGGCAGGTTGAAGGGCGTCAGTCCCTCGACGGTGGCGCGCATTTGGAGCGAGGCGAGGAAGTCGTCTTCGCCCTCGAAGCGTCGGCGCGTGGCTACGCGGGCGGCCTCCTCGCGGTACTGGCGGGTGCGGGCGGCGTCGGCGGAGGAGACGGCGGCGGTCTCGAAAAGCCCGGAGGCGCTGAGTTGCGACAGCCAGCGGGCGGGGTCGGCGTCGAGTTCGGGGACGGCGATGCCCGGCACGCCCTCGCGCACAATGGCGCGCTCGAAGGGGTTGTCGTCGAGGAATACCATCTGGTCGGTACCGATGTGGAGGATTTCGGCGAGGCGCAGGATGTTGTCGGCCTTGGTGTCCCAGTTGGCCTGGAAGACGGCCACGTCGTCGAGGCGCAGCACCATGTCGGGGTGGTGCTCGAAAGGCAGGCGCGCCACGGCCTCGTCGTTCTTTGACACGACGCAGAGGATGACGCCGCGCCGCACGAGTTTCTTCATCCACTGCTGCAGTTCGGTGTAGACGCGCCCGATGCCGAGGTGGTGGCCTATCTGCAACGCCTCCCATCCGTCGTCGCCCACGACACCGCCCCACAGGGTGTTGTCGAGGTCGGTG
Source organism: Bacteroidaceae bacterium (assembly GCA_017933995.1). GTDB lineage: Bacteria > Bacteroidota > Bacteroidia > Bacteroidales > Bacteroidaceae > Alloprevotella. The sequence continues at coordinate 15,604 of JAGBKI010000044.1, read as the reverse complement.
ACGAGTACCTTGCGGAGGCTGCCGCGCGCGGCGCACACCGTATTATATATAAGGGCGGCCACCTGGGGCAGGGCCGTGAGGGAGAACTCCAGTTCGGTGGTGGCGTAGACGGCGTCGTCGAACAGGGCGTCGCGGCCTATGCGGGCTTGGAGCATGGCGACGTCGCAGACGCGCAACGCGGGGTTCTCGGCGGCCAGTGCCTGCAAACCTGCGTTGAAGCAGCGCACCTGGCTGAGGAGCGAGGCGGGGACGCTGGAGGCGTAGCCGCCGTATACGCCGTCGTCCGCGTCGGGCAGGTTGAGGACGATGAGCGTGCGCCCTTGCATCTGCGGCATGGCGAGGGCGTCGCGGACGAGTTGCAGGTAGTCGTCGGCCAAGTTGGCCTGTGCTTCCGTGGGGAGCGCGGCGTGGCGGGCGGCGAAGCGGCGCACGGAGCGGTAGAGCACCACATAGTGCGCGCCGAACCGGTGGAGCGCACTGTGGGGCTGGAGGAGTTGCTGCTCCACCTGGTCGTAGTCGGCCTCGAAGAGCTGCGGGCAGAGTCCGCGCAGCGCACCCTCGCCACGCAGGGCGGTGGCGAGCAGTTGCGTGGCGGTGTCGCCGCAAAGGGCGATGCGCACGGCAGGGGCGTCCTCCCCCACCCTCTTGGCCGCCTTGCGAAGTTGCTGGAACGTATGCATATATTCGCAGAATCGCTGAAAGTCAGGGCAAAGATACTGCAAGGCGAGCGCAAAGGGGAAAAGCGCGAAGCGTTTTTTGCTTTGCCGAGCCGCAGCGTATCTTCGCTTTTGCGCAAAGATACTGCAAGGCGAGCGCAAAGGGGAAAAGCGCGAAGCGTTTTTTGCTTTGCCGAGCCGCAGCGTATCTTCGCTTATGGGCAAAGATACTGCAAGGCGAGCGCAAAGGGGAAAGCGGGGAGCTATTATGGAAGAAAAAACACAAATATCGCCCGCAACGCGCCTTTTCATGGTTAAATTTGCAGCGGTTTATGTCCAAACCGTACCTATGCTTGTTTTTCTGAAATGCCACCGCGCCGCCGTGCGCACCATACTGTTTGCGCTCCCCGTCGTCCTGCTTGCTGTTGGGGCGGAGTGGGGACTGCGCCGTATGCCCAACATGTACCGCCCGAAGGAGGCCGCCATGCGCACTGTTGCCGACAGCGTAGAAACGCTTGTACTCGGCGCGTCGCACACGCTGATGGGCATACGCCCCGACAGTCTCGGTACGCGGGGTTTCAATATGGCCGGGGTTTCGCAGACGTCCGACATAGACGCGATGTTGCTCGACGCGCTGCTTCCCAAAATGCCCCGGTTGCACAACGTGGTAGTAGGAGCCGACGCAGCGATACTGGCCGACCCGCCGCTGTGCGAAGGCAGCGAGAGTTTCCGCTGCACATACTACAACCTTTATACACATTTAGGTGGGCAGCGTATCGGGACATGGCCACGCTTTGCCTTCTTGATAGCCGACTGGGAGGGCGTGAAACTGCAACTGGCCGCCTTGCGCTATAAACGCACCGACCCTGAAACCGACCGCAATGGCTGGTATTGCGGCTATACGCTGGAACGGAAAGCCCTCGATGCGACATCGCCCGATGCTTGTAGCAAACGCGCAGCGCAACATTTGACCTACGGACGTGGGCACGTGGCCGACAACCGTGCCGCACTGCGCCGCATTTACCGCACTTGCCACGAAAATGGCCTACGATTCGTGCTGATCAACACGCCCGTACACACCCTTTATCGCCAGGCGCTGGCCGGATGGTTGCAAGACAGCGTGGCTGCCACGCTTGATGAGTTCAGGAACATGCCCGGCACGCTTGTTCTCGACTTCAGTGCTGCCCCGCAATTCTGCGAACAAGACTTTTTCGACCCCGACCACCTCGCCACAACTGGCGCAGCCAAACTTTCCCGCCTGTTGCGCGAAGAGTACAGACTTTGAGCAGCGCGCCATTCTCCGCTCCCCATACGCGATAACGGCAAGGCCAAGTACATCGCCACTTATCACCTCTCTCAAAAGCGTTTACCTGCGGCACAGGCGGCGTGCCGCTTGAAGAGTATCTCAACTCCGACCTCCTCCCGCTCTTCTGACTTTCTGTATACAGACTAAACACACATCGGGTGCGCCTGCAAGCAGGTGCACCCGATGTGGTTATAGAGGTACATATTATATAATATGGAGTAGGCGAAGCGCGGTCACTCCCAGTCAAAGCGGAAGGGGCTGTCTTGCTCAATATCGGCCTCGCCCCTGCGCGTCCATTTATCTGTGGTGCCGCCACCGCCGTGACCGACAGTGTTTTCAAAGAGCGGGCTGATGGGGAGCATGTTGATGACGCGAGCGGCGGGGGAAATGTAGTGTTTCATGGCGTTTCGGGCTTTCATCATTTCACATACACTTTCTTACCGTTCACGATGTAGACGCCGCCCTTGACGGGACGAGCCACGCGGCGTCCTTGCAGGTCGAAGACCTCGGTGGGTTGGTCATCGAACAAGTCTCCCACGGTGACACCGGTAACGGTGTCGTCCACCACGAGAGCAAAGCCACGGATGCTGGAGCCTGCGGGCACTTCGCTGTAGCAGCGGTTGGCGGGGAACGAGTAGTCGCTGCCCACATACTTGTAGAAGCCGGGGAGCCCCGTTACGTTAGATTTTCCGAAGGTGTAGTGGTCGTTGTACCACGAAGCTTCTTGCATCACGGTGTTGTATACGCCACCGAGGAGGTTGGCCTCGGGTGCGGCCTCGCCGGTGTTGGCTGCGAGCGGGCGCATAGCGATAGCTGTTTCCTCGTTCGTGTTGATAAGCACTACGGGCACGCCCTTGGGGATAACTTGGCCGACGGTGCGGTACTGCGTGAGGTAGCACTCGTTCTTCTCCTCGCTGATGTCGGAGGCCGAGGCGAGGATATAGGCCGTAGTGCCTTCGGTCACAATAGTGGCATCAAAGGGTGCATAGTAGGTGGCGAAACTGCGACCGCCAAGCCCGTTGGCCTTGATGTTCATCACGAAACTTGAGGCGGGAATCATATACCAGCGGGCATCGTCCTTACCGTATGCGAAGCGGTTGGCGGACTCCGAAAGTGCGTCGGGCGTCAGTCCTACGTCGTCGCCGACGGAGCGCAAAGTACCGCGTCCCATCTGGCCAATACCGATTTTGCACGGGAAGAAGTCAACGAAGAGTTGGGTCGGCGCATCGACCATCTTCAAGTCGTCGTTGGGCAGATAAAGCGAACCTGCACTGAGCGTAGGATGTGTGACACCATCCTCACCCACACCTGCCGTCCACACCACGGAGAGAGCCTCTACGTCGGTCTGGTTGAAGGTGTAGGTCGTGGAACTGGAAGTGTAGCCTCGTGTGAAGGTGCCGTCATTATAGCCTAACGCCTTGTCTGTCTTCATATTGACGAGGACGTAGTTGTGGCCGTCTTGGATGGTGGCGAGACTGGCGCGCAGGCGGCGTGCGAAGTCGCGGTAAGTCGTGGTAGACACTTGGCTGTAGTAGTTGTCCCAGGCATTTGGGAAGCTACCCGTCTCGTTGCCTGTGTAGGCTGTGCCAGCCAGCTTTTTGAACTCCGTCTCGAATTTGTTGCGGGTAGCCTCGTCGGGGAAGTCGTTCACTGCACCATAGTGGTGGAAAGCTGCGGGGAAGTAGGCTTGTATCTCATCGTAGCAAGCACTGGCCACATAGTTGGCAATGTGGTCTACATTATCGTCGTCGGTGTAGCGCACGAAGTCACTCAGGGCGTTCACGGCATCGTTGTCGTCGGCTGCCGTAAAGAGCCACGTGGAGCCTTGGTCGGTGGAACCGTTCTCACGCTTGAGGCCGGGGCCACCGTAGAGACGCGACTGGTCTTCGGCGTTATATCCACCGCCGCCCACGTCGTTGAGCCAAGCATCTTCGCCTACAAGTTTCAGCAGGAAGCCGGTTGCGGTGGGCGACACGGTGAAGGCATCGGCACTGCCGCTGACGAGGTGCAGGTGCACGTTGTCGTCGGTGTTGCTCCTATCGTTACGCGAGAGGAAGCGTCCTTCGCCCGCTTTGCGGTTCACGATCTGCACGCTCTCATAGGGGTCTCCGATGAGCGCCCACTGCATTTCGGGACCGAAGTAGAGGAACTGGTCGGTGTCGTAGTGGCTATAGTCGTCGCGCGTGTCGGCCAGCGGGTTGTACTGCATAAAGCGGTCGCCGCGCACCCTTGCGTAGAACCAGCCCGTGTAGTCTTCGGTGTCGCCCGTAGCGGCGGGATAGGAAGTGGGGTTGACGGGGGTATAGGTGATGGTCCAGGTGTAGGCGTCAGCGTCGTGTACAGCTTCGGCGTAGGTCACGAGCGGGCTGTAACTTTGCGAGGCGGGAACGGTCGGCGTGGTGTTGTAGGGTGTGATGAACTGCGTGCGCACCGTGCCTTCCGCGTTCTGCACGCTCACCATCTCCGCTGTGACAGGAACAAGCGTGACGTAGATGCCGGGGGTATTGATGAACGCAGTGCTATTACTTGCCGTTGGAGATGTGATGACGAATGTTGCGGTGCGGCGGTTCACATTCGTGACACTAAAAGTCCCTGATGCGTTAGCTTCCACAGTGAGCGAGACATCGCCACAAGCGACGGTGATAGGCTCGTTACATTCGCTTGCAAACGTGAAGTGGAAGTCGGTGATGGCATAACCCGCAGGCAAGGAAATGGTATATGACTTATTGTCATTGCTATTGACTTGCCCGAACATCCGAAGCCTGTTGTTTGTGTCCCACTGCATATTGTTGTAGTTGGAAGTAAACGTTACAGTTGGATTGTCTGAAGTCGATGTCCACGTATTGTGATATGAGCCAGTGCCGGAGAAACTACCTGTGGATTGGGAGATGGTCGGCTCTTCATCAGCGATGTCTTCAACGAGATAGATAGTAAAGGTTGTCAGAGCGACAGCGGTTTTAGAACTTCCTGTTGAGGTAAATGTCAAGTGGGCTGTCTGCGATTTAATATTTAGGGTGCTGAGCGAGAATTGTGTCGCGCCGGTATCACCCGTGGCCGTAACACTTGCACCTGTCTCCGGGCAGCTAATAACTGTAGTGGTATTGGTGCTACTCCAGTTTCCACCTTCTGCTTTCAAACCGTAGACGAGGTATCCCTCGGGGGCGGTAATCGTAAGTGTGCCAGCCGTGTTGAGGTCTTTCGGCGTAATTTTGAAAGTTTTGGTGCTCCAAGCGTCTGCTTGCTCAATCAGGGAAATGTTTGCATCGGCCACCACCGTTACGCCTGCCTTACTGCTGGCGTCATTCGAAGTCCAGGTGTCGTTGCTGCCATTGCTGTCGGCATCGCTCAGGGCGCCATAGGTAGTTGGACCGTTGGTCTTGGTGCCGTCGGCCACTTTCACTCCCGTCGTCGTTGGCAGATTTAATGTATTCAGTTCCTCTATCTTCTGCTCCATCAGTTCCTTGCTGATGACGGCGTAGCTGATGGCGTAGTTGTCCTGGTTGTCCATGTTGCCGATGCTGCCGTCCTCAAAGAGAATGGCGAGGTCGCCGTTGTCAAGCACCTGCATGGAGCTGTAGGCGGCGTAACCAGGTTGCAGCTGGAAGGCTTCGTTCCACGTCTGCCCCTCGTCGAAACTCATATAGAGGCGCAGGTCTTTGCGGCGTGATGCGCCACCGCCGTATGAGCCGTAACTCTTGACAACGGTGTGAAGCAGCACGTCGGGCTTGCCATCGGCCTTGGTGACGCGGTGATAGTATAGCAGGTCGCTGTTGCAGCCGTTGGCGGTGAGGTCGCTCCACGTGCCCTGCGTGCCCCAGTCCTCCACAGAACCGGCAACGGTGGTGCGGTTGTAGCCGCGTGCAGCGGTGCCATTGTAACTGCCTGTACGGATGGACATCAACAGGTTGCCGTCGTTGAGTTCTTCAAGTTTGGACTCGTCTGCACCCGTGTAGCCGTAGTTGGTGGAGTATTTCCAAGTAGCGCCGTTGTCGTCGCTGTAGAACACATACTCGTTGGTGGTGCTGCCAATCTTACCCAAGGCGGGGAAGGCGATGCGCCCTGTGCCGGTGGTTAGGCCGTGGCCAGAACTTACGAAAGTAGAGGTAAGGCCAGACGGCTTATTACCCACGGAACTGTATATATCGCTCACAGCTGCCCACGTTTCGCCGCCATTTGTGCTGTAGGTATAGCCGATGTGTAGCATACCACTGCCATAGGACTTGCTGCCCGCTGCCATCAGGCAGACCACTTTCGTGCCGTCCTGCGAGAGAGCCACAGCCGCGTCGCCGTAGCCATAGCCAGCCTCGGTAGAGCCGTCGCCGGTGGCAACGGTGATGGCTTCGCCCCATGTCGCACCGCCATCGGTGCTCTTGCGTACCAATACATCAATTTTGTGGTTGCCGAGGTCGCCTGTAGCAGTAAAGCGGTCATCGGTGAAGGCCAGCAGGGTGTTGGTGCCAATCTTCAACAACGCGGGTATGCGGTAGTACTGCGACTGCGATTGGCTGGCCGTCCACAGCGTGCGCTGCAGGCTGTAGATGCGCATCGCGCCTTCGGGGTTGCCGACGGAGGTGAGGTCGGTGGTGTAATCCGTTGCGTTCTTGGTGACGCTGAACGACGTTATGGCGGCATCGACCGTCGCCCACTCGGTGGCGTCGCTCTTGATGTCGGCGGTGAGCCAGAGGTAGACGGACGTGCCTGCTGTGAGTTCGCTGGCGTCGGTGAGCGTTACGGTGTTGCTGCCTTCGGCGGGCGAGGCGAGCGTGCCGAGAAGCGTGGGGGTGGCGTCGGCAAACTCGATCTGGTCAACCGCGCCGGTGGCGTACACCTTGAGGTTGTCCACCTGGGCGGCGCCAGTGAGCGTCACGGCGAGCGACTTGGGCGTCAGCGTGGATGTGGGGGTGAACTTGATGCGCAACAATGGCTGCATCGTGTTGCCCTTGCCCGTGGACTGCTTGCCTTGTATGATTGCAAAGTCGGAGGCGGTGGGCATTCCCTCCATCAGCGTCACGGGATAGAACACCCAGCAGTTGTTGCCGTTCTCGGAGGAAGGTACGCTTGTTCCCCATCCTACGACCGTGGCATCGCCGCCAGACGTGATGTTGGCATCAAGGACAACGCCGTTTGTGTCTTGCAAATAGAACTGGTTGGTGCTCGACCCCACTTTGGCTATCGTAAGCGCCTCGGGGGTGTAGGCCGTCGGCACTGCGGTTTTAGCGCCTGTAGGCGAGTTGTCAATGAACGTGCTGAAGAAGTTGCCGTAGCCGGTCTGTACGTAATACTTGGAAACGTCGGATGCCGACTGGTACAGGCGCACGAGGTATTTGGCGGCGGTCGTTGCCGATGCGGGTGGGGCGGTGTTGGTGTTGTAGAGCTGGTTGGTCACGTTCTCATACAGATAGCCGTGGTTTGCCCCGACGTCGAACATCACATACCACTGCCCCGTCTCCAGCGACGTGGCGCGCGCCGATGCGTCGGTGCTGTAGTCCAGAACCTTGTTGTCCAGTTCGGAAAGCGCGGTGAGCGATTCGTTTACATACAGTTTGAACTGGTTGGCATCGGATGTGCCGGATGCCCAGCCGTGCAGGTATCCGCCAGAGCGGTTGAAGCTGCAACCGTTATTGCTGGGGGCGATGATGCCGCCTGTCTGCCAGTTGAGCGCAAAGACACCTGCACTGGCTTGGTCGTCCACCAAAGTATAGGTTGTTTGGCCTTCAACATATGTAAGCCCTGGCAGATACTGGCCCGTGCTGACATTCTGTATGTAGTACCCGCCGTCGGTGGAAATGAAGCGGAACCACGACGTGGCATCTACGGTGACATCTTCCTTGGTGGCGGCTAACTTGCTGTCGGAGACCTTCACCATAGCGTTTTCGCTTGTTTTGCTTGTCCCGCCATTACCCATATAGAACAAAGCATACGCCCTGTCAGTAGTGAACTCGTCCTGCGAGGTGATAGCCCGGGGAGTGGCGTCGAAGACTTCAACAACCTCGTAGAAAGCGATGGCGAAGCCTTTGGAAAAGAGGATGGCGCGGTTTGAGTTTCCTTGGTTGCTGCCATTCCATATATAATTGCCGCTGCCGCCGGGAATGTATATCGTGAAATAGTTGTCCGATGTGGCTATGGCAGAATTTGACACGACTGTGGTGCCTCCGTCTGTCGTAGCGTTCTGCGGCGCTTTGTCGGGACAGTTCACGTAGTCATCTATGGTCCACGTGAAGGAGGCATCCGACAGGGTCTGCTGCTGCGACCCTGTGTGGTTGATATAGGCGTTCTGCCCCACGTTCTTAATGGCAAACGAAGTGCCGCTGCCCTCTAACGTCCACAGGTAGCTCTCGTTGGTGGTCGACGCCAAGCCTGTAGGCGTATTGGAATCAATTTCCATCGCCGTCGAGGACGTGCCATAGTAGAAACCGTAGACGTTGTCGCCACTTGTGCGCTTACAAGCGTTGTAGATGAAATACTTCTTCCCTGCTTGCAAGTTGCCCACCGCCACACGGTCGCCGACCCTGTAGGTGATGGTCTGCGCCTGTGCGGGCATTGATAGCATTGTGAGGAAAAGAGCCAAGGCGGACACAATGCGCACGCCGTGGCGGAAACTTTGTTGGAGTTTCATGGTGGTATCAGTTATTTTTGGTTAGTCGTTTCCTAAAGCCGCATACAGTTTCGCGCGGCAAGCCTCCCCTACGGCAGACAGCAGCGTGGCGTGGGGAGGAAATACGCGGCAAATATAGGGCTTTTCGTGTTGCGGGCAAAGGGATGGCGACGTTTTTCGCGTTTTAATGGACCACCCGGCGGACTCGCCATAGGCACCGGGCCGACGGAAAGCGCACTTTGGGGCTTCGGAAGTGCACCCAAAGGTGTTTTAGAGGCGCACTTTTGATAAAACCATGCACATGGTTTTAGACAACCACGCACATGACAATCTAAAACCACGCACGTGGTGTCAGATGACCACGCGCGTAGTTTTCTCAGAAAGTGCGGCATTAGAAGCCGTGAAGTGTGGCACGAGAAGGCGCAGGGTGCGGCCTACGAACCCGCTGCGAGGCTTGCAAACGATGGTCATCAGCACTTCGGAGAGAGTATAAAGGCTGTCGTTCGGCAGAAATCCGCTACCTTTGCACCCGCCACGGGAAGGAGACGCCGGCCCATTGCTGCAGCCCTCAGGTTTGGCACTTTCCATATTTACTCAAGCTTCGGAAGTTTTCTGCATTGTAGTCAGTAGTTATGTAGTTAAGTAGTTAAGCCGAATGTCAAAACCAGCGAAAAGCAAAGCGTTATAGTAACGGCTTAACTACTTCACTACTGTCTACTTAACTACTTCCGAAACTCCAATTTATTATATTATGAACTGGATTATTCTGATTGTTGCGGGGCTGTGCGAGGTGGGATTCACTTTCTGCCTGGGTCGCGCCAAGGACGCTGCGGGCGCAGCGTGGTGGGGCTGGATGGGCGGCTTTCTGGTTTTCACGCTGCTTAGCATGGGGCTGCTGGCCAAGGCCGTGCAGACGATTCCCGTGGGCACGGCCTATCCCGTGTGGACGGGCATTGGGGCGGCGGGCACGGTGGTGCTGGGCATTGTGTGTTTCGGCGAGCCGGCCACCTTTTGGCGCCTGTTTTTCATCGTTCTGCTGGTCGGGGCTATAGTGGGGCTGAAGGCGGTGTGAGAGAAGAAGATAACTTTTGATGTGGCGGAAGGCCAGTTTCATCGGGAATGCGCTACTTTCGCGCTTGTATTGCAAAACGACGGGAACCATGAACGTTATCGAGATAGGCTCGCTGGACCACACCGGCGCGGCGATGTTCAGCCGCTTGACAGAGGCGCAGCTTAGGAGGGCGGACGAGGCGGGGCGCGGCGTGTTTATAGCCGAGAGCCCCAAGGTGATACGCACGGCGCTTGGGGCGGGGTGTGAGCCGCTGGCTCTGCTGTGTGAACGCAGGCACATTGCGGGCGACGCTGCCGACATCATCGCGCGCTGCCCGAACATCCCCATCTACACGGGCGACCGCGCAGTGCTGGCGGAGCTGACTGGCTATACACTGACACGCGGTGTGCTCTGCGCAATGAGGCGTCCGACGGAACGTACACTGGCCGAAGCCGTGGCAGACGCAGCGCGCGTGGTGGTGATGCAGGGGGTGTGCGACACGACGAACGTCGGAGCGATTTTCCGCTCGGCGGCAGCATTGGGTATCGGGGCGGTGGTGTTGGCACGCGACGTGTGCGACCCGCTCAACCGCCGCGTGGTACGCGTGTCGATGGGCAGCGTATTTCTCGTGCCGTGGGCGTGGGCGGCTGATCCCATTGCGGAACTACAGGAATTGGGGTTCCGCTGCGCCGCATTGGCACTGACCGACCGTTCCGTGCCTATCGACCATCCCAAACTGGTCGCAGAGGAGCGCCTGGCACTCGTGCTGGGTACGGAGGGCGACGGGCTACCTGCCAGGACGCTTTCGGAAGCGGACTACGTGGCGCGCATTCCGATGCATCACGGCGTGGACTCGCTCAATGTGGCAGCGGCGGCAGCCGTGGCCATGTGGGAGTTGAGGAAGCGGTGAAGCGTCGCTCCTAAAAAGGTTATTGGGAAGGGGGGAAAGAGGTGTTTTATCCTTTCAGCGGCAACACGAGGCGGAGGGCATCGAGCTTGCGCTCGGTTTCCAGCCACTCGGTCTCTTCATTGCTTTGCGAAAGGATGCCGCTGCCTGCAAAAAGGTCGCACCCCTGTTCGTCGGCGCGCAGGCAGCGCAGGGTGACGTAAAAGCTGAAGGCGCCGTCGGCGGCCATGGAACCGCTGTAGCCAGCGTAGTAGCCGCGCCGTATGCCCTCGGCAGCGGCGAGGATGGACTTGGCACGGCGCACAGGCATACCGCAGACGGCGGGCGTGGGGTGAAGGTGGTCAAGAAGAGACTGGAGGGCAGAGGGGGCGCTGAAGGTAAAGTCGGTGCGCAGGTGGAGTAGCGAGCCGGACCTGGCGGGGCGCGTGCGCGAAACGCGGTAAGCCACTCCGCTGTCATGGAGCACGCGATGAATATGTTGCTGCACGAGACGCTGTTCTTCCAAATTCTTTTCGTCCCAGCCCGCAAGCGTCTTCGCGGCATCGTTGTCGGCGGGCATCGTGCCTGCCAGGGCTATGGTGCGGCACTGTCCGTCGCCGTCGCGCGAGAGGAGCAGTTCGGGGGTGGCGGTGAGCCACAGGCCGCTCTGGGGCGTGCGCCACATGGCGACGTAGTTGCGGGGATAGGCGCGGCAGGCGGCGGCGAAGGTGGCCAGGGCGTCGAACGAGAAGGCGGCGAGGCGCAGCCGCACGCGTCGAGCCAGCACCAGTTTCATACACTGCCCGGCGTCGAGCGCCTGCATCACGCGGGCGAAGTCGCGGGCGTAGCGCTGGCGGTCGCTCTCCTCGTAGCCGCTCATCGGCGCGGGGGCATCGGGCAGGCTGGCGGTATAGGTGCGCAGCGTGTGGGCGGCGGGGATGAAGAGCGTGGCGTCGCGCGACGGGTCGTAGGGGGCGACGACGAAGCCCTCGCGCCCTGCAGCACCGGCCAGTCCGGCGTCGAGCGTCTCGGCGGCATCGGCCCACAGCGCACGAACCACGTTGGTGCGCGGCAGGCGGTAGAGCGCAAAGCAGGGCTTGCGAAGGAGGGATTCGAGAGCGGACATTGACGAGGTTTAAGGGGTTTAAGATGTTTAAGAGGTTTAATCCGTCCGGCGCGAGAGTATGTTGGGTGGAAATGAGGCAAGAGGAGGCCGGACGGATTAAACCTCGTAAACCTTTTCAACCTCATTAAACCTTTTCTTATTCTTCCAGCCTTTTCGCCTCCTCCCATATCTCGTCCATCTCGGCGAGGGTCATGTCGCGCAGGTCGCGGCCCTGTTTGAGCGTCTTGGCCTCCAGGTAGTTGAAGCGGCGGATGAACTTGCGGTTGGTGTGTTCCAGGGCGTTGTCGGGGTTGATGTGGTAGAGACGGGCGGCGTTGATGAGGCTGAAGAGCACGTCGCCGAACTCGCGCGTGGCGCGCTCCTTGTCCATACGCCCCACCTCGGCCTCAAACTCCGTGATTTCCTCTTTCACCTTCTGCCACACCTGCTCGCGCTCCTCCCAGTCGAAGCCGACGTGGCGTGCCTTGTCCTGTATGCGGTAGGCTTTGATGAGGGCGGGCAGGGCGTCGGGCACACCGCCCAGCACGGTCTTGCGACCCTGCTTCTCCTTCTGTTTGAGCTGCTCCCACTGGTCGAGCACCTGCTCCACGCTGCCGGCCTCAGCCTTGCCGCTGCCGGCGGGCGGGAATACGTGGGGGTGGCGGAAGACGAGCTTGTCGCAGATGCGGTGGCAGATGTCGGCCATGTCGAAGCGGCCCTGCTCCTGCGCGATGAGGGCGTAGAAGACCATGTGCATGGTCACGTCGCCCAGTTCCTCGCAGATGCCGTCGACGTCGTCCTTGATGAGCGCGTCGCAGAGTTCGTAGGTTTCCTCAATGGTGTTGGGGCGCAGGCTCTCGTTGGTCTGCTTGTGGTCCCAGGGGCATTTTTCGCGCAGCTCGTCCATAATGTCGAGCAGCCGTCCGAACGCCTGGAGTTTCTCTTCGCGGGTGTGCATATTCCTTTTTAATGTTTAAGAGGTTGAAAAGGTTTAATGAGGTTTAATCCGTCCGGCCTCTTTCAAGGTTTAATGTGGTTGAAAAGGTTTAAGAGGTTTAATCCGTCCGGCGCGGAATGCGGTTGTGAACGGAAGAGGTGGTCGGAGGAAATAGGAGGCCGGACGGATTAAACCTCTTAAACTTCTTAAACCTCTTCAACCTTTTATGAGATTTTGTCGATAAAGGCGAAGGCGTCGCGGTCGAAGAACGCTTCGTCGTCGGTGGTGACACCGCGCGCGCCGGTGGCGGAAAGGGCGGGGATGTCCTGGGGGGTGACGTGGCCAAAGACGGACACCGGCACGGGCAGGTCGTCCTCGTAGAGCGCCAGCACCAAGGCGCGCACGCCGTCGAGGCCGACAGCGTCGAGCGGACCGCAGTCCAGGTAGTCGGCTCCGAAGGCGCGGGCGTGGCGTGCTGCTGCGTAATCGCCTACACTGACGCCCACGATGGGTTCCTCGCCCAGTTGCTTGCGCACCTCGCTCACGCGGTCGGCGTCGGCCAGATGGATGCCGTCGGCCTTCACAGCGAGGCACAGCGTGGGGCGGTCATCTATAATCAATACGGCGTCGTGCTGGCGGCACAGCGCGAGTGCCTCTTCGGCCACGGGGCGCGCCTGTTCGTCGTCCACGTCGGCGGGAAATGCGAGGCGCACCCAGCGGCATCCCTGCCGCAGCACGCGACGCACGGCATCAAGTTCGGAGGTTCGGAATTGTATGTTCATCGTTCGTGATGTTGCACAAAAAAGAAAGAAAGAGCGAAATAAGTTACAGAGAGTGCCCTACTTGATCACACCCTTGCGGTACGCGTCGAGGAGTTGTTTGAGGTCGTCAATCTGCGCGCGCAGTTCGGCGCCCTTGTCGGTGTCGGCCACCATCTGGCGGTGGCCGGTCATCTCGACAATCTGCGTGGTGGAGCGGATGTCGGTGCCCTTGGCCACGGCGTCGGCGCGCGAGGCGAACGGCTCGTGCTGTACCAGCTGGAAACCTCGGCTGTGGTAGACGAGCGTGTAGCCCGCGATGCCGGTCGTGGCGTGGTAGGCGGCGGCGAACCCGCCGTCGATGACCATCAGGCGGCCGTCGGCTTTGATGGGACTCTCGCCACGGCTGGCGTGGACGGGCACGTGGCCGTTGATGATGTGGCGGTGCGCGCCCGTGACGCCGAAGTTGTCCAGTATGTGGTCGCACACGCGGGCGTTGTCGCGCAACTTGTAATAATAGCCTTTCTCCTCGGCCCACGTGGCCTTGTCGGCAATGAAGTAGCGCTCGAAGGTGGCCATCTTCGACTTGTCGAACAGCGGGCTGTCGGGGCCGCACCAGAGGTACCAGATGAAGTCGCGCCCGCGCTGGCGGTCGGCGGGGTCGGCGTCGACGTCGAAGGCCTGGCGCACCAGCAGGTCGGTGCGGTCCATCAGGGCACGCCCGCTGACGGTCTCGCCCTCGATGGTGACGGGGCGCAGGCTGCCGTCGGGGCTGAGCGGCACGCTGGCGTGGAAGAGCAGGTTGGCGTTGTAGATGCCGTACATCGCGCCGCGCCGCAGCAGGCAGCGTATGTGCTGACGCAGGCGCGGGCTCATCTCGATGCTGCGCCGCAGGCGTTGCATCAGGGCCTGCTCCTCGTCCGTCAGGCGGCACGGGTCGGCGGGGTCGATGGTGGGGAAGCGCGTGTCGAGCAGGGGGTACGTTTTGCCGTCGAGGCGCACCGTGCCGGTCTGGTAGTCGATGGCCTCCAGCAGGTTGCGGTCGCCCATGTGCCACTCGGGGTGCGCCTTGTAGAGTTGGCCTTCGAGTTTGAAGGCGATGACGCTGATGGCCTTGTGCATCTGCGCCATGATGCGCAGGTCCTTGTCGGTCAGTTCGCGCTTGCCCTCGTCGAGGGTGCGCGGCTGGAACAGTTCGCACGGGTCGTCGGCATAGGCTTCCATGGCGAAGGTGGCCAGCGAGGTCAGTGTGATGCCGTATCCGTCCTCCAGCGTGCGCGTGTTGGCGTAGCGCAGCGACAGGCGCAGCACGGTGGCGATGCAGGCCAGGTTGCCGGCGGCGGCGCCCATCCACAGCATGTCGTGGTTGCCCCACTGGATGTCGACGTGGTGGTACTGCGACAGCGTGTCCATGATGAGGTGCGCGCCCTCGCCCCGGTCGTAGATATCGCCCAGGATGTGCAGGCGGTCGATGGTGAGCCGCTGGATGAGGTAGCACAGGGCGGTGATGAACTGGTCGGCGCGGTGGGTGGCGATGATGGTGCGGATGATGCCGTTGAAGTAGTCCTGCTTGTTGTGGCCGTCGCTGGTCTCGTGGAGCAGTTCCTCGATGATGTAGGCGAACTCGCGTGGCAGGGCCTTGCGCACCTTCGAGCGGGTGTACTTCGACGACACGTTGCGGCAGACGGCCACCAGGCGGTTGAGCGTCGTGTCGTAGAAGTCCTCCAGGTCGGGCTCGGTCTGCTTGACAAGTTCCAGTTTCTCCTCGGGGTAGTAGATGAGGGCGCAGATGTCCTTCAGTTCCTGCTCGCGCAGCGTGCCGCCGAAGAGGTCGCGCACCTTGCGCTTGATGTTGCCGCTGGCGTTGCGCAGCACGTGCTGGAAGGCCGCGTTCTCGCCGTGGAGGTCGGCCATAAAATGCTCGGTGGGCTTGGGCAGGTTGAGGATGGCCTCAAGGTTGATGATTTCGGTGGCCACGCTGGCCACGTCGGGAAACTTGCTCGCCAGGAGCTGCAGGTATCGTAGGGATTGTTTCATCAATGTTGTGGTACTAGGGGTTCTTGGAAAACTAGTAACACTAAGAAATCTAGTGTTTGCCGCCCACCTCCTCGCAGTCCTCGGGCTGCACCCAGGCGGGCGTGCCGTCGGGGAGGGTGGCGGCTGCAAGGGAGTCGGGCGAGAGGATGCCGGTGAGCGTCACCGTGGTGCCGGGGTGCAGTTCGCGCTCGCCGGGGGCGGTGCGGGTGCTGCGCGTGCGCAGCGGTGTGGTGCGTACCACGACGGCGCGCCGCTCCGTGGCGAAGCGGTGGG
>JAGBKI010000043.1 GCA_017933995.1 Bacteroidaceae bacterium | reverse complement strand
GAGGTTCACGTCCAGCGGCTCGGATTGCAGCGCGCAGAAGGCTTCGAACAGTCCCACGAGGCTTGCGCCCGCGTCGTTCGCGCCGAGGCCGTAGAGCCGCCCGTCTTCGACGGTGGGCGTGAAGGGCGGGCGCGTGTAGCCGGCGGCGGGGCGCACGGTGTCGTGGTGGGAGCAGAGCAGCAGCACGGGTTTGGTGTCGTCCCACGCCGCCGCGCGCGCGTATATATTATTATGTAGCCGCCCCACGCCTGCGACGCCGCGCTCCTGCAACGCGCGCTGCAGGATGTCGGCGGTGCCGCCCTCGTCGCGCGAGACGGAGGGGCAGGCGATGAGTTCTTGCAGCAACTTTACCGCGTGGTGGGAATTGGGACTGGGCATAACGGCAACAACCTTCGCTTTTGCTTGCAAAAATACGCATTGTTTTTGATACGCACGCCCTTGCCCCGCTGTTCTTCGCGCGGGGAAAGGGTGGGGCGGTGTGTGGAGATGTGGCGGGTTTTGTTTATTTTTGCCCGTGCAATCGGAAACTTCGTGGCGGACTTGGCGGCGTGTGCTCCGCTTTCCCGCCTTTTCCTCACGGCATAAGACCAACTTTTCACAGGCCGCAACCACCTCCCTACGCTGATGTCCCAGCCCCTTTCCCTCTTGCAGTTCAACTCGCTGGTGAGCGAGGCCATCGATGCCCGCTTCGAGCGCGCCTATCCCGTCGTGGCCGAGGTCAGCGAACTGCGTATGCACACCGCCGGCCACTGCTACCTGACGTTCATTGAGAAGGGCGCGGGCGGCACCATCGTGGCGAAAGCCCCCGCCCACATCTGGCGCACCACGGCGCAGCGCCTGCTCCACCGTTTCCGCACGGCCACGGGGCGGCAACTGGCCGCCGGGATGAGCGTGCTGGTCACTGTGGAGCCGGAACTGCACGTGCAGTACGGCTACAGCCTCAACGTCATCGACATCGACCCCACCTATACGCTCGGGGCGCAGGCTGCGCAGCGCCAGGCCACCATCGACGCGCTCAAGGCCGACGGCGTGTTCGACATGAACCGCGAACTCCCCCTGCCGCGCCCCGTGCGCGCCGTGGCCGTGGTGAGCAGCGACACGGCGGCGGGCTACGGCGACTTCTGCCGCCAACTGGAGCAGTCGGGCTATCCCTTCGAGGTGGAACTTTTCGCCGCCATCGTGCAGGGCGCGGGCGCCCCCGCCTCCATCTGCGCCGCCTTGGCCGACGTGGCGGCGCGCGCCGACGAGTTCGACGTGTGCGTGGTGATACGCGGCGGCGGTGCGGTGAGCGACCTGATGTGTTTCGACAGCCGCGAAGTGGCCGAATACATCTGCCAAATGCCCCTGCCTGTGCTTACGGGCATTGGCCACGAGCGCGACGAGACCGTGGCCGACCTTGTGGCCCACCGCGCGCTGAAGACGCCCACGGCGGTGGCCGCGCTGCTTGTCGACCTGCGCGCCGGCGAGGCGCAGCTGGTAAGCGACCTCGCCCTGCGCCTGCGCCAGTCGGCCACACTGCTGCTCCAGTCGCACAGCGAACGCCTTGTGCGCACGCGCCACGCCCTCCAGTTGGCCGCCGCGCAGATTGGCACGCGCGAGCGCACCCGCCTCTCCCGCCTGTCGGCCTCGGTGGTGCTGGGGCGCCGCGCCCTGATTGCTGCCCACACACGCCGCTTGGCCTCACTCTCCGACAGCCTGCGCCTGCTCGACCCCCAACGCATCCTGGCGCGCGGTTTCAGCCTCACCACCAGCGGTGGCCACGTCGTGCGCAACGCCGCCGACCTCGCACCCGGCGCTGAAATCGTTACGCGACTGGCCAGCGGGGAACTGCGAAGCACCGTGACCCGTATCGTTAATAAAGAAGAGTAGAAAGTAGTTATGTAGTGAAGCAGTAAAGCCGATAGTCGCGCCACCCGAATTTCACCGAATGTTGCTGCACTGTCCAGTAATGGCTTAACTACTTAACTACTACACAACATAACTACCAAAAACCATAACCAACCGAACCCACACCAACCTCCCCTCCTATGACCTACACCTCCGCCCTTTCCCGCATAGAGGAAATTGTCGGTCTGCTCGAAAACGAGCGCACCGACCTCGACCAGGTGGGCGCGCTCATCGCCGAGGCGCAGCGCCTGCTCAAGTTCTGCAACGAGCGGCTCAACACCATTCAGGCCGAAACCCAAAAGACGCTTGACGATGGGCAAGGGTAAACTGGCCAAGTTCGCCGAAATGGCCGCGCTGCCCAATGTGGTGGAAATTCCCTTCCCGCTGGATGGCACCGACGTGCCCCTGCGCGGACGCTGGGCCGAGGACTTTTTCCGCAACGACCGCCCTGTGGTGCTCGAACTGGGCTGCGGGCGCGGCGAATACACCGTGGGGCTGGCGCGCCGCTTCCCCGACAAGAATTTCATCGGGGTGGACATCAAGGGTGCGCGTATGTGGAGCGGCGCCACCGAGGCGCACCGCGACGGACTGGCCAACGCGGGGTTTTTGCGCACGCGAATAGAGTTCATTGACCGACTGTTCGCCCCCGGCGAGGTCAGCGAATTGTGGCTCACGTTCAGCGACCCGCAGATGAAGAAGGCCACAAAGCGGCTCACGGGCACAGGTTTCCTTGAACGCTATCGGCGTTTTCTGCGCGACGGTGCGGCGGTGCACGTCAAGACCGACAGCAATTTTCTCTACACCTACACCCGCCTGATGTGCGAGGCCAACGCGCTGCCCGTGGATTGCGCCCTGACCGACATCTATACGGAGGAGTGCGACCCCGCGCTGCGCGAAATCCAGACGTACTACGAGCAGATGTGGCTCTCGCGTGGCATCCCCATCAAGTACCTGCGCTTCCGCCTGCCCCACGAGGGCGCGCTGCGCGAGCCAGAGGCCGAAATACCCCTTGATTCCTACCGCTCTTACAACCGCTACAAGCGTAGCGGCAAGGACACGGGCGTGTAGGATATTCTCCTTACCTATAACAGTTTGAGCGCAATGGCGGCGCAGGCTTCCGCGTCGGCCAGCGCGTGATGGTGGTTGCGCAGGTCGTAGCCGCAGGCCGCCGCTACGGTCTGCAACTGGTGGTTGGGGAGCCGACGGCCAAGCAAGCGGCGCGACGCGCGCAGCGTGCAGAGGAACGTGTAGCCCGGCCAGTCCATCTGATAGACGCGCATGGCGGCGCGCAACTGGCTCTCGTCGAAACGGGCATTGTGGGCCACGAACGGGGGAGGGGCATAGCCATACACATCGCGCAGACGCGCTTCGAGGGCGTGCCACACGTCGGGAAACAACGGGGCGCCGTCGGTATCCTCGTGGCCGAGGCCGTGCACGCGCTGGCAATAGGGCGCGTAGTAGTCGGGTTCGGGGTGGATGAGGCTGTAGAACGTGTCGGCCACCTCCCCGCCGCGCACCATCACGGCGCCGACAGAGCAGACGCTGCCCGCCACGCCGTTGGCGGTCTCGAAGTCGATGGCAATGAAGTCGGTCATAAAGGGGGTGTATCGTGGGTTTGGTGGGAAGCGGCGTGGGAATAGAATTTTTCTTTGAGCCAAAGAAAATTTTCTTTGGCCTGAATAAAAAATTCTTTGGCTTAAATAAATCTTTCTTTGGCTTAAAAAAAATTTGGGTCCGCTCAAAAAAATGTTTTTCCTACAGAACATGTAATAAAAGCAGACCATCTGTGCGTTATGTGCAAGGAGTCGTTTGCTTTTTAAGTTGTTATCGTACTGTGAAAGATGCTGAAAGCGTCTCCCCCTCTGTAACCGCAGGTTTGCGGAATGAAATGAAGCGAACCTGCGGCTGCGGCGGATGGTATAACGGACGCTGGAAGCGTCCTCCACGACGGGAAGGAGCCGCCTTTAGCGCTGGTGGGGCACGCTTCCAGCGTGCATTCCGTGGTGTATAGCTTGCCGCAGGTGCGCTCCGTTTCACTTCGCGTACCTGCGGTTACAGAGGGGAGGACGCTTTCAGCGTCCGCAGGTGCGCTGCATTCCATTCCGCGTAGTTTGTCATAACAAGAAAGCGTCTCCTTACTCCCTACCAGTCATACCCATCGGCATACTGGTCGAACTCGACGGGGCGGGGCGCGCCGACTTCGGCAAGGACGGCGGTGAGCTTGTCCTGCATGGCGGGCGAGAGGGGGCGCTGGCCTTTGCGCAGGATGTAGTAGTGGGAGTGGCTACAGCCCAGGGCGTCGCATATTTTGCGGCTCGCCTCGCTGATATTGCCATGCGGGACGGTTTTGAGTGCCTTGGAGAATCCGCGCGCGATGCGCACGGGCGCGCCGTCGGCGAAGTGGGGGCAGCCGTCGGTGCTTGCGGCGGAGGCGACGAGGGGATGGAGCATGTTGAGAACGGTCTCGGAGGCGGGGGCGCTGTTGTAGGCCATGTGGCGCAGGCATCGGGTGCGCACGGGGCAGGTGGCGGTGCAGCACACCATGTAGCGTGCGGGCACTTCGTTCCACGTGAGAGGCTGGTTCATAGTAGTAAAGTGGATTTAGGGTGGGGTAGGGGGAATTGGTTTTCGGGCTGTCAGTTCGCAGCCATGTGGACAGTGGTCTGCGGGAAGGGGAACTCGATGCCTTCCTTGTTGAAGCGGTCGTAGATGGCTTGGTTCATCTGGTAGTTCACATCCCAGTAGTCGTCGGTATTGACCCATGCGCGTACGATGATGTCGACGCTGCTCTCGCCCATCTTGTCGACGACCACGGCGGGCGCGGGTGTGGGCAGTATGCGCGGCTCGGTGGCGAGGAGGCTGAGGAGCACGGTACGCACGCGCTCGATGTTCTCGCCGTAGCTGATGCCGATGGTCCATTCCAAACGGCGCGTTTGCTGTTGCGTGCGGTTCACGATGACGTTGCTGCTCATCGTGGCGTTGGGGATGTAGACCACGCGGTTGTCGAAGGCCACGAGGATGGTGTGGAATATCTGTATCTCGCGCACGTGCCCCGTCTGCCCCTGCACTTCGACGAGGTCGCCTGCCTTGTAGGGCTTGAGGAGCAGGATGATGATGCCCCCGGCGAGGTTTTGCAGCTGTCCGCTGAGCGCCATGCCCACGGCCACGCCGGCTGAGGCGAGCAGGGCGGCGAACGAGGTGGTCTCGATGCCCAGCGCGCCAATGACGGAGACGATGAGCAACACGGTGAGCAGGATGTTGACCAGCGAGCGCAGGAAGGTCTGCACCTCGGTGTCGATCTTCGTGCGCCCGAGCATTCGCGCGAACACGGTGTTGAGCAGTTTCACGGCGTAGCGTCCCACGCAGAAGATGAGCGTGGCCACGAGTATGTTCTTCCCGGCGGCGATGCCGAGGTCAATGATGCGGTCGAGCCAGATGGCGGCGGTGGATTCCATAATCGGCAAAGGTACGAAGAAAATCCCGGATTTTCCGGGTTTTCCGGGTTTTCCGGATTTTCCGGGTTTTCCGGGTTTTCCGGAGATTCCGGGTCTTCCGGGTTTTCCGGATTTTCCGGGTGCCACAAAAAAAGAAACCCCGCCGTGTGGGCGGGGCTTCTTCGTATCGCGGTGTGCGCTCGGTGAGCGCGGGGAGTTACTTCACGAGTACCTTGCGGCCGTTGATGATGTATACACCAGCAGGCAGGTTGCGGGTGTTGGCAACCTTCTGGCCCTGGAGGGTGTAGACGCCCTGGCGCTGGAGAGCGGCGGGCTGGGCAACGAGCGTTTCGATGCCGTTCACGAGGTCTTCGTGGAGAGCCACGAGCAGGTCACCGCTGGCAACTGCGGGTATAGCCTGTAGGGCGTTCCAGTCGAAGTAGCCAGTGTTGGCGGTGATGTTCTGGTACTGCGCGCTGGCGGCATAGATGAGCTTGTCGCTGGCAGAGTTCAGCACGAGGAACTTGTCGTCGATCGTGTCGGGCTGGAGCGTACCCACGAGACCGTTCACGGTCTTGGCCTCGCGAACGTAGGTGAGCGTCTCGGCATTGTCGTCAACGGGGTAGAACACAACCTGCGGAGTCACCTCGGGATCAACGGAGATGACGAACGGCGTGCCAGCCTCGATGGTGCTGCCAGTGATAGCGTTGAAGGCCACGTTCTGGCCGTCCTCGGTGATACCGGCTACCTCGTATACGGAGCCGGCTGCACCAGCCGTCAGTACGTCGAAGGGCAGCGTGTGGAGCGTGACGGGCTTCGTTACGTCGATGGTCAGGGTGAGGTCGGTGCCAACGGCAGGCAGGAACGTCCAAGAGCTGTTGTCATTGCCCTTAGCGTCGTTCCAAACGACGAAGATACCGGCGGGGTCAGCGTTACCGTAGAGACCCTCCTCCTCATTGATGACGAAGTTGAGGGCGATACCCATGCTGTCGCGGGCTGCACGGAGAGCGATTTCGGCGGGCTCCTCAACCTGTGCCACAGCACCGCTGAGGGTGGTCTGCGTGTTGGTCATGTAGAGGCCGCTGGCCACGTTCTTGAACGTGAACTTGCCGTTTTCCTTCTTCTCCACGTACCACAGGGCGTTCATACGCTCGGCAACAGACTCGTCTGCATACTTGAAGCCAAGACCTGCGCTGCCGCGAACGGCGGTGGTGCTGGTGGTGCGGGCCACGAGGTAAGCGTCCTTAGCGGCGCCGGTGGTGAGGCTCTGGATGTTGTAGTAGCCAGTTTCGGGCAGGATGAGCTGAGCGGCGAAGGCTTCGTTGGCAGCCTGCAGCTCGGCCATGGCCTGGTTGAAGGTGGCGAAGGTCAGCGTGCCGTCGGCAACGGACTGTGCGTCGTCGACTGCTGCCTGGAAGGCGCTCTTGGCACCAGCGTTGTAGTTACCGATTTCGGCACCCTCAACGGCGGGGGTAATCCAGCTCTTGGCCTCGTCAATAGCGGCCTGGAGTTTGTTGCGGTCGGGATATACGGCCATGAAGGCTTCGTAGGCGGCCTTCAGGGCGTCGATGGTCTCCTGCGTAGCGGCGCTCTCGCCGAGTTCTTCCTTGGCGGCAGCGAGGCTGTTCTCAAGGGCGTCGATGGCTTCCTGGTCCATGTGGGCGTATACGCAGTCGGGGTCGTATTCACCGGCGTAAGCGCGGAGCTCGGAGATGGTCCAGTAGTCGAAGCCGTCGCCGTGGGTGCGGGGGCTGCCCTGACGGATGTGCTGCAGGTTCTCGATGACGGAGAGACGGAAGTACTGGTAGGGCTTCTCAAGTTCGAAGGTGGTGATACCAGCGCCCTGGCCGTCGGGGATGACGGCGCGGATGCCGCTAAGCATAGAAACGCTGATGGCGTTGCCGTCGGCATCGAGCAGCGGGTACTGCCAGTTCATCGTGTACTCGCCGAGGTTGTCCCACTCGGTGGAGGGGATGGTGTCGGTGTCGTTAGCCAGCAGGCTGGGATCGTTGGTTCCGTAGAGGACAACGTTGTAGGGGATGTCAGGTGCGTTGGCGTTGCCACGGACGGCATACTTCAGCACGAGCGTCTGAACTTCCTCGCCCATATCCATCTGGAGGTAGTGGGGTTCGGTGGGCTCGGTTTCAACTGCACCCCAAGCGGTGTGGAAGTACCAGTCGAGGCCGTCGCCGGTCACCTTGCTGTCGAAGAGACCCTCGTAGGTGCCTTCGTTGCTGGCGGTGTTCTTACAGTTGCTCCAAACCTGGGTGGCGTCGATGAGCAGACCGTCGAGTTCGGCGAACTGACCGTCGTTGGTGCCGTCGAAAATCCAGGTGCGGCCAGCCTCGCGTGCGGCGCTGGCGGCGGTGTAGTACTTCTGGAGCGTGTCGTTGAGGGCCTGCTGAGCAGCCTGGCGGCGCAGTTCCTCAATCTTCTCGGCCATAGCGTCGATGGTCTCGTCGTCCACGGGGGCTACCGTCCAGGCGCTGGCGCCTGCACCGGCCTCCCAGTTCACGACAGCCTGGCCAGAAAGGGCGCTGTGAAGCGAGTTGTACTGGCTGTTGATGGCGGAGTTGGTGATGGTGATGAAGCCAGCCACTGCGGAGCTGGTGCCAATCTTGAACTTGCCGGCCTCGTTCACGTCGGAGGTGAAGCCGTAGGTGGTCACGGTGGCGGTGACGTTGTTCAGATAGGCATCGTTGGCCAGGTTCTTAATGGTGTAAAGGTCGTCGCCAGCGTCGTTGGTGCCGGCGGCCTCAATCTGCCAGATGTAGGCGGGGTTTGCCTCTTCGCCCTGAATGGTGGCGTCGAAGTTCTCGGACCACAGAGCCTTAGTACCTTCAGCGTAAGCGGCGTCGACACTGCTCAGGTCTTCGGCATCGGCCAGCACATTGCCGCTGGTGCCGATGCGGGCGTTCACGAGGTAGTAGTTACCGGGTTCGAACGCCACCTGAATCTGTGCAGCGAGCAGGGCGTCGTAGGCGGCCTGCAGGTTGTCGGCAGCTTCGCGGAGTTCGTCGTCGTCACCGCCGTTGGCCTGGTAGTCGACAGCAATGTCGTAAGCCTCCTGGCAAGCGTCAATCAGCTCGCTGGGATAGCCGCCGGGCACGTCGCGGAGGTACTCGCTCTCGTCGAAGATGATCTTCTCCAACACGGCGTCGAGATACATGGCGGCGGTGGGGTCGCCAAGCTCAACGGGGGCGAAACGGAAAGCACCGTTGCCGCCTGCACCGCTGATGTCGTACCAGTTGGAAAGGTTGGCAGCGTTAGCGTCAAGGTACATGTTGGCGTCGGTGTACTTGAGCGTGAACTGTCCGTCAGCGCCGTCGATGGGGGCGATGATGAACGTGGCGGGCTCAAGCGAACTGGACTTGAATGTGCCTTGGGATCCGTTGAAGACGGGCACGTAGTTGCCAGAGGGCGTCTTGATGCGGATCTGCTCGTCGCCGACTACCTCAATGGTGAAAGCGGCGTTGGCGCTGTGGCCTTCGGCTACGGACTCGAAGAGGAGGGAGTTGTCGGTGGTCTCATACAGCCACTGGCCGTCGGTGTTGTGACGGCCAACGCTCGTGATGAGGTACAAGCCTCCATCCTCAAACTCCTCGACACTTACAAGAGGCTCACCGATGTAGTCGATGATCTTGTTGATGTCGATCTGAGCCTGCGCGCCGAGCGCTGCGAAGAAGCAGAGCACCAGCGCGAGAAGAGAAGTAAACTTTCTCATGGTAGATGAACTTTGGTGAATAATGTGAATTGATTGGATTGTTTTCTGTCTTGGTGCGGGTGTCGCCCCGCCAAGGTGTGTGCAAAGGGAAAACAGGCGTTACAGCGGGCGTTTCGCTAAGTCTGCGTGGCACACGCCATTGTGTTTACGCCGCAAATATACGTGTTATTTTCGTATCGCCAAATCTTTTATGGGATAAAACGCCGCTTAGGGGAGGTGGCGGGGTGGGGGAGATGTTTCCCGGATTTCGCGGATATTCCGGGTTTTCCGGGGCTTTCGGGCTGCGCCTTAGAAAAAAGAAGCCCCCGAATCGTCGGGGGCTTCCTTTGCGTGTATGCGTCTACGGGGACTTACTTCACCAGCACCTTGCGGCCATTGATGATGTAAATACCTGCGGGCAGGTTGTGGGTGTCGGCAATCTTCTGACCCTGGAGCGTGTAGACACCCTGGCGCTGGAGCGTGGCGGGCACGGTGGGCAGGGTAGCGATGCCGCTGACAAGGTCTTCGGTGAGAGCGATGAGCTGGTCGCCGCTGCTCACTGCGGGCAGAGCCTGAAGCTCGGTCCATACGAAGTAGCCGCTGTTGGCTGCGATGACGTTGCTGTTGCCAAAGACGAGTTCGGTGCAACGGGTGTTGAGCACGAGACCCTTGTCGTCGATGGTGTCGGGCTGGAGCGTGCCCACGAGACCGTTCACGTCGAGCGCTTCTCGGGTGTAGGTGAGGGCGTCGAACTGCTCGGCTACGAGGTAGACGGGCAGCGTCTTCACGGCGGAAGTGTCGGCGATGACCACGAACGGCGTGCCGGCGGCGATGGTGCTGCCGCTGATGGCGTTGAGCGCGAGGTTGGCGCCGTCCTCGGTGATACCGGCTACGGCATAGACGTTGGTGCCGGGGTTGAGAATCTCGAAGGGCAGCGTGTGGATGCTGATGGGCTTCACGAGGTCGATGGTCAGCGTGCCTTCATAGTTGGCGGGCAGGAACTGCCAAGCGCTGTTGTCGTTGCCCTGGCCGCTGCTCCATACGACGAAGATGCCGACGGGATCGGCGTTGCCATAGAGACCTTCCTCTTCGTTGATGACGAAGTTGAGGCCATAGCCCATGCTGTCGCGGGCGGCGCGCAGGGTGATCTCGGCGGGTTCGGCAACCTGTGCCACAGCACCGCTGAGGGTGGTCTGCGTGTTGTCCATATAGAGGCCGGTGGCTACGTTCTTGAGTGTGAACTTGCCGTTGTCGAGCTTCTCGACATACCACAGTGCGTTTACGCGCTCGGCTAGGTTCTCGCCTGCGTAGTTCCAGCTGAGGCCGCCGTCAGCGCGGTTGGCCGTGGTGCTGGTGGTGCGGGCTACGAGGTAGTTCTCGTTGGCTGCGCCGGTGGTGAGGCTCTGGATGTTGTAGAAGCCGGTTTCGGGAACGTTTACCTTGCCGATGAAGGCGCGGAGGGCGGTGGCCAGGTTGGTCATCGTCTCGTTGTAGATGGCGAAGGTCAGCGTGTTCTCGGAAACGGAGGTGGCTTCGTCGACTACAGCCTGGAGAGCATCCTTGCTACCAGCGGGGTAGTAGCCAATTTCGTCGCCCTCAACGGCGGGGTCAATCCAGCTCTGTGCCTCCTCAATGGCTGCGAGCAGCGTGTTCTTGTCGGGATAGACGGCCATAAAGGCTTCGTAGGCGGCCTTCAGGGCGTCGATGGTCTCCTGCGTAGCGGCCTCGGCTGCAAGTTCGGCCTTACCGTCGGCGATGGCGTTCTCAAGGGCGGCGATGGCCTCGGCGTCCATGTGGGCGTATACGCAGTCGGGGTCGTACTCACCGCTGTAAGCACGCAGTTCGGAGATGGTCCAGTAGTCGAAGCCGTCGCCGTTGGTGCGAGCGCTGCCTTGGCGGATGTGCTGTATGTTTTCGATGACGGACAGACGGAAGTACTGGTAGGGCTTCTCAAGCTCGAATACCGTTACACCCGCGCCTTGGCCGTTGGGGATAACGGCCTGGATGCCGCTCAGCGAGGTGACGCTGACGGTGTTGCCCTCGGCGTCAAGCAGCGGATATTGCCAGTTCATCGTGTACTCACCGAGGTTCTCCCACTCGGTGGAGGGGATGGTGTCGGTGTCGTTAGCCAGCAGGCTGGGATCGTTCGTGCCGTAGAGCACAACGTTGTAGGGGAGGTCGGGTGCGCTGGCGTTGCCGCGTACGGCATACTTCAGCACGAGCGTCTGTACCTCTTCGCCGAGGTCCATCTGCAGGTAGTGGGGTTCGGTGGCAGGAGTCTCTACGGTGCCCCATGCGGTGTGGAAGTACCAGTCGTTGCCTTCCACGCTGTTGGTCACAACGTTGTCGAAGAGACCTGCGTAGGTGCCCTCGTCGGTCTGCTTGCTGTTGGTCCAAACCTGCGTCTCGTCGAGCAGCAGGCCGTCGCCTTCAACAAACTGACCGTCGTTGGTGCCGTCGAAGATGAAGGTGCGGCCAGCCTCGCGGGCGGCCACGGCGGCGGCGTACCACTTGGCGAGCGTGTCGTTCAGCTCGGCCTGTACGACGGCGGCGCGCTGCTCGGCAATCTTGTCATCGAGGGCGGCCACGGTCTCCTCGCTCACGGGGATGAGCAACCAAGAGGAGTAGGCATCCTGCTGCCAGTCGCAAACGTAGCCGCGCGTGGAGGTGCAGAGGGAGTTGTTGCGCTCGCTCTCGTCAATACCCGTGTGGCGGAAGAATACCATACCGGCCACGGCCGAGCTGGTCTCAATGGCGAAGCGTCCGGCGTCGGCCACGTTGAGCGTGAAGCCGTAGGAGGAACTGCTGCTGCCGTTGTTGTCTACATAGTTGCCGAAGAGCACGTTTTGCAGCGTGTAGTTGCCGTTGGCGTCCTCCTGGATGTTCCAGATGTAAGCGGGCTCTGCATCTTCACCTTCAGCCTCGGCGTTGAACCCGTCTGCAAAGTTGAAGATGTAGCTGTCGCTGTAGGCTGCTACGGCGTTGCTTAGGGTGAGTTCGTCTACGCTGCTGACGGTGTTGCCGCCGACTTCAGCGCGTGCGTTTACCATGTAGTAGTAACCGGGGGTGAACTCCACGGGGATGATGTTGGCAAGCAGCGTGTCGTAAGCGGTGCGGAGGTTGTTGATGGCCTCCATAATCTCGTCGTAGGTGCCACCGTAGGTCTGTATGTCAAGGGCGTTGTCGTAAGCCTCTTGGCAGTTGTCGATGAGCTCCTGGGGATAGCCGCCGGGCACGTCGGCCTGGTAGCTGCTGGCATCGAACTGAATCTCTTGCAGAATCTGGTCGAGCAACACCATCGCCATGTCCTCGGGAGGCGAGGTCAGCGTGGCCTTGAAGCCGGGAATCCAGCCCTGGTACGTGTTGCCGTTTGTCGACAGCACACCAGCGGCGTAGACGTCGCCCTGGCCGGTCAAGAGGCTCACGCGCTGGGACTGTACGGTGTACATGCCCTCGTCGTTGGGCGTGTTGTCGGCAATGAACACCATGTAATACACGGTGCCGCCAGACAGCTCGATTTCCTCGTCAAGGTTGTAGGTCTCGTACTGGCCGGGGGCGGCCGTAGTGGAGAGCACCGAGTTGGTGGACACGGCCAGCACGTCGTCCTGCGAAAGGACTGCGCCGGAACCCGAGGGGGCTGTGGTGGCGATGGCGGTGTAACTTTCCTGTGCACCGTAGCCGGTCTCTTGCGCGTACTGGAAAGCGCTCATCTTGTACGTCTTGTCCTCCGTGCCGGGGGTCAGGAAGCCCACCCAATAGACGGCGGCCACGTTGTTGCGGTACCAGCCGGGGTAAGCCTCGTACTCGATGGTGATTTCCTCCTGCGCCAGTGCGTTCACGCTGCCGGTCAAGGCCAGCAGCAGAAGCATGAGCATAGAAGTAAACTTCTTCATAGAGTAATAAAGAATGGGTTAGTAATTAAAGAATTTGGGATAGAAGTTTCTTAAAAAGGCTTTGATGCGCAAAAGTAACGAAAAAAACGGGCTGCAAAATTCTTTTGCAAGAAAACGCGCTACCCAATAGGCAAAAAAGTCAAAATGGTAAGCAAACCGCATGACCGAGTCCGCTACGTGGCCGTTATTGTGTGCGCACCGGCGTGAACTATTGTAGTTTTTCTTACTTTTGTGCCCGCATTGTTTGATTGGCACGCTGTATATATATAAATACGGAGTGTGCATTGCGTCGCTTTAGGTGGCGCGGAAAAGAATCCTGTTATGTTAGAAATAAAGAACCTGCACGCCTCGGTGGAGGGGAAGCCCATCCTGCGCGGCGTGGACCTGACGATAGGCGACGGCGAGGTGCACGTGCTGATGGGACCCAACGGCTCGGGTAAGTCCACGCTGAGCCACGTGCTGGTGGGCAACCCCAAGTACGAAGTGACCGAGGGCACCGTCACCTTTAACGGTAAAGACCTGCTGGCCCTGCCGCCCGAGGATCGCGCCCGCGAGGGCATCTTCCTGTCGTTCCAGCAGCCGGTGGAAATTCCCGGCGTGACGATGACCAACTTCCTGCGCGCCGCCGTGAACGCCCGGCGCGCCTACCGGGGCGAGGATCCGATGAAGGCCGCCGACTTCCTCAAACTGCTGCGCGAGAAGCGCAAACTTGTGGAACTCGACCAGCGTTTCATGAGCCGGGGCGTGAACGAGGGTTTCAGCGGCGGCGAGCGCAAGCGCAACGAGATTTTCCAGATGGCTGTGCTTGAGCCGTCGTTCAGCATACTCGACGAGACCGACAGCGGCCTCGACGTCGACGCGCTGCGCATCGTGGCCGAGGGCTTCAACCGCTTGCGCACGCCCAAGACCAGCGCGATGGTCATCACCCACTACCAGCGTATGCTCGACTACCTGCGCCCGGACTTCGTCCACGTGCTGGTGGAGGGGCGCATCGTGCGCAGCGGCAACGCCGAACTGGGCTACGAGATTGAGGACAAGGGTTTCGACTTCATCAAAAGCGCGGAGGCATGACCGATAGCCTGCAACAATACCTCGACCTCTACGCCGCCCACGGCGCGCTGCTGCGGGAGTACGCGCCCGCCGCGCTCAACGCCCGCCG
>JAGBKI010000042.1 GCA_017933995.1 Bacteroidaceae bacterium | reverse complement strand
GCCGGTGCTCAGCAGGTGGCCGCCCTCGGCGCGGGCGTAGCAGTATCCGTCGGCGCGGTCGTAGACGAGGGCGAGGCCGTCGGTGGTGGTGTAGAACACGAAGTCGGCGTGCGCGCCGCCGTGCATGCGGACGTCGACAGTGCGCCCGTCGGGCTGCGTCTTGTGGAAGACGAGGTTGCGCGGGTCGCCGTTCTGCGCCTGCGCGATGTTTGCTGCGGCGACAAGCGCCAGCAGTAAGGTCGTAAAGATTCTTTTCATTTGCTGTTCAGTTGCGTTTCGTTTCGGTTATTGCGCGCCAAAGATAGTGCAAGGCGAGCGCAAAAGCAAGCAAAACAAAGTTTTGGTTGTCTTTTGCCGAGCCGCAGCCTATCTTCGCGCGTCCGAAAAGCGGCGGGCGCAGTCCGTAACCAGACTGCGCCCGCTCTTTATATATATAATACGGTGTCGAAGCGTTTAGAACACCACTTTGCGGCCTCCCACAATGTAGACACCGCGTGCGGGGGCGGCGACGCGGCGGCCCTGCAAGTCATAGACGGCCTGGCCGGCGGCGGGGGCGTAGAGGGGCGTGTTGATGCCCGTGGTCAGGGCGACGATGTTGAAGAACTCGCGCCAGTAGGTTGCGGCTTTGTAGGCGTCGATAGCCTCGGCGGGCACGGCGAGTGTGCAAGCCGACTTGCTGGTGTGGGTGAAGGGATCGGCCAGACACTCGGCGGGCGTCTCGCCTGCGGCGGCCAGGCTGGTGAGCGACGCGCTGCTCAGCGCTTCCTCGCCGAGCGTGGTGAGCGTGGCGGGGAGCATCACGCAGTCGAAGGCGCAGTTCTCGAAAGCAAAGGCGGCGATAGCGGACACACCGTCGGGTACGTTGAACGTACCGCTGACAGCCTGCGGGGCTTTGAGCAGCGACCACGGCAGAGCCACGTCGAGGCCATCGACAGTGACGCTGATGTTGGTGAGGAACGTGCTGCCGCCGTCGACGCTGAACGTCACGCTCTGCGCCTCGCCCGTCCATGTCTTGCCGCTGAGCGTGCCGCTGGTGGGGTTCTTCAGGGTGAAGTTGTTGCTGCTGGTGGTGAATACGATTGCGGACATCGTGGCGCCGTCGGGCACGGCGAGCGTCAGCGTGGCGCCGTTGTAGATGCGCAGCGTGATGCCGGTCTTGGCCTCCCACATGCGGGTGGCGGTGCTGGTGCCGTCAGTGGCAGTGAGCGTCACGCCCTCCAGCGTGGCGGGGCCGGTGAAGTTGCCCGCGCTCTGGTCGCCGCTGTCGCTGACGGGCAGACCGAGCACGTTGTTGGCAAAGTCGAGGTTTACGGTGTGGGCAGCACCTGCCGCTGCACCGCTGCGCTTGGTGAAGAGCGCGCCTTCATTGGATTCGTAAATGCCGTTGGCAGCATCGACCGTAATAGCGGTTAGCGCGGGGGTGTTGCGGAACGCGCCTTCCTCAATGTCGGCCACATTGGCTCCCACGCTGACGGCGGTCAGTTCCTCGTTGCCACTAAAGGCACCCGCACGAATGCCGACCACCTTCCATGTAGCCTCGTCGTAGACCACGCTGGCGGGAATGGCGGCCTGACCCGTGTAGCCCGCGCCGTCCCGCGCCGTGACGTATACCTCGCCAGCCTTTGTCACCTCGTAGGCCACGCCGTCCTGCTCGAACGTGTCGCCGACGGAGAGGTTTGAAAGTTCCTCCTGTAAGAAGTTGAAGGTGATGTTCTCGCCCTCAACGGCGATGCGATAGAGGGGCTTGTTCATATAGGTACCCGTGTAGGCTTTCATGGCGGGCGTGCCCGTGTTCAGCGCCTGCGTCTTGTTTTTGCTACCGGGGAAGAGGTCGGAAAGGAAGTCGGGATCGTCGGCCGAATAAGTCTCAACGGCGCCATCGGCAGCGAACACCTGCATTCGGAGTTTGCTCGAGGTGTTGTTAAGCGTGTTCTGCGTCCACGAAGACTTGTCGAAGGCTACGTGGAGACCAAGCATGCCGCCCGCCATGTCCTCAGGGTACCACGTACCGGCTTGGCGGTTCTCAAAGATGTAGTATTCCTTGGAATCCTTGTCGTTGCGGATGAGCACGGCGTGGTCGCCCTCGGTGCTACCAAAGGGGCGGAGCGTCACGTGCTCGGCTTCGGTGAGTTCGCGCAGGTTGAGCCAGCCCAGGAAGTTGCGCTCGTAGGCCGTGTGGCCAATCGGGGCGTAACCATCGTTGAGATAGGAACCCATGTCCATGATGTCCCAATAGCCAAGGGGCGTGTTGGAGTGGCTGTAGTCGGTGCAGTAAAAGTCGGGCAGGCCGAGGGCGTGGCCAAACTCGTGGCAGAAAGTCCCGATGCCCTCCAGTTTGGCGTCGCCATAGCGCACGATGTTGCGCTTGCTGTCGTAGCCCCAGTCGTACTGGATTTCGTTGCCCACGAAGAAACTGTTGATGTGCACCGTCTTGCCACCGAGCGTAAAGTCGGCGTCTTCGTCCCACTCACAAGGCCACAAGAAGTCCGAAGAGTTCTCATCGTAGCTGTTGGCCTCGCCTTCGCCGGCATAGAGCAGGATAACGCAAGGCACACCGCCCTGATAGACGTATTTGGAGAAGTCTACGCCTGCTGCCACAGCGGCTTCGAGCGCATCGTTCTGGAACTTGTCGAGGTTGGGGTCGATGTCGTCGTCGCTGTTGTCCTTGCCGTAATACTTGCGCGTGCGCGAGAGCGTCACCTTGGCGGCCACGTCGTAGCGGGGACGGAACATGCCGCCGCTCTGGCTGATGAAGTAGTCGCGCACGGAGCCAACGCTGCCGTTTTCGCTGAATCCAGTCTCATTGTACTGGCGCGTGAGCAGTTCCTGCGTGGTTGTGGCCTGGAACTTCACGTCGCTGAACTCAACCATAATCACAGGCATCGTAAATTCACCCTGACTGGGCACGGCTCCTCCCGCAGTCTGTCCGTACACGCCCAGTCCGTCGTTGCGCGAACTGCTGCCGCTGCTGATGCGGTTCACCGGCGCGCGGCGTGTGCGCGTGGCCACCACGCCGGTTGCGGCTTCAGCGCCAAGGGCACGCGTGTTGATAAAGGCAAGCTCCTCGGCACTGCGATTTGTAGCCTCATGGGCCACAAGGCTGGAGGCCACGAGGCGCGTGCCAGAGGGCACAGCGTAGCACAGGTCGCCCCCGGCGTTCTGCACGAGCACGATGTCGTCCTGCGTGGTGTAGAAAACGACGCCGTTGTGGCCGTCGCCGCAGCGCTGCACCACAATCTGCGTGCCGTCGCTCTGCGTCTTGACAAAATAGCGTGGCAACGGCCTTACAGCCATCGCGCTTGCCGCCGTGAGCGCAGCAAGGAGTAGAAATGTAAAGATTCTTTTCATAAACGTATATATCCTTAATTCCGCAACACTATAATTTAACTTTATTTATAAGTTCCTGAGCAACAAAAAGTTGCCCAGGATTTTGCCATGTCAGAATTTTCACTTATCTTAGTGTTGCAAAAAGAAAACAAGCAAAACTCTAATAT
>JAGBKI010000005.1 GCA_017933995.1 Bacteroidaceae bacterium | reverse complement strand
GTCGCTGCGCAACTGGTCGACCAGTATGTTCACCACCAGCCGTGGCGCATCCCCGCCCTGCGCGCGCTGTGCGCTGGCGGGCAGCACGGAGAGCGCGGCGACGGCGGTCAGCAGCGTCAGCCACAGGCCGTGGCACGCGGCGGCGGGGTGGGGGAGGGGGTGTGCTTTCAAGGCTGTAGGGGTTTATAGTAGTGGCGCAGCGTGTTCCACACGGCGCGTATCAGCAAACAGAGTGCCAAAACGGCGGAGGCGGCGGGGAAAGCCTGGGCGCGTACCGCGAAAAGCACGAAGAACGTGACGAGCAGCGCGGTCTGCACCCAGAAGTAGCGGGCGGGCAGATGGCGGCGCAGCCTGCGGCACACGGGCCAGGCCACAAGCAGCGGCAGGGGGTTGAGCCACACGCAGAGCAGGTTGCTGCCCACCGTGGGGTGCTCGCTGAAGCAGAGCATGAAGCAGACCAGGCAGCCCGCCACGCCTTGCAGCGAGAGCAGCGCGCCGTCGTAGCCCCACAGCACCTTGCGCCTGCGCCACTCGTAGAGCGTGGCGGCGGCGGTAAGGAGGAGCAGCAACAGGGCGTAGACCATCGGCGGCAGGCTGGTTTCGGCGGGTTTCGGGGGGAAGTCGGCCATGCGGCGTGTGGCCGAAAGGGCGGGGCGCACGCTGTCGCCCGCAAGCGTGGCCGTTTCCAGCAGCCGCTCGGCCTCGACGGGCAGGAACAGCTGCGCGCGGGCGTCGATGCTGTCGTCGGCACGCGCGCCCAGCAGCATGTCGTTGCCGAACTGCGCCCAGGCGTGGCCGGGCGTGTAGCGGTGGAGCGCGCTGCGGTAGGTGGCGCGGGCGGTGTCGGCGGGCTGGAAGCGCGCGCCGACGGCCTCCTCGACCATCGCGATGGCGCGCGTGGTGCAGTTGTCGGTGAGGTAGTTGTAGCGGTACGTCCAGCCGTCGGCCACGGCCTCAAGGTTGTTGGCCTCCAGCGCGCGGTAGACGCGCTCGGCCTCGGCGGGTGTGAGGTTGAACACCTGCTCGTCAATCCAGCGCCCCTCCTCGGTGTAGAGCCAGTAGAAGCGCGCCATCGGCATGGTGCGCAGCGAGTAGTCCGTCTCGCCCAAGACGAAGTGCCAGAGGAAGTGGGGACGCTTGAAGTTGAAGTAGCCGTAGTTGTACACGCGGTCGATGGCGTCGCTGCCGCCACGGACGCGCAGGGCGGTGTGGCCGTAGAGTTCGTAGACCTCGTCGCCGGGGCCGCAGGTGAGCAGGCTGACGACGTAGGGCTTTTCAATCGCTATACTATCGGCCTCCTGCGCCTTTACGGGCTGTAGGAAAAGAATGCAGAGGCAGGCGCACAGCGCGGCGCGGCAGACGGCGGCGACGCTTCCCCCGTCCTTTGCGTGGAAAGCGTGTTTCACTCCGTATATATACGCGCGCGCGTTCATTGGCCGCAAAAGTACTACAAATTCGCCACAATTTCAGGGAAAGCCGCCGCAAAAGCCCGCATCGACGGCAGCACGACGCTGGCACCGGCCTCGCGCAGCGCGCTTTCAGGCAGCGGCCCAGTGTTCACCGCCACGGTGTAGATGCCCGCGCGGACGGCGGCCTCCACGCCCAGCGGCGCGTTCTCCACAACGATGGCCTCGCTGGCACTGACGCCCGTCTTGGCCAGCCCTTTCAGGTAAGGCTCCGGGTCGGGCTTGCCGTGGGTCACGTCGTCGCTCGTCACCATCCGCTCCGGCGTGAAGCAGCCCGGATAGGCCGTTTCAAGGCGACCGAGCAACGACTGCTGGCCGCTGCCCGTGACGAGTGTGACGAGCATCCCGGCCTGTCGCACGACGCGCAGGGCTTCGTCCGCCCCGTCCATGCGCGGTGCCTCGGGCAGGGCGTTGAAGAGGCGTTGCTTGGCGTCGTAGATGCGCTGCACCTCCTCGTTGGTGGCGTCGCGCCCCCAGCAACGCCGCGCCAGCAGGTCGATGGTGCCCTTGGCGGTGCGCCCCTCGTGGAGATAGGCTTCCTCGGCGGTGAGGTCGAGGCCTTCGGCGCGGCACACCTCCGCCCAGCAGCGGGCGTGGTAGGGCATGGAGTCAAACAGCACGCCGTCCATATCGAACAGCACAGCTCGGATGTGGGTCATAAGAAAAAACGTTTGGCTTTAGGATTTGCTTGGAAGTGTTTACAGCGTGCCCCCGCCGCTGGCTTAGGCAGGGGCGGGGGCACGTGCGCCTGACAGGACTCGAACCTGCACGAATCGCTTCACCAGATCCTAAGTCTGGCGCGTATACCAATTTCGCCACAGGCGCGTTTGGCCGCGCGGGGCGCGGGCTTGAAACGATGTGACTCCGCAGGGATTCAAACCCTGGACCTTCAGAACCGGAATCTGACGCTCTATTCAGCTAAGCTACGGAGCCTTCGGGAGTTGCTTTGGCCGCGTCGGCACGGGATAAACCCACGCTACATGCGCCTTTGCGGCTGCAAAATTACATTTTTCCCCCGATAAAAGCGCGTTTTGCCCCTTGAAACTTGCAAAGCATGGTCGCAGACGGGCAAAAAAGCGGTTTGTCAAAATTTTTACCCAAACGGCTTTTGTCTGTACAAAGTGTAAGCGTACTTTTGTGCGCTGCTAACAAAATGCAAGGCAACGCTATGCTTATCAAACCAAAAGATTATCGCCCCTTGCTTGGTCGCAACGACACCGAGCAGGGCATCAAGCTCATCAAGGACTTCTTCCAGCAAAATCTCTCTACGGGTCTGCATCTGCGCCGCACCACCGGGCCGCTCTTTGTGCGCAGCGGACTGGGCATCAACGACGACCTCAACGGCACGGAGCGCCCTGTGCGCTTCCCCATCAAGGACTTGGGCGACGAGATGGCCGAGGTGGTTCATTCGCTGGCCAAGTGGAAACGCCTCACACTGGCCGACCAGTCCATCCCGCCGGGCTATGGCATCTACACGGATATGAATGCCATACGCGCAGACGAGGAACTCGACAACCTGCACTCGCTCTACGTGGACCAGTGGGACTGGGAGCAGACCATCACCCCACAGCAGCGCACACTGGAGTACTTGAAGAAAGTCGTGAAGAACATCTACTACGCCATGTTGCGCACAGAGTTTCTCATCACGGAGCGTTTCCCCGTGCTGGGCACGCACCTGCCCGAAAAAGTCACCTTTGTACACGCCGAGGAACTGGCACGAGAGTTTCCCACGCTCACACCCAAGGAGCGCGAGGGCGAGGTGTGCCGCCGCCACGGCGCGGTCTTCGTCATCGGCATCGGCGGTGTGCTGGGCGACGGCAAGCCCCACGACGGGCGCGCCCCCGACTATGACGACTGGAGCACCCCCAATTCCGACGGATTCAAGGGTTTGAACGGCGATCTCCTTGTTTGGAACGACGTGCTTGGCCAGAGTTTTGAGTTAAGTTCCATGGGCATCCGCGTGGACAAGGATGCGCTGTTGCGGCAGCTTGAAATTTCGGGCGAGCAGCACCGCGCGTCGCTCTATTTCCACCGCCGCCTGCTCGACGGCTCCCTCCCGCTCTCCATCGGTGGCGGCATCGGGCAGTCGCGCCTTTGTATGCTCTACTTGCGCAAGGCCCATATCGGCGAAATCCAAGCCAGCATCTGGCCCGACGCGATGCGCCGCGAGTGTGCCGAAGCTGGAATCCCCCTCATCTGATTCCAGACCGTTCCGTATCCCCATAAATTTCCACCCAACCCATCAAAAACGCGCGGGAAAAGCCAAAAAACTTTTCCCGCGCGCTTTAATTCTGCAAATTAAGCCTAAGTTTCTACAAATTAAACCTTAGTTTGTGCAAACATAACCTTAGTTTGTACAAATTAAGCCTTAATTTGGAGAATTAGACCGCTGTAGGAACGATTTAAGTGGGCGGCGGGGATCTTTTCCCGGCATTTTGCGGGAATTTTTTGCCGTTGCGCTGATGTTACGCTTGGGGTGTAGTTCCGCCGATGGCGCGCAAAAGGCTGCGCACGGCCTTGGCGGAGGTGCATGAATAGCCTGCGCCGAGACCTGGGATAGGGGGCAGGGATGTTGCGTGGGCGTTATCGGCAGACGGAGCGGAACACGAGGCGTGGAGTTCTGCGGCCCCGGTGAGGTGCAGGAGGCTGGCGGCGTTGTCGGCGTTGATGCCGCCGCCGGGCAGCACGGTGATGCGTCCTGCGGCTTGGGCGATGAGGGCGCGCAACGTCTCCGCGCCGTCGAGGGCTGTGGGCGCACCGCCCGATGTGAGCACGCGCGTGCAGCCCAGGTCGATGAGCGTTTCGAGCGCCTCGGCGGGCGAGGGAACGAAGTCGAAAGCGCGATGAAAGGTGAAGGGCCTGCCTCCGGCGGCGGCCACGAGACGCGCGGTGAGGGGCACGTCAATCGTGCCGTCGGGACACAGCGCGCCGCATACGATGCCGTCGGCTCCTTCGCTGACGGCGGCGCGTATATCGGCCTCCATCAGCGCCGCTTCAGCGGGGGAATAAACAAATCCGCCTTCGCGCGGACGGACGAGTACATGGATGGTGAGACGGGGAAAACGGCTGCGCACCGCACGCAGCAGGCCGAGACTTGGTGTGACACCGCCTACAGGCAGGGCGCTGCACAGTTCGATGCGCGGCGCGCCCGCTTCCGCCGCAGCTATGACGCTTTGCAGATTTGCGCAGCAGACTTCGAGCAGGGCGGTCATGGCAGCAGGACTTCTATGATAGCGTCGGGCGCGGGGCGCTGTGCGGGCAGCGGCAGCGTGAGGCGCTTCGCGCGTTTGTCGAACGAGTAGGGGAGGGCATTGGTTGTGCCGAAAAGCGTAACGCTGCGGGGTGTGGCGGGCAGCGTAACGGACAGCGT
Source organism: Bacteroidaceae bacterium (assembly GCA_017933995.1). Classification (GTDB taxonomy): domain Bacteria; phylum Bacteroidota; class Bacteroidia; order Bacteroidales; family Bacteroidaceae; genus Alloprevotella. The sequence goes on along the minus strand of JAGBKI010000005.1, from coordinate 22,247 downwards.
GTCGGCTTTCGGGTCGAGCACGTGGAGGAAGAGGCGTTTGCCTTGCTGTGTGGACGTGCCCCACGCGCCTTCGCCCGCACAGCCTGCCTCGCTGCCGTAGATAGTTGCGCCGTACTGCGCCATCCAGCGGCCTATGTCGCGCAGGCGTGCCACGGCGGTGTCGGGCAGCGCACCGTCGGGTTGTGGGCCGATGTTCAGTAATAGGTTCGAGCCTTTCCCGGCAGCACGTACGATGAGGCGTATCAGTTCGTCGGCGCTCTTATAGTTCTGGTCGCTCACTTTATAGCCCCACATGCCGTTCATCGTCTGGCACATCTCCAGCGGAAGTTGGCTCACGTCCTGTCCGCTAAGCCCGGCGTGGTTCTCACCGGGGAGATCGCGTTCAAACATCTGGAAATCCTCGCCCTCAAGGGGGCTGACGTGGTGGTTGTTGCCTATGAGGCAGGCAGGCTTGAGGCTGTGGACGTAGCGGTAAAGCTCTTCCATTCGCCAGTCAAAAGGAACGGAGTCGGCATCGTGGTCCCAGTAACCGTCAAGCCAAATAGCCTTCACATCGCCGTAGCGTCCGCCGAGCAGTTCGCCCAGTTGCTGTTTCATAAAAGCGAAATAGCTGTCGTAGTCGGGCCGCAGCGTGCGCCCGGTGCGCAGACCGGTGCGCCCCACGGGGTAGTCGGCGCGCCGCCAGTCCAGTATGCTGTAGTAGAAGTGCAGGTTCAGCCCCTGCCGCTGGCACGCCGAGGCCAGCTCGAGCGCCACGTCGCGGCCGTAGGGTGTCGCTTCGACGATGTTGTAGGGCGACGTGGCAGTGTGAAACATGGAAAAACCGTCGTGGTGGCGCGTGGTGAACGTGACGTAGCGCGCGCCGCTTGCCTTGATGGCCTCAGCCCACTCGTCGGCGTTGAAGCGGTGGGGATAGAAGGCCGACGCGCTCTTGGCGTACTCCTGCTCGTTTATCCCAGCGTTGAGATACCATTCGCCTTGAGCAAAGAGGCTGTAAATGCCCCAGTGGATGAAGATGCCGAAACGCTCGTTGGAAAATTCGCGGCGGGCGGCGAGGTTGTCGGGCGTGGGTTCATAGGGTTGCGCTGTGGCGGCGAGGGCTGCCAAGGCGAGAAGAAGGGTGACTGTCCGTTTCATACGAAAAGGTGTTGTGGGTTCGAGGTGATTGCAGAACCGATAAAAAAAACTCCTCCCGGCGGGCGGGAAGAGAGGAGTGCCCGGACGGGTGTGCCGGGCGGGGCACTTAGCGCTGCGGCGCGGTGCTGAGGATAGAGCGGTAGCGGCGTTCGTCACGCAGCAGTTCTACGGCGGTGGCCACGTCCTGGCTGCCGCGCAGGCTGTATTCCACCACGCCGGGACTCCCGTAGTAGGTGCTGACAATTTGCCGCTCAACAAGCCGTTTCACCGGGCGACGCCAACGTTCCAACGCGCGGTCGAGGTCGGGTTCCAACTGGGCGTAGAGTTCGGCCATCTTGGCATCGACGTCGCTGCCGAAGCCTTCGGCCTGCGCCGTGGTGCGCAGCGTCGCGAGCAGTTCGCGGCTGTGGTTGCCGAACTCGAACCCGCTCGTGATGACAGCGGCCTTGAAGTCGGTGAACTCGCTCTCAGTGAGTTCAAACACAAGCGGCGCGCTGATGGAACGGTGCGCGCGCGCATACGCGGCGCAGAATTCGTAGAGCACGTCGCTTTGCGCCAGCAGCCTGACCAATTCGGGCATTGTGTCGGCGGGCACAGTGATGTCGGGGGTGATTCCACCACCGTCGCGAACGGTGCGGCCCGCCGACGTGAGGTATTCGGAAGAGAGGCTGTCGGGCAGCGGCATGGGGTCGCCCGCAGGCGTGCGGTGGGAATAGTCGAGCGCCTGGATGCAACGCCCGCTGGGGATGTAGTATTTGGCTGTGGTGACTTTGAGCAGGCCGCCGTATGAAATGTCATACGTGCTCTGCACGAGTCCCTTGCCGAAAGAACGGCGTCCGATGATTACGGCGCGATCCAAGTCCTGCAACGCGCCGCCTGCAATCTCAGCAGCCGAGGCCGAGCCGCCGTCGAGCAGCACCACGAGGGGCATCAGTTCGTCAATGGGCTCGTTGTCGGTGACGAAGGTCGTTTCCGAAAAGCGGTTCTTGCTGCGGGTGCGCAGCACCTCGGTGTCGCGCGCCACGAACGTGCCCACCACGTCGACCGCTGCGCGGAGCAGACCGCCGGGGTTGTCGCGCAGGTCGAGTATGAGCCTCTGCGCCCCGCGCGCCTTGAGACTGGCGATGGCTGCACGCAGGTCGTGCGCAGTGTGGGCCGTGAACTGTCCGATGTAGACGTAGCCGACGCTGTCGCTGACCATAGCCGCGTATTCCACACTCTTTTGCTCGATGGCTTGACGGCGCAGCGTAAAACTTTTAAGGCGGGTCTGGCCGGGGCGAGCCACGTCAATGTCGACCGTACTGCCCGGTTCGCCGCTCAGACGGGAGAGAATTTCGGTGGTGTAGTGGGCACGGTCGGAGGCAGAGGCCGAAGCCGCTGGCGCGAGTTCGCGGTTGTCAATCCGCATAAGGACATCGCCGGGATGCAGCCCAGCCGCCTCGGCGGGGCCGCCGCGTACAACGCTCGTTATCATCGTGCGGCGCGAACCTGCAAGCGTGTAAAGTCCGGCGCCGATGCCCGCGTAGCGTTCGGAGACGAAGTTGCGCAATTCGTCGGAGTGCTCCTCGGTATAATAGACCGTGTAGGGGTCGAGCGAGGAAAGCATGTAGTCGATGACGCGCTCCATGAAACCCCGCACGGGAAGGGTGTCCACATAGTGCATGTCCAGTTTGGAATACACCTCGGAGAACACATCCATCTGCCGTCCCAGTTCAAAATCGTGGTCGGCCACTTGCGCCCGTCCCGCGCTTGGAGCGCAGGCGGCGATGGCGCATATAAATATATATAAGAGGATGCGCGGGCTTTTCATTGCGGAGCTTGTGGCGGTTAGCGGGCTTCGGTGGAGATTTTGGCGCGGATTTTCTCCCACGTGGCCTCGTCTAAGCGTGTGCCGACAACCTGCACAACTTCCGAGGCCAGCAGGGTGCCTGTTTCCAGTGCGGCGGCAAGGGAAAGTCCCTCGGCGGTGGCATAGAGGAAACCCGCTGCAAAATAGTCGCCCGCCGCTGTGGTGTCCACCACGCTGACCTTGTGTGCCGCCACGCTGGCGCGCTCTGCTCCGCGTGCCGCCAAAGCCCCGCGCGCACCCGTCTTCACGACCGCCGTAGGGCAGATGGCGGCCAGGTCTTCAAGGGCCTCTTCGGGCTGCTTGCCCGTGAAAGCACGCGCTTCCTCCTCATTGGCGAAAACGATGTCCACCTGCGGCAGCAGTTCGGCGAAGAAAGCGCGGTCGGCCTCCACAATGTTGTAGGACGCGAGGTCGATGCACGTCGTGAGACCCGCCTCGTGAGCCAGTTGGTAGGCGCGGGAAATGAGTGCGTGGTCTTGCGTGAGGTAGCCCTCCACGTGGAAGAAGTCGTAGCCCGCGAACATTTCGGCCTTGAGGTCTTCGGCGCGCAGCAGTCCCGCAACGCCGAGGTGGGTGCCGAAAGTGCGCTGGCCGTCGGGCGAGATGAACGTGAGTGCCACGCCGGTGGTGCCGCCCCCGCCGATGTTCTGGAAACGGATGCCGTGTTCGCGGCTGTTGGCGGTGTAGAAAGCACCGTTGTCATCGTCGCCCACACGGCCTATAAAGCCAGTGGGCAAGCCAAGGTTGGCAATGGCCAGAATGGTGTTGCCTGCGGAGCCGCCAGTGGTGCGGCTGGGCGACATCTTGGCGGCTTCGGCACTGAGCGTGGTGTAGCGGTCGGCATCGACCAGCTGCATGGAGCCTTTTGGCAGGCCGAGACGCTCGAGCGTGGCGTCGTCGGCTATGCGGGCAAGCACATCAACGAGTGCGTTGCCCATTCCCAATATACTTTTCTGCATTCTTTTTCTTATTTTTCGGGGCAAAGTTATTGCTTATTTCAAAAAGAGGCCGTACTTTTGCACCGCTATTTCGCCCGAGGGTCTATTTTTTCGGTACGATATTGGCTTCAGTAGCTCAGTTGGTTAGAGCACCTGACTGTTAATCAGGGGGTCGTTGGTTCAAGCCCATCCTGAAGCGCACCAAGCCCACAGCGGAACAGCACATTGCTTCAGTAGCTCAGTTGGTTAGAGCACCTGACTGTTAATCAGGGGGTCGTTGGTTCAAGCCCATCCTGAAGCGCACAAAGCGGAACCGCCGATGATGCAATCGCTTGCAACATCGGCGGTTCCGCTTTTGTTTATAGGGAAACGTCAGAAACTGAGCGTGTAGAGGTAGAGTACGGCGGCGGGGATGGCCAACAGGGAGGAGTCGAAGCGGTCGAGCAGGCCGCCGTGGCCAGGAAGCAGCGTGCCGCTGTCTTTGATGCCGAGCTGGCGCTTGAAAAGGCTTTCCACCAAGTCGCCCCACGTGCCGAACACGCATACCGTCAGCCCCAAACCGAGCCAGCCCACGAGCGTTTGTCCTTCGGGGGAGAACCCGCCGAGCAGGCCGCTGTGGCGCACGGGCATGGCCAACGGAAAAAAGTGCCAGAGGATTGCAGCCACACCGAGTGTCAGCACGCCGCCGCCGATGCTGCCCACCCACGATTTCTTGGGCGAGATGCGCGGAAACAGGCGGGCGGGAAAATAGCGGCTGAGCAGACTGCCGAAACAATAGGCTCCCGTGTCGTTGGCCCACAAAAAGATGAAAACGCTCAGGGGGAGCACCCAGTTATAGTACGTGTGGCCGCTCTGGCTGTCGAAACTGAAAGCAAGAACGCTGAGCGTGGAGAGCGGTAGGGCGATGTAGAGCTGAGAAGCAAAGGCAAGCGACCAGTTGCGCAGCGGATTGTCGGCACGCAAATAGAGCTCGCTTACGAGAAGGTATATCAAGGATACGAGATAGGGGATGAAAGCCTTGGGTGCTACGAAGTCGGAGCAAAATCCGGCCATAGCCACAAAGAGGAACACGCCTGCCATCGTGTTGATGAGGCGGTTCACGCTGGCACCGGTATGGTGGTTCACGTTGCTGGCGAACTCCCACAGCGTGGCGGCTGTGACCACCGCGAAGAGCAGGGTGTAGGTTTGCGGCCCGCCCAGAATGCCGCCCACGATGAGGGCGATGTAGACAATGCCCGTCAAGGCGCGTATCACAAGGTTTTTCATCACGTTGTTTCTTCAGAGGTTGTAGTCTGGGCCTCGGTTGTGTCGGACGTGGCGGTTTCTGGCAGGGCTGCGGTTTCGACTGCGGCCTCTTCGTTTTCCTCCGCCTGCAACAGGTCGGCACGGCTGGCCCACTTGCGTTTGCCGAAAATGCGTTCCACATCCTCGGTGAACACCACCTCGCGCTCCTCGAGCAAGGCGGCGAGCTTGGCGTGGCCTTCGGCGTGCTCATGGAGGATGTGCTTGGCGCGCTCGTATTGTTCGTTGATGATGCGCTGCACCTCGCTATCGATGCGCTCGGCGGTGCGCTCGCCATAAGGTTTGCTGAAGGCGTATTGCTCGTTGCTGTAGTAGTTGAGGTTGGGCAGGGCGTCGCTCATGCCGTAGTAGGCCACGAGACTGTAGGCCATCTTCGTGGCGCGCTCCAGGTCGTTGAATGCGCCGGTGCTGACGTGGCCTGTGCAGATGTCCTCGGCGGCGCGCCCAGCAAGGAGCGAACAGAGTTCGTCGAGCATCTGCTCCTTGAGCGTGATGCTGCGCTCCTCGGGCAGATACCATGCAGCACCGAGTGCCTGGCCGCGCGGCACGATGGTGACCTTTACCAACGGATTACCGTAGCGCGTGAGCCACGACACGCTGGCATGGCCCGCTTCGTGAATGGCGATGGAATGTTTTTCGTCGGCGGTCATCACTTTGCTCTTCTTTTCCAGACCGCCGATAATGCGGTCTACGGCGTCGAGGAAGTCTTGCTTGATGACGGCTTGGTGGTCGTGGCGCGCTGCGATGAGGGCAGCCTCGTTGCAGACGTTGGCAATGTCGGCTCCGCTAAAACCTGGTGTCTGGCGGGCAAGGAAGTCCACATCAATGTCGCCACCTAACTTTATCGGCTTGAGGTGAACGTCGAAAATGGCCTTGCGCTCTTTGAGGTCGGGAAGGTCTACGTGAATTTGGCGGTCGAAGCGGCCCGCGCGCAGCAGGGCTTTGTCGAGCACGTCCACGCGGTTTGTGGCGGCCAGAATGATGACGCCGCTGTTGGTGCCGAAGCCGTCCATCTCGGTGAGCAGCTGGTAGCGTGCTTTCGCGCTCGTCGTTGGCGCCGGTGGCCACATTGTGTGCGCGGGCACGGCCAATGGCGTCGATTTCGTCAATGAAAATGATGCTGGGAGCCTTTTCCTTGGCTTGGCGGAACAAGTCGCGCACGCGGCTGGCGCCCACGCCGACGAACATCTCCACGAAGTCGCTGCCTGCCAGCGAGAAGAAAGGCACGTCGGCCTCGCCGGCCACGGCCTTGGCCAAGAGTGTCTTGCCTGTTCCCGGAGGCCCCACGAGCAAAGCGCCCTTGGGAATCTTGCCGCCGAGATCGGTGTATTTTTTGGGGTTTTTGAGGAACTCCACAATTTCCTGAACTTCCTGCTTGGCGCCTTCCTGTCCGGCTACGTCCTTGAACGTGATGCCGGTGCTGTCCTGCCCCTTGTCGAAGAGCTTGGCGCGGCTTTTGCCCACGCCCATAATGCCACCCCCGATGCCGCCCATACGGCGCAGGACGAGCATCCACAGCGCAACAAGGAGAATGACCGGGAGCAAGCTCATCAGCAGATTCCACAACATGCCGTTACCTTTTTTGTAGGTGAGCGTGACGTTGTGGCCTTGGGCTGCGGCTATAGCAGGAAGGCTCTCAATGGATTCGCTGACCGCATAGTTTGCCGATATGGTGGGTGCCTTTCCGGTGCGGTCCGTCCCCATACCGAACACGCTGCGTATGCTGTCGGGTATGACCACGAGCGACACGCGGTTCTCGCTCGCGTTGGCCACAATCTCGCGCGTGTAACCGCGCGCTACGTATTGTTGGAACTCTGTGAAGCTGACTTCTTTGTCTATGCCCCCATTGCTGTTCTGCCCAGTGTAGAGCATATAGGCCAGCACGCCTATAATAACTATGTATACCCAAGAGAGATTTATCCCAGGTTTTCCCTGCTTGCCTTGGTTGGGGTTGCGTCTGCCGTTGGAGGCTTTGCGAGAGGGGAAAGAGAATAATGGGCGCTTTTCTTTCTGTTCGGCCATGTCGTAAGGTCGTTAGAGGAATGGTGGGAGGGGTTACTGCTGCGCGTCTGGCGCTTCGTCGGGTAACTGCTCGATTTCTGCGTCGTCCCAGAGGTGCTCCAGGTCGTAGTATTCGCGCGGTTCGGGCAGGAAAATATGTACCATGACGGTTCCGTAGTCGAGCGCCACCCATTCGGCGTTGTCAAGGCCACAGACGGCAGCGGGCTTCTCGCCAGCTTGTTTGCGGACGGTTTCGCGCACAGAGTCTGCGAGTGCCTGTACCTGCTGTGGCGAACCGCCTGTGCAGAGTACAAAAGCCTGGCAAGGGGCTGTGATTATGGTGGAGAGGTCGGCGGTAACGATGTTGCGGCCTTTCTTTTCGCGTATGCCCGCAACAATGGATTGTGTGAGATTGTCTGTTTGGTTCATAGTGTAGTAGAATCGGACGCAAAAGTAAGCAATTCTCGTTTTTTTAGACTTTTGTTTGCATATTAGTTGAGCAAAAAGCGTGCCGCGCGGCAAGAAATGCGCTGCCCCGGTAAGTGTGCGGGTGGCAAAAGCCACGCAGAAAAAAGGAAAGCGTTTCTTGTCTCTATTATATATAATACGGAGTGGGTGGAATGTGGAGTAAGGATGGATGAACGTGCCCTTATTACATCTTTTAGTGCGCATCTTTTGGCCAGAAACCAATACAGAGGAAAGAAAAAAGAAGTTTTTTTGCAGAAAGTTTTGCGTAAATGAAATCTATGCCTACTTTTGCAGTCGCAATTGCGGGAAAGGCATATTCTGCAAGCGCGGCCCGTTCGTCTATCGGCTAGGACGAGAGATTTTCATTCTCTAAAGAGGAGTTCGACTCTCCTACGGGCTACAAACAAAAAAAAGACAAGAAAACACTATGGCAAACCACAAATCAGCCCTTAAGAGAATCCGCCAGACGGCAAGCCGCCGCCTGCACAACAGATATTATGCAAAGACGATGCGCAACGCTGTGCGCAAGCTCCGTGCAACCACGGACGCCACCGAAGCCCGTGATTTGATGCCCAAGGTGCAGAAGATGCTGGACAAGCTTGCTAAGCGTCACATCATTCATCGGAACAAAGCTGCCAACATCAAGTCGAGCGTGCAGCGCCATGTGAACAGTTTGGGTTAAGGTCTTGCTGTCCACACCAAAGAAGCGTTTTCATAGTCGTTATTTATAAGTTGGGCCAGAAGTGTATGCTTCTGGCTTTTTCTATGTACGGAGAAACCACGCTCAAAGGCGCTCCTCCATGTATGTTTTGAGGGGATGAAGCCCCTGGCGTTCGTAAAAAACTTTAGCGGAGGGGTTGCAGGCCCACACATTGAGTGTCAGGCTGTGGCAACGGTGCTGCTGAGCCAGTTTGCGCACGGCGCCGTAGAGTTGCGTGCCGATATGCTTGCCCCGACATTGGGCATCCACGCAGAGGTCGTCAAGATAGAGGGAGCGCAGGGCTGGCCGATTATCAGTGGCTTGCTCGTCGTGGAGTTGGCAGAAAGCATAGCCCTGAACAAAGTCCGTTTCGTCGGTAGCGACAAGAATAGGGCTGCTATCGGCATGTTCCTGGATGAGTGTAGAAAGTTCTTCGTCGTTGTATTTGCGTTTGTCGGCGATGAAAAGGTCAGGGCGGGCGGCTGCGTGTACGTTGCAAACTTGGACGAGCAGTTGCCCGATGCGCGGAATGTCGCGAAGCGCCGCGCGGCGGATGATGATAGTGTTTTTCATAATGCGGGGCAAAGATAGGCGTTTTACTGTTATCTTATATATAAATTATGTATAGTTGCACGCCTCTGCCCCAGCGTTCGGCGGATGAACGCTTTAGTAAAAAGAAAAGGGGGCTTTTTGAAAGATGGGCTACAATTCTGTATAGCGGATAAAGTAAAAGCGCCTTTTTATCAGCTTGTTATACGCACAGTCCGTCGCTTTTTGCGTAAATTCGCGGCATAAAAATCCTACAATCTCCCCCACTCCCCCCAATGATTACGTTCTTCCCCACCTCCGCCGGCAGTGTGCTGGCCGTCGAGACCGACCACAAGTTCAACTCCGAGGAACTCAGCGCCCTGTCGTGGCTCTTCGGCGGCGCGCAGCAGGCCGAGGCCGACGCGCTGACGGGCTGGTACGCCGGGCCGCGACGCGAGATGGTCACGCCCTGGAGCACCAACGCCGTCGAAATCACGCAGAACATGAACCTGGCGGGCATCAGCCGCATTGAGGAGTACTTTCCCATCGACGGCCCCGAGGCCGACATCGACCCGATGCTGCAACGCCGCTACGACGGCCTGGGGCAGGACATCTTCGACATCCCCGTCAAGCCTGCGCCCATCGTCTATGTCGACGACCTCGACGCCTACAACGAGCAGGAGGGCTTGGCCCTTTCGCGCGAGGAGGTGGACTATCTGCACGACGTGGAGCGCCAACTGGGCCGCCGCCTCACCGACAGCGAGGTGTTCGGCTTCGCGCAGATTAACTCCGAGCACTGCCGCCACAAAATTTTCGGCGGCACCTTCATCATCGACGGCAAGGAGCAGCGCTCGTCGCTCTTCGCCATGATCAAACGCACCACGCAGAAACATCGTGGCCGCATCGTGTCGGCCTACAAGGACAACGTGGCCTTTGCGCGCGGCCCCGTGGTGGAGCAGTTCGCCCCCGCGCGCCACGACACGAGCGACTACTTCAAGGTGCGCAAAATCAAGAGCGTCATCTCGCTCAAGGCCGAAACCCACAACTTCCCCACCACCGTCGAACCTTTCAACGGCGCCAGCACCGGCACGGGCGGCGAAATCCGCGACCGTATGGGCGGAGGCACCGGCTCGTGGCCGCTGGCCGGCACGGCGGTCTACATGACCAGCTACCCGCGCCTGGAGGCCGACCGCCGCTGGGAGCAGCTGATGGACGTGCGCCAGTGGCTCTACCAGACGCCCGCCGACATCCTCATCAAGGCCAGCAACGGCGCCAGCGACTTCGGCAACAAGTTCGGCCAGCCTCTCATCGCGGGCAGTGTGCTCACCTTCGAGCACGAGGAGAACGGCGAGCGATACGGTTACGACAAGGTGATTATGCTGGCCGGCGGCATCGGCTACGGCACGCGGCGTGACGCCCTTAAAGGCACTCCGCAGCCCGGCAACAAGGTTGTCGTCGTGGGCGGCGACAACTACCGCATTGGGCTTGGTGGCGGCAGTGTGTCGTCCGTCGAGACGGGGCGCTACGGCACGGGCATCGAACTCAATGCCGTGCAGCGTGCCAACCCCGAAATGCAAAAGCGTGCCTACAACCTGGTGCGCGCTCTCTGCGAGGAAAAGGAGAACCCCGTCGTGAGCATCCACGACCACGGCTCGGCGGGCCATGTGAACTGCCTTTCGGAACTCGTGGAGGAGTGCGGTGGCAAGATTGACATGGCCGCGCTGCCTGTGGGCGACCCCACGCTGTCGGCCAAGGAAATCATTGCCAACGAGAGCCAGGAGCGCATGGGGCTGCTCATCGACGAGAAACACATTGACCGCGTGCGCGCCATCGCCGAGCGCGAGCGTGCCCCGCTCCACGTGGTCGGCGAGACCACTGGCGACGCCCACTTTGCCTTCGAGCAGGCCGACGGCCAGCGTCCTTTCGACCTCGACGTGGCCCAGATGTTCGGCCACTCGCCCAAGACCGTGATGCGCGACGTCACCGTCGAACGCCACTACAAGCCCGCCGCCTTCCTCCAGACCGACATCGAGCGTCTGCTGCGCGACGTGCTGCGCCTCGAAGCCGTGGCCTGCAAGGACTGGCTCACCAACAAGGTGGACCGCAGCGTGACGGGCAAGGTGGCCCAGCAGCAGTGTGTGGGCGAACTTCAGTTGCCGCTGGCCGACGTGGGAGTCTGCGCCCTCGACTACCGTGGCCGCGCGGGCATCGCCACCGCCCTGGGCCACGCGCCGCAGACCGCTCTGGCCGACCCCGCCGCAGGTAGCCGCCTGGCCGTGGCCGAGGCGTTGACCAACCTCGTCTTCGCGCCCCTCGACGGTGGGCTTGACAACGTCAGCCTCAGTGCCAACTGGATGTGGCCCTGCCGTGCGCAGGAGGGCGAGGACGCCCGCCTCTACCAGGCCGTGAAAGCCCTCTCGGACTACTGCATCGGCCTCGAAGTGAACGTGCCCACGGGCAAGGACTCCCTGTCGATGGTGCAGAAGTATCCCGACGGCACGCGCGTCATCTCGCCTGGCACGGTCATCGTCAGCGCGGGCGGCCCCGTGACCGACGTGCGCCGCGTCGTCAAGCCCGTCATCGCCCCCGACGCCGACTCCCGCCTCATCTACATCCCCTTCACACTGGGCCGCCCCTCGCTCGGTGGCACCGCGCTGGCGCAGGCCACGGGCCACGTGGGCGACGACGTGCCCGACCTCGACGCCCCCGGCTATTTCAACCGCGCTTTCTTCACCGTGCAGGAACTCATCAACCGCTTTGACATCCTGGCCGGCCACGACGTGTCGGCGGGCGGTCTCGTCACCACGCTGCTTGAGATGTGTTTCGCCAACACGCGCGGCGGCCTCGACCTTTGCGGTCTCGGCGTCTACGGCATCAACCGCGAAGGCCCCGCCACGCCCATCCTCGGCCTGTTCAACGAACTGCCCGCTGTCGTGCTGCAGGTCAAGACCGACGACCTCGAAGACGTCACCCGCCACCTGTGCGACAAGATGATACCCTACGACATCCTTGGCCGCCCCATCGCCGAGCGCGTGCTGCGCCTGCCCGGCGAGAAGGGCCGCACAGAACTCGACATCGACAACCTGCGCAGCGTGTGGATGCGCACCAGCCACCTGCTCGACCGCCGCCAGAGTTCTGGCGGCAAGGCCGACGAGCGCGCCGAAAATTTCGGCAAACACCCCCTGCGCTACAAGACCAGCGAAGCCTTCGACGGCACGTTCGCCTCGCTCGGCGCCGACCCCGACCGCCGCCGTCGCAGCGGCACGCGCGCCGCCATCATACGCGAAAAGGGTACCAACGGCGAGCGCGAAATGGCCTATATGCTCTACCTCGCGGGCTTCGACGTCAAGGACGTCACCATGACCGACCTCGTCAGCGGGCGCGAGACGCTCGACGACGTGCAGTTCATCGTCTTCTGCGGCGGTTTCTCCAACAGCGACGTGCTGGGCAGTGCCAAGGGCTGGGCCGGTGCCTTCCTCTACAACCCCAAGGCCAAGGCCGCCCTCGACCGCTTCTACGCCCGCCCCGACACCCTCTCGCTCGGCGTCTGCAACGGCTGCCAACTGATGGTGGAACTGGGGCTGGTGGGAGCAGGAATTAGGAATGAGGAATTAGGAATTATGCCTACGGCCTCGACCAACAACGAAAATACGGACGCATCTTCGCGCAGCCCAATTCCTAATTCCTCACTCCTCACTCCTCATTCCAAGGCGCGTATGCTCCACAACGACAGCCGCAAGTTCGAGAGTGCCTTCCTGCAAGTCGACGTGCCGCAGAACGACAGCGTACTCTTCGGCTCGCTCAGTGGTCAGAGCCTGGGCATCTGGGTGGCCCACGGTGAGGGCAAGTTCTCACTGCCTGGCCGGGAGGAGGACTACAACATCGTGCTTCGCTACCCCACCGCCGACTATCCCGCCAACCCCAACGGCAGCGACTTCAACGCCGCCGCCATCTGCACCCCAGACGGACGCCACCTGGCCATGATGCCCCACCTGGAGCGCGCTTTCCTGCCTTGGCAGTGCGCCTACTATCCCGCCGCGCGGCGCGCCCAGGACTGCACGCCGTGGCTCGCCGCCTTCGCCGCCGCCCGCCGCTGGGCCGAGGCGCACAAGGTGTGATGACTGTCTATAACATACACATACATAGCAAAAGCGCACCCTGTTCAGAACGGGGTGCGCTTTTCTTGTGGCGCGGCGAGAAGATTTACCAGCGCACACCATCCGCATCGTGCTATGTTACGGCCTTTCACGCTTGGCCGCCTTGTCCGAATGCATTACTTTTGCTGCCAGAAACCTTAAGACATATATATAATATGGAGTTGTCTAATCTTGCATTGCGCAGCCGCGTTTCTGGCGCGCTTTCCCTCCTCGCCGTCCTGCCTGCCGCCGTTTCGGCGCAGCGCTACAACATCGTCTACATTATGACGGACGACCACACGGCGCAGATGATGTCGTGCTACGACACGCGTTACATCGAGACGCCCAACCTCGACCGCATTGCCCGCGACGGCGTGCGCTTCACGCGCAGCTATGTGGCCAACTCGCTCAGCGGACCCAGCCGCGCCTGTATGCTCACCGGCAAGCACAGCCATGCCAACGGCTTCACCAACAACGAGCACGGCGTCTTTGACGGCTCGCAGCAGACGATGCCAAAACTGATGCGCCAGGCGGGCTACCAGACGGCGATGATTGGCAAGTGGCACCTCGTCAGCCTGCCCACCGGCTTCGACTATTGGAACATCCTGCCCGAGCAGGGCGACTACTACAACCCCAACTTCATCACGATGCAGAACGACACCGTGACGGAGCGCGGCTACCTGACCAACATCATCACCGACAAGGCCATCGACTGGCTCAGCACAAAGCGCGACCCCTCGAGGCCCTTCATCCTCTTCATCCACCACAAGGCGTGCCACCGCAACTGGTTGCCCGAACTGAAGTACCTGCGCGAGTACGAGGACCGCACGTTCCCCCTGCCCGAGACGTTCTATGACGATTATGCCGGGCGCGAGGCCGCCGCCGCGCAGGAGATGCACATCGACCGCGACATGGACATCGTCTACGACACCAAGATGTTCCGCCCCGACCTTCACACGCGCCTCACGCCCAACTACCGCCGTATGGTAAGCCGCCTCGACGGGCGCGACCAGCAGGAATACGACTGGTTCTACGACTCGCTGTCGCTCGACTTCTACCGCCGCTTCCCGCAGATGGCCGATGGGCGCACCACCGACAACTCGCGAGCCGTGGCCGAGTTCAAGTACCAGCGTTATATGCGCGACTACGCCAAGGTGGTCAAGTCGCTCGACGACAACGTGGGCCGTGTGCTCGACTACCTCAAGGCGTGCGGCCTCGACGACAGCACCCTCGTGGTCTACACCAGCGACCAGGGCTTCTATATGGGCGAGCACGGCTGGTTCGACAAACGTTTTATGTACGAGGAGAGTTTCCAGACACCGCTCATTATGAAACTGCCCAAGGGAATGGAACTGCGCGGCGACATCACGGAGATGGTGCAGAACATCGACTACGCTCCCACGTTCCTCGACATCGCGGGCGCACCCATCCCCGGCGACATCCACGGCGTGTCGCTGCTGCCCCTGCTGCGCGGCGAACACCCCAAGGACTGGCGGCAGTCGCTCTACTACCACTACTACGAGTACCCCGCCGAGCACAGCGTGAAGCGCCACTACGGCGTGTTCGACGGACGCTACAAACTCATCCACTTCTACCGCGACATCGACCGCTGGGAACTTTTCGACCTCCAGACCGACCCGCACGAACTCCATAATATATATGGTCAGCCCGGCACCGAGCGCGAAACCAAGCGTTTGATGAAGGAACTGCGCCGCCTGCAAGCGCAGTATGCGGACCCCATAGAAGAAACGTTGAACAATAGACAATAAATATTACAATGAAAAGACTCCTCATTGCCCTCTTCGCGCTTTGCGCCCTCGCCACGTCGGCGCAGCGTCACACCGCCTACGTGCGGCAGACACCCTCCAGCAGCTACCGCGTCTACCTCCACGACAAGGACGGCAACGGTTACAGCCTGCGCCACCCTGAGAAGTTCCTCTCGCGCAAGGCCCTCGACCGCCGCGCCAAGTTCGGTCTCGCCGTCGACGAGTACGACCTGCCTGTGTCGAAGAAGTACCTCAAGCAATTGGAAAAGGCTGGCTTCCCCATCCACTGCGTCAGCAAGTGGAACAACACTGCCGTCGTCTCCAGCCCGCTTATTGATGCCGCAGACCGTCTGCGCGCCCTGCCGTTCGTCGATAGTGTAGCATTGGTCTACACCGCCCCCGACAGCCTCAAGGTCATCCAAGACCGCGATGAAATCACCGACCTCCGCGACAACCTCGTCCACAACCACTACGGCAAAGCCTTCCGCCAAGCCGAGATGATAGGCGCCGACCGTATGCACGCAGCCGGGTTCACTGGCGAGGGCATCACCATTGCCGTTATCGACGGCGGCTTTCACAACGCCGACCGCATCAACGGGCTGAAGGGCGTCCGCATCCTCGGCACGCGCAACTTCGTCACCCCCGGACGCGATGTCTATCTCGAAGGCAGCCACGGCATGATGGTGCTCTCGTGTATCGGTGGCAACCTTCCTGGCGTGATGGTGGGCACAGCTCCTGGCGCTTCGTTCTATCTGCTACTTAGCGAGGACGGCGCCTCCGAGTTCCCCATCGAGGAGGACAACTGGTGCGCCGCCGTGGAGTACGCCGATAGCCTTGGTTGCGACATCATCACCAGTTCGCTTGGCTACACCACGTTCGACGACAAGAGCCTCTCTCACAAGTATTGGCAGCTTGACGGCCACACCTACATCAACTCGCGCTCGGCTTCGCTCGCCGCTTCGCGCGGCCTCGTTGTGCTCAACAGTGCGGGCAACAGCGCCAGCGGACGTTGGAAACTCATCGGCGCACCTGCCGACGCAGAGGACATGCTCGCAGTGGGTGCCGTTGATGCCGACTGCCAAAACACGCTTTTCTCCTCGCTTGGCAACAGCGCCGATGGACGCATCAAGCCCGACGTGATGGCGCAAGGCCAGCGGTGCTGCGTCTTCGACACCGACGGCACCATCTCCTATGTGAACGGCACAAGTTTCTCCTGCCCCATACTCTGCGGCGGCGTGGCCTGCCTGATGCAAGCCTGCCCCACGGCTTCGCCCCTCGACATCATTCGCGCCGTGCGCGCTTCGGGTGACCGCGCCCAGCATCCCGACAATGTATTTGGCCACGGCATCCCCGACCTTTGGAAAGCCTACCAGCAACTGAAAGAGGAATAGCCCGCGCCCAGTAGTTCGCCGATAGCTCCAAGGTTTCCACCTTGGGGAAATGAAGCCCTCCCCCGTCTCCGCCTTGTAAGGGCAAAAGCACTTATAACGAAATGCTTTTGCCTTTACAGGGCGGATTTTTTTGTGTGCCACTTCCCCTGGCTGTTTTGCCCAAAATCCTTACGATCTACTTTAGTCTATTTTGCTATGTCTACATAGCAAAATAGGGGGGGGTAAAATCGAAAAAGAGAGCCGTTTGTGGACAGTTTTGTTGTCTCGTGACTTTTTCGCACATTACTTTTGTGTCTTTCATCAATGTTCCGGCTCGCACCGACGGCGCGTCGTGAACATGCCCTTCTCCTCTTTGGAGGATGCGCCAAGAACTTATATAAAGAATAGTTATAGAGATGGAATCTATTGCGAAGCGCTTGCAAGGCAAGAGCAACTCCCACTACATTTTTCTTTGCCGCCCTGTCGGTGCGGCAGCACCTCTGTAAGCGGTGCCCGTCCGGGTGCGGCCTCTTTTATGCGCCGCCCCGGTGAAGCCCTCGAGCGCGTTCTGTTGCTTGAGGGCGGCACGCTTTTAAGCCCTTCCCTTGCTGAACCTGCTGGGCTATAATCCCAACGGATGCAACCCGTGACTTATTGCGCAGCACCTGCAAGACCATAACTTATCAACAGATAAACTAACAAACTTATCAACCAACAAACTTAACCTTAAAAAACTATGCGTAAACGAAACGCGATTACAGAAGCGGCAGGACGTCTCAAGGAGCGTCACTTGCTGCGTGTTCCGCTGCGTCGCGCGCTTGTCGCGCTGTGCGGCTTTGTCGCGCTCGCCGCGTTGCTGCTACTGCCCGGCACCGCCCGTGCCTGGGATATAGAGTGGGGCGACGAGTGGGGTGTGGCCCGTGCCGAGTGTGAAGACTGCGGCTACGAGTATGAAGTCAGCGATTGCAACAGCACTTCGGAGGCGCAAGAGCAGCTTCAGGAGTACTTCTGCGAAGGCTGTGGCTTTTGCAGCAAGGACGGCAACGAAGAGTGCTGGGATGAGCACCATTGCCAAAAGTGCGGCGACTGTCTTGACGAGGGCGATTACCACGATGGCTACTACGACCTGACGGGTCTGAAAGTCTGTGACAACTGTTGGGAGGATGTCAAGTCGGACTTGAGCATGTACGATGAGATATGCCCCCACTGCGAGCAACTTTATGACATTGACGGTGAGTCGGCCTGCGACTGTGAGATGTTCTACCTTGTTCCCCACTGTACGGCTTGCAGCGAGGACGAGTGTTCGGTTTGCGGCATGTGCCTTATCATTGCAGGCGAAGATTGGGCCGGAGCTATAGGTTGCGAAGACCACATGATTTGTACGATGTGTTACGACCAGGTATTGACCGACGGCATCCACTGCGCCCTGTGCTCAGACTGCGATGGCATCATCTGCGAAGAGTGCTATCTGTGCGACAACTGCGCAACAGACCTTCACTGCGAGTCGTGCGAACGCTGCTGGCAGGAAAAAGGAGGAGTGGATATGTGCCCGTCGGGCGGCGACCACTGCGAGGCCGAATGCGAGGAGAACAGCTGGATTTGCAGCGAATGCAACGAGTGCACGGAAGGCCAAGGCCTTGACATGTGCGACGACTGCGGCCTCTGCGACGCCTGCTGCCAAACGAAATCGGAGGCGAAGTGCGACCACGGCTTCTGCCTGGAGTCGAGCGAGTACGACGACCACCTTTGCCCCGAGTGCGACCAGTGCGACGGCGGCGAGATGTGCGACGACTGCGGCCTGTGCAAGAACTGTCAGGACGGCTACCACTGCGAGCACGAGCTGTGCCCCGAAGGCAGCGACTGGGACGAGCACCTTTGCAGCGACTGCGGCGACTGCTTCGAGCTGAGCGACCTTTGCGAACTCTGCGGCCGGTGCGAAGACTGCCAGGAGCACTGCGAGCACGACCTCTGCTCCGCGAGCGACGAGTACGAAGAGCACTTCTGCAACCTCTGCGACAACTGCTTTGAGATGGACGAGCTGTGCGAACACTGCGGGCGCTGCGAAGACTGCCAGGAACACTGCGAGCACGACTACTGTCCCGAAGACGACAACTACGAGGACGGTGGCCACTTCGTTTGCGAGCAATGCGGCGACTGCTACGACGGCGACCGCTGCGACGACTGCGAGCTGTGCCAGAGCTGCTGCG
Source organism: Bacteroidaceae bacterium (assembly GCA_017933995.1). Lineage (GTDB taxonomy): Bacteria > Bacteroidota > Bacteroidia > Bacteroidales > Bacteroidaceae > Alloprevotella. The sequence continues at coordinate 3,845 of JAGBKI010000005.1, read as the reverse complement.
AGGACAACACCAGCGACATAGGCTGCGACCACGACCTCTGCGTAGAAAGCTCCGAGTTTGCCGAGCACTGGTGCTACGAAGATGAGCAGTGCCTGGAGAACTGCGAACACAACGAGAACTGCGACCACCTGCTGACCTCCGGGTGGAAGAGCAATGATAACGCCCACTGGAAGGAGTGCCTGGAGTGCGGCAAGTCCGTTGAACGCGGCGGCCACCGCGATGGCGAGCTGGTGACCATCACCGGACCCAACGCCATCAACCACAAGAGCGGCACGTCGCAGCTCAACTGCGCCGTGTGCGAGGCCAAGATGGCTCTCGTCTCCGTACCCTACGTGCCGATGGCAGACAATGGCGCGCCCTACATCATCGTGCAGCCCACTGACTACACGGGCAAGGTGAGCGATGTACAAGTTGTAGGAATTCCGCGCTATGCCACCTTCACCGTAAAAGCTGGCGGCGACAACCTGAAGTATCAGTGGTACTTATTGCGTACCTATTATAATGGCACTACGTCGACGACCAAACTCGTGGATGAGAGAGGTGACAACTGGGGTTACAACATCAGCGGCAAGGACGACATCAGCGGCGCACAGACCAACAAGCTGACGGTGTATGTTGAAGCCTACTCATGCTACGAGAAATTCGAGTACTACTGCGAGGTGAGCAACGCCAACGGCACAGTCAATACACGCAACGCTAAGTTGAACAGCCAGCACACGTACGGGATGTATCGCGAATATGTGGATGGCGACGAATGTGAAGACGAAGAGGGCAAAGCAGTCCACGCCACGAAAGACCAGCATTGGTACTTCTGCATAGGCGACGGCTGCCCGGTGGTGAAGAAGGCTTCCAAGCACCGCTACGGCCAGTGGGAACTCGTTCGCGCCGCCACCGACAAGCAGACCGGCCTGCGCGAACAGAGGTGTACGGACTGCCGCCACAAGAACTCCGAGATTATTCCCAAGGTTGAGCCGGGCCACGTGCACGTATACAACCTCTACCGCACTTCACCCACACAGCATTGGTGTTACTGCGCCTGCGGCGTGTCGAAGTCCGACGAGGCCGAAGACCACACCTACGGCGCGCCCGTGGTGACCAAGCAACCCACAGAGAACAACACCGGCTCGCAGAAGTCGACTTGCACCGTCTGCTCCTTCGAGAAGACCGAGCAACTGGCCAAACAGCCGCACACCCACGACTGGTACTCGTTCGACGAAGTCGTCTACTGGAATAGCAAAACCATGAAGTATGAGACGGACACCGACAAGGGTTCGCGCAGCAGTGTGCAGCATTTGGTGCACTGCAAGGGTTGCGACGCTGTGAAGACCATCGCCCACTGCTGGACAGACTTTGTGGGCGTGGCCGACGCTACTGCTGAGAAGTCTGGCCGCGTAGAGCGCCTATGTGGCATCTGCCAATACCGTGAGGTTATGACCAACCCCGTGGGCACATGGCCGGTAATGGTGAATGGCGGAACAGCCTACACGCTCACTTATAATTCGATAACCAGTCAGACAGTGAAACGTCCCGTTACCTATGCCAAGCCGGGCATGCGCATCTACCTGGAGTATGACACCAGCTATGGTGTACCCACCAGTGAAATGTACAGCTATCTGGGCACTCCGTACCTCTGCCTCAAGGAGTGGCGCGACCTGAAAGGCTACTGGGGCGAGAACGACATTCCATGGGGAAAAGGTGACAAGATTATCCCGGAGCTGACGTTCACCAAGCTGAAAGCATCTGACAACAGTTTCTCTCTCATCACGATTCCCACCACCTTTAGTGCCTACTTCACCATGCCCGACGGGCCGGCCATTGTCATTGCCGATGTGGAGAAGTGCAGCCATCCGAAGTCAGCGCAAGGTTTCAGCGCGGCGATAGCGCCCACCTGCACCAGCTATGGCAGCGCAAAGGGCTTCATGTGTACGCTCTGCGGCAAAGAAACCGTGCCAGGCGCACGCATCGAGGCTTTGGGCCACGACCTGCCCAGCACACCGATCGCAGGCACAGCGAGAGTGGAATACTGCACGAAGCTGACAGCCAGCGGCAACCAGAAGAACACCGCCAAGAACAGCTACGAGGGCGACTTCGTGTGCAACCGCTGTAACAAGACAGTCAAGGGCAAGAACCTGCCGCTGGAGCATGGCCGCTATATCTCGGAGTCGAGAGTCGATACTTTCTGGTATAACCTTGTCAGCACGAAACTCCCCACTTGCACGCAGGACGGTTACAGCGGAAACCTCGAATGCCGCTACTGCAACAAGACCGTCAGCCGAGGCGAGAAGGGCGGTGTTGACCGATGGGGCAACAGCTATGCCGCCGTTGGCCACAGTTGGGGCGAGTGGGAAACCGTGCGCGAAGCCACGCCGAAGCAGAAAGGCGTAGAGAAGCGTGTGTGCTACCACGAAGACACCTGGTTCAGTTGGAAGGCCGGCGAACACGAAGAGACCCGCCTGGTTGACTACGCTCCCGAATACGGGCTGAAAGCCCCCAAGACGAAGCTCGTCTTTGAGTGGGAATACGGCAAGACGCCTGCTACCCAAACCCTCGCTTTCACGTCTATAGGCCGCAACGCCCTGACCGCCATCGAGCAGGTGAAGCAGGAAGTGGATGGCGTGGCCACCGTGAAAATCAGCGGAACAACCCTGACCGTGAAGCCCATTGAGAGCGGCGTGGTCGAGAAGTGGGGCACCAGCGGCAAGGAGACGCTGACGCTCACCATGGCAACCAGCGAGGCGGGCTCCTTGACCGACGATGAATTTGCCGCACAGCCCATCGAGCTGGTAATGCGAATCAAGAAGGCCGCACCCGCGTTGGAGTTTGCCGAGACCGAGCAGACGATTATCGTGGGCAACAAGGCTGCCTCGCCCCAGATTGAGGGAGCCGAGAAAGGCATGACGTTCAGCTGGTACTCTTCGGACAACAGCATCGCCGTGGTCGACCCCACCGGCGAGGTGAAAGCCCTGAAGCCCGGCACCGTCACCATCACGGCCAAGTTCGACGGCAATAGGTTCTATACCTCCGGCACGGCCTCCTACACGCTCAATGTAGGCGACAAGCTCCCCACCTCCATTCAGAAGGTTGAGGCCGGAACTTCAAACACCGCCACTGGCACCTACGACCTTTCGGGACGCAAGGTAGAGAAAGTGCATCGCCCCGATGTCTACATCCGCGACGGCAAGAAAGTGCTCGTGAAGAAAAAGTAGGCAGCTCCTCTGACAAACGAAGAAACGCCCCCGGCAGCGCCCCCGCGCCCGCCGGGGGCGTTTTTGGAAAAATAAAGCGCCGCAGCAGTAGCTGAACTCTTGACGCGGTATCGCGAAGCGCTTCGTGATTAGCACAAACGTCCGTGCGCAGCCCGATACCCCCAGCGGGGGTTACAGAAGATAGACCGGGGCGTCGCCCCCGCCGTGCCTGCTGCGCGCTCCGTGCAGGGGCGCTCCCGCCCCCGCTTGCACACCTTCCCCGCACATTTACCCCTTCTTTTGCTATCTCTATATAGCAAAATGGGGGGGGGTAAAATCGGAAAACACGCTTGTTTGCGGGCTGTTTTGTTGTTTTTAAGTTTTTGCGTACATTAATTTTGCACCCGTGTTCCGGCAGTTCCTTGCGCTAAGAACACGGGCTTTCCTTTTTCTGCGAAGGCGTTTTCAGAGGACTTATAACAAATATAGAGATACAAAGAGAGATGAAGAACAACTCCCGCAATGATGCTGTGCGCCCTTGTGGCGTCACTTCCTTAAACAGTTGCACCCTTGACCAGGGTGCGTCCTCCCCTGCGCGCCGCCGTTGGGTGAAGCCCTCGCAGCGCATATTGTCGCTCGAGGGCGGCGGCGCGCTCTTGG
>JAGBKI010000041.1 GCA_017933995.1 Bacteroidaceae bacterium | reverse complement strand
TGGCACGATAACAACTATTTCCGAAAGAGGAACGGTGTAGGTGCGCTCCGTTGCGCTTCGCGTACCTACAGTTACAGAGAGGGAGACGCTTCCAGCGTCTTACACTTGGCAGCATCCAGTACAAACGATGGCACGATAACAACAATTATTTCCGAAAGGAGAACAGAACTGCGTAAAGACGCTGGAAGCGTCTCCCCCTCTGTAATCGCGGGTTCGCGAAGTGCAACGGAGCGAACCTGCGATGAACGCACACTGAAAAACGGACGCTAAAAGCGTCCCCCACGGCGGGAATGCGAAATACCGCACTGCCGACGGGAGTATTTATCCGCATTACACCCGCCACCAACCCCCAGACTCCCCTCCCTACACCCCCCGCAGATGTTTTTTTATGGCCACAAAGAGAGAGTTTCATTCTTTTTCAGTACTTTTGCACCGCGTTTGCAAAAAATCTGTTCCATGGTGTAATGGCAGCACAAGTGATTTTGGTTCACTTAGTCCCCGTTCGAATCGGAGTGGAACAACCCTTGCGATAAGCGACCCCACGGAAGTAATTGCCGCATAGCGGGCCACGCGGGCACGAGCCGGAAACGGCACCGCCCGGCACGGACACCGAAAGCGTTGATTACTTTTTTCTTTTTTCCCCGTCCCCCACCCCACCCGCGCCGAACCGTGCTACGCTTCCCCATCACCGAAGGCTTCGCATTTGCCACCGACCTGGCCTCGTTCCGCTTTGCCCGCGACGCACAGCACACCCACGCCCACGTGAGCCGCAACGGCGCCCACATCGTTTTCTACCTCCCCGCTGCGTTCGACATGCGCCAGCGGACGGCGCAAACGTGGCTCCACGCCGCCGTGCGCGAACAGCTGCGCGCCGCCGCCCGCACCGCCATCGTGCCACGCCTCGCCGAGCTGGCCCGTGAGCACGGCTACCGTTACAAGCGGGTCTTTGTGAAAGACCTTGCCTCGCGTTGGGGTTCCTGTTCCGAACTTGGCAACATCAATCTCAACCTTTGGCTCCTCGTGCTGCCCTCTCGCTATGTGGACTATGTGCTCAAGCACGAGCTTGCCCACCTCCGCGAGCTGAATCACGGCCCTCGCTTCTGGGCTGAGGTAGACCGAATGACGGGCGGCGCCGGCACAGCCAAGGCACTTGCCCGCGAAAAGGAGCGCTACGTTAAAGAACACGTCCAACCGCTATTCCAACCAACCCGACCGCTATGAAAAAACACATCAAGTTCCCCCTGCTGGCGCGCATCGTCACGGCCATCGTGCTGGGCATCGCCACGGCCAGTCTTATGCCGCTGTGGGGCGTGCGAGTGTTCGCCACGTTCAACGCTTTGTTCAGCCAACTGCTTCAGTTCCTCATTCCGCTCATCATCGTCGGCCTCGTCACCCCAGCCATAGCCGACATCGGGCGCGGCGCGGGCCGCCTGCTGCTGATTACAGCCCTCATAGCCTACGCCGACACGGTTGGCGCGGGACTGCTGTCCTACCTCACAGGCACGCTCACCTTTCCCGCCCTCATCCATCCCGGGCAGAGCATCGCTGCGCTCGAAGAGGCCGAAGCCGTGAAGCCCTTCTTTGAAATCGGCGTCCCACCGCTCATGGACGTGATGGCCGCCCTCATACTGGCCTTCGTCGCGGGGCTGGGCATCGCCTATCTGCACAAGCCCACACTCAAGACCGTGGCCGACGAGTTCAAGGACATCATTGCGCTGACCATTGAAGCCGTGGTGCTGCCCCTGCTGCCGCTCTACATCTTCGGCATATTCCTCGGCATGGCCCACACGGGACAGGCTTGGCACGTCGTGCAGGTGTTCATCACCATCATCGGCATCATCTTCGCCCTTCACGTCGTGCTGCTCGTGCTGCAATACTGCATCGCTGGCCTCATCGTGCGACGCAACCCGCTGCGCCTGTTGGCCACAATGCTCCCCGCCTATTTCACAGCCCTCGGCACATCGTCTTCAGCCGCCACCATCCCCGTCACCCTGCGACAAACGTTGCGCAACGGCGTTTCGGAAGGTATTGCTGGCTTCACCGTGCCGCTCTGTGCCACCATACACCTCAGCGGCAGCGCACTGAAAATCACGGCCTGCGCACTCGCGCTGATGCTGATGCAAGGCTATCCTTACGATCCGGGCATGTTCCTCGGCTTTATCTTGATGCTGGGCGTGATGATGGTGGCCGCACCAGGTGTGCCAGGCGGATCGATAATGGCCGCATTGGGCGTGCTGAGCGGTATGCTGGGCTTCACCGACAGCGACTGCGCGCTGATGATTGCGCTCTACATCACGATGGATAGTTTCGGCACAGCCTGCAACGTCACGGGCGACGGCGCCATCGCGCTTATCGTAGACCGCATCGCCGCAACCCAAAAACCAGCGCACGCCGACGCTGCGTGAAAAATCCAGCACAGCCGCCACTCCCATCTGCAACCCTTCTGCCGCGCAGGGAAACCCCATCGGTCGCGCCCGAAAAGCCACAAAAAAAGCCGCAATACCACTTGCGACTTTTTTTGTGCCCCAAATAAACTTTTTCTTCAAGCCAAAGAAAAATTTCTTTGGCCTAAATAAAATTTTCTTTGGCTTAAATAAAAAATTATTTGGCCTATAAAAAAATTCTAAGCCCGCAGCCGGAGTTTCCGTGTGCCTTATAGCGCGCGCTTCCCATCGCGCTCGATGAGCGCAAGCAGGTGTTCCACCGCGTCCGCTTCAGGAACATTCGTTTCTACGCACTCTTTTCCCCGGTAGAGCGAGACCTTGCCGCGCGCCGCGCCCACATAGCCGTAGTCGGCATCGGCCATCTCGCCGGGGCCATTGACGATGCAACCCATTATGCCTATTTTGAGGCCGACGAGGTGGTCGGTGGCTTCCTTGATGCGGCGTATGGTGGCGGGCAGGTCGTAGAGCGTGCGCCCGCAGCCGGGGCAACTGATGTACTCGGTACGGGTGAAGCGCACGCGGGCGGCTTGCAGGATGCGGTCGGTGAGGTCGCGGAGCGCGGCGTCGGGGAAGACAGAGGCCGTGATGCGCAGGTCGGTGGCGCGCCGAGCGATGAGCGCGCCGCCTGCGGCCATTGCGGCTCGCAGTTGCAGCGTGTCCCAGTCGGTGTCGGCCAGTTGCAGCGTCAGTGTGCCGTCGGCGATGGCGGCCTCGGCCTCACGGCGCAGGGCGGCGCAGTCGGCCTGCATCGCGGCGAGGCGGCGCGCCACGGGAATCTCGTCTTGGGGCGGCTCGCTTAGGCTCACGCGGATGGTGTCGCCTATGCCCTCGGCGAGCAGCGTGCCTATGCCCACGGCGCTCTTGATGCGCCCGTCCTCGCCCTCGCCGGCCTCGGTAACGCCGAGGTGGAGCGGATAGTCCATCGCCTCGCGCGCCATGGCCTGGCACAGCAGGCGCACGCTCTCGACCATCACGACGGTGTTGCTGGCCTTGATGGACACGACAATGTCGGCGAAGCCCTCGCGGCTGGCCACGCGCAGGAATTCCATGCAGCTCTCGACGATGCCTGCGGGCGTGTCGCCGTAGCGCGACATGATGCGGTCGGACAGCGAGCCGTGGTTCACGCCGATGCGCAGGGCTGTCTGGTGCTGGCGGCAGATGGCGAGCAACTGGCAGAAGCGCGCGTCGAGGCGCGCGAGTTCGGCGGCGTATTCCTCGTCGGTGTAGTCGATGTGGCGGAACTTGCGGGCGGGGTCGACGTAGTTGCCGGGGTTGATGCGCACTTTCTCGCAGACGCGTGCGGCAGCGTCGGCCACGTTGGCGTTGAAGTGAACGTCGGCCACGAGGGGTACGTCGCAGCCCTTGGCGCGCACGGCGGCGCGTATCCGGGCGAGGCTCTCCACCTCGCGCAGGCCCTGCGTGGTGAGGCGCACCAGTTCCGCGCCCGCCTCGACGCAGCGCAGTATTTGCGCCACGCTGCCCTCGACATCGTTGGTGTCGGTGGTGGTCATCGTCTGTAGGCGCACGGGGTTGGCCCCGCCGATGCCTAAGCCGCCCACGCGCACTTCGTGGGACGGGCGGCGCGTGAAGGAATGGGTGCTGTGGGTTGTGGGCATGTCATCAGTTTGTTTTGTAGTCGAACTTCACCTCGGCGAGGTCGGCGTTGGCCTTGACGATTTTGTCCTTGAGGCTCTCCTTATATATAATAAGGCGTCGGGCGAGGTCGTCGTCGGTCTGCGCCAGGATTTGCGCGGCGAGGATGGCGGCGTTCTGCGCGGCGTTCACACCGACAGTGGCCACGGGTATGCCGGGGGGCATCTGCACGATGGAGAGCAGGGCGTCGAGGCCGTCGAGCATTCCCTTGATGGGCACGCCGATGACGGGCAGCGTGGTCTGTGCGGCGATGACGCCGGGCAGGGCGGCGGCCATGCCGGCGGCGGCGATGACGACGCGCAGGCCGCGCGCGGCGGCACCGCGTGCGAACGCCTCGACCTCGGCGGGCGTGCGGTGGGCGGAGAGCGCGTTGATTTCAAACGGGATTTGCAGCGCGTCGAGCTGGCGCGCGGCCTTTTCCATCACGGGCAGGTCGCTGGTGCTGCCCATAATGATGCTGACGAGGGGGGTGGCTTTCATTATTGGAAAGGGGATGGGGTTTATGGGGTTTACGGGGAAAATGGGCAGGGCTGTCGCAAACAACTCATCAACTGATGATGTCGTCGCAGGCTAACTTCAAACAACTTATAAACTGATTAACTTATCAACTGATAAACTACACCAGCGTCCCCACCAGCACGGCGACGAAGCCCAGCAGTGCGCCGAGGCCCACCTGTCCGAGGGTGTGCTGGCGCAGCACGACGCGTGCGGTGCATACGAGGCCGCAAACGAGCACCGTGAGACACAGCCAGCCCGTGGCTTCGAACGAGTAGAGGAGTGAGAGGCCCATCAGCAGCCCCGCGGCCCCGCCCGTTGCGGCGGCGTGGGTGCTGACCTTGTAGGAGAAGTTCACCAGCGCGCAGACCGCTACGACGGCCATTGCGCCGACGGCCACCGACGCGAGGAAGCGCGGCATCATCAGCGTCTGGACGAGGTAGAGCAGTGCGCCGTAACTCGCGGCGGCGATGGCGTATGGCACGAAGCGCCGGCGGCGGACGGTGAGGTCGCGCGCCCGAAGCCCCTGCGTGCGCAGGTAGATGCGCACCAGTGTGCGCGGCAGCAGCACGGCGAAGAACCACACCACCGCCAGCATCGCGGCGCGGAAGCCCAGCGGCAGCTGCGCCATATACGTCAGCGTGAGCAGCAGCGCATACGCCGCCACGGGGATGTAGTGGGGCGTGAAGATTTGCGACACAAGCCGCGCGAGGCGCAAGAGTGTTCGGGTGCGGTTCATTCGTAGGGGTGTGGTTATTTGCGCAGCCTGCCCGTCGGCAGACCCATTTGGCCGCGATACTTGGCGACGGTGCGGCGGGCGATGTTGAAGCCCTGTTCGTTGAGCAGTTGGGTGAGCGTCTCGTCGCTGTAGGGGTTGCGCTTGTCCTCGCCGTCGATGAGCTGGCGCAGGGCGAGTTTGATTTTGCGCGAGGAGACGCTCTCGCCGTCGCCGGTGCTCATCTCGTTCGAGAAGAAGAACTTGAGGGGGTAGGTGCCGTAGGCCGTCTGCACGTACTTGCTTGCGGCGACGCGCGAGACGGTGCTGATGTCGACACCTGCCTCCGCCGCCACGTCCTTGAGCGCCATGGGGCGGAGCAGCGTCTCGTCGTCGTCGCCCAGGAAGAAGTCGCGCTGCCGCCGCGCGATGACGCGCATCACGACGCGCAGTGTCTGGTTGCGGCGTGTGAGGAGGTTGAGGAAGTTCTGCGCCGACTCGACTTTCTGGCGGGCGTAGACGTAGGCGTCGCTCTGTTCGCGGCTGAGCTGCTTGCCCCGCCCGGCGTACTGGCGCACGGTGTCGCGGAAGGCGGGGCTGACGCGCAGTTCGGGCAGCCCCTCGTCGTTGAGGCTGACGCTGAGTTCGCCGTCGTCGGTGACGCTGACGTAGAAGTCGGGCACGACGGTGGGCGCGCTGCCGGTCATCTCCTCGCTGTAGGCGCTGCCGGGGGCGGGGTTGAGGTGGGTGAGCAGGCCGATAACGCCCGCGAAGTCTTTGTCCGTGAGGTGCAGGCGGCGTTGCAGGGTGTCCCAGTGCTTGGAGGCGAAGTCCTTGAAATGGTGCGCCACAGCCTCTTGCGCCGCCGCTTTATAGGGCGAGCGCAGTTCGAGGTCGGCCAGTTGGAGGGCGAGGCACTCCTGCAGCGAGCGCGCCCCGATGCCGCGCGGCTCGAAGGTCTGCAGCACGCTGAGGAGGCGTTCCAACTCGGCCTCGTCGGTCTCCACGTCGTGGTAGACGGCCAGTTCGTCGGCGATGGTGTAGAGCGGCTTGCGCAGCAGTCCGTCGCTGTCGAGCGAGCCGATGAGGTAGTCCATCACGGTGCGCTCATGGTCGCTGAGGTCGTGTTCGCCGATCTGGTCTTGCAGGGCTTCGTAGAACGACTGCCCATAGCTCAGTGGGCTTTCGCGCTGCTCGCGCTCGGTGTCCTTGCGTTCGCGCAGGTAGGAGGGTACGTCGTCTTCCGAGAGGTAGTCGCCCAGTTCGTCGTCGCGCCCCAATTCGCCGAGGTCTTCGGGTCGCAGTTCGCCGTCCTCGTCGCCGTCGCTTTCCGCTCCCCCGTCGTCCTCGCCGGTTGCTCCATCGGCGGGCGTGTCGTCGGGCAGGCCGTCGTCGGCGCGCTCCTCAAGGGCGGCGTTGTCCATCATCTCGTTCTCCACGCGCTCGCGCAGGTCGGTCAGTGGCAGTTCAATCATCCTGGCCAGCGCCACCTGTAGCGCGGCAGCGGTCTGCACCTGCCGCTCGGTTTGTGTCTGTATCAGTTCCTGGGGCATACGTCCAGTAGGTGTTGTCTTAAGTTACGCACGGCAAAGTTACGCTTTTTGCCTCAAAGGGCAGCCTTACCTCCCTAAAATGCGCTGTTATAGCCGCTTATGGCCTCGCAAAGCGCGCAAAAAGTGCAAAAAGATTGCGCAAAGTGTTGGCTGATATGATTTTCACGCTATCTTTGCACCCCGAAAAGCAACGGCGCACCGTGCAAACACATCCTTTGGGGTTCTTCTACCCAGCCGCTTTTCAGCAAGACGCATCGCAATGAACCGCCTACTTCACTCCTTATATATATATATATTGCTCACCCTTTTTGCTGCGGCTACGGCCTCGGCCCAAGTGAGCGGCAGTGTGAAGTACAACCGCGTCAGCCCCACCGAAATCGACATCATCTTCTCGCTCACGCCACAGCCTGGCTGGCACGTCTACAGCAACGGCTTCGCCGCCGGCGGCCCCACGCGCGCCGAGTTCGGCACGGACACCCGCCAGGGCGTGGAACTGATAGGCGCGCTCAAACCCGGAGCGGGCGAGAAGACCGTCGAGGACCCCATCTTCGAGATGCAGGTGCGCCTCTTTGAAGGCCCGTGCACGTTCACACAGCGCGTGCGCCTGACCGAAAAGGACTACAATCTGCAAGGCTACCTGCGCTACGGCGCGTGCAACGACGTGAACTGCCTGCCGCCGCAGACGCTAAACTGCACGGTGAAAGGCAGCGACGGCCCCGGCGCAGCAGCCCCAGCAGCCGCCACCGCCGCACCGGCACCCGCCGAAAACACGCCCGCCAAGGCCGAAACTGCCGCTCCCGCAACAGCAGCCGACGGACTGGAAGCCCTCTCGGCCCTGGCCGCCGCCGAACTGTTGCCCGCCCTGACGGACACCGCAGTAGTGCAGCCCGCCGACACCGCCCAAACCGCCGACACCGCAGCCATAGCAACGGGCGACACAAGCGGCTGGTGGAAGCCCGTCACCGCCGAACTCAAAGCCTATGGCGAACAGAGCGAATACGCCAACGCTTCGCTCCTCTACATCTTCCTGCTGGGCTTCATCGGCGGCCTGCTCGCCCTGTTCACACCCTGCGTCTGGCCCATCATACCGATGACGGTCAGCTTCTTCCTCAAGCGCAGCAGCGACAGGAAAAAAGGCTTACGCGACGCCATCACCTACGGCCTGGCCATCATCGTCATCTACGTCACGCTGGGCCTGCTCATCACAGCCATCTTCGGCGCCAGCGCGCTCAACGACCTCTCCACGAACGCGGTGTTCAACATCCTGTTCTTCCTGATGCTCGTGGTTTTCGCCGCCAGTTTCTTCGGCGGCTTCGAGATAACGCTCCCCCCCTCGTGGAGCAACGCCGTCAACGACAAGGCCGACCGCACCACCGGCCTCATCAGCATCTTCCTGATGGCCTTCACGCTGGCGCTCGTCTCGTTCAGTTGCACCGGCCCCATCATCGGGTTCCTCCTCGTCGAGGTCAGCACGGGCGGCGGCACCATCCTCGCCCCCGCCATCGGAATGCTGGGCTTCGCCGTGGCGCTGGCACTGCCCTTCACGCTCTTCGCCCTCTTCCCCGCGTGGCTCAAGAGCGCACCCAAGAGCGGCGGCTGGATGAACACCGTCAAAGTCGTGCTGGGCTTCCTCGAACTGGCCTTCGCCCTGAAGTTCCTCAGCGTGGCCGACCTGGCCTACGGCTGGCACCTGCTCGACCGCGAGACGTTCCTCGCCCTGTGGATAGTCATCTTCGCCCTGCTGGGCGTCTACCTGCTGGGCTGGCTCAAGTTCCCCCACGACGACGATGCGCGACGCACCAGCGTGCCGCGCTTCTTCCTCGCCCTCTGCTCCCTGGCCTTCGCCGTGTATATGGTGCCCGGCCTCTGGGGCGCGCCGTGCAAGGCCGTGAGCGCGTTCGCACCGCCCATGTCCACGCAGGACTTCGTGCTCGACAAAACCGCCGTCGAACCCAAGTTCAAGGACTACGAGGCCGGAATGGCCTACGCCAAGCAGGCCGGCAAGCCCGTGATGATAGACTTCACCGGCTTCGGCTGCGTGAACTGCCGCAAGATGGAAATGGCCGTCTGGACGGACAAGAAAGTGGCGCGTATGCTCACCGACGACTACGTGCTCATCTCGCTCTACGTCGACGACAAGACACCGCTGCCCCAGCGCGTCACCGTGCGCGAGGCCGACGGCACCGAAACCACCCTGCGCACCGTGGGCGACAAGTGGAGCTACTTCCAGCGCAACAAGTTCGGCGCCAACGCCCAGCCGTTCTACGTCCTGCTCGACAACGACGGCAAGCCCCTCAGCCGCTCCTACTCCTACGACGAGGACATCGACAAGTACGTCAGCTTTCTCCAAAGCGGCCTGGAGCGCTACAACAAGTAAACCAACAACCAAACTAAGGATAGTCATCGTCATAGCATAAACATTCTCCAATTCATCCCCAAAATGCACTATGGCACGCGGTGGCCGCGAGGCTGAACGCCTGCCACGTCCGTATTAACTTTTTCCACCAGGGTCCACATACAGCCCGAATGGCCTTTGCAGGACTGCGAAGTACCCGCAATACGTCAGGGATACGGACGTCATCCACAAAATCTTCTGCCGCCTGCGCAACTCGCGAGAGTAACCGCAGGCGGCGTTTTCTTATTGCACAGACAACATAAAAGTATAGCTTCAGTCGCATTCAAGTTATAGCTTTAAGCGTATTTAGATACAACTCAACCGCACTTAAGCCCCCGAAAAAAGGGTGTAAGCACTTCATATTCTATGGGTTTATCGTACTTTTGTTGCTCAAAACTGAAAAGAAACCAAAACAAAATCCATAACAATGAAAAACTACCTTGTCACCGGCGCCGCCGGGTTCATCGGCGCGAACTTCGTGAAGTATATGCTCGCCAAGCACGACGACGTGCGTTTGGTCTGCCTCGACCTGCTCACTTACGCGGGCTATCTCGGCACCATCGCCGACGATATTGACGACAACCGCTGCATTTTCGTGCGCGGCGACATCGGCGACCGCCAGCTCGTCGCCCGCCTCTTCGCCGACTACGCCATCGACGTCGTGGTGAACTTCGCCGCCGAGAGCCATGTCGACCGCAGCATCGAGAACCCGCAGCTTTTCCTTCAGACCAACATCCTCGGCACGCAGAACCTACTCGACTGCGCCCGCCACGCCTGGCAGACCGGCAAGGGCGCGGACGGTTTCCCCGCTTACCGCGACGGCGTGCGCTACCACCAGGTCAGCACCGACGAGGTGTACGGCACGCTCGGCGAGACCGGCTACTTCACCGAACAGACGCCGCTCGACCCCCACAGCCCCTACAGTGCCTCAAAGGCCAGTGCCGACCACATCGTCTCCGCCTACCGCGACACGTTCCACCTGCCTGTTAGCATCACGCGCTGCTCCAATAACTACGGCCCCTACCAGTTCCCCGAAAAACTCATCCCGCTCATCATCGGCAACATCCTGCAAGCCAAGCCCCTTCCCGTCTACGGGCAAGGCACCAACATCCGCGACTGGCTCTACGTCGAAGACCACTGCAAGGCCATCGATATGGTTATCAGCCAGGGCGCGCCCGGCAGCGTTTACAACGTGGGCGGCCACAACGAGCGGCAGAACATCGTCATCGTGCGCACCATCCTGCGCCTCATCCGCGAGGAGATGGAAGCCGACGCCGCGCTGCGCGAACTGTTGCCCGCCGACCGCCGCGACGACCTCAGTTGGATTGGCGAGGGTCTCATCACCTACGTCACCGACCGCCTCGGCCACGACCTGCGCTACGGCATCGACCCACAAAAGATTAAGGACGACCTCGGCTGGTATCCCGAGACCGACTTCGACAGCGGCATCGTCAAGACCGTCCGCTGGTACCTCCGCAACCGCCCCTGGGTAAACGCCGTCAGCGGACCCGACTACCAGAAGTACTACGAACAGATGTACGCCGGGCGATGAGGCGGGCGCTGTCAAGTCCCTTGTTCGCTAAAAAATCGCCCACCCATTATGTACGCCACCGTTATCAACAGCACCCTCAAGCCATCCGCTGTTCCCGCGCTACGAGCCATAGACCTCTTTGCGGGCTGCGGCGGGCTGTCCCTCGGCTTCGAGGCGGCAGGGTTCAGCACCGTTGGCTACGAAATGATGCCAGCCGCCGTGCAGACCTACAACCGCAACCTGCAAGGCCGTTGCCACGAGATGCGGCTGGAGGTGGGCACAATCTATTCTCAGGCCGACATCGTGATAGGCGGACCGCCCTGCCAGCCTTTCAGCGTGCGGGGCAAACAACAAGGAATGAAAGACGCACGCGACGGTTTCCCCATTTTCATTGACGCCGTGCGGCGGTTGCAGCCCAAAGCCTTTATGTTCGAGAACGTGCGCAACCTTATGTTCTCGCACAAGTGGTATCTTGAACTCATCGTGGCCGAACTGCGACGGCTGGGCTACCTTGTCGACTACCGCTGCCTCAACGCCGTGGATTATGGCGTGCCGCAAAACCGTGAGCGCGTCATCGTCGTAGGCCACCGCTCGCGTTTTGCATTTCCCAAGCCTGATGCACACCGAGTGACCGTGGGGGAAGCCATCGGCGATACGATGCACAAGGTGCTTGAAGGCAGTAAGTTCCTCACCCCGTCGCAAGACCGCTACATCGCCGAGTACGAAAAGAAGTCAGCCTGCATCAACCCGCGCGATCTTTATGCCGACCGCCCCGCCCGCACCATCACTTGCCGAAACTTGGCCGGTGCAACGAGCGACATGCAGCGCGTCCGCCTCCCCGATGGTCGCCGCCGACGCATCGTGCAGCGCGAAGCCGCCCGCCTGCAAAGTTTCCCCGACTGGTTTGAGTTTTGCGGGAACGAAGTGCAGCAGTTCACGCAAATAGGCAATGCCGTTCCCCCGCTCCTTGCCTACAAACTCGCCCTGCAAATCAAGGACACGCTCCAGCAGGAAGAAAGGACGGAGGAGGAAATAAGGGAAATAAACAAAACATACGAACCATTGTTTGCAATATGAACGCCAAGAAAAAGACAATTGTTCGAACTAAGGACGTTGAACACCTCATCCAATCAATGCTTTCTTGTTTAGAAGCATGTGGTGTTCCTTTGGAAAATGTGGGAAACAGGCTTCGCATCCGCATTGCTGAGGCTGCATTAGCTGTCGCAGGAATTAAGACATCCTTTAATGAAGCTCGTTCATACGAAGATGGCGGGTTCTTGACAACGCGGCAGATAATAGAGTATGAGAACGAGTACCTTTGTGGTAACTACTCCCCAGGTTCTTACGACGACATCCGCCGCGCGCATTTGTTGCCGCTCGTTTCGGCAGGCTTGGTTGTAAATTCATCGACCATAGGTAAACAAGCCACAAATAATCCCACACGTGGCTATGCCCTCTCCCCGGCTTTTGCAAAACTATTGCGAGTAGTTGGTACACCTATGTGGGACGAACATCTTTCTTCTTTCAAAAAAGAGAATGAAGAAATGAGGCTGCAATTAGTACGGAAGCGCGAACTGGAACGCATCCCTGTTAAGTTGCCATCGGGGTTACAGATTTCTCTTTCTTCTGGCGAGCACAACGAACTGCAACGCGCCGTTGTTGAAGAGTTCCTACCGCGTTTCGGATTTGGTGCAGAAGTCCTTTATTTAGGAGATGCCGAGAACAAATACCTTGTGCGGGAGGAAGAAAAGCTTAAAGCCATAGGATTCTTTGCGTTGGAGCACGAAGAATTGCCCGATGTCGTGGCCTATAGTGAAAGTAAGAACCTATTGCTGTTGATCGAAGCAGTACATAGTTACGGGCAAATGAGTGAAGCGCGTGTAAGGAAACTTCGCAACAAATTGACGTCGTGTAACGCTACCATTGTATTTGTTTCGGCGTTTGAAAACAAGAAGATATTTCGCCGTTTCTCCTCAGACATAGCTTGGGATACGGAGGCTTGGATTGCCGAGGATCCCGACCATATGGTTCATTTCAATGGCTACAAATACCTTGAAGTCCACAAATAGCACTATGACCCGTGACCTCTCCCTCCGCATCCCCACCCCTGCCGACCTGCTGGCCGCTGCGCGCGAGTTTGTGGCGACGATGGGGAATAGCACCGTGTTTGCGCTCGTCGCACCGATGGGGGCGGGCAAGACCACGTTTGTCAGCGCGGTGTGCGAGGCACTGGGCGTGGAGGATGTCGTGACATCGCCCACCTTTGCCATTGTGAACGAATACGCCCGCAGCGGTGGGTGCGGCAGCGTCTTCCACTTCGACCTCTACCGTCTCAAGGACGCGCAGGAACTGCTGGATATCGGCGCGGACGACTACTTCTACAGCGGGCAGCCATGTTTTGTGGAGTGGCCCGAACTGGCCGACGGCCTGCTGCCCGACGACACCGTATATATATATATAAGTGTGGAGGACGACGGCACGCGCGTCGTCAGCAACCAACGTCCAAAATGAACAACGCTCCCCGACCATGAAATGCAAGACCTTAGCCCTGCTCATCACCGCCGCTTTTTCTGCCGCCCCGCTCCTCGCCCAGCCGCTGACCGCCCCCGATGTGCGCAGCCTGCCGCAGGAGGTGAAAGATACCGTTTCTGCACTGCGCCTGACAGGCGGACTCACCATGGAGGGAAACAGCGACTTCCGCCAGATGCGCGACGTCTGCGGACGGCTCACGGATGTGGATATGACTGCTGCGAACGTCACGGTTATCCCCGACAACGCTTTCTTCGCCGCCTCGCAGTTGAAGCGCATCGCCCTGCCCCGGACGCTTGAGACGATAGGCCGCTATGCCTTTTTCGGCTGCAAGTCGCTGGGCGGCGAACTGGCGCTGCCCGAGGGGATGAAGTCCGTCGGCGAAGGCGCGTTCCAGGGTTGCCGCGCGGTGAAGTCGCTGCGCCTGCCCGCCACGCTGACACATATCGGGCCGTGGGCGTTCTCGCGGATGACAGGGTTGGCTGATACGCTCGTCATCCCCGATGGGGTGCGCACCATCGGACGTGGCGCGTTCCACCTGTCATATCGTATCCCTGCGCTCGACCTCCCCGCTTCGCTCGACACCATCGGCGCCGAGGCGTTCCAGCCTGGCCTGTCCCTCCGTTCCATCCGTGTGCGCGCCACGGTGCCGCCCGTGCTGTCGCCCACGGCGTTCGGCGACAACGTATTCAGGAACGCGCGTCTCGAAGTGCCTGCTGGTAGCGAGGGAGCCTACCGCAAAGCCCCCGTTTGGTGTCGATTCTTCGGCGCGGAGGCGCGCACCGACGTCGCCACGTGCACTGAACTGGCCATCATCCCGCAACCCGTCAAGGTGGAGCAGCCTGCCGGCAACCCGCTCGTGTGGGCGCGGCAACCACTTTACAACGAAGCCGGAACGCTTACGAATGAGTACGAGCAACTGCGCGATGTGCTCTCCGAACTTACCGACTACGCCCCCGCCAAGAACGGCACGAACCGATACCTCCCCTGTCTCGCCATCGACGAGACACTCGGTGCTGAAGCCTACACCCTCGACATTTCCGCCGACGGTTTGCGCATTGCGGGCGGCTCCCCGGCGGGCGTCTTCTACGGTATCATGACACTGCGGCAGGTGCTGCTGGCCGGTGCGCCGGAGGGCGGGCGTTGCAGCGTGTCCGCCCCCGTCCACATTGAGGACGCATCCCGCCTCGCCGTGCGCGAACTGATGATAGACCCCGCCCGCACGTTCATCCCTGTGGCCAGCGTTAAGGAAATCATCGACGAAATGGCGCGCTGGAAGTTCAACACCCTGCAACTCCACCTCTGCGACGACCAGGCGTGGCGCGTGGAGATAGCGGCCTATCCCGAACTGACGCGGCAGAGCAGCGTGCGCACGGGTATCGACGACATGCACCGCGAGAGCGCAGGCTACTACACGCAGGCGGAACTGCGCGAGTTGGTGGCCTACGCCGCCAAGCGACACGTCACCCTCGTGCCAGAGATAGAGATGCCCGGCCACCAGACCGCCGCCATCCACGCCCTGCCGTGGCTCACCTGCGACAGCACGCAGCGGCTGCCACTGCGCGCCACGAGCGGCGTGTCGAACGAGCTGCTTTGCCCCGGGCGTGAGAGCACCTACCGCTTCCTCGGCACCGTCTTTGCCGAATTGGCCAAAATTTTCCCCGCCCCCTATGTTCACCTGGGTGGCGACGAGGCGGGCCAGCCGCCCCTGGCCTGTTGGACAAACTGCCCCGACTGCCAGCGTCTCGCCGCCCGCCTCGGTGCGAAAGGCGACGGCACGGACAACTGGCGCTTGCAGGAGTATCTGTTCGGGCGCATCATCGACACGCTGCGCACCCGCCACGGCAATATCCCGATGTTCTGGTACGAGACCGACTTCAAGCGCATCCCCGAGGGCTGCGTCACCTATGCATGGCGTCATGGCCTCACCGCAGCCGCCCTTGACGCCGCTGCTGCGAACAACGCCCGCGTGATGCTCTGCCCCGGCGAGCACTGCTATCTCGACTACCCGATGGCACGCGGCGATATGCCCGAAAAGAACTGGGGCATGCCCGTCACGTCGCTGGAGCAGGTCTACCACTTCGACCCCGCCTGGGGACGCGGCGAGGCGTTCGAGCGCAGCACCGTGCTGGGCTGCGCCGGCACGTTGTGGAGCGAGTACATGCCAGAGCCGCAGCGCATCCTCTATATGGCCCTGCCGCGCGCCCTCGCCCTGTCCGAGGACGCCTGGTCGCCCCGCGACGCCCGTTCCTACCCCGACTTTCTGCGCCGACTGTCGCTTCTCCGTTCCGACCTCCTCAGGCGCGGCGTGCCACACTCCGTGTGCTACTGACTCAACGGCAGACTTCACGCCGCAAATAATAGCTTATAGCTCTGCGCTTTCCTTTGGTTTTGCTTCCCAAAGGTATCAAATTACTTCAAAAAAAAACACCCGCCATTTACATCGTGCGCATTCGTCATAGTCGGATGCGCTCTTTTTGTTACTTTTGCTCACATCGCTATTTACAAAAGGGAAGAAAATGCCGCCCATTTTTGACATAGAGACGCTTCGCGCCCACTACGCCACGCTCGCAGCCCGTATCGCCAAGGCCCGCGAGGCCGTGCGCCGACCGCTCACACTCACCGAGAAAATCCTCTTCGCCCACGCCGCCACAACCGAAGGCATCGCCGACCTGCGCAGGGGCGAGGACTACATCGTGCTGCGCCCCGACCGTGTGGCTATGCAGGACGCCACGGCACAGATGGCCCTGCTGCAGTTCATGAACACCGGGCTGGCGCGCACCGCCGTGCCCACCACCGTCCACCTCGACCACCTCATCCGCGCCGAGCGCGGTGCCGAGGCCGACCTCGCCGCCGCGCGCAGCGCAAACGCCGAGGTCTACGACTTCCTGCGCACCGCCGCCGCGCGCTACGGCATCGGGTACTGGGGCGCGGGCGCGGGCATCATCCACCAGGTGGTGCTCGAAAACTACGCCTTCCCCGGCGGCATGATGGTGGGCACCGACAGCCACACGCCCAACGCCGGCGGCCTCGGCATGATGGCCGTGGGAGTTGGAGGAGCCGACGCCGTCGACGTGATGGCGGGTATGGACTGGGAACTGCGCCTGCCGCGCGTCATCGGCGTGCGCCTCACAGGATGCCTCTCGCCCTGGGCTGCGGCCAAGGACGTCATCCTACACCTCGCCGGGCTGCTCACCGTCAAGGGCGGCACCAACTGCGTCATCGAGTACTTCGGCGACGGCGCGGCCACCCTCCCCGCCACGGGCAAAGCCACCATCTGCAACATGGGCGCGGAGGTGGGTGCCACGACGAGCGTCTTCCCCTTCGACGAAAAAATGGCGGCCTACCTGCGCGCAACGGGGCGCGACGAAGTGGCGCAACTGGCCGACGGCGCAGGCTTGCAGGCCGACCCGGAGGTCTTGGCCAACCCGGCGGCGCACTATGACCGCGTCATCGACATCGACCTCAGCACCGTCGAACCCCATGCCAACGGCCCCTTCACCCCCGACGCCGCCTGCCCCGTCAGCCGGATGCGCGACAAGGTGGCCAGCCAGTCATTGCCAGACCGCGTGGAGGCCGCACTGGTGGGCAGTTGCACCAACTCGTCGTACCAAGACATCACGCGCGTGGCCAACGTGCTACGCCGCGCCGCCAGCCAGGGACTGTCGCCCCGAGCGCAGCTTTACATCAATCCCGGCTCCGAGCGCACGCGCGCCACACTGGAACGCGACGGCGCGTTGCAGACACTGCGCGAGGCCGGTGCTATCGTGCTGGCCAACGCCTGCGGCCCCTGCATAGGCCAGTGGAAGCGCGAGGGGGCGGAGCGCGGCGAGCGCAACACCATCGTCACCAGTTTCAACCGCAACTTCGTGGGACGCGCCGACGGCAACCCCAACACCTGCGCCTTTGTCTGCTCGCCCGAAATGGTGGCCGCCTACGCCCTGAGCGGCTCGCTCTCATTCAATCCCCTGACCGACTCCATATATAATAAGGAAGGCGTAGCCGTGCGCCTCGCCGCCCCCGTGGCCGACGAACTGCCCGCCCGGGGCTTCGACGCCACGCTGGAGGGCTACGAAGCCCCGCGCAACGGTGCGCCCGAACCCACCATCCGCGAAGGGTCCGAGCGCCTGCAACGCCTTACGCCCTTCGCCCCGCCCACCGACGGCGATTTCAACGACCTGCACCTGCTCATCAAGGTGCGCGGCAAGTGCACCACCGACCACATCTCGAAAGCCGGCCCCTGGCTGCGCTATCGCGGCCACCTCGACAAAATCTCCGACAACCTGCTGCTCGGTGCCGTGAACGCCTTCACCGGCCAGGCGGGACAGACGCGCTGCGCCCTCGACGGCACTGTCGGCACCCCCGCCGCCGTGGCGCGCACATACAAAGCCGCCGGCATCGGTACAGCCATCGTGGCTGAAGACAACTACGGCGAGGGCAGCAGCCGCGAGCACGCCGCCATGGAGCCGCGCCACCTGGGCGTGCGTGCTGTCGTGGCTAAAAGTTTCGCACGCATACACGAGACCAACCTCAAGAAACAGGGTGTGCTGGCCCTGACTTTCGCCGACCCCACCGACTACGACCGCGTGCGCGAGGACGACCTCCTCACCGTAGACGGCCTCGACGACTTCACGCCCGAGAGCCGCCTCACCCTGCTCCTGGCCCACGCCGACGGCACCGCCGAGCGTCTCCCCCTGCGCCACACCTACAACGCCGCCCAAATCCACTGGCTCCGCGCCGGCTCCGCCCTGGGCGCGCTGCGCGAAACGTGCGAAGAGCGGTAACCAGCCCCAGAGTCTCTAAAAATCCTATAGCCTCTAGTGTCCATAGTTTTCCTAGGATTCCTAGTCTCCCCTAGACAAAAATCCCCCAACCCAATGACCCAACTCATCAAACCCCTTCCCGGCGGCGGGCTGTCGGTGCCCGAGAGGCCGGTGGTGCCCTTCATCGAGGGCGACGGCGTGGGACCGGAGGTGACACGCGCCATGCGCGCCGTCACCGACGCCGCCGTCGAGGCCGAATACGGCACGGCGCGCCGCATCGAGTGGCGTGAAGTGCTCGCGGGCGGCAAAGCCTTCGAACAGACAGGCCAGTGGCTGCCCGAGGCCACCGTCCAGGCACTGCGCGTGTGCCTCGTGGGCATCAAAGGCCCGCTCACCACGCCCGTCGGCGGCGGCATACGCTCGCTCAACGTGCAGCTGCGCCAGGGCCTCGACCTCTACGTCTGCCAGCGGCCCGTGCGCTGGTTCGAGGGCGTGGCCTCGCCCGTCACCCACCCCGAGCGCGTTGACATAACCGTGTTCCGCGAAAACACCGAAGACATCTACACCGGCATCGAGTGGGAGGCTGGTACGCCCGAGGCCACGAAGTTCCTGCGCTTCCTGCAAACCGAGATGGGCGTGACGAAAGTGCGTTTCCCCGCTTCGAGTTCGTTCGGCGTGAAGCCCGTCTCGCGCGAGGGCACGGAGCGGCTGGTGCGCGCCGCAGCCCGCTACGCCGTCACCACGGGACGGCACCGCCTCACGCTGGTGCACAAGGGCAACATTATGAAGTTCACCGAGGGCGGCTTCAAGCGCTGGGGCTACGACCTCTTGGAGCGCGAGTTCGCCGACGAACTGCGCGACGGACGACTCGTGGTCGACGACTGCATAGCCGACGCCTTCCTACAGAACGCCCTGCTCAAGCCCGAGGCATACAGCGTCGTGGCCACGCTCAACCTCAACGGCGACTACATCAGTGACATGCTGGCCGCGCAGGTGGGCGGCATCGGCATCTCGCCCGGCGCCAACATCAACTACACCACGGGCTGCGCCGTCTTCGAGGCCACGCACGGCACGGCGCCCGACATCGCGGGGCGCGACACCGTAAACCCCTGCTCGCTCATCCTCTCAGCGGCTATGATGCTGGAATACATCGGCTGGACGGAGGCCGCGCAGCGCATCGAGAACGCCCTGTCGCAATGCTTCGCCACAGGCCGCGCCACCGCCGACCTCGCCCGCTTCATGCCCGGCGCCACACCCCTCACCACCACCGCTTTCACCGAAGCGCTCACGAAACACATTTTTTCCATTGAACATTGAACATTGACCATTGCCATTCGGCACGATCTCGTCGCGAAGCCAATGGTCAATGGTCAATGGTCAATGGAAAAAAAGGTCCCCCCCCCGCCTATGGACACGAAAAACGAATACGTCATCTACAAACTGGCCGACCGGATGAAGCACAGCATCCACTTCGACGCCGAGCAGTTCACCAAACGCGGCGTGAAGCGTGGCCTGCGCAACGCCGACGGCACCGGCGTCCTCGTCGGCCTGACCAACATCGGCGACGTGCACGGCTACACCCGCGACGCCGACGGCACCATCCACCCCGCCCACGGCCAGCTCTTCTACCGGGGCTACGACGTGGCATCCATCGTACACGCCGCCCAACAGGAGGGACGCCTCGCCTTCGAGGAAGTGGCCCTGCTGCTGCTATCGGGACGCCTGCCCGACAGGGACGACCTGCGCGAGTTCGGCACACTCGTGCGCGAGTACATGCCTCTCGACCCCCGCACGATGCTCCACATCATTGAACTCGAAGGCCAC
Source organism: Bacteroidaceae bacterium (assembly GCA_017933995.1). Classification (GTDB taxonomy): domain Bacteria; phylum Bacteroidota; class Bacteroidia; order Bacteroidales; family Bacteroidaceae; genus Alloprevotella. Next base: position 11,400 of record JAGBKI010000041.1, on the reverse strand, counting down.
GACATCATGAACATCCTGGCGCGCAGCGTACTGGAGCTCTACACCTTCGACGACAACCCCGATGACACCTCGCGCGACAACCTGATGCGCCAGAGCGTGGAACTCATCTCCAAGTTCCCCACCATCATCGCCTACGCCTACAACATGCTGCGCCACAACCAGCTGCGCCGCTCCCTCTCCATCCGCCACCCCCAGCCCAGCCTCTCCATCGCCGAGAACTTCCTCTATATGCTCAAGGGCAAGGACTTCACGCCGCTCGAAGCCCGTATGCTCGACCTCCTGCTGGTGGTGCAGGCCGAACACGGCGGCGGCAACAACTCCACCTTCACCGTGCGCGTCACCAGCAGCGCGGGCACAGACACCTACTCCTCCATCGCCGCCGGCATAGGATCGCTGAAAGGCCCGCTCCACGGCGGAGCCAATCTACAAGTGAACAAGATGCTGCGGTTCCTCAAGGACGAAGTTAAGGACTGGACCGACGACGACGAAATCAGCGACGTGCTGCGGCGCATTGTGCGCGGCGAGACCTACGACGGGCGCGGCCTCATCTACGGCATCGGCCACGCCGTCTACACCCTCTCCGACCCCCGCGCCGAACTGCTCAAGGAACTGGCCGGCGACCTGGCGCGCGAGAAAGGACGCGAGCGCGAGTACGCCTTCATGCAGCGGCTCGAAGAGCGCGCCAAGGCCGTCATCTACGAACTGAAAGGCACCCGGAAAACAGTCTGCGCCAACGTCGACTTCTACAGCGGATTCATCTACGAACTGCTGGGCTTCCCGCCCGCCATCTTCACCCCCATCTTCGCCATGGCGCGCATCGTGGGCTGGTGCGCACACCGCAACGAGGAACTCTGCTTCAACGGCAAGCGCATCATCCGCCCCGCCTACCGCTTCGTCGACGACACCGAGCAAACTTATGTGCCATTAGCAAAGCGGGTATAAGAGCGAGAAGAGCAGACCACATATATCACGAGACGTTTCCTGCGGATATAGGCAATGACACTGGCCAGCCTTTCTATCTTCACAAGCAAAACGCCTTGCTCCTATTCACGGAGCAAGGCGTTTGCTACTTGTTCGGGCTGTATGTCCTCTAAACAGGGATAAGGGGAATGGCAACGGGGACGCGCCCCATAAGCAGTGCAGGGACGGCACACGCGCGACGACTGCAAGCAGAGTGACAGCGGCTGGCCATAGCCCAAAAAGCCCATTGAGGGATGTGTGGCTCCCCAGATGCTGACCACGGGCGTGCCAACAATCGAAGCGAGGTGCATGTTTCCGCTGTCCATCGACAACATCACGTCAAGACCCTGCATCAGACGCAACTCGTCGCGCAGTCCCTTAGCGTAGTCGGAAGCAAGGGCTACACGTTGCGGAAAGGCCGTCTCCAATTGCGCGGCCATTGCAGCAACAGAGGCTTCGCGCCCGAAGAAAAACAGCCGCACGCCGTCATGCGCCATCACAAGGCGCAGGGCGGCAAGCAGCAAATGGGACGAATAGATTTTAGAAGCGTGAGCCGCTGTGGGCGCGACACCAATCCAACGGGCAGAAGCGGGTTTCGCCGGTAATACGTCGAGCGGAGGAAGTTGCAACTTGGTGAACGTCAGTTGCACATCCAGTCCCAAGCGACGCAACACGTCGGCATAGCGTTCCGTTTGGTGGCGGCGAGGTTTGCCGAAAGCCTCCGCGCCAAGACGTATCAGTCTGCGCCGCTCGCTTCGTCCCTTCACGATAGAAACGACGCGGCATCCCCAAAGGCGCAGCAGCAGACGGAGGAACTTGGTGCGAAGTACGTCATGCGCGTCGGCGACCGCCATCACCCCATCGGCACGCAACTCGCGCGCCAAGCGCCACAAGCCGCACCACCCCTTGTGAAGATCGTGCAAATGGACGGGATGGATACTGACGTTAGGAGCTATATCCTCATAGAGTACACCGAGCCACGCCTGGGTCACCACGACGAACTCTACATCAGGATATTGACGTGCGGCGCTACACACGACGGGAACGGTCATCGCCACGTCGCCTAAAGCCGAAAGGCGGATAAAAGCGATGCGCATTTGAAATGAATATTAGAAGGTAATAGTTGAGTCACTATTAGCAACTACGACGGTCTATAAGGCCGCACTACAAACGAAAGATGGAGCGGATTGCAGCTCTACTTTTCACTCACTTTTTCCCGTACAGCACAGGATTGGTGCTGGGGTCGTTGTACATCTTCATCTGCTTGTAGAGGCGCATGCGCTTGCGTCCGGCGCGGATGTCGTCGAGCAGGGTGTCGAGCGCGCCGCCGAGGTCTTCGCGCTGCACCAGCAGCACCGCCAGTTTGTCGGCGCAGCGTGCGCGGTGGGCCTCGTCGGCGTCGGAGCGCTCGGCCTGCTCGCGCATGTGGTAAATCTTGAGCGCGAGGATGCTCAGGCGGTCGACGGCCCAGGCGGGCGTCTCGGTGTTGATGGTGGCATCGGGCAGCGGCTCGCCGGCCACGTTGTCGAGGAACCAGCAGTCGATGTCCTCCACAAGGTCGGTGCGGTCCTGGTTGCTCTTGTCGATGCGGCGTTTCAGGGCGAGGGCGGCCACGGGGTCAATCTGCGGGTCGCGGATGAGGTCTTCAAGGTGCCACTGCACGGTGTCAATCCAGCACTTGCGGTAGAGCAGGTCTTCGAGCGATGCGTCGGCATAGCGCGCGGGGCGCGGGGCGTCCACGTTGTCGGTGGCGTGGTAGTCGGCTATGGCCCGCTCGAACACGGGCCAGGCTTTGTCGGTAAAGGTCATAGTTTTGGCTTTTGAAAGTGCAAAGGTAAGCCTAATCCCCCGCAAAGGCGTGCTGCGGGCAAAGAAAACGCCCGCGCCCGCGCCGTTTCGCGCAGAACAGACTAACTTTGCGCGGCATTACGATACACGCTATGGTCGATTTCATCGTCATTTTCATACTGGTTCTCATCAACGGCTTCTTCTCGCTGGCCGAGGTGGCGCTCATCAGCGCGCGGCGCACCAAACTGCAAAGCGAGGCGCGCTCCGGCAGCCGCGCGGCCAAGGCTGCCCTGTCGTTGCAGGACGACCCGGACAAATACCTCTCGACGTGCCAGATTGGCATCACCGTCGTGTCCATCCTCACGGGCATCTACTCCGGCGAGGCACTGGCGGGCGACTTCGCGCGCTGGCTGCAGGGCGTGGGCGTGGCGGCAGCCATAGCCCCGCTGGTGTCGAAAACCATCATCGTCATTGTGGCCACCTACCTGCAGGTGGAACTGGGCGAACTGTTCCCCAAGCGCATCGGCCTCGACCTGGCCGACACACTGGCGCGCGCCGTGGCGCCGTTCATGCTGTTCCTGGCCGCCGCCACGAAGCCCATCGTGTGGCTGCTGTCGAAGAACACCGAAGTGCTCATCAAGGTGTTCCGCCTCAAGGCCGAGGACACGCACGTCACGGAGGCCGAAGTGAAGAGCGTCATTGAGGAGGGCACGCGCGCCGGCGAGGTGCAGGAGGTGGAGCAGGACATTATGGAACGCGCGCTCTACCTGGGCGACCAGAGCGTGGGCGGCCTGATGACCCACCGCTCGGAGCTCGTCACGCTCGACGTGTCGATGGGCTCGGCCGAGGTGGAGGCCATCCTGGCCGAGAACGCCTTTGCCAACTATCCCGTGGTGGACGGCTCGCTGGCCAAGACGGTGGGCATCGCCTCGCTCAAGGACCTGGTGCTCATCGTGGGCAAGGAGGGCTTCGACCTGCGCAGCGTGGCGCGCGAACCCGCCTACCTGGCCGAAACGATGTCGGTCTACGGCGCGCTGGCCGAACTGAAGAAGACGCACAAGAACTGCGGCCTCGTCATCGACGAGTTCGGCGAGGTGTGCGGCCTGCTGGCGCTCAAGGACATCCTGGAGGGCCTTGTGGGCAGCATCGACGACGAGGGCGACACGCCCGAAATCATCCCCCGCGCCGACGGCGTGAGTTGGGTGGTCAGCGGCCAGTGCGCCGTCTACGACTTCCTGGCCTTTTTCGACAAGGAAGACCTCTACACGCCCGATATGTCGACCGTCGGCGGCCTGTTCCTCGACAAACTGGAGCACATCCCGCAGAGCGGCGAGCGCATCCTGTGGAACGGCTTCGTGCTACAAGTTCTGGGAATGGATGGTGCCCGAATTGACAAAGTGCTGGCCAAGCGCGTTGAGCAGATGGGGGACTAAGACAAGCCTAAATCCGATTCGTTGAATTCTCGGTACGCCCTCTTCAGGTCACAATAAAAGAAGTTATGCTGCTTACGCGCAGCAGGTGGAGGCGGGGTCATATAATCACCGAACAAGCGCGTGAGATAATAGTCGTTATCGGCCATGCCCATTACAGTCCTGCCTTCAAACATGATGGGAGTCGGGGCACCAAGCTTTGCCTTTGGCAGAATCGCGGGCAAGCCATCGTTGAGATTCACGCCTACAAAACGGCTGCGGTCGAAATCGTAACACATCATTTCCCGGCGAATGCTGCGTTGAATCCCCTCGTGGGTGAAAAGTTTCTGGACAAGCCTCGGTACCCAGCTCGAGATGCCATGCCCATGACGATAAGGGTCACGACACACCAGATAAAGCAGGCGGCGCAGCAGGTTGTATCGCAAGACGTGCGTGCGGCGACGCCACATCGTAACGGGAGCACCGTCAATGGGAAATATATCAACATAGACGCCGCCAAGGTAGTAAAGGTGCGGACGCTCTATAAGCGTGGTTTGCGCATCCTGTATTTTTCCGAAATGAAGGGGATAGGAAGGATCGTTCTCATGGCACACAAATTCCAGCCCCTCTGGGAGGATGTCACGACTGTAGCGGATGAGCCGCTCGTAGTCGGGGCGTGGCACGGCGATGTCCATATCGTCGTCCCAAGGAATAAAACCGCCCTCGCGCACCGCACCGATGAGCGACCCATCAACAAGGTAATAGCGCAGCCCCGCGCGGCGAAACGCTGCGTCTATGCGGAGCAGCACGTCAAGGAGGTGGAGCTGAAGATCGCGTATGTTGTAGGAAGCCATTGGAGCGGAACGCTATTTAAGTGGGGCAAAAGTACACATTATTTGTGCAAAATGTTACTTTTGCCCCTGCAAAACAAGTTTCGGCTACGGCCAACTCCGTATGAAACTAATTCTGAACCCCCACTACGCCAACTTACGCTCCGCGCTCGACAATCTGGACGAGGCGTTTGCAGAAGGGACAAGTCTGCGCGAGAAACGCAACAGTATTCGTGTGTGCAGACTCGGCGGATTGGAATTGAACGTGAAACGCTACCACGCGCCGCGCCCCTTGCAGGCCGCCATCTACACCTTCCTGCGCAAGCCCAAGGGGCTGCGCGCCTACGAGCACGCCGCGCTCATCGCCGCCGCCGGGGTCGAAACGCCCGAGGCCGTGGCCTATGTGGAACGGCGCAGCGGCGGACTGCTGGCCGAAAGTTTCTTCATCAGCCTGCAATGCCCCTACACCCGCCGTTTCTATGAGTTCGGCGGACGCGCTGTGGACAACGAGGTGCGCGATGTCGCCACCGCCTTCGCCCGCATGACGGCACACTTGCACGAGGCACGCCTGCTCCACCTCGACTATTCACCCGGTAACATCCTTTTCGACCGCGACGCGGACGGACAGTGGCACTTCTCGCTCGTGGACACCAACCGCCTGCGACGCGGCCACGTCAGCATTGCGCGCGGCTGCGCCAACTTCGCGCGGTTGTGGGGCGACACGGTGTTCTTCAGCGTCATGGCCGATGCCTACGCCGAGGCGCGCGGGGCCGATGCCGACATGTGCCGCCGCCTGATGCTCGACGCCCGCCGCCGCTTCTGGACACGCTACGTCCGCCGCCACGGCGAACCCTTCCCGCTGGGAAATCTGTAAAATGGTTTAATGAGGTCTAAGAAGTTTAATGCTCCGCCGCCCATTAACCCCAGCAAGCCCATTAACCCCAGCCCCCATAACCCCCATCACTCCCCCGGACGGATTAAACCTCTTAAACCCCTTAAACCTCATTAAACCTCATCTATGCCCATCCGCAACTTCACCGACCTCGAAGCCAGTCTCTCCCGCCTGCCGCGCCGCCGCCTGGCCGTCATCAATGGCACGGACGACTCCACCGTCAGCGCCATTGCCCGCGCCCTGAGCGTCGGCAACCTCGAAGTAGCCTTTGTCGGCGCACAGCCCGACGGCGCGCTGGCCACCCTGCTCACGCCCTATGCAGACCGCATCGCGAGCATCCCCCTCGCCGACGAGGACGAGGCCGCACGCCGCGCTGTCGAACTGGTGCGACAGGGCGAGGCCGACTTCCTGATGAAGGGTCTCATCCACACGGACAACCTGCTGCGCGCCGTGCTCGACAAGGAGCACGGCCTGCTGCCGCAGGGGCGCGTGCTGACCCACGTCGCCGTGGCCGAGGTGCCAGGCTTCCCGCGCCTGCTGTTCTACACCGATGCTGCCGTCATCCCCGTGCCCTCTCGCGGCCAGCGCGAAGAGCAGGTGCGCTATCTCGACCGCGTGTGCCGCGCTTTCGGCATTGACCGGCCGCGCATCGCCCTGGTGCACTTCACGGAGAAGGCCAGCGAGAAGTTCCCCTGCACGATGGACTACCGCCTGCTGGCCGAGGCGTCGGCGCGCGGCGAATGGGGCGGCACCGTCATCGACGGCCCGCTCGACGTGCGCACCGCCGTCGACCCCGTGGCGCTGGCCACAAAAGGAATCCCCTCACCCCTGCAAGGCGGGGCCGACGCCCTGGTGTTCCCCGACCTGGAGGCAGCCAACGCCTTTTACAAGACGCTCTCCTTCTTCGCCCGCGCCCGCCAGGCCGGAATGCTGCAAGGCACGGTGTGTCCCGTTGTGGTCTCCTCGCGCGGCGACGACACCGAGACCAAGTTCCTCAGCCTCGCGGCGGCAGCCTGCACGATAGACGTTAAACAATAGACAATAATCGTTGGCTGCGCGCCCACTCACCCCAGCAAAACCCAGCAAGCCCATAACCCCCAGTCACCCCATCCCCCCCAGCAACCCCACCCCTCCTATGCGAATACTTGCCATAAACCCTGGTGCCAGCAGCACCAAGATCGGTGTCTACGACGACAGCACGCCGCTGGTCGAGAAGGTCATCCTCCACAGCCTCGAAGAACTCGCGCCGTTCCCCGACGCGCTGTCGCAGTTCGGCTTCCGCCGCGACTTGGTGCTGCAAGCCCTCGACGAGGCCGGGCTGCCCCTGCGCTTCGACGCCGTGATAGGCCGTGGCGGCCTGCTGCGCCCGCTGCCCGGTGGTGTCTACGAGGTGGACGAGGCGATGTGCGAGGCCCTGCGCCGCGCACCACGCCAGCACCCGTGCAACCTCGGTTCGCTGCTGGCCTACGAACTGGGCGCGCAGATGGGATGCCCGGCAATGATGGCCGACCCGGGCGTGGTGACCGAGACCGACGACGTGGCGCGCCTCAGCGGCAGCCCCTACATCGAGCGCGAATGTTTCTGGCACGCCCTGAACCAAAAGGCCGTGGCGCGCCGCTACGCCCGCTCCGTCGGCAAACGCTACGAAGACCTGCGCCTCATAGTCTGCCACATGGGCAGCGGCATCAGCGTCGCCGCCCACAAGAACGGGCGCGCCGTCGACGTGAACAACGCCCTCGACGGCGAAGGGTCGTTCAGTGTGGGGCGCAGCGGCTCGCTGCCCGTGGCCAAACTCATCAAACTGTGCTACAGCGGGCGTTTCAGCGAGCAGGAGATGCTCGCCCACATTATGCGCGGCTGTGGCCTGCAAGGCTATCTCGGCACGAGCGACATGAAGGCCGTGATGCGCCGCGTGGAAGCGGGCGACACCGAGGCGCGCCTGGCCGTCGACGCGATGGTGTTCCAAACGGCCAAAGAGATTGCCGCCCAGGGCGCGACGCTCTGCGGGCGCGTCGACGCCGTGCTCGTCACGGGCGGCTTGGCCCACGTGCCATACGTCACCGACGCCATACGCCGCCGCGTGGAATACCTCGCCCCCGTCAGCGTCTTCCCCGGCGAGGACGAACTGGCGGCGCTGGCCGCCAACGCCCTCGGTGTATTGCACAGCGAAATCCCCCTGAAACACTACGAACCCGAACCTTGGGAAACAGCCGATGCTGCCTCCCCCGACAGTGCGTCGCAGCAACCCGTCCGCACCGTGCTGGCGGCCATCCTGGCTGGCGGCACGGGCAAGCGCATGGGGCTGGACGTGCCCAAGCAGTTCCTCAAACTGGGCGACAAAACCGTACTGGAGCACAGCGTCGACGCCTTCCAACAGAACGACGGCGTGGACGCCATCGTCGTCGTCTGCCATGCCGACTATATCGGCAAGGTGGAGGAACTGCGCCGCGCCAATCCCCATTGGACGAAGTTGCAGGCCGTCATCGACGGCGGACGCGAGCGCACCGACTCCACCCGACAGGCGCTGCGCTGGGCCACCGACCGCTACGACGCCGTGCTCATCCACGATGCCGTGCGCCCCTTCGTGACGCAGCGCACCATCAGCGACGTGCGCCGCGCCCTCGACCGCGCCGACGCCGTGAACGTGGTACTACCGGCAGTGGACACCGTGCTGCTGGCCGACGGCGACGACGTGCGCGCCATCCCCGACCGCGCCACCGTGCGCCGTGTGCAAACGCCGCAGGGCTTCCGCCTCGCCACCCTCCGCGCCGCCTACGACCTTGCGCTGCGCGATCCGGCCTTCCGCGCCACCGACGACTTCACCGTCGTCTACAAGTACGCCCCCCCTGCCCGCACCGCCCTCGTACCCGGAGACGAGCGCGCCAGGAAACTGACGTACAAGGAAGACCTTGACACAATAAACGTGAACCAATAAACATTAAACGTTGGTTACGCGACGAAACCACACCGTAGGTCAGCTTTTAATGTTTATTGTTCAACGTTTTTTGTTTATTGTCTAATGTTCATTGTTTAATGTGATGCTCGCCTCCTACCGCCGCCGACACCTGCGCGCCATGCAGTTGCGCGAACTGGACATCCTGCTGGCCATCGACAAGGTGTGCCGCACGAACGCCATACCCTACTGGCTCGACAGCGGCACGCTGCTCGGCGCCGTGCGCCACGGCGGCTTCATTCCCTGGGACGACGACGTGGACATCTGTATGCGCCTCGACGACGTACCGCGCTTCGTCGAAGCCGCCGCGCGCGAACTGCCCGAGGACTTCTTCGTGCAGTCGCCCGACACCGACCCCTCCGTGCGCACGCCCTACGTCAAGGTGCGCGACCGCCGCAGCCTCATCGTCGAGCCGGGCGACGACTTCGCACTGCCCTACGCCAAGGGGCTTTATGTGGACATCTTCCCCGTAGTCGACTACCCCCGCATCCCCGCCAAAGCCATCCGCCGACTGGCGCGCGGCTACGGGCGGGCAGGCTCCATTCTGGGCCATCAGCACTACTACTCCCTGCGCAGTGCGGCGGAACTATTCTACTTCGGCGCCAAGCGCGCGCTCTTCAAGGCCGTCTGGCAACTGGCTCTCGCCCTGCGCGGCACCGGGCCGTTCGAGGGCACCATCATCGCGTGCAGCGGCAACGGCAACATGCACCGCCACGAGAGCGTCCGCCCGCTCTCCGAAATCACCTTCGAGGGGCACACCTTCCCAGCCCCCGCCGACCCCGACGCCTATCTGCACGACCTATTCGGCGACTACTCCCAACTGCCGCCCGAAGACGCACGCCAAGGACACGCCTTCTTCTTCCTCGAAGACCTCGGATAGGCAACACCTCCCTCCCCCACCCTTCCCTGAAGGGGAGCGGCTTATCTTATAATTTCAGCCAACTACATGGGTTCAACGGCTCGCGTTCCTGCCTCAACTGGAAGTGCAGCACACGCTCGTCCTTGTCGTTCCGCCCTACTTTTCCAAGCGAGGCCAGCGCCTTGACCGTCTGGCCCACTTTCACATCGACGTCTTCCAGCCGGGCATAAACCGTGAGGTAAGAGCCATGGCGCAGAACAACACAGTATCCGCTATCAAATTTATAGACCGCGCTTACTTTCCCCTCAAATATAGCGCGGGCATGGCAGCCACTCTTCCCTTTTATAAAGATTCCCTTGCTGCCCAGTTCCACACCACCCACGACGTGAGTTCCATAGCCGCGCTGCAAGGTGTATCCACCCGTAAGCGGAGCGGGCAGCGAACCTTTTGCTGCCACGAAACCACTTTGGGCAAACCCTGCCGACGTCACGGCGAGCATATATATAATAAGGAGTAAGGCTTTCGTTTGTTTCATAACGGACAAGTGTTTTCCTAAACTGCTGACAAAAGTAGCACATACCCGTCAAACAGCCAAGCATATCCCCCGGCGGGACATTGCGAGGCGCATAGAAACACATTATATATGAATTTTGTCGTAACTCTGGCTTGCGCCGAAGTTAGTTGAACTCGGCATAACAAGCACGAAAACAAGTTTTCTGCTTGCTCTGCGCTCGTTTTGTCGTAACTTTGCCTTGAAAGCGAAAAACGTATGATTAGGATACTTGATATTGTAGAGGACACGATGGTGGACGGACCGGGGCTACGCACATCCGTCTACTGCGCTGGATGCCCCAATGCCTGCCCAGGCTGCCACAACCCGCAGTCGTGGGATTTTGCAGGCGGCACGGCGATGACGACCGACGAGATAATGCACGTCATCGAGGCCGACCCCTACACGCGCGGCGTGACATTCACGGGAGGCGACCCAATGGCACAGCCCGAAGGCTTTGCGGAACTGGCTCGCGCCATACGCCGTCGCACCCCAGCCAAGGACATCTGGTGCTACACGGGCTTCACCTTTGAGGCCGTGCTGAAGCATCCCGCCAGACGTGCCTTGCTCGAACTTATCGACGTGTTGGTCGACGGCCCCTTCGTTATGGCCGAGCGCGACGTGGACTTACTGTTTCGCGGCAGTCGCAACCAACGGCTTATTGACGTGCCCGCATCGTTGAAAAAAGGTACGGTCGTACTCTTTGCCCCAGAGGTCTGAAATTTGTTTAATGTCCCGTGTATATTGTTCCTTGCGCGGGTTAATTCTCCAAACTTAGGCTTAGTTTGTACAAATTAAGCCTTAATTTCGCCAAACTAAGGCTTAGTTTCGCCAAATTAAGCCTTAATTTGCAGAATTGTGGCTTTTCTGCTCCTTTTTTAGTGGGACGCGGACAAAAAACAAGGCGGCGCGTGCCTTTTTCTCTGGCACACGCCGCCAGCTCTTCTTGTCTTCTCTGAACTTAATGTAAACGGAACTTTGAACCCAAATCGGTCATTAAATTTTGTAGGAGAATGGTTTTTTATTTTGAGGGGCTTTTGGCTGATGTTCGCGACGGCATAGCGGGCTATGCCGAGCGGGCATCAGTCAAAAGACACCAAAAGAAAAGCCATTATCTTGCAAAAAGACAAACACAAAAACATACCCGTTGGTCTAATGA
>JAGBKI010000040.1 GCA_017933995.1 Bacteroidaceae bacterium | reverse complement strand
CGCGCCCCGGCACGTCACCACCACGCCCAGCGTGTCGGCAGCCGACGGCTCGCGGCTCAGCACGGTGACACGCAGGCTGTCGGCGGTGCGGGCGGCGCGCAGCGTGTGGCGCACCTGCGGATTGGCGGCGGGCAGGGGGAAGAAGGCCGCGCTGTCGCCCTGGCCGACGCGCGCCGTGCCGTCGAACCCGGCGGGCAGGCGCACCAGCCCCATCCCCTCGTGGCCGGACACGGCTCGCAGGATTGTGTCGCCTTGATAGGTTGTGAAGTCCACCTCAGCGCCCTCAACCGGCAGGCCGCGCGCGTCGGTCAGTTTGAAGGCCACGCGGGTGGCCACCCCCTCCATACGGTCACCGCCTTCGGGGTAAAATGTGAGGCGTGGCCTTCCCTCGCCGCCCCAGTGGAACGGGCGCGTATGGGCGGCGGCAAGGTCGGTCTCCTTTTCGGGGCGCAGGATGCTGACGCGCTGGCGGTCGAGCGTGTCGGCGCGAAACACCGGCACGACGCGCGAAAATATGCCGTCGTCGCCCCAGTTGAGCATCATCCTCGTGAACGCCTGCACCTCATAGAAACCCTCGTTGAACAGCGGCTGGGCGGTGTCGAAGCAACCCTCGGCGTGACCCAGGCTGTCGACGGGGAGCAGTTTGCGGTCGACCGTCACGCCGTCGGCGTTAAGCAGGTCGACGTAGAGCACACGGCTTATCGGCACGGGGCGCAGCGACGAGGCGCGCACCACGTAGACCGAGAACCAGATGCGCTCGCCCACCAAGTAGGACGTGTTGTCGAAGTGCAGGTAGACTTTCTCGCGCGGGTAGTCGTAGTCGAAGCGCAACGCCCGCTGCATCAGGCTGCCGAAGCGGTGGGCGGCCAGGCTCACGGTGTCGGCAGAAAAGACGTTCTCTTCCCCTTGCGCGGAAACGCAAAGGGAAGAGAACAGCATCAGTGTCCACAAGAGCCACTTGCGGAAAAGCATATCTTAAAGGCTTACTTGTTTGTCGCCACGGGCGCGTCTGAATTGGCCCACCAGCGCCAAGACAAAAGTCAGCAGCGTGAGGGCCAGGCCGGTGTAGGCCACGGCCTCGGTGCGGGCTATGCTCTTGGGACGGAACTCCAGCACCACCTCGTGGCGTCCCGCCGGCACGCGCAGCGCGCGCAGGATGTAGTCGGCGCGGCCCAGGGGAGCTTCCGTGCCGTCGATGGTGGCCGTCCAGCCGGGGTAGTACACCTCGGAGAAGACCACGAGGCCGCCCTTGGGGCTTTCGACGGTGTAGCGCAGTTCGTTGGGCGCATAGCGGGTCTCACTGACCGTGCCGCTGTCGAGGGGCGAGCCGTCGAGCACGTCCTTGAACTGGGCGTCAGCCACGGCCACGTGCTTCGTGTCGAGACCCGTCAGCGCGGCCATCTCCTCGTCGGCGTTTTTGACGAACTTCACCTGCGAGACAAACCAGCCGTTGCCGTTGGCATAGGGGTTCTGGATGACCTTGTTGGCCTCGTCGCCGAAGATGATGTACTTGAGGTTGAGCATGTTGAGCACGGGCGCGAGGCTGTCGCCGGCCACCTGTGCCATGTCGCCCTGCGTGTCGTTGATGGCGCCGACTAACTGCGGGATTTCGTGCTGTAGCTGCCGCTCGATGAGGTCTTGGTAGCGGTGGAGTTTGGCGGGGTGGTAGCCGCCGATGTTCTTGTGGTAGTAGCTGGTGGAGTTGTCGTTGAAGATGTCGCGCGTGATGTTGAGCACGCGGTACTCGCCCTTGTCTTGCAGGATGAGGTCGTCGGCGGCTGTCTTGGCGGCAAGTTGCTCGGACTGCTCCACGGGGTCGGTGAAACAGTCGTCGTTGAGATAGCGCTTGTCAATCTGCCACATATCGACGAGGCAGACCGCGCCCACGATGGCGGCTAAGCCCCAGGCGGGCAGTTTCTTGATGGTGTAGGCCAGCAGGGCGGCTGTGCCCAGCAGGATGATGGAGAACGAGCGCAAGGCGTCGGCGCTGAGCACGGCGTGGCGCATCGACGTGATGCCGCTGCGGTAGGCCGCGAGGATGTCGGCGGGCATCAGGGCGTTGAGCTGTGCCAGCGTGGACTGTTCGCCTGCCGAGAGCGGGCTGCCTGCCAGCCCCGGGATGAGTCCCAGCAGGAGGCACACGCCGCCCGTCAGGGCGAAGCTCACGCCGAGGGCGATGTGGCCGTGGCGGGAGCGCAGCAGGTCGGGCCGGCGAATGACGCGGGCGAGGCACAGCACGGCCAGCAGCGGCATGGTGAACTCGGCCACGACGAGGGCTGAACTCACGGTGCGGAACTTGTTGTAGAGCGGCAGGTGGTCGATGAAGAAATCGGTGGCGGGCATCAGGTTCTTGCCCCAGGCGAAGAGCAGCGACACGACGGTGGCCGCCACGAGCGCCCACTTCAGCGGCCCGCGCACCAGGAACAGCCCCAGCACGAAGAAGAAGCACACCAGCGCGCCGACGTAGACGGGCCCCACGGTGCCGGGCTGGTCGCCCCAGTAGGTGTTGGCGCCGGGCGGCACAATCTGCTGCCCGCTCTGCTGCGCCGCCACTTGCAGGGCGTAGGCGCCCTGGTAGAAGTCGTCGTAGCCGGGCAGGCTCTCGGCGCCGTCCTTGTCGACGATGCTGCCGCTGCCGCCGCCCTTGAAGTCGGGAATCATCAGCGTCATGGTTTCGCCGATGCCGTAGCTCCAGGCGGTGATGTAGTCGCGCTCCAGCCCCTCCTCGGCCTTGGCCTGCGGCTGTCCGTCGGCGGCGGGCAGGGGCGTGAGTTCGGCCTTGCCGCGCATGGAGTGCTGCTGGTACTCGTAGGTGTGGTAGAGGTTCGACACGTTGGCTGCCACGCCGATAAGCCCGGCCACGGCCACAACCAGCGTGGCGCGCAGCCAGCGGGCGGGGGTGAGGCTTTCGTCGGCCAGCGGCGCGCCGTCCTTCTTGGGCAGGAAGGCCGCGATGCCGTAGGCCACGACGATGAACAGCATCAGGAAGGCGAAGTAGTAGGACATCTGCACGTGGTTGCAATATATTTGCAGCGCGGTGAACAGTGCCGTGACGGCCGCGCCCCACAGCAGGCGCCCCCGGTAGCAGAGGATGAGGCCAGCGATGGTGGGCGGGATGAAGCCCAGCGTCATCACCTTCCAGATGTGCCCGGCAGTGATGATGATGAGAAAGTAGGAGGAGAAGGCCCACATCACGGCTCCCGCTGCCGCCAGCACGGGCCTGATGCGCAGCACGCGCAGCAGGATGTAGAAGCCCACGAGGTAGATGAACAGGTAGCTCACGGGGCCGGTGATGCCCAGCTGGTAGGCGCGCTGGATGTAGAGCAGCGTGTCGGTGGAGGGATAGGAGGGCGAAATCTGGTAGGTGGGCATTCCGCTGAAGACACTGTTGGTCCAGCGCGTGTGCTCGCCGGTTTCGGCCTGGTAGACCTGCGTTTCGTGGCCCATGCCGATGCCGCCGGTGTTGTCGTGGCCGCCGAGCACAAGCCCCTGGCTCACGGGCGTGATGAAATAGGCCACGCTGAGGGCGAGGAACAGGAGGACGCAGAGGACGTCGGGAGCGGCGTATTTGAGGAAGGTTTTCATTGGAGGGGGTTGAAGGGGGTTGGGGGATGGTGGGGGGCTGGGGGT
>JAGBKI010000004.1 GCA_017933995.1 Bacteroidaceae bacterium | reverse complement strand
TGCGCCATCCAGTCCATTGTGGCAGCACCCTCGTGGACTTCGCCAATCTTGTGGGTCTTACCGGTGTAGAAGAGGATGCGCTCGGACGTGGTGGTCTTACCGGCATCGATGTGAGCCATGATGCCGATGTTGCGCGTATAGTGCAAATCTATTTTTGCCATTGCTGGTGTTGGGGGATTTGGTTTTGGGTTTCGGGGTTTTTATGTTCTTAGGTTTTTGGGGCATCGTGAGTACGCAAAACCCTAAAAACCTAAGAACCGAAAAACCTATAAAACTGTAAGCCTTTTGTGTGTCGGGGTTTAGAAGCGGAAGTGTGCGAACGCGCGGTTGGCCTCGGCCATACGGTGCATGTCCTCCTTGCGCTTGTAGGCACCGCCCTGCTCGTTGTAGGCGTCCATAATCTCGTTGGCGAGCTTGTCGGCCATGGTCTTGCCGCCGCGCTTGCGTGCGTAGTTGATGAGGTTCTTCATCGAGACGCTCTCCTTGCGCTCGGGACGGAGTTCGGTGGGCACCTGGAACGTGGCACCGCCGATGCGGCGGCTCTTCACCTCAACCTGGGGCGTGACCTTGTCGAGGGCGGTCTTCCAGATTTCGAGGGGCGACTGCTCGTTGTCCTTCATCTTCTGGCCGACGAGCTCCAGTGCGCTGTAGAAAATGGTGTACGCGATGTTCTTCTTGCCGTCGTACATCAGGTGGTTCACAAACTTGGAAACCTTCTGGTCTCCGTAGACGGGGTCGGGAAGGATGACCCTCTTCTTTGGTTTTGCTTTACGCATTGCTTTGTGGAATGTTTATGTGTGAGGCTGCCGGTTAGTCTTCAACGCGTCCGCTGACGGGTTTACTCAACCTTTGCAAACCAATGTTTGGTTTCTTTTTGGGGAAAGCCGGAACCAGGAGGGGGAATTAGGAATTGGCTGCGCGGGGCGGGAAGTGTGGCCTGCCGGGCGGCCATTCCCTAATACCCTCGTTCCTGACGGCTTCTTACTTCTTGGCCTTGGGGCGCTTGGCGCCGTACTTGGAGCGGCGCTGCGTGCGGTTGGCCACACCGGCGGTGTCGAGCGCGCCGCGCACGATGTGGTAGCGCACACCGGGGAGGTCCTTGACACGTCCGCCGCGCACCAGCACGATGCTGTGCTCTTGCAGGTTGTGTCCCTCGCCAGGGATGTAGGAGTTCACTTCCTTCTGGTTGGTCAGACGCACACGCGCCACCTTGCGAAGGGCCGAGTTAGGCTTTTTGGGCGTGGTGGTGTACACACGCACGCAAACGCCTCGGCGCTGCGGGCAGGAGTCCAGGGCGGGAGACTTTGACTTCTCCTTGCTGACGGTTCTGCCTTTGCGCACCAGTTGTTGAATGGTAGGCATTGTTTTTTGTTTTTAATTATTATATTTTTGTATGTATTGTCTGTATATATTGGCGGACGGGCACAATAAGCCCATTCGGGGTGCAAAAGTACAACAATCCCTCCACGGCGCAAATAAATTTGTCCGTTTTTCGCCGTTTTTCTTACAAACTGTCTGCAAACGACAGCGTTATGCAACGCTGCGGAAGGCTTATCGGGCTATTTCGGTGTAGTTCTGCCACAATCCACAAGCACCACGCCAACACTTTTTCCAGCTTTTCCACCAAGAAAAGCCGCCGTCACGCGCACGCGCGCCTATTATAAATACGGCGTAACGGGTGTTTTCGTACAAGCGGATGCCAATAGAGGCGACTAATGACGCTGAAAGAACCGACTCTTGCGCCGAAAAAAATCACGCGTGGCTTTCAAAAAGTTTACAGACCCACACAAATCTGCAAACTTAGGCTTAATTTCGCCAAACTAAGCCTTAATTTGGCGAAACTTAGGCTTAGTTTGTACAAATTAAGGCTTAGTTTGGAGAATTTGCCCACGATGGAAACGAATTACTCGGTGTCAAGGTGAAATCCAAATGTTGTCAGAAAAAGTATTATAGGCAATAGCAGCATTTTTTGACGCTGGAAGCGTCACCCTCTCTGTAACCGCAGGTACGCGAAGTGGAACGGAGCGCACCTGCGGCAGGCGGGACATCATTTGACGCACGCTGAAAGTGTGCCCCTGTGGAGCTTATGACAGCCTTTTCCCGACGTGGAGGACGCTTCCAGCGTCCGTCAGCAGACGCACACCGATCGCAGGTTCGCTCCGTTCCACTGCGCGAACCCGCGATTACAGAGGGGAAGACGCTTCCAGCGTCTGTTATTGGATTGCCACAAATAAAAAAGAGGATGCCTTTACAAGATAAAAAAGCGAGACTCCCGCTTGTTAACCATTCCATCAACAACAAACACTATTGAAGTCGGCAGCCAGTCTGTTTACCCCACCTCCCAGGAACCTTCGCCCCCGCAGGAAGGCGAGGACGACACAAAAAACGGGAAAAAAAACTTGGCCGACTTCGCGAAAAGGAAGAACTTTGCACTTATTGGCAGGCCTCCGTCCGAGGCACCCGTTCCCGGACATGCCGCCGCACCGCCACTGAAGTCAAACCAACACTCCCCCACCCTATGCCCAAGAAGAAATCCGTGCGCCGCCTGACGAAGCGCGACATCACCTCCTTCCTCATCGACTTTTTCGAGACGCAGCCCGGCAAGGCTTTCACGCCGCGCCAGCTCTTCACCGCTTTGCGCCTGACGTCGCACCCGGGCAAGATGGTGTGTCTCGACGTGCTGGAACAACTTGTGCTCGACGACCTCATAGCCCGCACCGACGACGGCGCCTACCGCTACGTCGTGCGCTCGCAGACCATCGACGGCACCTTCCGCCGCCGCCCCAACGGACGCAACGTCTTCGAGCCCGACGACGGCGGCAAGCCCATCCTCGTCTTCGAGCGCAACGCCCGCCACGCCCTCGACGGCGACCGCGTGCGCGTCACCCTGCTGGCGCGACGCCGCAGCCACGCACGCGAGGCCGAGGTGGTCGAGATACTCAAGCGCGCACACGACACCTTTGTCGGCGTGCTCAAGGTGGACAAGCAGTACGGCTTCCTCATCACCGAGAGCCGCGTACTGTCGCAGGACATCTTCATCCCCAAGAACGCGCTGGGTGGCGGGCGCACCGGCGACAAGGCCGTGGTGAAAATCACCGAGTGGCCCACCGACGCCAAGAGCCCCATCGGCAAGGTCGTCGACGTGCTTGGACGGCAGGGCGAGAACAACACCGAGATGCACGCCATACTCGCCGAGTTCGGCCTGCCCTACAAATACCCCGAGCGCGTCGAGGAGGCCGCCAACCAGATTGACCCCGGCATCACGCCCGAGGAGATAGCCCGCCGCGAGGACTTCCGCCGCGTCACCACCTTCACCATCGACCCGCGCGACGCCAAGGACTTCGACGACGCCCTCTCCATACGCCTCGCCTCCGGCAAGTGGGGCGAGACGTCGGCGGTCTACGAGGTGGGCGTGCACATCGCCGACGTGTCCCACTACGTCCACGAGGGCGACATCATCGACAAGGAGGCGCAGCGCCGCGCCACGAGCGTCTACCTCGTCGACCGCACCATACCCATGCTGCCCGAGCGGCTGTGCAACTTCATCTGCTCGCTGCGCCCCGACGAGGAGAAACTGGCCTACAGCGCCGTTTTTTGCCTCAACGAAAAGGCCGAGGTGCTGTCGTGGCACCTGGCCCACACCGTCATCCGCTCCGACCGCCGCTTCGTCTACGAGGAGGTGCAGGAAATCCTGGAGCGCAACGGCGAGGCGTCCGAGGAGGACTACGCCCTGTCGCAAATCCCCCGTCCCGCCGCCCCCGCCAAAGTGCCCAGCGGCGAATACGCCCGCGAACTCATCCTGCTCAACCGCCTGGCCAAACGCCTGCGCGCCGCCCGCTTCCAGCGCGGCTCCATCGGCTTCGACCGCCCCGAGATACGCTTCGAGATCGACGACAAGGGACACCCCGTCTCCACCTACCTCAAGATAGCCAAGGACGCCAACAAACTTGTCGAGGAGTTCATGCTGCTGGCCAACCGCTCCGTGGCCGAGATGGTGGGGCGCGTGCCAAAGGGCAAAAAGGCCAAGGTGCTGCCCTACCGCATACACGACGTGCCCGACGTCGAGAAACTGGAGAAACTCTCGGCCTTCGCCGCCAAGTTCGGCCACCGGCTGCGCACCGACGGCACCAAGACCGACGTGGCCAAGCGCCTCAACAAACTGCTGGAGAGCGTGCACGGCACGCCCGAGGAGCGCGCCGTCGAGATGGTGGCCCTGCGCGCCATGCAGAAAGCCCGCTACTCCACCCACAACATCGGCCACTACGGCCTGATGTTCCCCTACTACACCCACTTCACCTCGCCCATCCGCCGCTACCCCGACACGATGGTCCACCGCCTGCTCACGCGCTACGAGGAGGGCGGGCGCTCAGCCTCGCAGGACAAGTACGAGGAACTGTGCGACCACAGTTCCAATATGGAGCAACTCGCCACCAACGCCGAGCGCGCCAGCATCAAGTACAAGCAGGTGGAGTTTATGGCCGCGCGCCTGGGCCAGACCTTCGCCGGCACCATCAGCGGCATCACCGAGTTCGGCTTCTACGTCGAGATTGACGAGAACGGCTGCGAGGGCCTCGTGCCGCTGCGCGACCTGCAGGACGACTACTACGAGTACGACGACCGCAACTACTGCCTCGTGGGGCGCCGCCACCACCGCCGCTACCGCCTCGGCGACACCGTGAAAATCCGCGTCGCCCGCGCCAACCTCGAACGCAAGCAACTCGACTTTCAACTCATTGAACATTGACCATTGACCATTGAACATTGACCATTGAACATTGACTGCGCCACTTTTAAGGTCAAAATACGACATCATGACGCTGGAAGCGTCTCCCTCTCTGTAACCGCGGGTTCGCGAAATGAAATGGAGCGAACCTGCGGTAGCATCGGATGGTTTGACGGACGCTGAAAGCGTCCCCCACGATGGGCGGAAGTAACTTATAGCATTGGTGGGGCACGCTTTCAGCGTGCATTTGGTAGCGTGCCGCCTGCCGCAGGTGCGCTCCGTTTCACTTCGCGTACCTGCGGTTACAGAGGGGGTGACGCTTCCAGCGTCATAGAGTCGTTTCATCGTCTCAAAAGTTTTAGCGGACACTAGTATTAAAATATAAATGCTTTTGCCCTTTCAGGGCGGATTCTTGTGTGTGCCGCCTCCCCAGGGCACTGCCCTGGGCTGTGCGCTCATTGGCTCTTCAGGCCGTTCTTTGTCGGAAAACCGAATGGAGGCATTTGAGGTTGATTGTGTCGGAAGTTCTTACGGATAGGTGTAACTCAGAGCATTCCAATTACTCCCCACAAAAAAGCCGCCCCCGTTTCCGGGAGCGGCCTTTTCTATCGTGGAGAGGCGGGGGCTTATTCGCCCTCCTCCTCAAGCCAAATCTGCTGGCGAGTCCAGCCGCCGTCGTCGGCGGTGCCTTTCTTGATGTCCATGCTGCCCTCCATCAGCACGCCGGTCTCGACGCGCGAGGCAACAATCGAAGGTGCAATGTATTTCTTCATAATGCTATAGCTGGTTTTATGGGGTTTTACTTCACAACCTTCTTGCCACCGATGATGTAGACACCGCCCTTCTGGAGCGTGCTTACGCGGCGGCCTTGCAGGTCGTAGGCGGCAGCGTTGCCCGTGGCGTTGCCTGCGGCTACGCTCTCGATGCCCGTCAGCTCGTCGTCGCCGAACAGCAGGGCGCGGATGCCGCTGCTTACGGTGATGTATGCACGGTTGGCATTCAGGGCGTTGCTGATGTTGTAGAAGCCCACGACACCGTCCTTCTTGCCCAGTGCAAGTTCGTCCTCGCCAAGTTCCTTGGAGAAGTACGTGCCGCTGAGGTTGTTCGTACCAGCCTCGACGGTTACACCGGCGATGGTAGCCACAGCCTCGGTCTCAGTCTCGGACTTCAAGATGACAGCCGTACCGGCGGGAACGCTCTGACCCAGTTCGGTGAGCGAGATGCGCGTCTGTTCCTCGTTGATTTCAGCGGTATAAGCCGTAACACCTGCGGGCAGCGTAACGCCGAAGGGCAGGTACGTCGTTGCATAGTTGGCTGCGTTGCCCTTGTCGTCATTAGCGGGGTTGAGGGCAAGCGTCACGTCAGCGGCCTCCTCGAAAATCCACTGGGCAGCGTCGGCGGTATAATCCTCGCCACCTACAACCTCCTCATTTTCATTGGCTGTGAAGATGCCGCGAAGGAGATAATTGGCGTAACTACCCGTGCCGTTGCCAAGAGCGATGGAGAAGGCAATCTGTCCGGCAGCAGTGCTGGGCAGCCAGTTCACATACTTATCGGGGGAAGCGGTAAGCCAAACGTTACCATTGCCAACTGCTTTCTGGGCGTCAACCCATCCGAATCCGTATGACTGTGTGTACATGTAGATGCCGTCAGCACCTTCGCGGAGTTCTATAACCGTAGCTGCGCTTGTGGCGTCGGTAGCATCGGCGAACACGCCTGCCTCTTGTGAATAACTCTTAACTGCCTTGGCGTTGAGGTACTTGCCCGTAGCCACGTTCTTCACACGGTAGAAGCCGGCGGCGGGGGTGTGGAGATCCGTAGCGGAAGCAAGTTCTACCAGAGCAGCATAGGCTTCTGCGTATGCGGCTGTCTGATTTGCAGCGATGGCTGCTCCTACGCTTGCTATCGTACCGTTAGCGTCTTCGTTGCTAATCTCATCGTTTGTGCTGTAGTACTGGCCGATAGCGTCACCGTACACGAGATCCTTCATCTGATTGTAGAGCGCTACAAGCACCTCGGTGTCCGTGCTGGCCACAACGGTGGAACCAGCATCGTCGTGAACAGCGCTCCATTCTGAAACAGCGCAGGTGGAGAGACCGTTTAGATTGCGCTGGTGGAGATAAACGCTCGTGTCGTCCTTAGCGCGAAGCACGAAGCCGCCGGTGTTGGTGTCAATGAGCCACTTGTGCGTCTCGTCACTGTTGAGCGTAACGATGTTCACATCAGAAAGCTCGCTGCGGATGTCGTAATTGTACAGATTGCTGTACATCAGGTAGAGACCGTCGCCTGCAGCCTGGTTGATTACGCTGAAGCCGTCGTAGGGGTTACCGATGAAAGCCCAAGCGGCAGCGGGGTTGAAAGGTTCGCTGCTGTCCTGGTTAGGCACGGTGTTGTCCTCAGCACGAACAAGATACTTGCTGCGGATCTTCAGGTTGTAGTAGTAGGGGCTGGTAGCGTCCTCGGTGTAGATGACAGGCCACTCGTCCTGTGCCTTGAGCGTAGCGATGATGTCTACGTTCGTATTGGCGTTGATTTCGGTGGCCGTCATCTCCGTGTAAGTGTAGAAAGGACGACGGTAGAGAGCCTCGGGGAACGTGTTCACCGTTGTGCCGCCATAAACTTCCTCTTGGCTGCGGTCCAGCACGGCGCTGGTCTCGGAGTCAAGCACGCGGTAGGTCACGGTGTACTTCACATGGGCTGCAACATCGGCGTCAAGGGTTGCCTTGGCGGCATCTACGGCGGCAGCGGCTGTAGCCATATCTTCAGGTGCAGCGGAACGCAGTGTGCTGGCGGCTGCAAAGAACTCGTCTACCGTAGCGTTGTTGGGAAGCACATACCATTCGGAAGCGCAGAACCACTTGTTGGTGGGATAAGTGCCGCTGTTCGTGCTGTTTACGGCAAAGCGATAATACTTGTAGTTTTCGCTGGCAGAAACTGCGTCGGAATAGGTGTCGGCGGGAGAGCCTGCCCAAGTGAGGTCAAGGGTCGTAATGTCCGTGAAGTTTGAGCCGTCATTAGAACCTGCTACCGTAACATTGAGCGGGCGACCTGTGCCAGTGCTACGCTGCTTGATGTAGAAGCGGATGGCATCCGTGGCATCGGTCAGCTCAAAAGTGATGGTGTGAACGTCGTTTACAGCGCCGCGCCAGTCACTGTGGTGGTAAGTGGCGTAATTGTTGTCAATAAGAGCCGCTAAATTGCCTTCTTCGGAATCAGAAGAGTTTGAAGTGATGGCGCTCACTTCTCTTACGCCATAAAGGTCCTGGATGCTCCAGATGTTGTCTGCCAGAGTGGTAGCGGCAGCATTGTAAATCTGACCGCTGTTGTAAATCTGGATAGCTTCGGCATCGTCAAAGGTAACGCCTTCTACAGCTGCGATGTTCACGCGGTTGCCATCGTCCGTAATGCTATTCCAGAAGGAGATAACAGCGGGGTTATAACCGTTGGAAACACCAAGCTGGTTGCTACCGTTCAGCACGATGACAGAGGGATAACTGTCGTTGCCGCTCGAAGCGATGATGGAAACAGGGTCGCCCGATACGCCAAGAGTCGTGTAGTTGCCGCTCTTGGAAACGAAGCGCTTTGCACTCACGCTGTAGAGGTACTGCGTGCCGTCAACGGTCACGAAGGCGAACTGCTGCTTGGTGTCCGTTGCGTCAACGGCAAGGCCAGCATTAGTCGTGGAGGTGATGGCCGTTCCGCCTTCAGGAACCACCCAGCTTCCACGGTTGGAGGTGGAAACGGTGTACACGTGTGTACCGTCCACGGTCTGCTGTGCCTGCGCTCCGATGACGAAGAGCAGGAGCAGCGTCAAGAGAGAGGTAATCTTTCTCATGTGTGTGAATGAATGAATTGGGTTAATAAAACTGTGATTGTTCGTGATTGCGTTACCGAGAAACAGAACCCGCGCACGCCCAAAGCGCGTCGCCGCCAAAAGCTACCCTTTTTGTAGAATGCAGTTTATGTTTACTCTGTTTCCTAAGTTTCCTAAGCACCGTCGGGACACAATAAGCCCCATA
>JAGBKI010000003.1 GCA_017933995.1 Bacteroidaceae bacterium | reverse complement strand
TTACGCACCCGTGCGCCGGTCGCCAGCAAAGGTAGCAAGCTACCTTCCTGATGCCCCTCGACTTGCATGTGTTAAGCCTGTAGCTAGCGTTCATCCTGAGCCAGGATCAAACTCTACGTCGGAAATGATATAATATCATTACTATCTGACTCGTCTGACTGGCCGTTCATTGTTCTAACTGAGTTAGGAGATTGACAAGGAGACTATATGTCTACCCTTGTTGTGCCCATACATTATTATATATAGGCAACGCTTTGTACTACTCTGTTTGTGTAAGTATGGAAATGTTTCAAAGAACGGTGGTTCGTGCTTACCGAAGCTTTTTTGGCGCGAAACCGAGTGCAAAAGTACGGCGGGGTTTCTGCCCGTGCAAGTCTTTTCAAGAAAAAATCGCTAAAAAAAATAGTTTTTATTGGGCTCAAATACACCGAAATCCACGCAAGTTGCTTATTCACAGTGTTTAACAATTTATTTTCGCAGCTTGAAAAATAGTTCACATCGTGAACTATTTTTCTTCTTGTGCTTACATTTTTGTCGCAAAGCACCGTCGTCAAGCGCGGAAGCTTGTCTGAAATACGCGCTGTGGCGATGGGTAAAAGTGACGGCGCAATGCTTATTATATATAATACGGTATAGGTCGTTTGGCGGCTCCAACGGGCGACGGTGGGAGGGGTGGTGGATTTTATTGCTGCAAGTCTTGTTGCTTTCGCGATTATTTCAGACTTTTGCGATGCAAATGGAGATTGATATGTTTTCAAGCGAAAAAAACATTGAACTGATAGGCCGCCTTTTCACAGAGACTAAGGAATATGTTGAATTGCGGCTGGAATACGCCAAAGTGGACGCGACGGGAAAGATTGCCGCTGCGCTCTCGGCTGTCATCTTGGCAATGGTGCTGTTTGTGCTGGCAGCGATATTCATCGTGCTGCTGTCGTGCACGGCGGGCTTTTTGCTGCAACAGTTTGTGACCCACGACTATGCTTTGTCCTTTGGCATCATTTCGTGCGTCTATCTGGTTTTGGCCGTCGTGGTTTATGCGCGGCGCAAGAAGTGGATTGTGAACCCCGTCTCGCAACTCTTGGGCGGCTTGTTGCTCGACCCGAAGGACGCTGAGGCTAAAAACGAAGAACCATGACCCAGCAGGACTACACTCCGGGGGGCATCGCCCGCCGCAAGGCTGAACTGAAACGACGCATCGAGGCCAAGCGCGAGCGTTTGAGCAAAATGGCTGAAAGCCTGTTGCGACCCGACGAGGCCACAACGCGCGCCGAGCAGTTTTCGCGCACTTTCAGCCGCGCCATTGCCATTGCCGACGGTGCGATGACGGGCTATAAACTGGTGCGTCGTTTCGGCTGGCTCGTGCCACGCCGCAAGTCGCGCCGCAAATAAACAAGCCGGGGATTGACCGAAAGCGTCTGAAGAACGCCGTATCCCTACTATGCACCATACGATTATCAAGGTGTGCCTGTTTTGGCGCACCTTTTTTTCGTGTCAGTGACTGTTGAGAGCGGTTTGCGAGGGGAAGGAGGCACGCGCAATCTGGCTTCACACACAGCGAAAAGGGCTGCAAAAACGAGAGAAAGGCTGTAAAAGTTTTTTTGTACGGGCAAAATCTGTAAATTAAGGCTTAGTTTGTATAAACTTAGGCTTAATTTGACGAAACTTAGGCTTAGTTTGTAGAAATTAAGGCTTAATTTGCAGAATTTATCCGTGGCGTGCGAGATTTGCTTGGGTTTAGCTGCGATTGTTGGCTTTTACTGCGCGCTGGACTTTACGTCAGCGCAATACAAACAGCGAGGCCCTTTCGCGCCCTCGCATCGGACTGCTTTGTCCGAGCTGGGCAGAAAGAGCCTCGCTGTGCAATGTGGAGCGCAAGTGGGGGCGCGGCACGCAGGTTTACTGCGAAGCGTTTAGTAGCTTCGTGCGATGATGGCGCGGCAGGTGGCGGGGCGGCCGCTGACCATGTCGGTGCCGGGGTTGCTCTGGTCGTAGCCGAAGGGGATGCAGCGCACGGTGGCCTGCGTGTCCTCCTTGATGCGCGCCTCGGTCTCCTCGGTGCCGTCCCACGGGCAGAGGAAGAAGCCGCCGTCCTTGACGCGCGCCTTGAACTCTTCGTAGTCGGTGCACTCGTAGATGTGGGCGTCGCGGAACGCCTTGGCCTTGCGGAAGATGTTGGCCTGTATGTCGGTGAGCAGGGCCTCCACGCGGTCCTCGATGCCCGTGAGGCTGACGGTCTCCTTCTCCAGCGTGTCGCGGCGCATCACCTCGACGGTGCCGTTCTGCAGGTCGCGCCCGCCCATCACGAGGCGCACGGGCACGCCCTTGAGTTCGTAGTCGGCGAACTTGAAACCGGGGCGCTTGTTGTCGGCGTTGTCGTACTTGACGCTGATGCCGCGTTTCCTGAGGCTGTCGGCCAGTGCGCCGAGTTTCTCGTCGAACTGGGCGCGCTCGGCGTCGCCTTTGTAGATGGGGACGATGACCACCTGTATGGGAGCGAGGCGCGGGGGCAGCACGAGGCCGTTGTCGTCGCTGTGGGTCATGATGAGCGCGCCCATCAGGCGGGTGCTGACGCCCCACGAGGAGGCCCAGGCGTAGTCGAGCTTGTTTTCCTTGTCGACGAACTGCACGTCGAAGGCGCGTCCGAAGTTCTGGCCCAGGAAGTGGCTCGTGCCGCTCTGCAGGGCCTTGCCGTCCTGCATCATGGCCTCGATGGTGTAGGTGTCGAGCGCGCCGGCGAAGCGTTCCGTGGCGCTCTTGACGCCGACGACGAGGGGTATGGCCATCTCGCTCTCCACGAAGTCGGCGTAGAGGCGTATCATCTGCCGGGTGCGCTCCTCGGCCTCTTCGCGCGTGGCGTGGGCGGTGTGGCCCTCCTGCCAGAGGAATTCGCTGGTGCGCAGGAACAGGCGCGTGCGCATCTCCCAGCGCATCACGTTGCACCACTGGTTGCACAGCACGGGCAGGTCGCGCCACGAGTGTATCCACTTGCGGTAGGTGTTCCACACGGTGGTCTCGCTGGTGGGGCGGATGATGAGTTCCTCTTCGAGGCGTGCGGCGGGGTCGACCACCACGCCGCTGCCGT
Source organism: Bacteroidaceae bacterium (assembly GCA_017933995.1). Classification (GTDB taxonomy): domain Bacteria; phylum Bacteroidota; class Bacteroidia; order Bacteroidales; family Bacteroidaceae; genus Alloprevotella. Next base: position 15,476 of record JAGBKI010000003.1, on the reverse strand, counting down.
CGTCGGCGTTCTTGAGGCGGTAGTGGGTCACGACGGCGCACTCCTTGGCGAATCCCTCCACGTGGTCGGCCTCCTTGGAGAGGAACGACTTGGGGATGAGCAGGGGGAAGTAGACGTTCTGCACGCCGGTCTCCTTGAAACGGCGGTCGAGCGACTGCTGGATTTTCTCCCAGATGGCGTAGCCGTAGGGCTTGATGACCATACAGCCGCGCACGTCGCTCTGTTCGGCCAGGTCGGCCTTGACGACGAGTTCGTTATACCAGGCCGAGTAGTTCTCGGCGCGCTTTGTGAGGTTCTTGAGTTCTTTTGCCATTGGTTTACTGTTAAATCAGGCGCAAAAGTACTGAAAAAAGGCGTGCCGGGCGGTGTTTTTTGTAATTTTGCGCACGATGTCGAACCCTTACACCCTGTTGCGGCGCGCTGCGGCTGTGCGCAGCCCTCGCCTGAAACTCATCGGCGCCTGGCTCCTCGCGGCCACCGGGCGCCGCTATGTGGGGGTGTTCCTCGACCCCGTGCTGGGCTGCAACCTGCGCTGCCTGATGTGCTATTTCAGCGACCCCGTGCGCCGCGCCGAGCTCCACGGGCGCATGACGGCGGAGCAGTTGGAACGTCTCGCCGCCCGACTCTTCCCCCGCGCCCTGAAACTGCAGATTGGCTGCGGCGCGGAGCCGACGCTCTACAAGGCGTTGCCGGAGGTCGTGGCGCTGGGCAAGAAGCACGGCGTGCCTTACGTCTCCATCACGACCAACGGCCAGTTGCTCACCGACGCCCTCCTGCGCGAACTTATCGCCGCCGGACTCGACGAGGTGACGCTGTCGCTGCACGGCCTGACGCGCGCCACCTACGAGGAACTGATGCCCGGCGCGCGCTTCGACCGCTTCGAGGAACTCTGCGGCGCGCTGGCGGCGGCCAAGGCCGACAGCCCCGCGCTGCGCATACGCCTCAACTACACGATGAACAGCCGCAACACGGCGGAACTCGCCCTGCTGCCAGACCTGCTGCAAAGCCTGCCCGCCGACGTCGTGCAGCTGCGCCCCGTGCAGCGCATCGGCGACAGCGCGTGGCAGGACTTTTCCACCCGAGCCGTGCGCGAAAACTACGACAGCCTGCTGCGCCCCCTCGCCACGCGGCTGAAAGAAGAGGGCGTGACGGTGCTGATGCCCGACGTGGCCGACCTCGACGCCCTCGACACCGCCCCCAGTCCCGTGGAGGCCGCGCTGCACCGCCTGACCTACCTCAACGTGGAGCCTGCCGCCGCCGACGTGGCTGCGCCGCCGCGCCTTTCGCTGCGCGAACTGGTGCGCGCCCTGCTGGGACGCGGACAGGCGGCGTCGGATGCCCGACCCACCACGAAGAAACTTGCCTACCGCATACGATGACCCCACTCGATACTGCCCGCGCCCTGACCCGCAACGAGGCGAAACTCGTGCGCAGCCTCGCCCTCAAGAAACACCGCGACGCCACCGGCCTCTTCCTGGCCGAGGGCACGAAGTGCGCCACCGAACTGCTGCGCCACTTCCCCTGCGAACTGCTTGTGGCCACGCCGGAGTTTCTGGAAAATCCGCCCGCGCCGCTTGCCGACATCGCCCCCACGCAGGTGGCCGCCGTGACGTCCGAGGAACTGCGCCGCCTGTCCTTGCAGCAGCACCCGCAACAGGTCTTGGCCGTGCTGCGCCAGCCCGCTGCCGCCGCCGTGCCTGCCCCGCCCGACGGCCTCGCCCTGGCGCTCGACGGCGTGCAGGACCCCGGCAACCTCGGCACTATCCTCCGCACCGCCGACTGGTTTGGCGTGCGCACCGTCTACGCCTCGCCCGACACGGCCGACAGTTTCGCGCCCAAGGTGGTGCAGGCCACTATGGGTGCGTTGGGGCGCGTGCGTGTGGCCTACACCCCGTTGGCGCCGCTGCTGGCCGCGTTTGGCGCCGAGGGCGTGGCGGTGTGCGGCACGTTTATGGACGGCGAGAGCCTCTATGAGACCGAAATCCCCCGCCGCGCCGTCGTCGTGATGGGCAACGAGGGGCGGGGCGTGCGTCCCGAAACCGCCGCCGTCTGCACCCGCCGCCTGACCATTCCGCGTTACACCCCCGCCGCCGACGGCAGCGAGAGCCTCAACGTCGCCACCGCCACCGCCATCGTGGTGGGCGAGGTGATGAGGAAGTTGTCCGTTTTCTAACATCTTTTCACCCAAACGGCACATTTTCTTGGCCGTATGACGGCCTTGCACTACTTTTGCTGCTTGAGCGCATACCTATTTATATATAAAAGCAATGGAAAGACTACGTATCGGCTCGTATGACGAGTTCGCACAGTACGAGGGCAAAGACCTCGGCCAGTCGGAATGGCTCGAAGTGACACAGGACCGCATCAACCAGTTCGCCGACGCCACCAGTGACCACCAGTGGATTCACGTAGACCCCGAGCGTGCCAAGGACGGTCCCTTCGGACAGACCATCGCCCACGGCTACCTGACGCTCTCGCTCCTGCCCTACCTATGGGAGCAGATTGTCGACGTGCACAACCTCAAGATGATGGTGAACTACGGTATGGACAAAATGCGCTTCGGCAAGGAGGTACGCAGCGGGCAGCGCATACGCCTCGTGACCCACCTGGCTGGCATTGCCAACCTGCGCGGCATCACCAAGGTGGAAATCAAGTTCCACATCGAGATTGAGGGCGAGCGCAAGCACGCGCTGGAGGGACTCTGCACGTTCCTGTATTATTTCAGCTGAGGAGTTAATCAGTTGGTTAGTTAATTAATCAGTTGATTAGTTGGTTGGCAAAAAAAACGCGAAGTGGCCTGCGCCACACACGGCCAGCCCTCCGTCTGTCCACCAACGGCAATAACAACCAACTTATCAACTGATTAACTTATAAACTCATCAACTAAAAAACTTATAAAACTCACCTTGGACATCTACCGCACCCTTTCCGCCCCCGGCGAGGCCGTATACACCGAGAAGCGCAGCAAGTTCCTCGCTTTCGCAGCCCACGCCGAAACGGCGGAGGAGGCACTGGCGTTCGTGGCCGCGCTGCGCCGCAAGTACTACGACGCGCGCCACGTTTGCTGGGCCTACGCCCTGGGTACCGACGGCGCGGAGAGCCGCAGCAACGACGACGGCGAGCCGGGCGGCTCGGCGGGCAAACCCATACTGGGCCAGTTGCGTTCGGCGGAAGTGACACAGTCGGTGGTCGCCGTGGTGCGCTACTTCGGCGGCGTGAAACTCGGCACGGGCGGGCTGGCCGTGGCCTATAAAACCGCCGCCGCCGAGGCCATCGCCGCCGCCACCGTCGAGGAGCGCACGGTGGAGGCGGACGTCAGTGTCTTCGCCCCGTTCACTGACGTGGATGTGTGCCTGCGCACGGCGCGCGGTTTCGACGCCACCATCGCTGCACAGGACTACACCGCCGAGGGCTGCCGCATCACTTTCCGCGTGCGACAGAGCCGCGAAACCGCCCTGCGCGACACCCTCGCCAAGGTGTACACGCTCAAGATGGAGGCAGGCGACTAAACAGCAGGCCGTTGCACGTGCCCCCCCCGCCGGGGTTGGTTATAGTGTGTCCTGCCCCAGGGCGCCGTCCAGTCTATCATCTGTACCCCCGCCGGGGTTAAGGGCTGCGCGGAATGACGGGCTTTCCCGTAACTACACTTTTACTTTTTATTTTTCACTTAAAAGAAGGATGTTCTACGTCACCAAGACCATAGAGATTTCCTACGCCCACAACCTCACCCTCCCCTACCCCAGCAAATGCTGTGGCCTGCACGGGCACAACGCCGTGGTCACCTTGTATTGCGCCGCGCCCGCACTGGACGAAAACGGGATGGTCGTGGACTTTATGCACATCAAGGAGGCCGTGATGCAACTCGACCACAAGTATCTCAACGACCTCCTGCCCTTCAACACCACCGCCGAGAACATCGCGCGCTGGCTTTGCGAGCAAATCCCGACGTGCTATAAGGTGAGTTTCCGCGAGAGCGAGGGCAACGTGGCCGTATACGCCAAAGACGATGCCCCGCTCGGTGCGCCTTGAAACCGCGCAAGCACGATGAAAGTCAATGAGATATTCCACTCGCTTCAGGGCGAGGGGCGCTGGACAGGCACGCCGTCGGTGTTCATCCGCCTGAGCGGCTGCAACCTGCGCTGCCCCTTCTGCGACACCGACCACCAAGACGGCCAGGAGCTGACCGAAGACGAAATCGCAACGCGGGCGGCGGCGTTCCCCTCGCGCCACGTCGTCGTGACGGGCGGCGAGCCTGCGCTGCAACTCACCGCTACACTCATCGATGCCCTCCACGCCGCCGGAAAATTCGTCGCCGTCGAGACCAATGGCACACACCCGCTGCCCGCAAACGTGGACTGGACTACCCTCTCGCCCAAATTCGCCTTCGTGGAGCGCGGTGCCAACGTCGTGCTGCCGCGCTGCGACGAACTGAAGGCCGTTTTCACCAGTACCAAAGCGTTCGCCGCCGTCGAGCTGGCGTACCTCACCGTTCCCGCCACGCATTATTATATACAGCCCTGCGACACGGGCGACGCCGCGCACAACCGCGACGTGACCGAGGCCGCCATACAATGGTGCCTGGCCCACCCGCGCTGGTCGCTATCCTTGCAGACACACAAACTGCTGGGCATCGCTTAATTTCTAAACCGTAGTGGCGCACCGTTCTCGCGCACTTCCGTCACCCCGCTGCGTATGCCGCAGCCACAAAAAACAGTCTCTGGCGCAAAAAAAACGCTTTTCGTTTGGACAAAATAGGAAAACGCCCTACCTTTGCACCCGCAACGCCGAAATAGCTCAGTTGGTAGAGCGACTCATTCGTAATGAGTAGGTCCGGGGTTCGAGTCCCCGTCTCGGCTCGGCAGAAGCATCCTCAAGTACTAAGTTTCCACGCGAAGCGGTGTCGGGGATGCTTCTTTTTGTTTCCCCCTATGGCGCTGTGCACCTGCGGCTAACGCTTGCGCCGCTGCTCTCCGCGCAGCGCCAATCCCACGACATCGAGCACTGCACGCACACGCGCCACGGCTTCGCGCGCCAAGATAATCGGTGCCTTGCCGCCATGAACGGCTTCGGCGTTATAGCCGTAGGCCTCAATCCCCATGGCGCGAGCCAGAAAAACGGCACGCTCGTTATGGAAACGCTGCGAGATGAAAACGAGGCGCTCTGCGCCAAACACATCGCGCGCCCGCACCACGGACAGGAGCGTGCGGTGGCCGCCGTTGTCGGTTATCATCGCGTCGGTTTCCACTCCCTTTTCGATTAAGGCGCGCCGCATTGCTTCGGCCTCGTCGTTGCCCCAAACGTCTGTGCCTCCGCTCAAGATGAAGCGCCCCACCCTACCCTCGCTGTAGAGCTCGGCAGCGGCGCGGATGCGGCGCACGAAATAGCGGTTGGGGCGTCCGCCCGCGCGCAGAGGCGACGTGCCGAGCACGAGGGGTGTGCCGACTGTGGGAAGGCACGCCGCACGGTCGTGGCATCGGCGGTGGGCGACGCAGTAAACAAGCAAGTTGCACCCTGCCACGCCCACCGTAAGTGCGGCGGCGAGACCGAGTGCAACAGAAAGGATGGTGATCACGTCGGCAAGCGTGTTTTACATCGCCGCTTCCACGCGCTTGATGGTGGCCACGTTGGCCTGCTCGATGGCGGTGAGGCGCACGTTGCGCGAAACGGGGCGGTACCAGGGCTGGGCAGCGAAATAGCTTTTCATGTCAGCCGTCTGGAAGATATAGCCGTGGCGGGCGTAGATCTCATTACGCATAATCTTGAGTTCGTCGGCACTATAGGCATAAAGTTCCGAGGCACTGACCCGCCGGGTGGACGTGAAGGGATAAAGCCCCTCGATGTGCGACGAAGTTGCGGCAGGTGCGGGGCGTGCGGCAGGCACCTGCCGCACGATGGTCTGCGTCTCGCGCACGGTGTCGTGGACGACAAGCGGCTGCTGCACCGTTTCGGGTTCGAGGGCGGTGCTGTGGCGGTCGGTCAGAAAGTACACCGCCATGGCACCAATCATCGCGGCCAGCACTGTGGCCAGCACAATCACGAGGACGAGCATTCCGTTTCCGCTTTTTTCCTGAACAACGGCCTGCGGAATGGGGAAGGTTTTGCCACACACGCCGCAACGGCCTTGCGTGACGCCTTGTGCAACGACATTAGCGTTGCCACAATGCGGGCAAAAAATAGAGTTTGTTTTCATGACAACAATTGGATTAGTGCGACAAAGGTATGCAAAACTTCTAACACGGCGCAAAGCGGCGCGGGAAAAGGGACGCGACGCCGCCGTAGTAGTCTATACGGTTGCGTTACTCCGCTATGGCTTCTTCGCCGACGGCCCAAACGCTGTCGGGATAGGCCACATCGACAAGCGCCAGCCCCTCGGCTGGTGCCGACTCGCCCGCCGCGCCACGGTCGCGCGAAGCGAGAACCGCTGCAAACCCATCGAGGGTGAGTTTGCCGCGCCCCACGGCGAAGAGTGTGCCGACAACGGCGCGCACCATGTTGCGCAGGAAACGGTCGGCCGTGATGCGAAAACGCCACGCGCCGCTGTCAAGCTGTTCCCAACGCGCTTCGGTCACGGTGCAGATGTCGGTGCGCGTGTCTGTGCCCGTCTTGCTGAAACACTTGAAGTCGTGCGTGCCGAGCAAGAGGGCTGCGGCGCGATTCATCAAGGCGAAATCCAAGCGGTAATAGATGCGGGTGGCAAAGCGACGGCTGAAGGGATTTTTTGCAGTGGCGATATCGTAATGGTACGTGCGGCTCAGCGCGCTGAAACGGGCATGAGCCTGCCCTGACACGGGGCGCACCCAGTCCACTGCGATGTCGGGCGGCAGGAGGCGGTTGAGCCGTTCGGCCAACGCGGCGGTGTCCAACGGCGTGTCCCAGTCGAAGTGGGCCACCATCGTGCGGGCGTGAACCCCTGTGTCGGTGCGCCCAGCTCCGACGGTTGTCACCGGGCGGCGCAGCAGCGTGGCCAGTGCCTGGTCCAGTCGCGCCTGAACGGTGTCGGCATTGGGCTGCACCTGCCAGCCGTGGTAGGCGGTGCCGTCGTAGGCAAAACGTATGAAGTAGCGCATAGCAGCGGTGTGGAAAAACAAAAGAGCGGCGCGTGGCCGCTCTTTCGCATAGTTTTGTATGGGATGGGAAGTTTTTTTAAGCCTCCTCCTGTGCGGGTTCAGCAGGTGCTTCCTCGGCTGCGGCGGGAGCTTCTTCGGGTTCGGCAGCAGGTGCCTCCTCCTTAACTTCCTCCTCGACTACAGGAGCGGCCTCCTCGGCGGGAGCGACTTCGGCTGCGGGAGCCTCCTCTACGGGAGCGGCGGCCTCTTCGGCCTCCTGCTGCGGCTCTTCGCCACCTTCGGCAACCACAGTGAAAGGTACTTCCACCTCAACTTCGCGATGGAGGTGCACCTTGGCCACATAGCTGCCCACTTCTTTGACATCCTTGAGCGTAATAATCTTGCGCTCCACCTCAATGCCCTGCTCGCGCAGCGCCTCGGCGATGTGGAGGTTGTTCACGCTGCCGTAGATGGTGCCAGTGGCACTTACCTTCGTAGCAATCACAATCGGCTCGATGGCGGCAATCTTTGCGGCCTTAGCCTCAGCGGCTTCCTTAATCTTGGCAAGCTTCTGAGCCTGCTGGCGCAGGTTCTCGGCAAGCACCTTCTTGGCGCTGGCGCTGGCGATAACGGCCTTGCCGAACGGGATAAGGTAGTTGCGGCCATAGCCGTCCTTTACGGTGACAATCTCGTTCTTATAACCCAGACCGATGATGTCTTCTTTTAGAATAATCTGCATAGTAGTGTTCTTCTAATGTCTTGAGGGTTATACTTACTTGAGGAGGTCGGTCACGTAGGGCAGCAGGGCGAGATGGCGGGCGCGCTTCACGGCCTGTGCCACACGGCGCTGGTACTTCAGGCTGGTGCCAGTGATGCGACGGGGCAGGATTTTGCCCTGCTCGTTAAGGAAACGCTTCAGCCACTCGGCATCCTTGTAGTCGATATACTTGATGCCGCTCTTCTTGAAACGGCAGTACTTCTTCTTCTTCGTGTCCACCGAAGGCGGTGTGAGGTAACGGATTTCTGACTGTGCCATAGTGATTATGCCTGTTTCTTGAGGTTACGACGCTTTTCGGCGTAGGCAGCGTGGAATTTGTCCTGCTTGATCGTCAGGAAACGGATTACGCGCTCGTCACGGCGGTAAGCAACTTCGAGCTTGTCAATGACAGTGGGTTCGGCCTCGAACTCCAGCATCACGTAAAAGCCCGTTGACTTCTTCTCGATGGGGTATGCGAGTTTCTTCATACCCCACAGTTCTTCGTTCACAAGCTCGGCGCCCTGCTCCTGGAGCAGACCCTTGAACTTGCCGACCGCTTCCTTCATCTGATCATCAGACAAAACGGGAGTAAGGATGAAAACGGTCTCGTACTTGTTTGTCATACGGTTAACTGTGTTAATGAATGTGGGTTGTGTTGCAAAAATGCGGCGCAAAAGTAAGCCTTTCCGCCCGTTCAAACAAGTTTTCGTCAAGAAAACATTGGTTTTGCGCGTTTCCGATGGCTCTCAGCGGCATTTCAAGACCGCTTCGGAGGAATTTCTTCGCGCGCGCGAACCGTAATATTATATATGGGCGGCGGAAAAGAAGCAGCCGCAGCAACTCTGCGCAGCCTTATCCCCAGCGGGGATAACAACATATAGCCCGGGGCAGCGCCCCGGGGGACATCCGGCCTCCCGACCAACCCCAGCGGGGTTGCACCAAACTGGGATGGGGCAAGGTCTTGTACAACCTCTCCGAGGTTGCCTCAAGCGGTGGCGGCTACCGGGGCGCTGCCCCGGCCTAACATCTGCAACCCCGCTGGGGTTAGGGGCTGATGCCGCCACAAGCGTTTGAATACAATCCCACACAAATCCCGCCCGATCCCACATAAAGCCCGCTGGAAGCCGCACAAATCCCGCCCGATCCCACATAAAGCCCGCTGGAAGCCACACAAATCCCGCCCGCTCCCACATAAAGCCCGCTGGAAGCCACACAAATCCCGCCCGCTCCCACATAAAGCCCGCTGGAAGCCACACAAATCCCGCCCGCTCTCACGCAATTCTCCAAATTAAGCCTTAATTTGTACAAACTAAGCCTAAGTTTCGCCAAATCTAAGCTTAATTTGTAGAAACTTAGGCTTAGTTTGGAGATTTGAAAGCCACCTGAAACTTTTTGTGCCGCTTGTAGCGGGATTTATGCGGCTTCTCGGAGATTATTTATAGGGGGACGGGCGCAAGGCAACCGTTTTGACCGGGTGCGACGCGCTTAACTTACCCCGCACATCCCAAAGCCCGTGCCAACGCACACCATTTCGCGCCAGCGGAAAAGGCTATTAAAACCGCAGGAGCCAAATCTGTAAAGGCCACCAACAAGCGGGGCGGCTCTTTCGAGCCGCCCCGCTTGTTGGTGTTTCCGTTTCTCACCCCACGCTGCCCTCCAGCGAGACGCTGAGGAGTTTCTGGGCCTCGACGGCGAACTCCATGGGGAGCTTGTTGATGACGTCGCGGGCGTAGCCGCCTACGATGAGCGAGACGGCCTCCTCGGTAGGCACGCCGCGCTGGCGCAGGTAGAAGAGCTGGTCCTCGCTGATTTTGCTGGTGCTGGCCTCGTGCTCCACTATGGCCTCGTTGTTCTGCACGTCGAGGTAGGGGAAGGTGTGCGCGCCGCAGGTGTCGCCCAGCAGCAAGCTGTCGCACGAGGAGTAGTTGCGCGCCCCGGTGGCGCGTTTGCCAACCTTGACCAGGCCACGGTAGCTGTTCTGGCTGCGTCCGGCGGAGATGCCCTTGGAGATGATGGTGGAGCGCGTGTCGCGCCCGATGTGCACCATCTTCGTGCCGGTGTCGGCTTCCTGCCGGTTGTTGGTGACGGCCACGCTGTAGAACTCGGCCTGCGAGCCGTCGCCCTGTAGGATGCACGAGGGGTACTTCCACGTCACGGCGCTGCCTGTCTCGACCTGCGTCCACGAGAGTTTGGCGCGCTCGCCGCGCAGGTGGCCGCGCTTGGTGACGAGGTTGAGCACGCCGCCGCGCCCCTCGGCGTCGCCGGGATACCAGTTCTGCACGGTGCTGTACTTCACCTCGGCGTCGCGCTCGACTACAATCTCGACGATGGCGGCGTGCAACTGGTTCTCGTCGCGCATCGGGGCGGTGCAGCCTTCGAGGTAGGACACGTATGCACCCTCGTCGGCCACGATGAGCGTGCGCTCGAACTGGCCCGTGCCGCGCGCGTTGATGCGGAAGTAGGTGCTCAGTTCCATAGGACAGCGCACGCCGCGCGGGATGTAGCAGAAGGAGCCGTCGCTGAACACGGCACTGTTCAGGGCGGCGAAGTAGTTGTCGCGGTAGGGCACGACGGTGCCGAGATAGCGGCGCACCAGTTCGGGGTTCTCGCGCACGGCCTCGCTGATGGAGCAGAAGATGATGCCCTTGGCCTGCAGCGTCTCCTTGAAAGTGGTCTTGACGCTGACGCTGTCCATCACGGCGTCGACGGCCACGCCGCCCAGCGCCATGCGCTCTTCGAGGGGGATGCCCAGCTTGTCGAATGTCTTGACGAGTTCGGGGTCAAGTTCCTTCTTGCCGGGCTTCTTCTTCGTGGGGTCGGCGTAGTAGGAGATGGCCTGGTAGTCGATGGGCGGCAGCGTGACGTGCGCCCACGAGGGCTGCTCCAGCGTGAGCCAATGGCGGTAGGCTTTCAGGCGGAAGTCGAGCAGCCACGCCGGCTCGCCCTTGCGGGCGGAGATGCGGCGGATGACGTCCTCGTCGAGGCCGGTCTCGAACACCTCGGTCTCCACGTCGGTGGTGAAGCCGTATTCGTATTGTTTGTCTTGCAGCCCCGCGATGAAGGCTTTGTCGTCGGACATGGAGGTTTTAGTTAATAATTAAAAGGTAAAAATAATAGATGATGATGTGGTGCAAGCCCGTGAACTGCCGTTACGAGGCGTGTACAGTAACTCAACTTTTACCTTTTACCTTTTATTTTTTAATTATTCTTATTCATCTCAATCCACACTGTGTCGCTCGTGGTGTCGTCGGCGGTTTGGCTGGCGGGCGCGTTGGTGCCCGTGCTGCCGAAGAAGACGGTGAGCGCGCCGCGCACGGGTTCGTAGAGCAGCGACCCCTCAGTGCGCGCGGGGTTGAGGATGCGTAGCGCGGCCATCACGTTGAACGCGCAGCTGAGCAGGATGAGGAACTTCACGCCGCTGACCACGGCGCCCAGCGCGGCGTTGGGCAGGTTGATGGCGCGCCCCTTAATGGCCTTGGTGAACAGCGTGGCCACGAAGCCCAGGAACACCGGCACGGCAATCCAGAGAATGAGGAAGGCTGCGATGCTGGTCAGCTGGTTGGCCTCCGAACCGTCCACGGCAAGGTAGCGGCCCAACAGGCCGTAGCACGTGGCGGCCACGAGCAGACCCACGAGCCAGCCCAACGCCGAGACGAGTTCCTTGATGAGTCCCTGCCGCCAGCCGTTATAGAACGCCCAAAGCAGCACGGCGGCCACGAAAATGTCGATGTACATGTGAGAGTTTGCTTTTATGGATATAATAAAAACGGGACAGCAGCCCCGTTTAGCTTATCAAAGGAACGCCTATCGCCCCGACAGCCGCGCTCCTACTTCTTCGATGCTTTTGCGCCACGCCTCGTCGGTGGCGAGGCGGGCGTCGGCCTGGCGCAGGGCGTGGAGCACGGTGCTGTGGTCGCGCCCGCCGAGGGCTTCGCCGATGTCGGTGTAGCGCAGGTCGAGGTGCTTCTTGAGCAGGTAGGCGGCCATGTGGCGGGCGGCGACGACGGGGGCGCGGCGGCTTTTCGAGCCGATGTCGCGGCGCGTCACGCCAGTCTGCTTGGCCACGGCCACGAGGACGTCGTTCACGGTGACCTCGGTGGGGGCGTTTACCGTCTTGGAGATGACGGAGGCGGCCAGTTGGCAGTCAATCTCGCCGCCCAGGGTGATGCTGAAGGCCATCAGGCTGTTCACGACGCCCTCCAGTTCGCGCACGCTGCCGGTGACGTTCTGCGCGATGTAGTCCAGTACGGTGTCGTCGAGCGTGAGGCCGTCGCGGTAGGTCTTGGCGCGCAGGATGTCCTTGCGCAGCTGCATATCGGGGCGCAGTATCTCGGCTGTCATGCCCCACTTGAAGCGCGTCAGCATACGGTCTTCCAGCCCTTGCAGTTGTGCGGGCGCGCGGTCGCTGGTGATGACGATGTGGCGCTGGTTCTGGTGCAGGTGGTTGAAGATGTGGAAGAAGGTCTGCTGCGTCTTGGGCGTGGTGAGTTCCTGTATGTCGTCGATGATGAGCGTGTCGATGCTCTGGTAGAACGCCATGAAGTCGTTGAACTTGCCCGTGCGCACGGCCTCGGTGTACTGCGCCTGGAAGAGGTGGACGGGTACGAAGAGCACGCGGCGGTCGGGGAAGTCCTGGTGCAGGGCCTGCCCGATGGCGTTGGCCAGGTGGGTTTTGCCCACGCCCGATGGGCCGTAGATGAAGAAGGGGTTGAACGTCACCTGGTCGGGGTTGCGGGCTATGGCCTTGGCCACGGTCAGGGCGAGTTTGTTGCTGGCGCCTTCGACGAAGTTGTCGAACGAGTAGTTGCGGTTGAGGTTGGGGTTGAAGCGGGGGCGGGGCTTTTCCTGCGGGGCGGCGAGGTCGAGCAGGTGGCTCTTGGGTGCGGCGTCCTCCTCCTTGGGTATGCTGTAGAGCAGGCGTATGCCGGGGCCGAAAGCCTGCACGAGGGCGGCGCGCAGCTGGCTGATGCAGTGCTCCTCGATGAAGTCGTGGACGTACTTGTTGGGTGCGCCGACGGTGAGGTCGCTGCCTTTGAGCGAGACGAACCACAGGGGCGTAATCCACGTGTTGAACGTGGCCGGCGGCAGGCTGGCGCGTAGTATGTCGAGGCAGGCGTTCCACCTGTCGGTGCCGGGTTGCTCCATTATATATATAATAGGAATAGATGAAAAAGTCGCCCTTGTTGGCTTAGCGCGTGCAAAGATAGTGGAAAAAGGTCGGCGGCAAAACGCGGGGCGCAAGTTTTTCTGCGCGCGTGGGTCAGAACTGGAAGTAGATGAAGGGCTGTACGTCGCTGCCCTTGACCTGTATGACGGCCCAGGCGGCTATGACGAGCAGCAGCGCCTGGAGGGGCAGCGGCAGTGTGGCGGCGCGTGCCTGTAGGCGGTGCGCCCAGCGGTGGGGCGTGAGGTGGAGGGCGTAGCCCACGGCGATGAGCGCCATGGCGGGGGCGTAGCCGGTGAGCAGTTGGGGCAGCAGGCGGCCTTGGAAGTTGGTGAAGATTTGCGACAGCACGTGGCCCGCCGTCTCGAACGACGCGCTGCGGAAGAACACCCACGCCAGGCAGACGAAGTGGAACGTCAGGAGCGCGGCCACCACGGCGCGCCATCCGTGCAGGCGTGTGCCGCCGCGCGGCTGGCGGGTGAGTTCCATCCACTTCTTGTGGACGGCCAGCGCCACGCCGTGCATACCGCCCCACGCCACGAAGTTCCACGACGCGCCGTGCCACAGTCCGCCCAGCAGCATCGTGGCAACGAGGTTCACGTACTGGCGCACCTTGCCGCGCCGGTTGCCGCCCAGCGAGATGTAGAGGTAGTCGCGCAGCCACGAGGAGAGGCTGATGTGCCAGCGGCGCCAGAACTCGGTGACGCTGCGGCTCTTGTAGGGCGAGCGGAAGTTGTCGGGGAAGCGGAATCCCAGCAGCAGGGCGATGCCGATGGCCATGTCGCTGTAGCCGCTGAAGTCGCAGTAAATCTGGAGGGCGTATCCGTAGACGGCGGCGAGGTTTTCGAGGCCGCTGTATAGCAGTGGGTTGTCGAAGACGCGGTCGACGAAGTTGGTGCTGATGTAGTCGGAGATGACGGCCTTCTTGATGAGGCCGCCCGCGATGAGTGCGACGGCCTCGCCCGTCATGGTGCGCGAGAGTGCGAGCGGGCGGCGTATCTGTGGGATGAAGTCGCGGGCGCGGACGATGGGGCCGGCCACGAGCTGCGGGAAGAAACTGACGTAGAAGAAGTAGTCGAGCGGGTTGCTGAGCGGGCTGATCTGGCGGCGGTAGACGTCGATGGTGTAGGACAGGCTCTGGAACGTGAAGAAACTGATGCCGACGGGCAGGAAGATGTCCTGCGGCTGGAAACTGCCGCCCAGCAGCGCGGCGAAGGCCGTGCCGAGGAAGTTGGTGTACTTGAAGTAGGCCAGCAGGCCGAGGTTGAGCGTGAGGCTCGCGGCCACGAGGAGGCGGCGTGTGCGCGGCGCGTCGGCGGTGCGCCCCAGGGCACGGGCTATGAGGAAGTCCGACGCGCTGACCACGGCCAGCAGGAAGAAGTAGGTGCCGCTGCTTTTGTAGTAGAAGTAGTAGGAGAAGAGCGTGACGAAGAGCAGGCGTGCGGTGGTGCGCCGCTGCAGCAGGGCGTAGACCAGCGCGAAGCCCGCGAAGAGCCACAGGAACAGCCCGCTGTTGAACAGCAGCGGCGCCGCCGCGTCGTAGCGCAGCAGGGAGGGGAGGCGTGAGAGGTCGAGGGGCACCGGGTATTAGGAATTAGGAGTTAGGAATTAGGAATTGGGCTGCGCCACGATAGAATTAGGAATTAGGAATTGGGCTGTGCGGAATGAGAGTGTGAAATCGTGCCGGATGGTAATTCCTAATTCCTCACTCCTAATTTATATTCAGTTGTGCCGGACGGCAATTCCTAATTCCTAATTCCTCATTTTAATCATTAATTTCTTCCGTCGCCGCCTTATACCCGCGCATGAAGGCTTCGAAGAGCATACGTCCCTGCGTGCGGTAGCCGTCGGGGGTGAAGTGCACGCCGTCGCCGCGCAGCATTCCCGTGCGCTTCCAGTTGGCGCAGGCGTTGGCCTCGCCGCCGCCCACGGTGAAGAGGTCGTAGACGGGCAGTCCGTGCTCGCGGGCGTAGCGGCAGATGGTGGCGGCGCACTCGGCGTTGGCGGGGTTGTGGCGCCCGCCCTTGAGGTAGCACCCGGCGGGCGTCGTCAGCAGCAGGCAGGCGTAGGGCAGGTTCTCCTGCAACTGCACCACGAGGTCGTCAATCTGTCCGTAGTGGCGCTCGGCGTCGTATCGTCCGTAAGCCTCGTTGGTGCCGAAGGAGATGACCACGAGGTCGGGCTGCCAGGCGTAGACGTCGTCGAGTTTGCCGCTCTGCGTGTACGAGCGGTAGGTGGCGCCGTTGATGCCCAGGTCGCGGTACTGCACGGCGCCGAACTTCTCCTGCACGCTGCGCCCGAAGGTCTGCGGCAGGATGTGGCCGCGTATGTGGCTGTCGCCGATGTGCATGATGCGCAGCGAGTCGAGGAACTCGCCCTCGGTGATGTCGAGCAGGGCGAGGTAGATGGGGTAGAGGTGCTGCGCGGGGTCGCTGATGACGTTCTCGCCCGGCGTGCGGAACGACGCCGGCAGGGCCTCGGAGTACGGGCGGGCGGCGGGGGCGGCCAC
>JAGBKI010000039.1 GCA_017933995.1 Bacteroidaceae bacterium | reverse complement strand
CCCCCCGCGTGGCCGTCGTGGGCAGCGGCCCCGCCGGACTCACCTGCGCGGGCGACCTGGCGCGGCGCGGCTACCGCGTCACCGTCTTCGAGGCGCTCCACGAACTGGGCGGTGTGCTCAAATACGGCATACCCGAATACCGCCTGCCCAACGAGATTGTGGACTTCGAGATTGACAGCCTGCGCCGCAGCGGCGTGGAGTTCGTCAAGGACTGCATCGTGGGCAAGACCGTCACCGTCGATCAGTTGCAGGCTGACGGCTACCGCGCCGTCTTCGTGGCCAGCGGCGCCGGACTGCCCAACTTTATGGGCATTCCCGGCGAGAACTACAACGGCATCCTCTCCTCGAACGAATACCTCACGCGCGTCAACCTGATGGACGCCTCCAGCCCCGCGTCCTACACGCCCGTACCCCGCGCCCGCCGCGTGGCCGTCATCGGCGGCGGCAACACGGCTATGGACTCCGTGCGCACCGCCCGCCGCCTCGGCGCCGAGCAGGCCGTCATCATCTACCGCCGCAGCGAGCAGGAAATGCCCGCCCGTCTCGAAGAGGTGCGCCACGCCAAGGAGGAGGGCGTCGAGTTCCGCACGCTGTGCAACCCCCTCGAATACCTGGCCGACGAGAGCGGCCACGTGCGCCAGATCGTGTTGCAGAAGATGCGCCTCGGCGAACCCGACGCCTCGGGACGCCGCCGCCCCGAACCCATCCCCGGCGCCACCGAGACGATGGACGTCGACCTCGTCATCGTGGCCATCGGCGTGTCGCCCAACCCCATCGTGCCCGCCAGCCTCCCCGCGCTTGAGCAGGGGCGCAAAGGCACAATCGCCGTGGGCGACGACATGCAGTCGAGCGTCCCGGCAGTCTTCGCGGGCGGCGACATCGTGCGCGGCGGCGCCACCGTCATTCTCGCCATGGGCGACGGCAAGCGCGCAGCCGAGAGCATCGACCGAATGCTCACGAAAGTGTAGCGCGAACGCCTGCTTATCGTTGGATTGCCCGCTTTCCGCGCAACTTCATTCATTTTTCTCCTAATCCCTAAATTCTATCAATCTATACAGTTCTAACAGTTCTTTTTAGCCTCCTGCCAATCTGTCTTATAGTATATTTTTTTATGAATAATCAATTATATAGATATATTATAGGAAGTGCGGAGGCGGGTAATAAAAGAACTGATAGCCTGATAGATTGATAGGAAATGAGGATTTATGCGGAAAGTAGGGGTTCCGATGGCACCTTGGAAGAAGTATCAGAAGTAAGTGAATTGGGTGTTGAGGTGATTGCAGAAGTTAGTCACTACGATTATCAGGCAATCAGGCAAGAATAACAAGGAAACAAATAATAGTACGAAGGTTATGAAAAGTTTTGGATCAAAGCCGTGGATCCTTCCACAACCGGTGCTGATTATCGGCACTTATGACAAAGATGGTAATGCAAATGCCATGAACGCCGCTTGGGGTGGACAATGGGATATGCACGAAATCGTTATCTCGCTCGGTTCCCACCAGACAACCGACAACCTCAAGGATAACAGCGAATTTACCGTTGCCTTCGCTACCACGGAGACACTTGTGGCAGCAGACTATGTGGGTATCGTCAGTGGAAGGAAAGAGCCAGAGAAAATGAAGAAAACAGGCTGGACTGTAGAGAAAGCCCCCAACGTGAATGCCCCTGTGTTCAAGGAACTCCCGATGACGATGGAGTGCCGCGTCAAGGAGAAAATAGACGAGAGCGAAACGGGCTACTATCTCGTGGCAGACATTGTAAATATCCTCTGCGACGAGCAATATCTGGCTGCTGACGGCAATCCCGATGTCGAGAAGATGAATATTATTACCTACGACCCCGTTCATCACATCTATATCCAGTTAGGCAAGGTCGTCGGCAAAGCCTATTCGGACGGCAAGCGGTTGAAATGAGATTATACGATGTAAAAAGGTCTACCATTCCAGATTTCAATTTACCATTAACAATAAAATGAATACAACTGTGACAGACAAACAACAAGTGGAGGATATAGTGCGGCAGATAGCACAGTCGTTTTCGGGTGCCGATAGCACCAAGGACTGGACAAGCGAGACTATTTGGTTCGACGCGGCACCATATGCAAGCGTCGGTGTGGAGAAAGCAAAGGCGGTTTTTGACGAAGCCTTTGGCAACCTAAAGTCGTGCGACGTGGAAATTCTCGATATCCGCACCCGTATCGTGGGCGCTACGGCTCTGGTCTGCTCCGTTCAGCGATGGGACACAGTGAACAAGGACGGTTCCGTTAATCCACCGTTCATGATGCGCCAGACAGACTATTTAGAAAAACAGAGCGGACGGTGGCGCGTGTTGCACGAACATACCTCAATGGCACAGGGCTGGGATGGAAAGATAGACGAGTGATGATACCTGCCGCCAACATCCCATGCACTATATCGAGGCAAAATCCATCCTGACCTCTTTCCACGGGGGCATGAATGTGTATCGAGGCTGTACGCACGGATGCGTGTACTGCGATGCACGAAGCAAAGTGTATGGAATGGAACATCTCTTCGAAGATGTGGCGGTAAAACACAACGCCCCGCAGTTGTTGGAAAAAGCACTACGCTCCAAGCGAAAACCTTGCATGATTGGCACCGGCTCGATGGCCGACCCATATCAACACTGCGAGGAACAGCTTCAGATTACCCGTAAATGCTTGGAACTCATCTATCGTTATGGTTTCGGGGCGACGCTGATTACAAAGTCTGATCGGGTGCTTCGCGACATAGACATATTGGAGTCCATCAACCAGCGCACCAAGTGCGTGGTGCAGATGTCACTTACCATTATGGACGACACGCTGAGCCGGAAGATGGAACCGGGCGTTTGCCCCAGTTCACGCCGTGTGGAAGTGCTGCGCGAACTGCAAGACCGAGGTATCCCAACGGTTGTGTGGCTCTGTCCCGTATTGCCGTATATCAGCGATACGGAGGAAAACATCAAAGCAATTTTGGAGGCCTGCATCCAGACAGGCGTAAAAGGCATCATCTGCTTCTGGATGGGCATGACCCTTCGCGAAGGCGACAGGGAGTCTTATTATGCGGCACTCGACCGCAATTTCCCCGGACTGAAGCAGCGATACATTCAGGAATACGGAAACGCCTATCAGCTGTCATCCCCCAATGCAGCTGCCTTGATGTCTCTTTTCAAAGAAACCTGCAATCAGCATGGCATCCTCTCCACCCTGGATGATGTCTTTGCCTATCTCCGCGAATTTCCACAGCCAGAGCAGCTGACCTTGTTTTGAGAATCTTTTCCGATGAGAACAAAAACACCCAATCTATGGATAACAAATGAATAGAGTACGAATTACGGCCATTCGGCAGACGCTATATTTAGACCTTATGGAGAAATATGAGAATCCCATTGAGCATGCTTGCGACGTGAGAGAGGGGCAGCAATGGATTTCTGAGAATGGTGAACGGCCAGAAGGTATGTGTCCAGCTGCTTGGTATTCCATGTGCGAATTTGTGGAATCATTGGCCAAAGGCGAGGGAAACTTCTACGACGGATGGATGAAGAACCCTATGAGCGCGATGATCAGTTGTAACGACGGCTTCCGTCCGTTCAGTTTTTATATTGAAGTGATCGAGTAAATATGAACCCCATAGCCATCCGACTCCTGAACCAGCAATTGACGGCGCCTCAGTTTGATAGCCCGTCTGAGGTAGTGAGCCACATGGGAGCCATGCAGGCCCAAGAGTATCGCATGATGCGCTGGGCAGTGGCCATGCGGACGCGCCGACCATCGCATAAAGCATTCAAGGCGGCATACGACAGCGGGCAGATTATCCGTCTGCACCTGATGCGTGGCACATGGCAGCTGGTTACGGCCAAGGACTATTGGACATTCCTTCATCTTTGTGCGCCCAAAGCCATAGCCGTTACCAAAGGATGGATGGCCAGTAACAAGGTCAGCATTCCCAACGAAGAGCTACTAAAGGTGAGGGACATCTTGGAGCAGACCGCCGCCTATATGGGAAGTGCCACAAAGGAGAATTTTGTTCAGGCATTGGCAGAGAACGACATTCGCATGGATGACCATCGTCTCTCTTACCATATCCGCATGGCCGAAATGTCGGGAACGCTTTGTAGCGGTGAGCTGCATCCAACAAAAGCCACCTACACCCTTTCGGCCAAGAAGGTAAAGAAACCGACCCACATAGACCGGGACGAAGCCTTGATGCGTTTCACACGCAAATACTTCCAGAGCCGTGGACCCGCCACCCTGGAAGATTTTGTGTGGTGGTCTGGCCTGAACGTGAGCGACTGCAAGAGGGGAATCGAGATGTTGGGAGGCTGGATTCATCAAGAAACATGGCAGGGGCGCAGCTTCTACCTGACAGACGATTGCCGCACAAGAGGTTTCCGAAGTGGAAAGTATCTGCTGATACCGCCCTACGATGAATACCTCATTGCCTACAAGAGCCGTGATGTCGTGCTCCCGGTGGAACATCGCCATCGAGCCCACAACAACAGCGGCATCTTCCAACCCATCATCGCCCATAATGGCATCATTTGTGGCAACTGGTCGCCATTCAAGAACGAATGCCAAGCAGAGTTCTTTGACGGTAGGGAAGTGACAGACAGCGTGATGGATGCTTGGAACGCGTATTGCAGATACAGAACGAAATAGATATGCAAATAAATTCTACAGCGCGCTTACAGCCGCATTGGCGCACTTGCTGCAAAGAAAATAAAGAAAGGCTTGCCCAAAACGGCAAGCCTTTTTCGCGATGCGTTGTTGCGGAGACCGGACTCGAACCAGTGACCTCCAGGTTATGAGCCTGGCGAGCTACCAACTGCTCCACTCCGCGATGTAATGTCGCAGTTCCTTTTCGGAAATGCGGTGCAAAAGTACGGCGGCTTTTTGGATTGGCAAAACTTTTGGCCGGAAAAAGCATAAAATGTATAAAAAACAGGTTCGGCGGGCGTATTGCGGCCTGTAAAACCGCATTTTCCCTTTGGCGCTTTTGGCCGATGCGGTGAAAATCGCAGCGGCTGTGGGCTGAAACGTGTCTGTTGCGGCTTAAATCCTGTCTATACCCAAGCAAATCTACAAATTAAGCCTAAGTTTGTATAAACTAAGCCTTAGTTTCTGCAAATTAAGCCTTAATTTGCAGAATTGCACGGGCTCAAAAAGTTTTTATGGCTTTCCGCTAAGGAATCCGAGGCCAACGGATTGGCGTCCGCACGATTTCCGCTGTTTGTTCTCCAGTTTCCCTCTTTTTCGGGAGGCATGAAAAAAACAGCAAGGACGGACTTCGGTGTGAGTCCGTCCTTGCTGGGATGGATGCGGAGAGACGGGGATTCGAACCCCGGATACGCTTTTGGCGTATACACGCTTTCCAGGCGTGCCTCTTCAGCCACTCGAGCATCTCTCCTTGGCGTTCGGGGTGCAAATGTAGGGCAAAAGGTCGGCGCGGCAAAATTTTTGGGTTAAAACTTCCGCTTTCCAATTCTTTTTATGCCCGCTTCGCCTGTGGCTTCGACGGTACGCGGCTGGGTCACAGCGGGTTATTTGCGTTTCGCCCGGGCTTGGCGGATGGCCGCTTTCTTGCGTGCGGAGGCCGAGCCGTGGGCACCGGTGATGTAGGCTTTCTTTTTGGCTTTGGTCTTGACGCTGCCGGATTTTCCCGCGTCGGGGGCGGGACTTTTGCGGAACACGATGCCGCCTTGTATGGCCTGGGCCACTTCGTCGCGTGATGCCTTGCGCATAAAAAACGGGGTGAGGTTGCGGTGGGTTAATGGTGGAAGAGGCGGATGCCGGTGAAGGCCATGGCGATGCCATACTTGTCGCAGGTGGTGATGACATGGTCGTCGCGCACGCTGCCGCCCGCCTGGGCCACATAGGAGACACCGCTCTTGCGGGCGCGCTCGATGTTGTCGCCGAAGGGGAAGAAGGCGTCGCTGCCGAGGCACACGCCAGTCTGGCGGGCGAGCCACTCGCGCTTATCGGCCTCGGAGAGCGGACGGGGCTTCTCGGTGAAGAACTGCTGCCAGGCGCCGTCGGCCAATACGTCGTCGGCTTCGCGTCCGAGGTAGAGGTCGATGGTGTTATCGCGGTCGGCGCGGCGGATGCCGGGACGGAATGGCAGTGCGAGCACTTGCGGGTGCTGGCGTAGATGCCACAAATCTGCTTTGTCGCCAGCCAGCCGTGTGCAGTGTATGCGGCTTTGCTGGCCAGCCCCGATGCCGATGGCCTGGCCACCCTTTGTGTAGCAGACACTGTTGCTCTGGGTGTATTTAAGCGTGATGAGCGCTATTTTGAGGTCGCGCAGGGCGTCGGCGGGTATGTCCTTGGCACGAGTGGGGATGTTGCGGGTATAGAGCATGTCGTCGGCGAGGTCGATTTCATTGCGACCCTGCTCAAACGTGATGCCGAACACTTCCTTGTGCTCCACGGGAGCGGGGCGATAGGCGGTGTCCATCTTGATGACGCAGTACGTGCCTTTTCGTTTGGCGCGGAGCACATCAAGGGCTTCGGGCGTGAAATCGGGGGCTATCACGCCGTCGCTGACTTCGCGCTTGAGGAGTAGGGCCGTGGCAAGGTCGCATGTGTCACTCAGCGCGGCGAAGTCGCCATAACTCGACATGCGGTCGGCACCGCGCGCACGGGCGTAAGCGGTGGCTATGGGCGAGAGTGGTTGGGGCAGGTCATCGACGAAGTAAATGCGGCTCAGTGTCTCGTCGAGTGGGAGTGCCACGGCGGCTCCGGCGGGCGACACGTGCTTGAACGAGGCGGCGGCGGGGAGTCCCGTGGCGGCGCGTAATTCGCGTACAAGCTGCCAGGCGTTGAGCGCGTCGAGCAGGTTGATGTAGCCAGGACGACCACAAAGGACTTCGAAGGGCAGTTTGCCTTCGGCTATACTCACGGAGGCTGGTTGCTGGTTGGGGTTGCAGCCGTACTTGAGGGAGAGCGTTTCCATCGTGAAATGCTTGGGGGAGGTGAATGGTGGCTATTAAAACAAATGCGGCTCGCAGGATTCCTGCACGGAGCCGCAAGGGTGTTTGCTATGTTAGGTGGCGGCCTGCGCGCGCCCGGCGTCGCGCACCTTTTTGAGGAAGTCGCTGGCGAAGATGAAGTCGCTCAGCCGGCGGTTGTCCGAACCCAGCACCTCGTCCTTCGTGCCCTCCCACTCCTTGTCGCCCTGGTGGATGAAGAGGATGTGGTCGCCGATGCCCAGCACGGAGTTCATGTCGTGCGTGTTCATCACGGTGACGGTGCCGGTCTCCTTCGTGATGCCGTAGATGAGTTCGTCAATGACGAGCGACGTCTTGGGGTCGAGGCCGCTGTTGGGTTCGTCGCAGAAAAGGTACTTGGGCTTCAGGGCGATGGCGCGGGCGATGGCCACGCGCTTCTGCATACCGCCGCTGATTTCGCCGGGGAACTTCTGCAGCGCGTCGGCCAGCCCCACACGGTCCAGGCAGAACTCCGCGCGGCGGCGCCGGTCCTTATAACTGTCGGCACTGAACATGTCGAGCGGGAACATCACGTTCTCCAACACCGTCATCGAGTCGAACAGCGCGGCGTTCTGGAAAATCATGCCCATCTCGCGGCGCAGCATCGTGCGCTCGCGCTTCGACATGCGGCAGAAGTCGCGCCCGTCGTACAGCACGCGCCCGCCGGTAGGTTCGAACAGGCCCACGATGCACTTCATCAGCACGGTCTTGCCCGAGCCGCTGCGCCCGATGATGAGGTTGCAGTTGCCGCTGCTGAACGTGCTGTCGATGCCGTGCAGCACGTCCTTGTCGGCGAACGACTTGGAGAGTTTTTCGAGCTGTATCATGAGAGCAACTGCGTGAGGAAGAGGTCGGAGAAGAGAATGAGCATCGAACTGGAGACGACGGCGTTGGTCGAGGCCTTGCCCACCTCCTGCGAGCCGCCCTCGACGGTGTAGCCGAAGAAGGCCGAGACGCTGCTGATGATGAAGGCGAAGAACAGCGACTTGATGACGCCCATCCAGAAGAACCACTGCGTGAAGTCGTGCTGCAGGCCGGCGGTGAGGTCGCTGGGCGTGATGATGTGGCCGACGTAGGCCGTGGCGTAGGCGCCCACGAAGCCCGCCACAGTGCTGAAAATGACCAGCAGGGGTATCATCGTCACGAGACCCGCAATCTTGGGCAGAATGAGAAACGAGGCGGGGTTCACGCCCATTATCTCCAGTGCGTCAATCTGCTGGCTGGTGCGCATCGTGCCGAGTTCGGAGGCAATGTTCGACCCCACCTTGCCCGCCAGGATGAGACACATGATGGAACTGCTGAACTCCAGCAGCATAATCTCGCGCGTCACGTAGCCGCTCACCCACAGGGGCATCCACGCGCTCTGGATGTTGAGCTTGATCTGAATGCAGATGACGGCGCCGATGAAGAACGAGATGAGCAGCACGATGCCGATGCTGTCCACGCCGAGCTGCGCCATTTCGCGCAGGTAGGAGCGCAGGAACATGCGCCACCGCTCGGGCACGGCGAACGTCCGCCCCATCAGCTGTAGGTAGCGGCCTAAGGCGCGAAGGAAAGAAAGGATGAACACTAAGCGTTGTTTTCTTGGAATGAAATTGACCTCATTCCGTTCTTTTCGGAAAACTCAAACGAAGAATGCTTGTTGCGATGTGGTTTAACTTTGTAAAAGCCGCCGCGCATCTTCGCTTCGCGGCAAAGATGCTGCAAGGCGAACGCAGAGGAAAACATTGCGAAGCTGTTTTACTCTGCTGAGCCGCCGCGCATCTTCGCTTCGCGGCAAAGATGCTGCAAGGCGAACGCAGAGGGAAACATCGCGAAGCTGTTTTACTCTGCTGAGCCGCTGCGCATCTTCGCTTCGCGGCAAAGATAGCACAAGAAATCACAACAATGGGAGTGTCGCTGTGCTTTTTTGACCGCCGCGTACTTGTGGGCGTGCGCAGATGCAACATGAAGCGCGCAAGTGGTGCCATATTATATATAAATACGGAGTGCCGCCGCTTCTTTTCGCGCCCTGCCACAAAGCCCTTTTGGACAAATACGAACAAAAAACACGGGCGGTGTTATAATTTGTTAAAGAAAAAGACTAACTTTGCGGCCAATGCGGCAGGCCAAGCGCCGCTTGTGGCAAAACGCAGCGTATTATTTCGTTTTGCGCGGGCTTTGGCTTGTTTGCGACCCTACGGCAAAAATCACTTTAACATAGGCAATGGAACGACATTTCAAGCTCAAGAAGGGGCTGGACGTGCGCCTGGCCGGCGAAGCCGCCGCCACCGTGCGCACCGCCACCCAAGCCCCGCTCTACGCCGTCCGTCCCGCCGACTTCCACGGCCTCGTGCCGCGCCTCCTGGTCAAGGAGGGCGAGCGCGTCAAGGCCGGCACGCCGCTCCTGACCGACAAGGCCACCGAGCGCATCAACGTCGTGTCGCCCGTCAGCGGCACCGTCAAGGAGGTCATGCGCGGCGCGCGGCGCAAAATCCTCTACATCACCGTCCAGCCCGACGCGCGGCAGGAGGCTGTCGACTTCGGCAAGCCCGACCTCGCCGCCATCAGCCGCGACGACGCCCTGGAACTGCTCCTGAAGAGCGGCCTCTTCGCCTACCTGCGCCAGCGTCCCTACGACGTCACCGCCTCGCCACTCGACACGCCCAAGGCCGTCTTCGTGTCGGCCTTCAGCAAGATGCCCCTGGCGGCAGACTTCAGTTTCGTGGCCCAGGGGCGCGAGGACAAGTTCAAGGCCGGCATCGCGCTGTTGTCGAAACTCGCCCCCGTCTACGTCGGCATCGCGCCCGAACAGGAAACGAGCGCCCTGCTGCCCCTGCCCGAGGCCACGGTGAGCGTGTTCGACGGCCCCAACCCCAGCGGCAACGTCGGCGTGCACATCAACCACCTCGCCCCCGTGAACAAGGGCGAGACCGTCTGGACGCTGGGTGCCGAGGAGGCCATCTTCGTCGGCGAACTGGCCGTAACGGGCCGCGTGGACTTCACGCGCCGCATCGCCGTGGCAGGCTCGCAGGTAGCGGAGTCGCAGTACGTCGAGACCGTCGTGGGCGCGCAGATAGCCCACCTGCTGGGCGCTGACACCCCGGCGGAGGGCGCCCACACGCGCATCATCGACGGCAACCCCCTCGTGGGCCGCAAGGTCGAGGCCACCGACTTCCTCGGCGCGCACACCACCGAGGTGTGCCTCCTGCCCGAGGGCGACGACACGCACGAGGTGCTGGGCTGGATCGCCCCCCGCCTCAAGCAGTTCTCGGCCAACCGCAGCTACCTCTCGTGGCTGCTTGGCAAGAACCGTGCCTACGACCTGGACTGCCGCATCAAGGGCGGCGAGCGCCGTATGATTATGAGCGGCGAGTACGACCGCGTCTTCCCGATGGACATCTACGCCGGCTACCTTGTCAAGGCCATCATCGCGGGCGACATCGACCGCCAGGAAGCCCTGGGCATCTACGAAGTGGCCCCCGAGGACTTCGCCGTGGCCGAGTTCGTGGACAGCAGCAAACTGGAGCTGCAACGCATCGTGCGCGAAGGGCTCGACCTCTTACGCAAGGAGAACGCCTAAGCCGCGACACCATATTTATATATAGCAAACTACCTACCCAATGATTCAGAAAACACTTGATAAACTGCGTCCGCATTTTCAGGAGGGCGGCAAACTAAGCGCGCTTCGCTCGGTGTTTGACGGCTTCGAGACGTTCCTCGTGGTGCCCTCCGCCACCTCGCGGACGGGCGTGAGCATCCACGACAGCATCGACTCCAAGCGCATCATGTCGTTCGTCGTCATCGCCTTGATGCCCGCCCTGCTGTTCGGCATGTACAACATCGGCTATCAGAACGCCCTCGCGGCGGGCGCTGACACCACGGCCTGCGGCGCGCTGCTGCTCTACGGCCTCGCCGTGATGCTGCCCAAAATCGTCGTCTCCTACGTCGTGGGCCTCGGCATCGAGTTCGTCGTGGCGCAGTGGAAGAAAGAGGAGATACAGGAGGGCTACCTCGTCACCGGAATGCTCATCCCGATGATACTCCCCGTCGAGACGCCCCTCTGGATGCTCGCCGTGGCAGTGGCCTTCAGCGTCATCTTCGCCAAGGAAATCTACGGCGGCACCGGCATGAACATCTTCAACCCCGCCCTCGTGGCACGCGCCTTCCTGTTTTTCGCCTATCCCACCTCGATGTCGGGCGACAAGGTGTGGCTCGCCAAGGACACGTTCCTGGGCCTCGGCCACACGGTGGCAGACGGCACGACGCTGGCCACGCCCCTGGGCGAAGCGGCAGCGCAGGTTGCGCCCACGGGCGACTTCTGGACCTACTGCGTCGGACTGATGCCTGGCAGCGTGGGCGAGACCAGCGTCATCGCCATCGCCATCGGTGCCGCCATCCTGCTCTGGACCGGCATCGCCTCGTGGAAGACCATGGGCAGCGTCTTCGTGGGAGGCGCCCTGACCGCCTGGCTGTTCAACATTGGCGGCCTCGAAGGCAACGCAGTGGCCAACATCCCCTGGTACAACCACCTCGTGCTCGGCGGCTTCTGCTTCGGCGCCGTGTTCATGGCCACCGACCCCGTGACCAGCGCGCGCACCGAGGGCGGCAAGTACGTCTACGGCCTGCTCATCGGCGCACTGGCCATCACCATCCGCGTGCTCAACCCCGGATACCCCGAGGGCATGATGCTCGCCATCCTCTTCATGAACATGTTCGCCCCGCTGATCGACTACTGCTTCGTGCAGCGCAACATCAGCCGCAGGCTCAAACGCTCGCAGAGCAAATAAAAGCGCGACACAATGAAACTCAACACCAACAGCAACCTCTATACCGTCGTCTACGCCGCAGTGACCGTGGTGGTCGTCGCCTTCCTGCTGGCCTTCGTCTCCACCGCCCTCAAGGAGCGGAGCGACGCCAACGTAGCCAACGACACGAAGAAGCAAATCCTCGCCTCGCTCGGCCTGCGCAGCGTGGCCGACGCCGACGTGCAGAAAACGTGGGAAGAGACCATCGTGGCCGACCTCGTGGTCGGTGCCGACGGCGAAGTCATCCAGCAAGGCAAGGCCAAGGACCAGGACGGCTTCCTCATCGACCGCAGCACCATCAAGCCCGGCGCGACCCAGTTGCCCGTCTTCGTGGCCACCGTCGACGGCGAAACGAAATACGTCCTGCCGCTCAACGGCAAAGGCTTGTGGGGACCCGTCTGGGGCTACCTGGCCGTGAACGCCGACGGAAAGACCGTCTACGGCGCGTACTTCAACCACGACAGCGAGACGGCGGGCCTCGGAGCCGAAATCAAGGCCGAGTACTTCCAGGAGCAGTTCAAGGGCAAGACGCTTGAGGACGCCGAAGGCAACCCCGCCCTCACCGTCGTCAAGAACGGCAAGGTCGAGAACCCCGACACCCAGGCCGACGGCATCAGCGGCGCCACCCTCACCGGCAACGGCGTCGCCGCCATGCTCGCCGAGGGACTGAAACTCTACCAGCCCTATCTGCATAAGTTGAACAAGTAAAACGGACAAGGTTTAATAGGTTTAAGAAGTTTAAGAAGTTTAATCCGTCCGGCTTCTTGCAAGGTTGAACAGGTTGAAAGGTTTAATCCGTCCGGCTGTAGTCGCGCAGCATTAAACCTCTTAAACCTCATTAAACCTCTTAAACCTTATAAGACAGAATAACAATATGGCAGCTTTGTTTTCCAAGGAAAGCCGGCAGGCGTTCACGGAACCCCTTAGCCTCAACAACCCCGTGCTCGTGCAGGTGCTCGGCATCTGCTCCGCACTGGCCGTGACAGCCAAACTTGAGCCGGCCATCGTCATGGGATTGAGCGTGACGGTCATCACAGCCTTCAGCAACGTCATCGTCTCGCTCATCCGAAAAACCATCCCCAACCGCATACGCATCATCATCCAGCTCGTCGTCGTCGCCGCCCTCGTCACCATCGTCAGCATGGTGCTAAAAGCCTTCGCCTACGACGTCAGCGTGCAGCTCAGCGTCTACATCGGCCTCATCATCACCAACTGCATCCTGATGGGCCGCCTCGAAGCCTTCGCCATGACCAACGGCCCCTGGCAGAGCTTCCTCGACGGCATCGGCAACGGCCTCGGATACGCCTGGATACTCGTCGCCGTCGGCTTCGTCCGCGAACTGCTCGGCAGCGGCACGCTCCTCGGCTTCCAAATCATCCCCAAAGCCGCTTACAACGCGGGCTACGTCAACAACGGCATGATGACCATGCCCGCTATGTCAATGATCATCCTCGGCTGCATCATCTGGGCGCACCGGGCATACACCACCAAAAACACGAAGTAAACCATGGAACACGCTCTTAGTTTGTTTGTCCGCAGTATTTTTGTGGACAATATGATTTTCGCCAGTTTCCTCGGCATGTGCTCCTACCTCGCCGTGAGCAAGAACGTGAAGACGTCGCTCGGCTTGGGTGTGGCCGTCACCTTCGTGCTGCTCGTCACCTGCCCCGTGAACTACCTCTTGCAGACCAGGGTGCTGGCCCCCGGCGGCATCTTCGGCGACCTCGACCTGACCTACCTCAGTTTCATCCTCTTCATCGCCGTCATCGCCGGCATCGTGCAGCTCGTTGAGATGGTCGTGGAACGCTTCAGCCCCTCGCTCTACAATGCCCTCGGCATCTTCCTGCCCCTCATCGCCGTGAACTGCGCCATTATGGGCGCCAGCCTCTTTATGCAGCAGCGCATTGACATGGACCCTGCCACCAGTTCGCAGGCCATCGGCGGCGTGGGCGACTGCTTCGTCTTCGCCCTCGGCAGCGGCATCGGCTGGCTCCTGGCTATCGTAGCCCTCGCAGCCATCCGTGAGAAAATGGCCTACACCGACGTGCCCAAACCCCTCCAGGGCCTCGGCATCACCTTCATCACCGTCGGCCTTATGGCCATGGCATTTATGTGCTTCAGCGGACTGAGTCTTTAAGTAAAAAATAAAAAGTAAAAAGTAAAAAATGAGTTTGGCTTTCCAGTGGAAACCGAAAACTGATTTTTAATACTACTATCGCTTATGAATTTTATAGTAGCAAGTATCGGCGTATTCTTAGTCGTCATACTCATACTGACGGCCATCCTCCTTTTGGCCAAGAACTACCTCACGCCCAGCGGCAACGTGGCCATCGACATCAACGGCGGCAAGCAGACGCTCGACGTGGCACAGGGCGGCACGCTCCTCACCACGCTCAACGACAACGGCGTGCACCTCCCCTCCGCCTGCGGCGGCAAGGGAAGCTGCGGCCAGTGCAAGTGCCAGGTGTTCGACGGCGGAGGCGAGATACTCGACGTTGAGAAACCCCACTTCACGCGCAAGCAGATCAAGGACAACTGGCGCCTCGGCTGCCAGTGCAAGGTGAAGGGCGACCTCAAGGTGGGCGTGCCCGAAAGCATTATGGGCGTCAAGGAGTACGAGTGTACCGTCGTCAGCAACAACTGCGTCGCCTCCTTCATCAAGGAGTTCATCGTCCAGCTCCCCGAGGGCGAGCACATGGACTTCGTCCCCGGCTCCTACGCCCAGATACGCATCCCCGCTTACAAGATGGACTACGACAAGGACATCGACAAGGCCAGCCTCGGCGACTACCTCCCCGCCTGGGAGAAGTTCGGCCTCTTCACCCTCAAGTGCGAGAACACCGAACCCACCATCCGCGCCTACTCCATGGCCAACTACCCCGCCGAGGGCGACCGCTTCATGCTCACCGTCCGCATCGCCACGCCCCCGTTCAAGCCCAAAGACCAGGGCGGCGGTTTCCAGGATGTCATGCCCGGCATCGCCTCCTCCTATATCTTCTCGCTCAAACCCGGTGACAAGGTGCTGATGAGCGGCCCCTACGGCGACTTCCACCCCATCTTCGACAGCAAGAAGGAAATGATATGGGTGGGCGGCGGCGCCGGTATGGCTCCCCTCCGCGCCCAAATCATGCACATGACGCGCACCCTCCACACTACCGACCGCAAGATGTCCTACTTCTACGGCGCACGCTCACTCTCCGAGGTCTTCTACCTGGAAGACTTCCGCGCGCTCGAAAAGGCGTTCCCCAACTTCAAGTTCCATCTTGCCCTCGACCGCCCCGACCCCGCCGCCGACGCAGCAGGCGTGCCCTACACACCGGGCTTCGTCCACCAGGTGATGCACGACACCTACCTCAAGGACCACCCCGCGCCCGAAGACATCGAGTACTACATGTGCGGCCCCGGCCCCATGTCCAACGCCGTGAAGAACATGCTCGACGGCCTCGGCGTAGAACCCGAAAGCATCATGTACGATGACTTCGGCGGATAAGTCCACATTTGATGTTTACATCACGAACCCCGACACATTTATTCTTATGAAAAAGTTTGATTTTCGCGGACTGCTTAGCACCGTCTGCACAATGTTGTTGATGACAACGATGGCGTTTTCGTTCACCGCCTGTGGCGATGACGACGATAACAAAGACGACAAGAAACCGTTAGACCCCAATGCTTCCAACTATGTGACCATCAACGGCACAAAGCACACCATTGACGCTGTGGATGTGACTTACTTTGAGTTTTTTGATGGCTATACAATTGAATTCTATGAGGCTGCAGACGGTGAAGAAGACCTCATCAAAATTGCCAGTGTGGATATTGATCCCACTCATTTAGGCAAGACTTACTCCCTTACCCAAGACCTTAGTGGTGACCCTTGGTACACAGGAATCATTTTCCCGGGCATTAATTATTATGGTTATTGGACCGATGAGAAAGCTTTCCAAAGCGGCACTCTTTATGTGAACATCGGCGACGAGACCGTTCGCGTGAAGGTTTCGGGCAAAACCAATAAATTCGTTGGCGATGATGGAGACGAGCATCCTGCTGTTGATTTCGCTATTGACTATGATGGTGCATACTACTATTATATTGGCGAAATCGAAGATGAAGGCGGTGAAGTGGAAGAACCCGTGGAAGAGGAAGTTTGGGAAGAAGAGGCGGCTACACGTCCTTTCTTCTCTGTTCCAGCCCGTAAGAACCACAAGTTCATTGTCCGTCGTTAATCGTTCAAACAACGTACTTATATGCATCCGCAACGCCTTACGTGTTGCGGATGCTTTTTGTTGTGTGGTCAGCAAGGCATTTGAGGTTTTGAACTGTTTGGAGTTATTACTGTCCGCTTAAAAACGTTGTAATCTCTAAATACAAGACATTAGTACATAAAAGGACTCTGATAAACCGATTTCCGCAGAAGCACTGAAAGTGCGAAAGATAACATTGTTTCTCTCTGCGCTCACCTTGCACTGAATTTCGAGCAGTGCGGATGATACTCGCTTTGCTTTGTGAGGGTAAGAGTGAAAGTGTTTTTGCCCACGGCGGCTTGTCCGGGCGGGCGCAAGGATTGTTCAAAATAGCGGAAGCAGAGTGTGAAAGTGGCTCGGATTGTTTATTTTCGCACCAAAAGCACACACGGAAACACAAACCACACAATGGAAAACAACAAACGCACAGCCATACGCGAATCGGACATCCGCCTGGTGGGCGGGCGCACAGGCGGCGATGCCATCGACGACGAACTGCTCCTCATGCGCCTCGGTGCCGGGAACGGGGTGGGCGAGGATGACGCTTTTCGTCTGGGCTACATCCTCATCGGTCTCTGCCGCCAGGGACGTGCCAGCCTGCGCCTCGACACCGAGGAGAAACGCCTCTATCCCGGCGACCTCTTTCTGGGCGGATGGGGCAGCGTGGTGGGCGCGCTGCGGACGAGCGGGGACTTCGAGGCGCAATGCATCCTGCTGTCGCAGCGTTTCTTCAACGACATCGTGGTGGGGCTGGCCGACCTCTCGCAACTCTACATCTACACCGCCGACCATCCCGTCGTGGCGCTGACCGAGCGCGAGGCGTGGCTCTTTTCAACCTATTGGGACATCATCCGTGAGCGCACTGCCGACACCGAAAACCCTTACCGCACACAGCTCGTCCGCACGCAGCTGCTGGCGCTCATCTACGAGATAGCGGGCATCCGTCGCCGCGCCGCCGTGGCGCGCCAGCCCGCTTCGCGCAGCGAGTTCATCTTCCGCGACTTCCTGCGCCTGCTCGAGCAACATTTCCGGCGCGAGCGCGCTGTGGATTTCTATGCCGCCGAACTCTGCATCTCGCCCAAACACCTGGCCCACGCCGTGCGCCGCGTGTCGCACCAGACGCCGAGCCGGTGGATTGACAACTACGTTGTGCGCGAGGCGCGCCGCTTGCTGCGCGACACGACGATGAGCGTCAAGGAGGTGGCCTTGGCGCTCCATTTCCCCAACCAGAGTTTCTTCGGCACCTATTTCAAGTCCCACACTGGCCAGTCGCCTTCCGCCTACCGCCGCGAGGGCTGATAGCCGCGCGTCTCGTTTGTTCCGCTCCTCCCTTCACCCCGCGCAGTTTTGGCGGGCATTCTACACAAAGAATCTTCCTCCACACAAAAGCGTGCTTCCACGGCCTCCAAATCTGTTTATAAACACATTAGGCGGCACCAGAGGTTATTATAGTCGCGTAGCGACGACATAGGATAGGCGGGGGTGTAACCCCCGTGGGCGGGAATGCCACCCGAATGAACCGCGTAGCGGTGATACATCAGGACGAGTATGATGTGTCACCGCTACGCGGTTCGTTAATGCCGCCCGCATTACGGGGGCTCACGCCCCCGCCTAACCAATGCCGCCCCTATCGGGGCTTTGGTCGGCCTAAAAACAGTTTGTGGTAACCCGTTGGCGGAATTAGCCCAATAATGCGGATTTTGAATAATTTTGAATTTAATTTTGTAAAATTTCTCGCCGTAGGCGACTACTCTTTATGCGCTTCGCGCAGAAATTCATCAAAATTTATATCAAAATTGAACAGATTCTGGTAATCCCGCCAACGGGTTTTGTGGTAAATTCGGTTTTCAACTTGGTGGAATACGAAAACTCCCGCATAGCGTCAGGGGCTGTGCGGGAGTTATAGGGGGAGGGGGCGTGCGCGGGGAGCGGGGCGAAGGGCGGGGGGGGAGGTTTGGCAGAGCTGCGGACGGTATGGACGTTTCGTTCCCAGTTCCTTTATACCTTGTCTTCCTGACCTTATGCCTCTTCCTCCCGTCCGTGCTTGCGGCGTGTGAGGCGGTATTCGGCGATGAAGGCGGCGAGGAGGGCCAGGCCGAGGCCGATGACGGGGCAGAACCAGAAGACGATGTCGTTTTCGGCGTCGAGGCCGCAGAGGGAGGCCGTGAGCACGCCCAGTCCGGCACCGAGACAGGCACTGCCCCAGCGGAGCGTGGTGTACTTGTCGGCGCGCTTCCGCTGCTGCTCGGCGATGATGACCTTGGCCGTTTCGGCGTCCGTGCCCTGGCGGATGAGGGCGATGCGCAGTTCGGTGTCGCTCTTCTTGCGCTTGATGTACGCAACGGCCAGCGCCACGATGGCTACGATGGGGATGGAGAGCGAGAAGACGATGGCGAAGATGCCTACGATGTGGGATGAATACATGTTTACTTTTAATGTTTAGCGGTTAATGTTTATTGTATAGAGCGCTCTGTTGATATGACCCGTTGCTGGCGGGTTTATTACACGTCGGAGGGGGAAAA
This sequence comes from Bacteroidaceae bacterium, assembly GCA_017933995.1. Lineage (GTDB taxonomy): Bacteria > Bacteroidota > Bacteroidia > Bacteroidales > Bacteroidaceae > Alloprevotella. The sequence goes on along the minus strand of JAGBKI010000039.1, from coordinate 20,649 downwards.
GTCGCTGACGGCGCGGGCAGCGGCGGCGAGCAGGCCGAGCGTGGGCCAGAAGAGGAGGCCGAGGGTTTCAGGGGTGGGGCCGTATTGCTTGATGCAGGTGTAGGCGGCAAGGGCGAAAAGGCCCAGCGCCAGCGGCAGGCCGAAACAGAAAGCGGCCGTGCGCGCCCAGCGGCGCAGCCACGCCCGGTGCGTGCAGCGGCGCACGTCGCGGATGACGTGGCGGTTGAGGTCGCTAAGCAAGGCTTCGCGGCGCAATGTGTCGGCTATCAGGCGGTCGAACTGGGTGTCGTTCATTTCATTCATGGGAGAGGTGGGTTTTGAGTCGTTCGCGTATGCGGTGGAGGCGCACGAGGACGTTGCTCTGCGTGAGGCCGGTGCGGCGTGCAATGTCGGCAGTGCTCAGCTGTTCGTAGTAGTGGAGGCCCAGCAGCGCGCGGTCGGCCTCGGGCAGGGCGGCGATGGCGGCTTCCATGCGCTGCAGGCGGGATTCGCGTTCGTCGGAATAGTCGTCTTCGTCGGACAGACGGGCGAAGTCGCGCGGGCTGTCGTCCGGGAGGGTGTCGAGGGAGACGGTGCGGCGCCGTCGGATTTTTTCGAGGTGTTTCAGGGCGGTGTGCGCGGCGATGGCGATGAGCCACGGGGCGAGGTTGTCGCCGCGCCAGGTGTCGAGGCCCTCGTAGGCACGGACAAAGACCTGCTGCGTCACCTCGGCTGCTGCGTCCTCGTCGTGCAGGATGCCGACGGCCTTGGAGAAGACCGCTGCGGAGTGGCGGCGGACTATCCCGGCGAAAGCCTTGTGGTCGCCGTGGCGGACGACGCGCTGTGCAAGTTCCCTGTCTGTCATCGTTCTTGTGCGGTTGCTACACCTATAAGACCGCCGGGGGCGGGGATTATTACACACTTTTAGTTAATAAATTATTGGTGTCCGCTCAAACTTTCGGTTCAATGAGGCGACGTCATGACGCCTTTGCGTAGCCCTCTCTGTAACCGCAGGTGCGCGAAGTGCAACGGAGAGCACCTGCGGCAGTCGGAACACCACCGAATGCACGCTGTAATCGCGAAGCGCTTGCCACCGCAAGAAAGCGTGCCCCACCTGCACTATAAGTTACTTCCGCCCGTCGTGGGGGGACACTTCCAGCGTCCGTCATACCATCCGCTGCTGCCGCAGGTTCGCTCCATTTCATTCCGCGAACCTGCGGTTACAGAGGGGGAGACGCAAAGGCGTCTTACGCGCGTACGATTACAACTGCTTACGGCGCACCACGGTGCGGCGAAAAAAACGAAGCAAGTCCGTCTGTTCTCAAGGTAAACGGGCTTGTTTTCAAAGTAAATCCGCCGAAATGTGAGGGTTTTGGGGCGGAAAAAGAGGGTGTCGGAGCGGGGAACGAGGTATCGGGTGGCGGAGGAGAAAATGATTTAACTTGCTGGTTTTTAGGTTGTTTCAAGGCTTGATATTTGACCTTTTGTTGGCCAAAAAATCTCAAATCTCAGTTATCTCAGTTGTTTTTCGGACACCTCAAGAGACTCTTTTTACTTATATTATTATTTATATTATTGATTATAAGTAAGTTAGAGGCTCTTAAAGGAGACCGTTCCGTTATGTGGGTGTGCCGTTTTTTAACTGAGATAACTGAGATTTGAGATTTTTTGGAAGAATCTTCAGAGGTTACGCGATGAGGTGGGGCGGGATGAGCGAGGGGTCGAACATCACGCGGGAGCGGTTGTCGCGGATGAGGCGGCGGTGGGTGACGGCGTGGGTCTGCGCGTCGAGCGTCTCGCGGTAGATTTGGGAGATGCGGTAGAAGTCGCCGCTTTCGCTGCGGTGGAAGTGGTGGTTCTCCTCGGCGATGCGGTAGCGGTGGGGCAGGGGGGCGGTGGTGCGCAGTTCGGCGCGCAGCGTGTCGCCCTCGCACCACACGCGGGGCTGGAACGCCTGGGCGGTGTCGTTGCGGAAGCGGTAGTCGATGTGGTTGTAGTTCACGGAGGTGCCCGCGCTGTAGGGCACGCGCACGCCGTCTGCGTCGGGCGCAAGGGCGTCGGAATGGTGGTGGAGTTCGGTGACGGTGAGCGGGCTTTGCTGCACGAGCAGGTTGAGCGTATGGGCGAGGTTGCACAGCCCGCCGCCGGTGCCCGCCACGAGCCGTCCGTTAACGATGACGCGCCCTTCGCGGAATCCGTTTCGGCGCGAGGTTTTGCCCACGCGCTGCCAGAAGGAGAACGTCTCGCCAGGGTGTATAATCAGGCCGTCGATGCGGCTGGCGGCGAGGCGGATGTTGTCGGCCTTGCCCTGCTGGTGGATGGGGTTTATGCCCGGCCCGCGTTTTATCATATCGCCACCGCCCGTTGCGACGAGTACGGGCAGCGGCGAGGTTTGGATTTCCTTGGCGTAGCGCTCGTGGCCGAGGAGGTTCTTGGCGTGGCGTTTCAGCCTTTCCTTGAAGAGGGAGATGGCGTAGGTCGTGGGGCTTATTTCGCAAAAAAGGCGTTTCTTCTTTTCCATAGGCAGGGCGGCTTAGCGTGGCTGCAGGGCGCTGGAAAGGCGATGGCGGGAGGGCGGGAGCAGGGCGTAGACGGCCAGCACAATGCGCTCGGCCATGCGCCGCCAGCCTTTCCACTCCTTTCGCTCGTGGCCGATGTAGCGCACAAGGATGCTCTTCAGCCCGCTGCGACCCGCGCCGAGCACGTCGGTGAACAGTTGGTCGCCAATCACAACGACTTCCGATTTGTCCAGCCCCAGCGTTTCGACGGCCTTGATGTAGGCTGCTGGCGACGGTTTGCGGGCGTTGTGGATGTAGCGCGTGCCGATGTGGCGGTTGAAGTGCCGGATGCGCGCTTCGCTGTTGTTGGAGAGCAGGAGTGTGCGGAAACCCTGGGCGTGGAGGCGGCGGAAGAGGGCTTCGACTTCAGCCGTGGCGTCGCCGCCGTGGGGCACAAGGGTGTTGTCGATGTCGAAAATGAGGCCGCGTATGCCCATGTCGTGCAGGCGGGCGTAGTCGATGGCCAGCACGCTGTCAGCATATCCGTGGGGAAAGAGTAGGGCGGGCACGGCGGCGTGGGGAATTGCGGGAGAGGTGTCAGAGGCGGACGGTCTTGATGCTTGTGGGCACTGCGCCCTTGATGATTTCGCACACCTTGTTGATGCCCACAAAGGTGTCGGCGGTGGGTTCGCTGTTGTAGGTGGTGTTGTAGTTGCTGTCGACACCGAGGTAGCTACAGTTTTCGGGCACGTAAATCCAAAGCAGGTTGGGAGCGTTTTCCACAGCCCACGGTTCGATTTCGGTCACGCTGGCCGGGATGACAAGCGTCTGCACGCCATAGTGGTTGTAGACGGCGTTCTTCTCCAGGCGCGTCAGTTTGGAGGAGAGTTCCACCCAACGCATGGCGGGCGGAATGAGGCTTAGCTGCACCTCGCTGCCATTGCGCCGGTAGACGATGCCGTTTTCGCTGCAGAACGTGCGGCATCCCTCGGCCACGTGGACGGCTTCGACGTTAGGGGCGTGGTTGCGGAGGCCCGTGTCGTTGCCGTCGCCCAGCGAGGTGATGTTGCTGCCGAGGTAGACTTCGCGGACGGAGGCAGGGAGGTCTGTTTGCGGGTTGAAGGAGAAGATGCGCAGGTTTTCCACACTGAACGGCACGGTGAGCCGCTCTGCACCCTGCTTCACCTCGACCACGGCGAACGCGCCGGCCTCCCAGGTGTACTTGAAGCTCTCATCCTCGAAGAGCGTCACGTCCACGCGCATCGGGAAATACTCGTCCTTGTACTTGGCCGTGTTGGTCATGAGGTACATGCGGTTGTTGGTGGCGTCGACCACATACCATTTGCCGTCGGCCTTGACGTAGTTCCAGGCGTGGCCGAGCCAGTATTGCGTGACAAAGCCGTTGGCGTTGAAGCATTGCAGACCGGCGAAGTGGCACATCACGTTGAGCAGGTTGGAGTAGCCTTGGCAGTTGGCCACATGGTTCACATAGGTGTTGTAGGCCGTCTGGCCCGGATTTTCGCCGCCCGTGTCGTAGCGCACGTTGTTCACCTCCCAGTTGAAGATGGCGTCGAGTTTCTGCTTCTCGGTTTCGCAGCCCTCGAAAATGGCTTCGGCCTCGGTTTGCAGGAAGTCGGCCTCCTCCTCGGTGGCCTTGGTGCTGTCGAAGGCACGGCCCACATCGTCGCCCACTTTGTACACGCAGCGGTAGAGCGCGGAGGAGAGGTCGAGCGTGGAGAGCTGGACGGACTTGTCCTCGGCGGGGAAATAGCTCTCGTCGGCCACGGGCGGGGCATAGGCCGTAAAAGTTTCGCTGGTGGATTCGGGCAACTCGCTGAGCGCCTCATCGCTGTTGCAAGCCGCAAAAGCCGCAAGCGATATGAGCCAAAGTGACTTCTTCATAAGTTTTATCGGGTGATTAAGCGTTTCATAAATTGGGGTAGCCATTCCCACTGACGATGTGGCCGATGTTTCCTCGGATTGGGCAAAAATACAAAAAAGGCTCAAACCTTGTGCGTTTTGAGTCTGTATTATGCGTTTTCGCGCTCAGCGGCAGGCCGTTCAGAGCGCTTCGTAGCGGGGAATGTCGGGCAGAAAACGGTATTGCCGGGTGGCGTAGTCAATGTGGCAGGCGATGGTGCGCAGGCCGTTGCTCACAAAGAGGTATTCGGCGCGCAACACGCTGTTGTAGGAACTGATTTGGGTGAACACGGCCTGCGTGATGGGCACGTTCGGCGCTTTGTATTCCACAATGGCGCGGGGCGTGCCGCCTTCCTTGTTGTACAAAATGGTGTCGCAGCGGCGCGTGGCGTTACCCACCCGGATGGTCACCTCGTTGCCGAGCAGGGCAGTGGGATAGCCGCGCTCGGCTGTGAGAAATGCCACGAAATGCTGGCGCACCCATTCCTCCGGCGTCAAGGCCACGAAGCGACGGCGCAACGGACACCACACTTCGTAGTGTCCTTTGCCCTGGCGGATGCGCAATTGGGCCTCCGGCAGGTTGAGGCGAGGATAGTAGGATTGGGCTGCGTTCACGATGGCGGCGGGCTATTGCGTTGCAAGTCCAAGTTCCTCGGCGAAGTCTTTGGCGCGTTCCAGCGTGTCGGCCTTGCCCACGTCCATCAGGCGCAGGGCGGGCAGCAGGTGGCCGCGTATGTCGGCGCGGGCGCACTCGCCGAGGTAGAAGTCCATAATGGGGAAACGCTCGCCGTATGCCTCCAGCGCGCGGAGCAGGCGGGGCGAGAAGAGGTGGATGCCGCTGAAGGCGTAGGGCGTGTGGGCGTCGGGGCTGAAGTGGGGTAGGGGGCTGCGCGTGGCGCCGGTGGTGAGGTTCTGCCAGCCGCGCAGGCGCATCGCGTTGTCGAAGTAGAGCTGGCGTGTGGAGGGGCGGGGGCTGACCAGCAGGGCGGCGTCGGCCTCGCGGCAGGCGGCGTAGAAGCGGGCGAGCGGCGCGTCGCTGAGGATGTCGACGTTGTGGATGAGGATGGGGGCGTCAGGCTCGGTCTCGAAGAGGGCGAGGGCTTTGCGCAGGCCGCCGCCGGTGTCGAGCAGCAGGCGCGTCTCGTCGCTGACGCGCACGGGGATGCCGTAGTCGCGGGCGGCGAGGTAGGCCGTCACCTGGTCGGCGAAGTGATGGACGTTCACCACCACCTCCGTCGCGCCCTCGCTGATGAGGCGGCGCAGGGTGATGTCGAGCAGCGGCCTGCCGCCCACCGGCACCAGGGCCTTGGGCATCGTGTCGGTCAGCGGCCGCAGCCGCGTTCCCAGGCCGGCGGCGAAGACGAGGGATTTCATAACTTTTGCAAAGTTTAAGAGGTTTAATGAGGTTTAAGAGGTTTAATAAGGTTTAAGAGGTTTAAGCCATCCGGCCTCGGTGTGCAATCGTTGCGAAGCATTAAACCTCTTAAACTCCTTAAACCTCTTAAACCTTGTCCAAGGCCGAACGGCTTAAACCTCATTAAACCTCTTAAACCTCATTAAACCTCAAATTAGTGTGCCGCCGTGAACTGCTCAAGGAAGCGCACGTCGTTTTCGGAGAAGAGGCGCAGGTCGCTCACCTGGTACTTCAGGTTCGTGATGCGCTCCACGCCGAGGCCGAAGGCGTAGCCCGAGTAGACGTCGGGGTCGATGCCGCCCGCGCGAAGCACGTTGGGGTCCACCATGCCGCAGCCCAGGATTTCCACCCAGCCCGTGTGTTTGCAGAAACCGCAGCCCTTGCCGCCGCAGATGTTGCACGAGATGTCCATCTCGGCGCTCGGCTCGGTGAAGGGGAAGTAGCTGGGGCGCAGGCGTATCTTCGTGTCGGCGCCGAACATTTCGCGGGCGAACGTCAGGAGCACCTGCTTCAGGTCGGTGAACGACACGCCCTTGTCGATGTACAGGCCCTCAATCTGGTGGAAGAAGCAGTGGGCGCGCGCCGAGATGGCCTCGTTGCGGTAGACGCGGCCCGGGCAGACGACGCGGATGGGCGGCTGCTGCGTCTCCATCACACGGCTCTGCACCGAACTGGTGTGCGTGCGCAGCACGACGTCGGGCTGCTGCTCCACGAAGAACGTGTCCTGCATGTCGCGGGCGGGGTGGTCGGCGGCGAAGTTGAGCGACGAGAATACGTGCCAGTCGTCCTCCACCTCCGGTCCCTCGGCGATGCTGAAGCCCAGACGCTGGAAGATGCGCAGGATTTCGTCGCGCACCAGTGTGATGGGGTGGCGCGAACCCAGCGGCTCGGGATAGGGCGTGCGCGTCAGGTCGAGGTCGTCGTCGACCGTCTCGGTGCGCGCCAGCTGGCCGCGCAACGCGTCGATGCGCTCCTGCACGGCGGTTTTCAGTTCGTTGATGCGCATACCCACTTCGCGCTTCTGCTCGGCGGGCACTTCGCGGAAGCGCGCCATCAGGTCGTTGAGCAAACCTTTTTTGCTCATATATTTAATACGGAGTGCTTCCAGTTCCTGCTCGTTGGCGGCCTTCAGTTCCGAAAGGCTCTCGCGCACGCGGCGTATTTGTTCTAACATAGCAGTGTGTCTGATGATGTTTTTGGTTTTCAGCGCGCAAAGTTAGTGCATTTTCGCAGAAAACCGCCCGTGGGCAGTGGAAAAGCCGTACTTTTGCGCACCAAACCTATGCAACCGGCAACGATGTGGACCGAAAACCAATCCCTGCTACCCTATAACACCTTCGGCATCGACGTGCGCTGCGCCCGTTTCGCCGAATACGACAGCGAGACCCGGCTGCGCGCCATCCTCGACGCCCTGCGCCGCGACCATCCCGGCGAGTCCGTGCTGTGCGTCGGCGCAGGCAGCAACCTGCTCTTCACCCGCGACTATCCCGGCACCGTGCTCCACAGCAACATTACCCGCTGGGCCGCCGACGTCCGCGACGACGGCACCGCCTACGTCATCGCAGGCAGCGGGTGGGTGTGGGACGAGTTTGTAGACTTCTGCGTCCGCAACGGCTGGTACGGGCTGGAGAACCTCTCCTACATCCCCGGCACGGTCGGCGCTTCGGCGGTGCAGAACATCGGCGCATACGGCGCCGAGGCCGAGCAGTTCATCGAGCGCGTCGCGGCCATCGAACTGGCCACGGGCGAAACGCGCGTCTTCACCCACGACGAACTGCGCTACGCCTACCGCCAGAGCGCGTTCAAGCAGGAACTGCGAGGGCGCTACGCCGTCACCACTGTCACCTTCCGCCTCTCCACGACGTTCCGCCCCGCCACGGGCTACGGCTCGCTGGGACGCGAAATCGCCGCGCGCGGCCTGGAGGGCAAACTCACACCGCAGGCGCTGCGCCAGTTGATCATCGACATCCGCCGTGCCAAACTGCCCGAACCCACGGAACTGGGCAACGGCGGCTCGTTCTTCGTGAACCCAGTCATCAGCCGCGAGGCGTTCGCCCTCCTGCAGGCCGACTATCCCGCCGCGCCCCACTACGACGTTGAGGGCGGCGTCAAAGTGCCCGCCGGGTGGCTCATCGAGCAGTGCGGCTGGAAAGGCCGCCGCCTCGGCCCGGCAGGCGTGTACGAGCGCCAGGCACTCGTCCTGGTCAACCACGGCGGGGCGACGGGAGCCGACATCGTGGCCCTGAGCGACGCCGTCCGCGACACCGTTCGCGCCAAGTTCGGCATCGAGATACAGCCGGAAGTGAATTTCATATAAAAGGTTTAAGGAGGTTTAAGGGGTTTAAGAGGTTTAATCCGTCCGGCTTCGGCAACACCAGAAATCCCCAGCCTCCCCATCTCCTAATAAATCCCATAACTACCATAACTCCCACCTCGCCCGCGCCGGAAGGCTTAAACCTCTTAAACCTTTTCAACTTCATTCAACCTCATATTTATGCCCCACGTCAACGTCCTGATGGCCACCTATAACGGTGCGCGCTACCTGCGCCAGCAGCTCGACAGCATCCTTGCCCAGGAGGGTGTCGACGTGTCGCTGACCGTGCGCGACGATGGCTCCACCGACACGACGCCCGCCATCTTCGACGAATACCGCGAGCGGTGCAACCTCCGCATCCTGCACGACACCGACCACCTGGGCCCCGCGCGCGGTTTTATGCGCCTGCTCGCCCAGTGCGCCGACGCTGACCTCTACGCCTTTGCCGACCAGGACGACTACTGGCTGCCCGACAAACTCGCCGCCGCCGCCGAGAAACTGCAGACTGCTGGCGACAGCCCCGCGCTCTATTTCAGTCCCACCCACATCGCCGATGCCGACCTCGCGCCCGTCGCCGTGCAGGACATCCGTCCGCTGCTGACTTTCGGCGAAAGCCTCGTGGCCGAGTTTGTGTCGGGCTGCACGATGGTGATGAACCACGCCCTGCGCCGCCTGCTCCTTTCCTATACGCCCACTTACTTGCCGATGCACGACGTGTGGGCGTACAGCGTGGCGCAGGCCGTCGGTGCGCACATCGCCTTCGACCCCACGCCCCACATCCTCTACCGCCAGCACGCCGCCAACGCCGTCGGCGCCACGGGCAGCGCGCTCGGCGAGTGGCGCAAACGGTTGCAACGTCTGCGCGCCGGGGGCGGCTCGCGCTCAGCACGCGCCGCAGAGATTGAGCGCGGCTTTGCCGACCGTATGCCCGCCGACCGCCGCAATCTGCTCCATCGCTTCGTCCGCGCCAAACACAGCTTCCCGCTGCGCCTCAGCCTGCTGCGCGAACCCGGCCTGCGCTGTGGCGACGCGCACACCTACCGGCACTTCCGCCTCGCCCTGCTGGCCAACACCTATTGACACACAATGATTTCCGTCTGCATCGCCACCTACAACGGCGAGAAATACATACTTGAGCAACTGCGCTCCATCCTTTCCCAACTCGGCCCTGACGACGAGGTGGTCGTGTCCGACGACCGCTCCACCGACGCCACGCTTGAGCGCATCCGTTCGCTTGGCGACGACCGCATACGCATCGTGGAGCACACCCCGTCCTCCTGCGTCCGCTTCACCATCGACCGCAGCACGGCCAACTTCGTCAATGCTATGCGCCACGCGCGCGGCGACATCTTCTTCCTTTCTGACCAGGACGACGTGTGGCTGCCCGGCAAGGTGGACAAGATGACAGCCGCCCTGCGCGATTACGACCTCGTGAAGTCCGACTGCAGCGTGACGGACGGCGAACTGAACGTTGTCACGCCGTCCTACTGCGCGCTGCATCCCTTCGCCCCCACGCTGCGCGCTCAGTTCCTGCGCCCCACGCTCACCGGCAGTTGTATGGCCTTCCGCCGTGCGGTCTACGAAGCCGCACTGCCCTTCCCGTCGAGCGGTGTGGCGCACGACCTGTGGCTCGGCCTCGTGGCCATACGCCGCTTCCGCGTGGGCTTTGTCGACGAGCCGCTGATGCTCTACCGCCGCCACGCCGCCACCGTCACCGAAAGTGAGACCGGGCGCGGCACCTCCCTCCTCTTCAAACTCCACTACCGCCTCTACGTCGCTAAGGCAATGTTGCGGCTGCTTTGACGCGTACTCTCGCTGAAATCTAACAGAAAAGTGGCTATAACCAGCGGAAACCAGCCTTTCATCCTGTGTTTCCGCTGGAAATACGCTAAAAAAGTGCCTATAACCAGCGGAAACCAGCCTTTTTCTTTGTGTTTCCGCTGGAAATACGGCTAAAAGGGAGCGATAACCGGCGGAAAGGTGTCGGCCTCCTTATGTTCCCGCACGTAAAAAGAACGCTCTGCGCCGTCGGTGCATTCGGAAGTTTTTGTATTTTTGCGCTTCAGAACGCAAAGGAAGCAAACACCATAATCCCAATCCCTACAGTTATGAAAAAGAAATTCTCCGTTTTCCTGATGGCCGCGTGCCTGCTCTGCACGGGTCTGGCTTTCATCGCCTGCGGCAGCGACGATGACGACGACAAGCCCGCTACCGCCAACGTCGTGCTGAACGCCACGAACTTTCCTGATGAGTACTTCCGCGCCTATGTGGCAAACCTCACGGGCGTGGCATTGGGCGAAGAGATACCGGCAGAAAAACTTGCGCTGGTCACGGCCATAGAACTCACAGAGATCGGCAAGGAGGCCACCACCCTGAAAGGCATTGAGCACTTCACCGCACTGGAATACCTGGACTGCCGGTGGAACCGCCTCACGTCGCTCGACCTCACCAAAAACGTCCGCCTGAAGACCCTGTATTGCAACAACAACAAGACACTTGCTACGCTGGACGTGTCGGGTTGCCCCGCGCTGGAAACGCTGTGCTGCGGCGACAACGACCTGACCTGGCTGGACGTTTCCAAGAACACCGCGCTGAAGAAACTGGAATGCTACCAGAACCGGCTGTCCTTGCTGAATGTGGCCTCGAATCCCGCCCTGAGGGATTTGAGGTGCTTTGAAAACCAGATTAAAGGCGCGCAAATGACCGCCCTGATTTCCAGCCTGCCCACCGTCGACAGCGGCAAATTCTATGTAATCAGTGCCACCGCAAGCAAACTGGAAGGCAACGTCTGCACCGACACGCAGGTCAGCGCGGCAAAGGCCAAGGGCTGGAAAGTGATGAGCAGCGTCGGCAACGACTACGCCGGCAGCTGACACGCCGCGTGTCTCACCGCCCCTTTCGGTTATACATACCGAGGGCGCGCGAAAAGAAACCACGGGGAGCGCACTTGCCTCCGAAATCTCCCACGGCCTGAAACATACGTCTCAGGCCGTGTCTTTTTGCCTGCGGGAGGGAGTAATACAAAAAAACAGGCGCGCCTTAAAATATTGCTGCCGCTTGATTGTCTATATAGGTGAAGACAATGTTTCACCAATAAGAACTACAAGACAATGAAGAGACTTAGATTTCTGATGCCGCTGGCATTCGTGGCGATTATGGCACTGACGTCAGCCGTGACGATGTGGCTGTGGAACTGGCTGATGCCCGCGCTGTTCGGGCTGACGGTGATTACCTTCTGGCAGGCGGCGGGACTGCTGGTGCTGGTGCGTTTACTCTTCGGCGGTCATCCCTTTGCGGGACAGCACCACCAGCGGGGCTATCGCGGACACTTCCACCACGACCACTGGCACAAGATGAGTGGCGAGGAGCGTGAGGCATTCCGCGAGCGGATGCGGGCCTTTAGGGACAAACGTGGCTTCAATACCGTCAGCCGGAAGGACGATGAGTAAGGATGAACTGCTGCGAGTGACGGCCTCCGACGGATGGCTCCGCTCGTTCGTGCGCCGATGGACGAAGAGCGAGGAGGACACCGAGGACGTGGTGCAGGACGCTTACTACCAGTTGCTCCGCGCCGTCGACCTTGCCGAAAGTCCGATTGAGAACGTCGCGGCGTGGCTCTACCGGACGGCGAAGAACCTCCTCATCAACCGCGACAAAAAGCGGCGCGAGCAGTTGCCCGATGAGGGGCTGGAGGAGATGACCTGCCTGCTCGCCAGCGATGACACGCCCGAAACTGCTATGCTGCGGCAGATGGTGTGGGAGGAACTGGAAGCCGCCCTGTCCGAACTGCCCGACGAGCAGTGCGCATAGAGTACCATCCCTCGCCCGGTGCGCGCTTCGGCGCATCGGAAAGCGGCAAGACGCTTGACGCCGTGATAGACATCATTACGCGCCGACGGGACAGTGGCGGTACGCTGATGGGCGACCTGATGAACAACGTGGAAGAAGGGCGACACTCCGTCATCGACCATCTGGGATGGCAGCACAGTGTCGGGAAATCAGCCTTGTCGGTTGGTGCTGGTTATTTCGAGATAGACCGCTCGAACTGGATTCGTGATTACCGCGAAACACGCATCACCCCGGCGGGTGAACGCTATCGGGAGGAAAAGGGCGAGGCTGTGCCGATACTGCTCCGCGCACTGAACACCCACATCGGTTACAGCCGTGCCGAGAGTGGCAAGTATCTGTTCAGCGCAAAACTGAACTACGACCTTGAAGACACGCCCCGAAGCGAGGAGGCCGACCGCCGCTGTACGGTGCTTTCGGACGAGACGAGCAGTCTTATCGCCGGGCATATGTCCGAGCGGACACATTCGCCGTCGCTCGACCTCTACTTCCAACACCATCTCTCGGCGAGCCAGACGCTAACCTTCGACGTGCTGGGGACTTATATACGTTCTAAGAGCCACCGCGAATATGCTGAGGATGCCGACGTGTTCTTTTCCGACATCCGAGGCAACAAATACTCCGTGATAGCCGAGGGCATCTTCGAGCAGCGCATCGGCACCCACACGCTGAGCGGCGGACTGCGCCACTTGCAAGCCTACACCGAAAACGACTATACGGGCAGCAGGGCGGCTAAGGTCGGCCTGCGTCAGTCGGAGAGCAGTGCCTATGCGGAGTATCAGCGGTCGCAGGAAAAGTGGTCGTACACGGCCAGTCTCACCGCCTCGCGCCTCTATCATAGCCAGGGCGACACGCACCTGAGCCGATACGCGCTCCAGCCAGCAGCCTCCGTGCAGTGGATGCCGACAAAGGGCATGAGCCTGCGCTACGATGCAGTCCTGCACACCAAGTCGCCCAGCCTCGCGGCAATGAACAACGTGGAACAGGAGATAGCCAGCGGCGAGGTGCGCCGAGGCAATCCCCACCTAAAACCCTTCAGCGTGCTCGATCAGCGGCTGACCTACGGAGTGGAAGTAGGCTCGTGGCTGTCGCTCAACGTCGGCCTCGCCTGGCAGCACGAGTACAAGCCCATTATGGAACAAGTCTCGTGGCAGGAAGGGCTCTTCGTCCGTATGAGCCGGAACCAGCGTTCCTTCGACCGCCTGACAGCCGACGCTAACATCATCATCCGTCCGTGGGGCGAACACCTGACCGTCACCCTCACGCCCGAAGTGAACCGCTACGTCAGCCGTATGCAGGGATGCATCCACACCTACACCCTGCCGAAGTTCCTTTGGAGTGCCGACTTCGTCTGGCATCACTGGACGCTCGGCTATCAGGAAATGACGTGCTACGCCAACTATATGTACGGCGAGCGGCTGATGCGGGAGCGCAACATGCACCTGCTCTCGGCGGGCTACAAGGCCGAGCGATGGCACCTGCAACTCGGCGTCATCGACCCCTTCGAGAAGGAGTACTGGATGGAGACGCGCGACTTCTCGCCCCTGCTCCCCTCCACCTCCCGCGCCTACACCGAGAAGCCTTTCTATGTGATGGCCCGCCTCTCCTTCCGCCTCGGCTATGGCCGCAGGCAGCCCGCATCAGGCAGCCGCAAGATTAACAACGAAGACAAGGACAACGGCATTATGCAGGGCGTGCGGTGAAGATTGTGTTATGGACGCGCATAAGGATTCTGTGCAACAATCTTCCTCCAAGCCACGCGCTTCTCTACTGAAATGCGTAGCTTTGCAACTGATAAATCGCGAAAGCAATTCATTATGCCTCACTATTTCCCTGTCGTCAGGACATTCCAGGAACTGACCGTGGAGGAACTCTACGAGATACTCTCGGCACGCTTCCGCGTCTTCGTTATGGAGCAACGCTGTTTCTATCTCGACCCCGACGGCACCGACTACCACAGCCTGCACGTCTTCGTCCGCCCCGAACGCGAAGTTCTTGCCTATGCGCGGCTCTTCCCCGAGCCAGAAGAGGGCGTGTGGCACGTTGGTCGTATGCTCACCACGCAGCGGGGCCAAGGGCTGGGGCGGGCTGTGATGCAGACCGTGATACAGGCGGCGCAGGAACGCGGAGCCACCCTGCTGCGTATGGAAGCCCAGCACCACGCCCAGGGTTTCTACGAACGCTTCGGTTTCCGCACACGCTCCGACGTCTTCGAGGAAGCTGGCATCCCCCACATCCGTATGGAACGCACGCTGTAGCGGCCTCCAGAGCCAAAGTTTGCGAATTGCGAAAGGATCCACGAAATCTGTGCCGCGCAACTTTCGGGGATTACATGGTTCTACAGCGTTCTTCTATGAGCGGGAAACCGTGTGAAACGCTGTTCGCGGAAATTCCAAGCCTTTGGGATTTAAGTTTCAAGCCCTTGGAATTTGAGTTTCAAGCCTTGAAATTTAAGTTTCAAGCCTTGGAAATTTCATTGAATCCATAGACAAGGGGATATAACTCGGCGAAGTGAGCAAAAATCGGGGCGGCGCATTGTTTTGTGGCGGCAGCTATTTAATTTTGCGTTTTGATGAAAGAGCAGTACCATTGGCCGTGAATTGGCTCACCTCCGACTGCATCGCTCTGGAGATTCAGATAGACTATCGCACCGGCTGGATGATTCTTGAGCGCGTCACCGACGGTACCACGCCTTTGGGATGTATCGCCGGGCAATATGTCAGGGCGGGCAGGTGAGTTGGGCTTTCTTGTATACCTTACGTACTGAAAGTTTTATTTCGGAGGTGCATCACTGAAACGCGCAAAGTCCCTCCGCCCCGAGTAACCCGAAATCCGCACGCACGCTTGCCCGCAAGGCGCGGAATGTGTACTTTTGCCCTGAAAACGACTAAACAACGGGATTATGCCGGAAATCAGCCGCTTCTACGGGATTGTCATCAAGATGTTCTTCAAACCGAAAGAACACGAACCTGCGCACATCCATGCGCTCTACAATGATTATTTCGGAACGTTCAACCTCCGCACCCTTGAGATGCTTGACGGGGACTTGCCCAACAAAGCCCAACAGTTGGTGCGCGAATGGCTGGAGCTGCACACCGCGACGAACTGCTTCAAATGTGGCAGACGCAACTTATTGTCAAACTCCCGCCCCTCTAAACGAACAAGACCTATGATACCCCGTATTAAGACCGTCCGCCCGGTGGGGGATTACCAACTTTTTGTCAGCTTCGACGACGGCACAAATGTGCGCTATGATGTAAAGGACGACATTGACACGCTGCCAGCTTTCCGTCCGCTGCTCACACAACGCGGGCTTTTTGAAAACGTCCGGCTTGACGAGAGCCGAACCTGCATCTATTGGAACGAGGAAATAGACCTTCCCAGTGACACCATATTTGAATATGGTGTGAAATAAGCCCGTAGCACCACGTCACAAAATCCGCACCACACGAGCGACGGCGAAGTGTGGTTATGGCCGACATCAACCCCAATAAGAAACCAATGCACCTCACATTCCTCGGCACCGGGACGAGTTCGGGCGTGCCCGTGATAGGCTGCCGGTGCTGTGTGTGCACCAGCGGCGACGCGCGCGACCGAAGGCTGCGGTGCTCCGCCCTGCTGGAGACGGAGCGGGGTACGCGCGTGCTGCTTGACTGCGGGCCGGACTTCCGGCAGCAGGTGATGGGGCTGCCGTTCCGGCCTTTCGACGCCGTGTTGCTCACGCACGAGCACTACGACCATGTGGGCGGTCTCGACGACCTGCGCCCCTACGGCACGTTCGGCCACACGCACGTCTGGACCGACGCCACCTGCAAGCGCCATTTGGAGCAGCGTATGCCCTATTGCTTCGCCGGGCCGCAGCAGTCGAGCGTGCCGCGCATCGTGCTGCACGAGGCGCGCAGCGGCGAGGCGTTCCGTGTGGGAGAACTCGACGTGTTGCCTGTAGAGGTGATGCACGGGCGGCTGCCCATCTTGGGCTACCGCATCGGCGCGTTCGCCTACGTCACCGACCTGAAGACCATCGCTCCGGCCTCGGTGGAGATGTTGCGCGGCGTGCGCACGCTGGTGCTGAACGCCTTGCGACACAAGCCGCACCCCACCCACCAGACCATTGCCGAGGCCGTGGCACTGGCCGCTGAAATCGGCGCTGAGCGCACTTTCCTCACGCATTTTAACCACGATGCTCCGCCCCACGCCGAGTCCAGCGGCTGCCTTCCGCCTTCGGTTCGTTTTGCCTACGACGGTCTGCGCATCGAGGTCTGATTTCCTTGGTTCAGCCCGACGCTCTTCCCACGATTGTGGCGGGGCAAACAAAAACGGAAGCACCCCTTGTGCTTCCGTCACTTTTGTTATCAGTATTTCCCAAATGCTTACTCCCCGGGGCTGATTGCTCCGGTGGGGCAGACATCGGCACAAGTGCCGCAGTCCAAGCAGGTGTCGGGATCAATAGAATACTTGTCGCCCTCGCTGATGGCACCAGCGGGACATTCGCCGATACACGTGCCGCAGGCAACGCAATCGTCGCTAATTACATAAGCCATAAGTGATAAGATTAAATTGTTATGTGTATGTTATGTTCTTGTTCGGGCTGCCTCACGGCGGCTTTGTAAGTGCAAAGGTAGGCGTTTCTTTGGAATATGCGCCCAAAAAGTGAAAAAATGTTAGCGTGTGGCACGAAGTTGTACGGCCGAGCCATTGAAGTTCGCGCCGGTGATGGGGGGATTGTCCTTTACCAGTTTCACGGTGACGGCTTTTACGAGCGGGAATGCGTCGAGCACGGTTTGGGCGATGCGGGCGGCCACGTGTTCGATGATGTTGCTGGGCACGACCATCGTCTGGCGCACGAGGTCGTACACCTCGGCGTAGTCCACCGTGTCCGTCAGCTGGTCGCTTTCGGCTGCGCGCGTGCCAGCCAGTTCGAGTTCGAGCGTAACGGTGTAGGAGCCGCCTTTCTGCCGCTCTTCGGGGTAAGCGCCGTGGTAGGCAAAGAATTTCATCTTGCGGATTTTCACGCTAAGGCTTTCGATGTTCATAACGGAAAAGTTTTTGGGGTGAAAATAGTCGTTGCTTGTGGCGGACGGGCTTTACGGCTGGTCGCTGGTCTCGCTGCTTTCCAAGGTGTCGGATGGCAGGTACTTTTTCAGCGCGCGCTGCACGCCCGTCGTCCAGTTGTTGATGCTTTCGTTGTCGAGCTGGAGGGAGGCCACGAGACGCACCACGTTTTCGATAGGCATTCCGTAGCGCAACACGCCGCTGATGAGTTTGGCGTAGTTCCAATACTCTGGGTTGAACTTTCCGCTGAGTCCCTCGACGGTGGTTTTGAAACCGCGTCGGTTCTCAAACTGGAAGTCATAGCGCTTTGTGCCGTCGGACTGTGGTTGTTTGATGATGCGTCCCTTGGTGACGCTCTTGGGCAGGAGTATGCCTTCGTCGTCGTCCTGTAGCCCAGTGAAGATTTCGTATGGCTTGCCGTCGAGCAGGCCGACAAAGGCGACCCACTTCTCTTTGTTGTTCTGGAAGCGCACCACGTCGCATTCCAACACATCGGGGCGTTTCACCACCAGAGGCGCAGCGTTGTTTTGCGAAGTGACTTCGGGTGTCGTTTCCAGCGGCTTTCCGGCTGTTTCTTTTGTGCCAGACGTCGCCGGCATTTCTTTTGTCGCAGGTGTGTGAGCATCAATGATGGCCTGCGCCTCCTGCGGTGTCAGACTTTCGCCGCTGCCGACCAGTTTTTCTGTGGCAGCGCGTGCCAACGCTTCGGCCAAGGGGCTGCATTCGGTTTGCTTGTCCACGGTGCCGACCGTTTCGGGAGCGAAGAGAAGGTTATCCACGGGCTTGTTCTTTTGGTTTGTCTGATTGCAAAAGTATGCAAAAAACAGAAAAACCTTATTTATAATCATTCTTTTTGTCTGATTTTGAGCTTTTAGACTGTTGTATATGCCTTTTCGTTTGTCTTGCAGTACGCTTGGCTCGGCATTGAAAAGAAAGCAAGCTTTCTTTCCATTGCGCTCGCCTTGCTGTATCTTTGGCTTTACCGAAGATACGCTGCGGCTCGGCATTGAAAAGAAAGCAAGCTTTCTTTTCATTGCGCTCGCCTTGCTGTATCTTTGGCTTTACCGAAGATACGCTGCGGCTCGGCATTGAAAAGAAAGCAAGCTTTCTTTCCATTGCGCTCGCCTTGCTGTATCTTTGCCGCCGAAAAGAAAACAGCGGGGCTCGGAAAATCTTCGTCCGAGAAAAAACGAAGTAAGTCCGAGAAACTATGAAATTCGTCCGAGAAACTATGAAGTACACCCAAGAAACCATAAAGCCCTATGCGCAGGACGGCGAAAAGGCCGAACAAGTGGAGCGTATGTTCGACGGCATCGCCCCGCGCTACGACCTGCTGAACCACTTGCTGTCCTTCGGCATCGACCGCCGTTGGCGGCGTGCGGCCATACGTTCCCTGCAACCCTATTCGCCTCAGGATGTTCTTGATGTAGCCACTGGTACGGGCGATTTCGCCCTCCTGGAGGCGCAGATGCTTCCCGAGGCAAAGGTGACGGGGCTTGACCTCTCGGAGGGTATGCTTGCCGTGGGGCGTGAAAAGGTGCGGAAGTCGGGGAATGCGCGCGTGTCGTTTGAAAAGGGCGATGTGCTCGCCCTGCCTTATGCCGATGCTTCCTTTGACGCGGTGACGGTGGCCTATGGCGCGCGCAACTTTGCCGACCTCGACCGTGGATTGGCAGAGATGCGTCGCGTGTTGCGCCCCGGCGGGCGTTTGGTCATTTGCGAACTCACCACGCCGCGCCGCGCGCCGATGTCGTGGCTCTTCGCTATATACAGCAAGGTCTATATGCCTTTGATGGGCAAACTGCTCGGTGGCGACGGTGCGGCCTACCGCTACCTGCCCGCCACGATGGCCGCTTTCCCGCAGGGCGAGCGCATGGCGCGCATCCTCGGCGAGATTGGCTATACGGATGTCCGTTTCAAGCGTTTCACTTTCGGGCTGAACACGCTCTACACGGCTGCCAAGTGAACACGTCGGCGTTTCAAACAAAAACGCGTGCCGCGCTGTGGATGAACCACTGCGCGGCACGTATTCTATAGGATTGCGGGCGTTCTCACTGCGGCTTGAAATAGGCGCGCAGTTCGAGGGTGAAGTCGAGGACGGAGTAGGCAGGGATGAGGGTAGTGGCGTTGCTGCCGTATGCCTGGCCGGGGGGGAGATAGATGCGCCAGCGGTCGCCGATGTGCATGTGTTGTAGGGCGGTGGTGAAACCAGCTACGTTGCCGCTGACGAGCGACTTGACCGGGGCGCGGGTTGTCTCGCCAAACACCTGCGCGTCAGTGGGCAACGTGCCGGTGAAACTGAAGGGGTAGCCCTGCGGATGTACGTCAGTGGGCATCAGGCGCCCCAGGTAGCAGACGCTGGCGGTGTCGGTGTAGAGCGGGCTGCCGCTGCCGGTGCCGCGTTGCAACACCTGCACGGGTATGCTGTCGAGATAGCTTGCTGCGGCATCGGGCGAAAGCTGGTAGTCGCGCAGGATGAGCCATTCGCTGTGCTCTTGCCAGGCGTCGCCGTAGAGGGCGCGGGCGGCATCGCGGGCGGCGCGTGCCTCGGCCATCTTCTGGGCGAAGAACTGCTCGTTGCGAACCTGCCAGTTGGCGTATTCGTTGTTGTTGTCGTTTTCGCTCTCCTCGGAGCAGGCGCAGAGGGCGAGCAGGGGGAGGAGAAGCAGGAGAAGGCGGGTTTTCATCGGGTGGGGGGCTGGTGGGTGCTGGGGTTTATGGGGGAGGGCTGGGCTTAATGGGGTGGCTGGGCTTAATGGGGTGGCTGGGCTTAATGGGGTGGCTGGGCTTAATGGGGTGGCTGGGCGGCGCGCAGCTTTAAACCTCTTAAACCTCATTAAACCTCTTAAACCTTATTAAGCCTTGTTGTCAATGGTCTTGAGCAGCCCGGTGATGCTTACCTTTTCTTCGAGCAGGGCGCGGAGTTGGGCGGCGGGCACACGCTGCTGTTGCATGGTGTCGCGGTCGCGCAGGGTGACGGTGCCGTCCTGCAGGGTGTCGTGGTCGACGGTGATGCAGTAGGGCGTGCCGATGGCGTCCTGGCGGCGGTAGCGCTTGCCGATGGTGTCCTTCTCCTCGTACTTGCAGTTGAAGTGGAACTTGAGTTCGTTCATAATCTCGCGCGCCTTTTCGGGCAGGCCGTCCTTGCGCACCAGCGGGAGAATGGCTAACTTTGTGGGCGCGAGGGCGGCGGGGAGGCGCAGCACGGTGCGCGTTTCGCCGTTTTCGAGCTGCTCCTCGCAGTAGGCGTGGCACATGACGCTGAGGAACATGCGGTCGACGCCGATGGAGGTCTCGATGACGTAGGGCGTGTAGCTTTCGCCGGTCTCGGGGTCGAAGTACTTGATGGAGCGTCCGCTGAACTTCTCGTGCTGGGAGAGGTCGAAGTCGGTGCGGCTGTGTATGCCCTCCACCTCCTTGAAGCCGAAGGGCATGTGGAACTCGATGTCGGTGGCTGCGTTGGCGTAGTGGGCCAGTTTGTCGTGGTCGTGGAAGCGGTAGTTCTCGGCGCCGAAACCGAGTGCCTGGTGCCAGGCCATGCGCTGCTGCTTCCATCGCTGGAACCATTCGAGTTCGGTGCCGGGGCGCACGAAGTACTGCATCTCCATCTGCTCGAACTCGCGCAT